>JAHHHV010000010.1 GCA_019359155.1 Pegethrix bostrychoides GSE-TBD4-15B
ATAGCGCGCAATTTTGCCCTGAATTTGTATCGCCACAATGGTTTTGAGAATATGGCTCAAGCTCAACGGCTCGCTGGCTTTGGTCTGAGCACACTCAAGTTATTATTTAGAATGAAATAACCCTGCAATCAAATCAGTGAAATTCCTACTGTGGTTGAAATGCTCACAAATTTGACAGAGCTTGACCTCCGGGGCAACCAAATCAGCGAAATTCCTACGATAATTGGCAATCTGATTAATCTAACGGAGCTTGATCTTTCTAGCAATCAGATCAGCGAAATCCCAGAAGTGATTGGGCAACTGACAAATTTGACAAAGCTTGATCTTTCTGGCAACCAAATCAGCGAAATTCCTACTGCGGTTGGGCATCTCACTAATCTAACGAGGCTTAACCTCTCTAATAACCAAATCAGCAAGATTCCAGAAGTGATTGGTCAGTTGTCCAATCTAGTAGGGCTTAACCTCTGGAGTAACCAGATCAGCGAGATTCCTGCGGTGATGGGACAGCTGGCTAATATGACGGGACTTGACCTCCATAGCAACCAAATTAGTAAGATTTCTGAGGTGATTGGGAACCTGACTCATCTATCAGGTCTTTCCCTCTTTAACAACCAAATCAGCGAAATTCCTGCTGCAATTGGGAATCTGATCAATTTAACTTCGCTTGACCTTGAGAAAAACCATATCACATGGCTCCCAGAAGAAATCTCTCAACTCCCTCAGCTTAAAAAACTTAATTTGCAAGGCAATCCCATCAACATTCCACCTGATATTCTCGCGCCTAAACCGGGCGAAAGATGGCCAAATGCACAGCCCATTCTTGACTACTACTTCCGCGCTCAAGACCCGAACGAAACTACTATCCTCTACGAAGCCAAAATCCTGATCGTTGGTGAAGGTGGCTCCGGCAAAACTAGCCTTGCGCGCAAACTGCTCGACCCCGACTATCAGCTTCCTCCCGAAACCGAAGACAATTCTACAGAAGGCATCGATATTTTTAAATGGGAATTCACCGGACGCAACCAAAAAAACTATCGCATCAATATTTGGGACTTTGGCGGCCAAGAAATCTATCACCAAACCCACCAATTTTTTCTCACCGAACGCTCGCTTTATCTGCTCGTTGCCGACAGCCGCAAAGAAGACACCGACCATTACTTTTGGCTGCAAATCATCCGCCTGCTCAGCAACGATAGCCCCGTGCTGCTGATCCAAAACGAAAAACAAAACCGCACCTGCAACCTCAACCTGCGCGAACTCCGCGCCGAATTCGAGAACCTGCGGCCAGCCCTCAGCACCAACCTCGCCGACAATCGCGGCCTCGAAGACCTCAAAACCGCCATCCAGCACAGCCTCGAAGACCTGCTGCCCAACGGCATCCCCTTCCCAAATAGCTGGCTCAACGTCCGCTACAGCCTCGAAAATGACAACCGCAACTACATCGACTGCGCCGACTACGAAGCCACCTGTCGCTATCACGGCATCACCCAGCGCGACGAAATGTTCACCCTCAGCCGCTTCCTGCACAGCCTCGGCATCTGCTTGCATTTCCAAGAAGACCCGCTCTTGCGCCGCTATCTCATCCTCAAACCCAACTGGGGCACTGCCGCCGTCTACACAATCCTCGACAACCCCACCGTCAAACAACAGCTCGGCGAATTCAGCCGCACCGACCTGCGCCAAATCTGGCAAGGGCAATATGCCGAAATGCGCGACGAACTGTTGCAACTGATGAAAGCCTTCAAAGTCTGCTACGAAATCCCCCGCCGCGACGGCCACTACATCGCCCCCCACCTGCTCTCGCCCGACGCACCCGCCTACGACTGGGACAGCAGCCACAACCTGATCCTGCGCTACCGCTACAAAGGCTTCATGCCCAAAGGCATCCTCACCCGCTTCATTGTCGAATTGCACAAGCTCATCGAAAACGTCTCAGATCCAGACAAAGCCTTGGTTTGGAAAACCGGCGTTGTGCTCGTCAGCCCCAACCGCGCCCGCGCTGAAATCATTGAAGACTACCGCAACCGCCAGATCCGCATCCGGCTCAGCGGCTCCCACCAGCGTGATTTCCTTGCCGTCCTCAACCATGAATTCCAAACCATCCACGACAGCTACGAACGCCTGGAATACGACACCCTGATTCCCTGCAACTGCGCTGTTTGCAAAGCCAGCCCCCAACCCTTTTCCTTCCCCTTCGACCGCCTCCAGCGCTGCATCACCCAGCACCGCAACACAATCGAATGCCACGAAAGCGGTGAAGATGTCAACGTCCGCCGCCTGCTCGACGATAGCATCGACCCCGCCTTCGACCGCAAGCGCCGCGAGATGGAAGAACGCGAATTCGGCTTCGGTGCTGAGCGAGCCTACAGAGATATGCTAGAAATTACGAAACAGGCTGTCAGCCAACCTTTGATTGTCAAACAGGAGCAGAATCCGGTGAGTACAACCATCCATCAAAACCACTCCGGCAGCGGCGATAACGTTGCGGGCGACAAAACGGTGAACTACAACGCCAGCACTGCCGAACTGCTCCAGCTCGTCGCCACCTTACGCCAAACTGCCGCCCAGTTTCCGCAAGACGTTCAAGAAGAAATCACTATTGATCTCGACGACGTAGAAGCCGAAATCCAAAGACCCGAAGCCCAGCGCAACCCCACCCGCCTCAAAAAACGCCTGCTCGCCGCTGCTGTTGCCGCTACCGCCATCGCCACCCCCATCGCCGCCACCACCAACTTCGCCAACACTGCCCTCGATTTGGGCAGCAAACTCGGCATCGAACTGCCGCTGACTCCCAGGCCGTAATCCTGAGTTTAAGACGAGAGCGAGAGGCGCTGAAGCCAAGATTTCTGAGCCTGAAAATCTCTACGGCGCGAGTTTAGCCTTTTTAGCGCGATTTGCCTCATACCAACCCGCAACCGCCGGAACCCAGGCATGGAAAGAATTCCAGATTAGCTCACAGAGCTGCTGCGCCTCAAGCTGCGCGTCTAGCTTCCAGCGCAGATCCAGCAGATGCATCAGCGAACGGACATTCGCCGACATTACCCAATGCTGCCGCACGTCAAACGGAATAATGCTGCGGGCATGTTCCTCAGAAAATCCCTGCTCGATGCGTAGAGCATAGCGTTCGCTAGCTTTCAGACACCAGTCGAGATCTTCTTGGCGCAGAGTCTCGGTATATTCATAGCGTTTGCCCTGCCGATCGCTATAGAAACCCACCGGGCGCAGATAGAATACTTCTTCCAGGTCACGCTTGCCTTCTACTACGTCCATAATTCGCTTACCCGAATAGCGAAAGGACTGAACATCAAAAGAAATGCCAACGCGATGTGTACGGATTTGCTGCATCGTTGAGTGCGGAAAAAACCCGCAGTTGAGAACGATTTGAGGATGCTCCAATGGGCCATAATGTCCCCGGTTCCCCGCCAGCAGATGCTTAACAATCACCTCTCCCGCCTCGGCTTCATCCGGGAAGCGGTCGCGCTCGTCCCAGACAAAGCTCTCAGCATAGTCTTGGTGCATCGCCGCATAGATCACCTGATGCGGATTTGGGGTTTGGGAGAGGACTTCGACTTTGAAGAAGCGATCCATAGGAGATTGCGGTTAAATCACGATACGAAGCAAATATTTATAGCGCAAAAGCCAGCTCTCGGCACAGTTAGTCGAGATTTTCTAGACGGTGCGGCTCTAGGTGCGGCTTCAGGTGCGGCTCTAGGCACGGCTTCGGCTGAAGCTGCTGCAAGCTCTCTATCAGCGTATGACAGAGCAGCGGCTCAGTTTCGCGATCTAGCATCAGCCGGAAACAGTCGCTCAAATGGTTAGCAGCCAGCGGCGGTTTTGGCCGCTGGACAATTTGGGTTAGCTGCCGGATGGCGATGAGTCGCTGCACCGGATCGGCGGCTGAGAGCTGTCCCAGATAGTCTGGTGCAATAGAGTCTGGTGCAATAGAGTCTGGCGAAACGGGAGCCTCTGTCTTAGATCTGGGTGAATCTAGCTGCCGCCAAATCAGCAGGCTCAAAATTGCCAGCAGCCCCAAGCCTTCCAAAATCACGCCCATTGCTAGCCAAGAGCGATCCGACTCCAGCCAGATTGCCAGCGATAGATAAACCGTGCCAGCCGCCGCCAGTCCCGCCAGCGCCGCCAGGCTCAGCGCCCGGTCGAATCGTCTCCAGAATCCCCAGTTCCGCCAGGATTTGAGCTGTCCCTGCTCAGCCAGATAAACGCCCAGCATCGCCGTCAGTCCAACCGCCAGCGCCAGCAGCCACTGCCAGAAGACCCACAGCAGCAGCAGACTCCCCAAGCCGCTCAGCAGCCAGCCTTTCGAGCGGTTGAGCCGTCGGGTGAGGCTACGATAGCTATACTTTTCAGGCCAGCGTGAGAGCCATAGATACTGCGGCAGATACTGCGACAGATACTGCGGCAGGCGGGATGCAGATTGGGCGGTAAACTGGGCGAGCTGGAGGGGAAATTGGCTGAGCTGGTTAGTTTTCACAGAAGGTTTAGATTGACTCGATGAACGACAGTTGACCACGCCTAAGAGCATAGCAAGGCCGCTTGCCCCCTCATGCTAAATTGCGTTAAAAATTTGAAGCGCGCTTGTGCAGAATCGCAAAATGTCTAGCTACGAGGCGATCTACGCCGTGGTGCGGCAGATTCCAGTAGGTCAAGTGGCCACCTATGGCCAAATTGCTCAGCTTGCCAACTTGGGCGGACAGGCGCGGCTCGTCGGCTATGCGCTCTATCGCGTCACGCCTGATCTGGCTGTGCCCTGGCATCGGGTGATCAACGCCAAGGGCGAGATTTCTGAATCGCCGTTTCGGTATGGCAACGATCAACTCCAGCGGCATTTACTGGAGCAGGAGGGCGTGCAGTTTTCGGCGGCTGGCAAGGTGAGTTTGGCAACCTATCGCTGGCAGCCACCTAGCGACTTCCCCGCAGACGCTTGACAGAGCCACGCCCTCGATCGTCCGGCCCATCAGGGTAATCTCTAGGATCATAGCGGTCGTCATAGCCCTCTGCCTGCGATCTGCGGCGCGGCTCTCGTCCCTGTCGATAGTCGTCCCGACTCTGGTATGGGTCTTGATATTGATCTCGCTCAGCCCCTTGGCCTAGCTGACGACAGACTTCTCGGAATATATCTCTGCGGAGGTAAGGATATTCTGAAACCCAGAGGTCAGATTCCGGCAAAAATACATCAGAGACAAAGCTGATGCGGCTCAAGTCGCCCCGGTTTGACATCACCAAGAGCTGCGCCGTATCGCCGGGGCGAATCGAGCGATGTTCGCGCAGCAGCGGCGCCTGCGTGGTGACCACAAAGCCAGTGTCGTCGCTAATTTCCAGGTTGATGCGGCGCTCGCGGTTCTCAATGATCACCAGCTCGCCCTGCTTGTTGACTGTCTCCTCTTTGCCAACCAAATTCTCGGTAATAAAAGTATCCAGCACTTCACCTTCAAAAAAGCCGCTGAACTTATATTTGCGGCAGTCCAGATTGCGGCGAGTCGCCCGATAGGCCGGACTCCAGAACCAGTAAAGCCCAGTCGCGCTGGCTAAAAAGGCCAGGATAATCTGAAATCGCTCGCCAGCAAAATAATTTAGCACGACCACCGCCACCAGCCCCGCCACCGAAATCAGCACGCGCTGCAAAATATCGGTCAGCTTGCCCCAATAGAAGCGATATTGATTGAAGGTGGCGGTGAGCGGCACCAGCTCTTCAAATTTCTTGCGGGTAATCGGAATGAGCATGGGGTGGTTTAGGCAGCGAGATAGAAAGCAGCAAGGTGGCTTCTCAATTCTAGTCTGATCTAGTCAGACAGAATTTGGCGGCAAAGCTGGCTAAAGTGCTCGCCGCGTTGCTCAAAGTCGCTGTACTGATCAAAGCTAGCGCAGGCTGGAGAGAGCAGAACGTTTTGCGCCCCTAGCTGCTCTGCCAAATCTGCCCCGCGCCGCACGGCTTGCTCCATTGTCTCGACAATTTCGGAGGGCTGACCGATCTGCTCAAATCGCTGAGCAAAACCTGGAGCCGCACGGCCAATTAGCAGCACTACCGCTGCTCGCTCGCGGATCGTCTGCATCCAAAGCGTATCGTCTCCGGCTTTAGCCTCGCCGCCCGCAATCAAAATCGTCGGAGCTGCCACCGCCGCCAAGCCGACCTGAGCCGCGTCGTAGTTGGTGGCCTTGCTATCGTTGATGAAGGCAATGCCGCGCCAAGTGCAGACTAGCTCCAGGCGGTGCGGCATGCCCGGAAACTGCCGAATCGCCTCCACAATTGCAGATTGAGCAATTCCGGCCAGCCTCGCGGTCAGCACCGCCATCAGCAAATTCTGCTGGTTGTGGCTGCCGATCATCCGCAGATCCGCCACCTGCAGAATCGGTTCGCCCTGCACGATCGCCCAGCCATTCTCAATGTAAGCTCCCCGCTCCGGTGCACAGAGCAGATCGGCTTTGCCCGTAACGCTGGTCCAATAGGCTTTTGGCCAGGTTTGCGCCATCTGCCGCAGATAGGGATCGTCGCCGTTGAGCACCTGAAGCGCCGAGCTAGAGAGCAGCTTGGCTTTGATGGCGGAGTAGTTTTCTAGCGTCTGGTGGCGGCTGAGGTGATCGGCGCTAAAAGTTGTCCAAACGCCAATCCGGGGCGCAACCGTAACGGAGGACTCAATTTGATAGCTGCTCAGCTCGGCAATCACCCAGTCTGGCGGCTGTGAGAGCGCCTGCAAAGCCACTTCCCCGACCGCATAGCCAATGTTGCCGCAGGCCGGAGCCGTCAGCCCCGCCGCCTGGAAGATCGCGGCAATCAGTGCGGTAGTGGTGGTCTTGCCGTTCGTGCCCGTGACGCTGACCCAGGGAATCTGCAACAAACTCTGCCAAGCCAGCTCTACTTCGCCAATAGTTTCAAGGCCCAGCTCCCGCGCTTTGACCAGAGCAGGCAGATCCCAGGGCACGCCGGGGCTGACGACCACAAGCTGCATCAGATCGGGATCAGGCGTGAACCGATCGCCTAGCCTGACGGCAATTCCCTCAGCGTTTAGCATGTGCTGGAGCGGCTGTAGAGCAGGGGCAGTTCCAGCATCACTGACCGTCACCTGCCAGCCCTGACGCTGTAGCAAACGCGCCGCCGCCACCCCCGATCGGCCCAGACCAATGACATAAGCGCTAGGCATATTCTCTGACAACTGTTCCTGGAAACTTTGCTGAAAACTCTACGAGCTGCCCGATCAGTGCTAAAGCTGGCTCAGCGGCTTTGGCAGCACCCATCTTAGCCCTCCTCACCTTTGCTAGATGTGAATTCTTGTAAAACTGCCAGGGTTAATTCAGAGCGCTGAGCTTTGGTGAGACACCATGGCGAAGAGGTCGCCTAGTCTTCAGGCTTTCAGGCTTTCACAATCGCCCCAAAATCAGCTAAAACGCGGGCGTGGTTTCGCAGTAAACCCAGCAGATTCAGGCGGTTCTGGCGAATCTCTGGGTTTTCGTCCATCACCATGACGCTCTGCTCACCGTCAAAAAACTGGCTGACCACGGGCGCAATTTTGGCCAGCCCTGCCACCAGCTTTTGATAGTCGCGTTCAGCACGAGCCGCTTGCGTCTGGGGCAAAAGCTGCAACAGCGCCTGATAAAACGCCTGCTCTGAGGGCTGCTGAAACAGCTGCGGTTGGATCAGAGGCTGCGGGTCAAGCTGAACGGTGTCAAGTTCGCCCTGAGCCGCCAGCCGCGCCGCCCGATTTACTGTTTCATAAATCGCGTCGAGCTGCTGGGTTTGGCGGAGCTGCTGCAAAAACTCAGCTCGCTCCCGCAGATCCAGCAAATCTTGCAGGCCGCGATTTTGGGCTTCGCGGTCGCCCTCGCCCAGCACAGCGTTCACCAAATCGTAGTCCACCGCACGCTCGTCTTGCAGCAGGGTTCGCAGTCGCTGTAAGAAAAAGTCGCGCAGTTGGCTCAAGAGCTGCGCTGGTTCAGTTTTTGATTGGGCAGCCTGCGTGACCACCTGCGCCAAGAGCTGATCCAAATTTAGCCCCAGCTTCGCCGCCCAGATAATATTCACCACCGCATTGGCCGCTCGCCGCAGCGCAAACGGATCGGAGGAGCCAGTGGGCAGCATCCCCAGGCTAAAAATTCCGCTCAACGTATCCAGTCGGTCGGCCAGCCCCACGATTTGCCCTGCCAAAGACTGTGGCAGCGTATCGCCTGCTCCACGCGGCAAGTAATGCTCAAAAATTGCGGTGGCCACCTCTGGCGACTCTCCAGCGCTGGCGGCGTACTTCTGTCCCATCACGCCCTGAAGCTCCGGGAATTCGCCCACCATCTGCGTCACCAAGTCGGCCTTGCAGAGCAGAGCGGCTCGCCCAATGGTCTGGCGCTGCTCTGCTCCAAGCTGAAGCTGCTCGGTAATCAGGTCAGCAATCTGGCCAATTCGCGCCACCTTGGCGCGTACCGAACCCAGATCTTCTTGAAAGGTGACGGTTTCGAGTCGCGGCAGGTAAGCCTCTAGCGGCTGCTTGCGGTCGAGATCAAAAAAGTACTTGCCGTCCGAGAGTCGCGCCCGAATCACCCGCTCGTTGCCCGCCGCAATTAGCGCCGATTTGGCCGGATCGCCGTTTGAGATCGTGATGAAATAGGGCAAGAGCTCGCCGTCTTTCAGGATTGGGAAATAGCGCTGATGTCGTTCCATTTCGGTGGTGATCACCTCGGCAGGCAGCGCCAGAAACTCGGCATCAAACTGACCCACTACTGCCGTCGGAAACTCCACCAAATCGCGCACTTCTTCCAGCAGATTTGGATTGATTACCGCTTCGCCGCCCGCCGCCTGAGCTGCTGCTGTCGTCTGCGCCAAGATCAACTCCTGCCGCACCATCGGATCGACCTCCACGAAAGCTGACCGCAGCACCGCCGCATAGTCTGAGGCCGTTTTAATCGACAGAGGCTGAGGATGCAGCACCCGATGTCCCTGTGAGATACGACCGCTAGAACAGCTCTCTGCGCCGTTTTGAATCGTTAGCGGCAGCACCGCCTCATCCAAGACCGTCACCAGCCAGCGCACCGGACGCGGAAACCGCAGATCGCCGTCGCCCCAGCGCATAAACCGCTTGCCTTCCAGACCAAAAATCCACTGCGGTACCAGCTCGCTCAAAATTTCTGAGGCCGGTCGTCCGGCGATTTGCTGTTGCAGAAACACGAACTCGCCTTTGTCAGTTTTGCGGAGTTCCAATGCCTCGACGCTAGCCCCCCGCGAGCGGGCAAATCCCTCGGCAGCTTTGGTGGGCTTGCCGTCTTTGAAAGCCGCCTGTGCCGCTGGGCCTTTTACTGCCTCCGTGCGGTCTGCCTGCTGGCTGGGCAAGCCGCGCAGCAGCAGGGCGAGCCGCCGGGGCGTGGCGTAATACTCAATCGTGTCGGGCGTGAGATAGACCTCTTCCAGGCTAGCCGGGATGCGGGTTTTCCACTGGCGCAGCGCATCTTTGACAAAGCTTGCAGGCAGTTCTTCAGTGCCGACTTCTAACAGAAAAGTGACCATACCAGCCGACGCATCTATTCTAAAAAACTTCAAACTCAGCCACAGTTTACCGCGAATTTCTGACCGCGACCTGCCCTGAAGCCAGCCAGAAAACTAAGGGTAGGATAAAAGCATCTATAATTTAGCGAC
Source organism: Pegethrix bostrychoides GSE-TBD4-15B (assembly GCA_019359155.1). Lineage (GTDB taxonomy): Bacteria > Cyanobacteriota > Cyanobacteriia > Elainellales > Elainellaceae > Elainella > Elainella bostrychoides. Next base: position 9,629 of record JAHHHV010000010.1, read on the forward strand.
CAAATTTAAATTGCTCTAAATTGCTCTAAACATTGCTCAACCCATCACCGCTAGTCAGGAAACCCAGTAGGGGCAACTCAAATGAACCAAATCAAATGGAGGCTAGGAACCAGTTTGACGCTGGGCTTACTGGCTTGCAGCTTCAGCAGCCGCGCCGAGGCATTGCCCGGTCAGCCTGTTGCTGAGGTGGCCACTTGGATGCAGAGCCAGCCGACGATTCAGCCCGCGCCCAACGAAACACTGCTGGTGCGCCGCACGGACAGCCCCTCGCGCCGCTTTAGCTTTCAAGCCTCCATTACTGCTCCCGGACGAGCCACAGCAGGTGACCGCAAAGACATCATTCGCAGTGAGACGATTACACTGTTTGACACGGTTTATGGTGTCAGCCAAGCACGATTGGAAGAAGCTCTGGGCATTATCTATGGAGAGGGTCTGGCTCAAGACTATGCCACCGCCGTGCCTGTTCTCACCTATCCCACGCCCGAAATGCTGAGCCGAGCCGAGAGCGCCGATCTACCCCTGCTGCGGTTTACGGAGGGCGAACTGCGCCAAGGCAATCGCTTTGGCTACTGGGTGGAAACCGTACAGACCCCTAGCGGCAAAGCCCAGAATGGCAGAATCACCGTACTGCTGCTCGAAGATTTACCCAAGCTAACTGCCGAACTGGAGAGGCGTTGAGCTGTGGGTATAGCAATGCAGCTGTGAAGGCTACAGGATGCTTCTAGTCGGATGCTTCTAGTCAGTCGTCTCTTTATAAATTGAGCTGAATGGCGAGTCTGTGAACGCTCTGAGCTGTAGTCTGAAGGGCTGTAGTCTGAAGGCTGGGCTATTTATGAATTCTTCACTCAAGCCAGTATCAAAAATTACAGAGAATTCGGCATAACTAAAGTGAGGATGCCAAATCTAGGGTTTAAGCCAGCTCTCAAACCCAGCGGTGCTCCAGCCTGTTTGCGTTCACACCCTTGCACTCATCGCCATATCTCGCCATGCAACATTCCACTCTTCCAACCATCCCGTTTGTGGATCTCACGGCTCAGCACCAGCCGATTCAGGCCAAGCTCGAACAGGCTGTCTTAACCGCGATGCGCCAAGGCGACTATGTGCTGGGACAGGAGCTGAGCGAGTTTGAAACAGCCTTTGCCCAGGCTTGCGGCAGCGCTTACGGCGTAGGCGTAGCCTCTGGCACAGATGCGCTGGCCTTGGGGCTGCAAGCCTGCGGCATTGGGGCGGGCGACGAGGTAATCTTGCCTGCCAATACGTTTGTCGCCACGCTGATTGGCGTGCTGCGCTCTGGAGCTACGCCGATTTTTGTAGACTGCGATCCCAGCACGGCGCTGATTGACCTGATGGCGGCAGAAAAGGCCATTACTGCCCGGACGCGCGCCATTCTGCCCGTGCATCTTTATGGCCAGATGGTTTCACCCCGCAAGCTGCTCGATTTGGCTAGCACTTACGATCTGCTGATTTTTGAGGATGCGGCTCAGGCTCACTTGGCCGAGCGCGAAGGCTACCGGGCGGGTTCGATTGGCATGGCGGCAGCTTTCAGTTTCTATCCCAGCAAAAATCTTGGCGCATTTGGCGATGGCGGCATGCTGGTGACGCGCGAAGAAATCGTGGCGCAAACGATGCGCTCGCTCCGCAACTATGGCGCGACCCGCAAATATTTCCACACTGACTTGGGCACCAACAGTCGTCTCGACACGATTCAAGCCGCCGTACTCAAAGCCAAGCTGCCGCACCTCTACGACTGGAACTGCGCTCGTCACCAAATTGCCCAGCAGTATGACGCGCTGCTGCAACCCCTAGCCGCCTATGGGATCCTGCCAATTGAAAATCGCTGTGGCCAAGGCCATGTCTACCATCTCTACGTGATCCGAATTACCGAAACCTGCCCACTAGAGCGCACTGCTCTACAAACCGCCCTGGCCGAACTCGATATCCAGACTGGCATCCACTACCCAATTCCTTGCCATCTCCAGCCCGCCTTCAAGCAGCTTGGCTACCGGGCTGGAGACTTTCCCCAGGCCGAAGCCCACAGCCAGGAAATTCTGTCGCTGCCGATGTATCCCGGCTTGACGCAGGCTCAAATCGAGCGGGTCGTCTCGGCAATTCGGGCTTTGGTGGAAGCAGAGATCAATCAGAGCTGGCTTCCTGGCATCAGCGAGGTATCTAGCGAGGCTGCTAGTGCGCCCTCTTTAGCGTCTAGCTAAGCTGCCAGCTAGCGCAGACCTGTTGCCAACTGCGGTTTTGCGGGCACTCTGAGGATGCTATACCTCCGCGCTCAATCCTAATGCAGATCAGCCGCGCTCTAGCTTCCCAGAAGCGATATCTCCCCGAAACGATAGCTGCCTTCTTGCTGGCACTGCTCTACGCACCGCTGCTTTATTACTGGGTCGATGGCTGGCTGCATAAAAACATCAGCACTGAACATGAATATTTTAGTCATGGCTTGATTGGGCTGCCTTTTGCGGCCTATCTCTGCTGGCAGAACCGCCAGACTTGGCAAGCGCTGCCAACGCGAACTCACGGACTAGGACTGGTCTTACTGCTGCTGGCGGTGGGGCTATACAGCAGCCGTCTGCCAGATTTGATTAATCTGTCGCTGGTGGTGATGCTGGCTGGACTCTGCCTCTGGTTCAAGGGCTGGCCCGGTCTGCGGCTTCAGGGGTTTGCACTCTTGCTGCTGCTGCTGGCTTCCCCCAATCAAATTCCCTATCTGATCGCGCCTTATACCCTGCCGCTGCAAAAGTTGATCGCGGGTGTAGCCGGATTCATCTTGGCGCAGGGCGGTATGGACGTGCGGGTGGATCAGATTTACCTGTTTGTAAATGACCGCATCGTCGAGGTGGCTCCCTACTGCGCCGGACTGAAGATGCTGTTTACCAGTCTATATGTCGGTCTGATGCTGCTCTACTGGACGGGAAACTGGCGGTCGCGAGCTAAGGTGCTGTGGTTTTACGGCGGCATTGTCATCATGAGCGTCATCAGCAATATTATCCGCAATGCAATGCTCACCTATTTCCATGGCACAGGCCAAGATCAGGCGTTTTACTGGCTGCATGATAGCTGGGGCGGCGACCTCTACTCGACGCTGATGCTGGGTAGCTTAGTCTGGCTGATCCAGAAAATTGATGATTGGGTGGAGCCGGAGTTTGAGCTTGAGCCAGAATTTGATCCAGAGCTTGATCCAGAACCCGACGTTTAAGCCGCACTATTTTTAACTATGACGCGCTCCCAACCCGCAACTCGCCTGCCTTTAATGCGCCTGCTGGTCGTTCTATTTGTGCTGGCCATTGCCTTGACTAGCGCCATTCCTGGCTATCTGGGACAGCCCTGGCCTTGGCAACAGATTCCTAAACTGACGCAGACTGCCCCGCTCAAAGCTCTCCAGAAAACTGGCCTGAAGCTCCCCGGCTGGCAAACGCTGGAGCAGAAAACCATCGAGATTGGCGGGCACAAATGGTCGGCTCAGGCAATCGTTCCGGTCGGCTCAGCTTCTGAGGCTATGCCCGATCCCGTTTGGCTGCTGCTGCGACCTCAGACCTGGGATAAAGATATGCCGCAGATTGACTGGGTGGATATCAACGGCGTGCGGCAATGGACAGCCGATCAGCAGCAGCAGCTCAGCTTTAGCGCCGGGACGGCTCAAGTCGAAGCGCGATTTTTGCGAGGCTGGACGGAAAGAGCGACCGAAGCTGTTCTGCAATGGTATGCTCAGCCCGACAGCGGCCATCCGGCTCCGAACCGCTGGTTTTGGAATGACCAATGGCGGCAGCTGCGTCATCGACAGCGGCAAGCCTGGGTTGCAGTCAGCCTTCAGATCCCAATCTCGCCGCTGGGGGAAATCGAGACGGTGCGGGCGGAGGCTACGTCTTTGGGTAAACTGGTGCAGTTGGCGCTGATGGCTGATGTCTTTTAGTCGGGTAGATCCCCCTCTGCTCCTCGATTCCCTATGTTTGGCAAGTTCCCTGGCAAGCTCTCTGGCAAGTTCTCTCAGCCCAATTTAACCCGCTTCAGCTGTGGCGCAGTTTTGCTGATCTATAGCTACAGCGCCTTGGGTTTGGCTTATTTAATCGGGCAGCCCGCTCTGGCTCTGAATTCCCCAGCGATTGCTCAGGCTCCAATCCTGACTCAGCCGCCCAGTCCGCCCACCGAACTGCTAGAGCGAGCCAGAGAGCGCTTGCGTCAATCGCCCAGATCCCCCAGCCAGCTTGAGCCCTCGGCGGCTTTTACCAATTACCGACTAGGGCCGGGGGATTCGCTGTTTGTCAACGTGCTGCGCTTTCCCGACCTCACTTTTCAAAACACGATTGATCTAGAAGGCAATTTGATTGTGCCGCTGGTAGGGGCGATGACGCTGGAGGGGCTGACGTTGCCTGAAGCCAGAGAGCAGATTCGGCTGGCGCTAGATCGCTATGTGGTGAATCCGCAGGTAGACGTGATTTTGGTGGCGCAACGTCCGGTGCAGGTGACGATTTTGGGAGAGGTGGTGCGTCCGGGACTCTATCCGCTGGCGGCTCCGCAGCTCTCGACGGCGCTGATTTCGGCAGGCGGCACGACGGCGCTAGCTGACCTGCGTACCGTGCGGGTGCGGCGCCAGCAGGACGGCGAACTGGCGGAACAGGATGTAGATCTGTTTACCCCGCTGGCCACGGCTAGCCCCGTCCCCGATTTGCAGCTGGCAGATGGCGATACGATTGTCGTGCCTACGCTGACCGCCAATCAGGGCTATGACCGCAATTTGGCAGCGCGTTCGACGCTGGCTCAGCCCCAGATCAGAATTCGGGTGCTCAACTATGCCGCAGGCAGTCGGGGTGGCGGCAGCTTTGGTGTGATTCAAGTCCCCAACGGCAGCAGCTTTCTCGACGCACTAGCCGCTAGCTCTGTCGATCTTTCCAATGCCGATTTGCGAAACGTGGCGCTGATCCGGTTTGATGTCCAGCAGGGCAGAGCTGTAGCGCGCGAGCTAGACGGCAAGACGGCGATCTTGGGCGATGCGTCTGAGAACCCAATTCTGGCGGATAATGATGTGATTGTGGTGGGTCGTAATCTGGTTGCCCGCGTCACCTATGCGCTGAATACGTTCACTCAGCCGTTCCGAGACATCCTGGGCTTCGTGCTGTTTTTTCAATCGTTGGTGGATAGCGCCTCCAACCTGTTTCAACCTTCCGGCAATAACTAGCGGCATTGATCTGCGATGGCTCCACCGTTTGTCAAACGATATTTAATTGCGCTAGAGCGCCACAAATGGGCAGGGCTGCTTGGGTTTGCGCTCGTCAGCGGTCTGTCCGCTATAGCCGCCGCCCTGCAGTCGCCACCGCCCGATAGCTACCAGGCGCGCGGCATTTTGACCTACAGCACGCCGCCAGACACCTTTTCGGCCACGGGCGCAGCCCTCCAGCAGCAGGGGCAAACCGCCACCAAAGAGATTCTGCTCTCAGAGAACGTGCTGGATCTGACCAGCGAGCGGTTGGCCACCAAGCAAATTGATCTCAAGCCGAAGGAGATCCTCTCGGATGCGCGGGTTTCGGTGGAGAGTCCACTGATCGAATCTGACAGCAAAGACAAGGCCAAACCCACCAGCTTCAAGGCGGTTGTCTCCTACCAAGACACCAACCCAGAGCAGGCTACAACCGTCACGAATGCGCTGATGGACTCGATGGTGGAGCAGAGTCGGCAGTTCAACACGCAGCAGCTTGACCGGATCGTGCAGAATTTGAACCAGATTTTGCCCAAAGTAGATCAGGAGCTGCGGCAGGCTGAGCAGAACCTAGAGCAATATGTCAAAAAAGAGGGCACAGCCATTCAGACTGCCGAGAGCGGCAGCTTGCTCTCCGCCTTGACCAGCAACCAGGCGCAGCAGCGGCAGATTCGGCTAGAGCTAGCAGGCATCGACGCGCAGATTGTCAGCTTGGAGTCGCGCTTGGGGCTATCGCCCGACGAAGCCTATACCTCTTCTGCCCTCAGCGCCGACCCGATCATTGCCGATCTGCGGGTGAAAATCTACAGCGCCGAACAGCAAAAGCTGCTGCTCTCCAACAGTTTGCGCCCTGATCACCCTGCGATGGTGGAGCTGCAAAATCAGCTCAATGCCTTTGACAGACTGCTGCAGGCTCGCGTCAACGAAGTGATTGGCGGCGGCAACGCCCAGCCGCTCCCCGCCAGCGCCTCGATTCGGCAGGCTAGCAGCCTCGATCCCGCCCGACAGACGCTAGCTGGCAACCTGGTGGCTCTCCAGACGCAGCGTGATGCGCTCCGACAGCAGTTTGGCAATCTAGCACAGGCAGAGCAAGAGCTGCGCCAAGACTATGCCAGCGTCCCCAACAAGCAGCTTGAGCAGCAGCGGTTTCAGCAGCAGGTGACGCTCAAGCAAACCTACTATGACCAGATTCAGGCGCGGCTAGCTGACGCGAAGCTGGCTCAGGAAGAGGCGGTGGGTAGCCTGGTGGTGGTGCAGCCCGCCCAGACTGAGCAGCTGCCCGCTAAGGGGCTGAGCAGTCTGGTGATTCTGCTGGTGGGCAGTGGCGTGGGACTGCTGGTGGGGGCGGGGCTGGTGCTGCTGCTGGGATCGCTCGACTCGACGTTCTATACGCTGGAAGATTTACAGGCAGCGCTGCGCCAAGAAGAAGTGCCGGTGCTGGGAATCTTGCCACTGCTGCCTGATGAAGACGATCATCTGCCGGTGCTGGATGGCGACAGCTCGGTTTATCTAGAGTTTTATGAGCGACTGCGGAGCAGCCTGCGGCGGGTGGGCGGCAGCAAAGCGCTCAAGGTGGTGCTGATTACCAGTCCGCTGAGCGAGGAGGGCAAATCCGTCACGGCCTACAACCTGGCGATTGCTTCGGCGCGGGCTGGCAAACGCACGCTGCTGATTGAAGCCAATCTCCGTGCGCCTTCTGGCTCTAGCGCCCTGAAGCTAGCCATTGACCCAGAGAGCATCACTGAGCCGCTGCGCTACTACGGCAATTTGGGCGACTGCATTCGGCTCGTGCCGAATGTGGAAAATCTCTACGTGGTGCCCAGTGCTGGGCCACAGCGCCATGCTGCCGCCATTCTAGAATCTAGCGAAATGCGGCGCTTGCTAGAAGATGCCAGAGGCCGCTTCGACCTGGCTATTCTCGATACGCCTTCGCTCAGCCGCTGCAACGATGCCCTGCTGCTGGAGCCTTACACAGACGGCTTGGTGCTGGTGACGCGCCCTGGCTACAGCGAAGAAGCCTTGCTGAACGAAACGGTGCAGGAATTTATCGCTTCAGATCAGATTCGGTTTTTGGGAGCGGTGATCAACGGCGCTGAGATCTCGGTGCCGGTTCCAGAGTTTCTGGCAGCCGAGGACGCTGAGGAGGCCGATTTGCCAGATCAAGCTGAAGATAAGCGCCAACCGCTGCGAACGGCTCCGTAGGGCGAGACCACCCAGTGTAGTTCAAGCACCTCGCTGAGGATTCAGATGAGACTTTGTCAGCGCTGAGTTCCTGCATTGAGACCTATCGAGATGATCTATCCTGCAAGACAGCTTGGCCAACTGAGCCATTTTTGAGCCATTTTTACAGTATCTCAGATTACCTTTGCTGAAATTTTGGCTCAGCCAGACTCGCAGCCCAAAAATTCAGGTATCATCTTCCCAGATCGAAGTGACATATTTCACTAGCTCTCCCTGATTGATTGTTGCTCAGAAGCTTTTTCTGGATAGCTGTTAAATGCTGTTGGATACAGTGGTTCAATTCGGGTAAGACTCAGCAAACAGCGATTGACAAGAATTTTGGCTAATTTTGGCCGATTTTCTGCCGGATTGAACTTTCAAACCTTGATTAGTCTATTTGACTGAATCAATCTCATCACATCATTAAGCGGAGTGGATTAAATAAAGATGCCTCTGACAAAACGCTGCATTGCAGAACTGATCGGAACTTTTTGGCTTGTCTTTGGCGGCTGCGGCAGTGCCGTAATGGCCGCTGGTTTTCCCTATACGGCTGCTCCAGATGGCGCGAGCAACTTTTTCGGGATTGGCTTTTTGGGGGTTTCGCTGGCTTTTGGCCTGACCGTGCTGACGATGGCCTATGCGGTCGGCCATATTTCGGGTGGCCACTTCAATCCTGCCGTCTCGTTTGGTCTCTGGGCGGGCAAAAAGTTTCCAGCCTCTGAGCTGTTGCCTTACATCATTGCTCAGGTGCTGGGCGCGATTCTGGCAGGCGGGCTGATTTTTGTGATTGCCAGCGGTCGCGCGGGTGGGTTTGAACTCTCTGGCTCCAACCCGCTAGCCACCAATGGTTTTGGAGATCATTCGCCAGGGGGCTATGGTCTGTTTGCCTGCTTCCTAACAGAAGTCGTGCTGACGTTCATTTTCCTATTGGTCATTCTAGGTTCGACTGACAGCCGTGCCCCAGCTGGGTTTGCGCCAATTGCAATTGGACTCTGCCTGACGCTGATTCACCTGATTAGCATCCCAATCACCAATACCTCAGTCAACCCGGCTCGTAGTCTGGGCGTGGCTCTGTTTGCTGGAACTGAGCTATTTGGACAGGTTTGGCTGTTTTGGATCGCGCCAATTCTGGGTGCGATCATCGCAGGCTTTGTGCATTCGGCAGTCTTTACGCCCGAATATGAGCAGCGGCTTGAATAGGCGAGCGATTCCGTGAAATTTAACTGAAACCTAACGGAAACTTAACTGAAAGCAGGGGGCAGGTTGCTCCCTTTTTTGCTGGATTTCTGCTGGGATTTTTGCTGAGAGGCCCAATAACTCTGTCGCTAAAATTCCAAGATCCATTCCGAGGCGCGTTCGCCCAGATCGATCGGAATGCTGACCGCCTTACCCAGTCTTGGCCGCTCGCGCGTTTGGGCAACAAAACTCTGCACTTGAGCAATGCTGTCCCAAGCCGTCAGATAGCTGGCAATCTGATCGAGGTGCGCTAGGTACTCAGACTCATTCATTGGGAAAGAAGCTTGCTCCAGGTATTTCCACATGATTTGCAAGAACATTTTGTTTTGAGCGCGCCGAAGCTGCACGTCAAACGAGCGTCCCCATTTCCCTAACAGAAGCTGATGCAGTTCTTCTCCCGTCATATCCTTACAGACTGAATCAACGCTGTCTCTCAGGTTATCTCACGATTCTTATTGCATGATCAACCGGATCAGGAGTGGCTTTAGGCTGAGTTCTCACTTTTCTGCACCGCTACTTTATCAATCAGCACTTTATCAATGGACAAAAACAGATTAAAGTCAGTTGCAGCAGACTTTTTTGAGAAGACCCGAAAGATGGGTTCAGCGGGCATGGAAATTCGAGAACAGCTCAATCGGCAGCGCGTCAAGCATATTGTCAGCAGCTATCAGCTCAACGGCAGCGAGGGCAACGGATTTAATCTCTACCTAGAAGACTTAATGCAGCACTATCCGCAGCCCTTGATTGAGCTAGCGCTAGTCGAAACGCTGATTGATCAATGGTTGACTGTACCGCTGCTGCGCGGCATTGAGTTTTTGGTGCAGACCCACAGCAAGCTCAAAGCCTGGGAAAACTGCCCGATTGTCAGCACGATTACGCCAGCTCAATTTCAGCAGCTCGTTGGCCTCGACCCCACGCCGATTTTTGGCTCAGCCGAACTGCCGCCCGTCAGCCCGATTATGCATCCGCTCTAGAGCTAGAGCTAGAGCTGTAGATTGGGGCTGGGGATTATGCTTTTTTAAGCTTGGGTTCAAGCTTGGGTTCAAGCCTGGGTTCAGAATCATCGCCTGCTTTGGCCACCGCCAGAATACCGCAGACCGAGATCTGATGTCGTCGCAATGTCTGTGCTGCTGCTAGCGCCGTCGCTCCGGTTGTATAAATATCGTCTAGCAGCAGCACAGCAGGCCGTTGCGTGCTGCGGTGACTTAAACCTGCGCCCAGCGCAAACGCCTCTGCCAGATTCTCGCTGCGCTCTGTAGCAGACAGCCCAAACTGAGGCGTAGTCTGGCGCTGCCGACTCAAGCCCTGTACCAGCGGCAGTCCAGTCTGCTGACAAAAGGCTCTGGCGATCAGTTCAGCCTGGTTAAACCCTCGCTGTCGCTGCTTTTCGAGATGCATTGGGATCGGCACAACCGCCAGCCTGCGGGTCGGTTGAACGGAGCGAGACGAGGCTAGCCAGGCTTGAGCTAACGCCTGCCCCAACGGCTTAGCCAGCTGGATCTGGCCGTCATACTTTAGCAGCGTCAGAGCGCGTTTCAGCGAACCGCCGTACTGCCCCCAGGCAAAGATTGGCAAAGGCGGCTGCCAGAGCTGGTCGGGAGCTGGCAGCCTAGCACGCTGAAGCTGCTGCTGGCAGTTTGGGCAGAGGACGGCTGCGGCTGAGCGTCCGCAAAGGGGACAGACTGACTCCAGGCAGATCTGGGTGAGTTCAGCGAGCTGATGCAGCCATAGTTTCATGTTTTCAAGTCTCAGGTCTCGCTTACATCCAACCCAGCTTTCAGCAGCTAATCCTGATCTGATCCTTAAATCAAGTAGAGGAGCTAGGCAGGAAGTCAGTGAACGCAGCTAAAATATATTGATAGCAAATCTAGAGTTCCACTTTCAGCGATGGAGCCTACCATGATTGTTATGAACTTGAATTAATCGCTCAATTTCTCAAACACAGATTCTCAAACACAGAATAGCAACCTTTTAAAACTGCCCATGGCTTTACCCAGCAACCTTCCCACCAAGCAAAATCGCGACCTCCCCACCATCAACGAACGGATTCGCTTCCCCAAGATTCGCGTCATCGACTCAGATGGCAGTCAGTTGGGAATTATGGTTCCTAGAGATGCGCTGCGAATGGCGGAAGAGAAAGAGCTGGATCTGGTGCTGGTCAGCGACAAGGCCGATCCGCCGGTTTGCCGGATTATGGACTACGGCAAGTTTAAGTTTGAGCAGGAGAAAAAAGCGCGCGAGGCTCGCAAAAAGCAGCACACTTCCGATGTGAAGGAAGTTAAGATGCGCTACAAGATTGAAGATCACGACTATCAGGTGCTGGTCAAGCGCGCGATCGGCTTTCTGGGAGATGGGGACAAGGTGAAGGCCACCGTCATGTTTCGGGGACGTGAGAGTCAGCATAGCGATCTTGCCGAAGTGCTGCTGCGGCGAATGGCGACCGATCTACAAACTGTTGCCGAGATCCAGCAAGACCCGAAGCGCGAGGGCAAAAATATGATTATGATGCTCTCACCCAAGAAGTAGCTTGAGCTAAGCACCTGCCTCTAGAGATTCTGATTAGAAGCCGCACTGCGTTTTGAAGAGCCGTAGTGCGGTTTTTAGATGCGGTTTTTAATTGCCAAATCAGCTAGACGTGATTAGATCAAGTCAGATCCCTGGAGTAAAGACCGGAACCTGCATGACTCCCTCCTTCACGCTTTCTTCAAGCCAACGGTCTGGCGGACAGACTTGGCTGCGCTGGCTCAATCTACGCCCAGAGGAAGTCGAACGCACCTTTTTGATGTTCGCGTTTTACACCTTGACCTCAGTTGGGATTCTCTGGCTAGAGGTGAGCGTCGCCGCTTTATTTTTGGGCGAATATGGAGCCGAGTCGCTGCCCTGGATCTATCTGGCGAGCGCGGTAATTGGCACCGGGTTTGGCTTTCTCTACTCTTGGCTCCAGCGGTTTTTGTCGCTGCGGCGGGTGATTGTGCTGACGGCGGTGCTGATGGCGCTGCCGCTGTTTTTGTTTCGACTCGATCTAAACTTGGCGCTGCTGGGTGGCTACAGCATTTTTTTGATGCGGTTGTGGTTGGAGGCCATCTACGTGCTGAATGAGGTGAACACCTCGATTACGGCCAATCAGCTGTTTACGATCCGCGAGATTAAGCGCACCTATCCGCTGATTAGCAGTGGCATTCTGGCGGCAGATGTGGTCAGCGGTCTTTCGCTGCCGCCCCTCCGCAACTGGCTGGGGCTGCACAATATGATTCTGCTGGCGGGGCTAATGCTCTGCGGCGGAGCAGCCGTCTTGTTCTATCTAACACGTGCCTACAGCCAATCATTTCCAGAGCGGCAGCTGACCGACAGAGCCGAAACCTCCTTTACGCAGCAGTCTCAAGGCCAGCTGCGGCGCTATGTGCTGCTAGTGATGGCCTTTTTTGTGCTGCTGCAAGTGCTGCTGCTGCTGATTGACTTTCAGTATTTGAGTCAGCTTGAACAAAACGTCGAAGTTGATCAAATTGCCGATTTTCTAGCGCTGTTTGGGGCTGGGTTGGGCATGGTAGAACTCGCGACCCAGTGGTTAATCTCAGGTCGAGTGATTGAGCGGTTTGGGATTTTTCGGGTGGCGCAGTTTTCGCCAATTGTGATTTTGGGGCTGAGCTGTTTGGCACTCACGCCGCTGCTGCCGCTGTTTGTTACAGCCGTCCTGCTCAAGTTTATCGACGAGCTGCTGCGCTATACGCTGGTGGCTAGCACCAGTCCGGTTTTGTTTCAGCCGCTGCCCGAAGCCCAGCGCGACCGGATTCAGGCCGATGTGCGCGGTATTGCCGAACCCTTTTCGACAGGCGTGACGGGTCTGGTGCTGCTGCTGCTGATTTGGATCTTCCAGCATTTGCCTTTTTCAAAGACCGCTCCTGAAGTCGCGCAGCTCTGGCAAAATCTCTGCTTTCTCGGCGTGACGGCGCTTTTAGCCTGGGGCTGGCTGCGGACGGTGCAGCGGCTGCGCTCCAAATACCTAGAGATGCTGGTGCTGAGCGCCGACTGGGGACAGCTGAAGCTCTCGCAGGTGGATGCTCAAGGTCTGAGGCGCGAGCTAGAAGATGCGATGAATCGGCCAGAGCAGGCGTTTGATCGAGATGGCTATATCAATTTACTGATTCGCACTGATCCTAAAACCGCCAGTCAGATTCTGGCGCCTCGCTTGCCGCAGCTCTCGCCAGAGTTGCAGACCCAGGTGCTAACCGTGATGCTAGACTATCCCAACCCTGCCTATGCGGAGTGGGTACGACAGCTGATTCAGAGCGCGCCGCCGCTGGTGCTGGCCGTCGCCCTCCGCTATCTCTGGCTGAGCGAGCGGCTCAATTTGAAGCCGCTGCGCGCCTACTGCCGCCCCAGCATCAATCCAGCCGTTCGCGGCACAGCGGCAGCGCTGATCATGCGGCAGGGAACCGCCCGTGACCAAGTTGAGGCCATGGATGTGCTGCGCCGAATGCTGACCCACAAGCAGGAGCAGGAGAGAATCATGGGCTGTCGAGCGTTGGGGGATACAGGCTATCTTCAGTCGCTGCGGCTCTATATGAAGCCGCTCTTGAAAGATCCATCTTTGGCGGTGCGCTGCGCGGTGCTAGAGGCGATTGGCACGACCCAGGCAGAAGACTACTATGGGTCGCTGTTGAAGGGGCTATACTACAAATCCACGCGCCCTGCGGCTCGACGCGCCCTGATGCGGCTGGGCAATGACGCGCTGCCGATGCTGCAAAAGCTGGCCGAAGATGTCTATCAGCCGCTGCTGGTACGCCGCTATGTCTGGCAGACGATCGGCGAGATTGGCAGCTCTGAGGCCATCGACAGGCTGATTAACCAACTGCTCACCAGCTGGGGCAGCAACCGCGAAATGCTGCTGCGCGTGCTGCTGAAGCTGCCTCAAGAGCGCGGCATCGATGCAGTCGCCGATCAGCTAGGGCGCAGCGGAATTGAAACGCTGATGGCGCAGGAGCTGCAATTTTTGTCGCATCTCTATGCGGCTCGGCTGGATTTGCAAAATGACTTTCAGGGTGAAACAACTCAGGGCAGCAGGCTCTCAAATCAGCTGTTGCAGCAGGCTTTGCGAAATCTGGAGGCGGACGCGGTGACGCGGCTCTTTTTGCTGATGCAGTTTTTGTATGACCCGAATCAGGTGCGGGCTGCGGCCTTTAGTCTAGAGTCGGAGTCGGGAGAGGATCGGGCACGCGGGCTGGAAATTTTAGATAACCTGCTGGATATTCCTAAAAAGCGGGCGCTGCTGAATATGCTGGATGCAACCCACGATGCCGAGCGGTTGCAGTACCTGGCTGAATTTGCTCCCTACCGACCGCTGTCGCCTCAGCAGCGGCTGCGCTACCTGGTAGATCTGCGGCATTTCCTATCAGACTGGGCGCTGGCCTGCTGCTTTCACCTAGCGCGCGAAAATCGCTGGAACCTGAACCCTAGCCAAACCTTCGCCTGCCTCAAGTCGCCGACGGGCTTCGTGCGCGAAGCGGTCTTGGCCTACCTGCGGCTGGCCGCACCTCAGGCGCTGAAGCAGACTTTGCCGCTGCTGCAACAGGACTCTGACCCGCTGGTGCGAGCGCAAGTTTGCCAGCTTATGGCAGAATTAGGGCTGAATCCAGCCTCAGAACCGCCCAGGCTACTGCCCCCCAGCGCTGGCTCAAGCTCGCCTGATCCAGGAGACTCATCTGGCTCAGCTAATCTCAAACAGGCTTAATCTGCTGTTCCCGCGCTTTTCTCCGCTTAATCTGCTGTTCCCGCGCTTTTCTCCAGCGCTGATTGACATGCTCACCAGTATTCAACGGCTGCTCTTAGTTCAAAAGGTGCCCATTTTTCAAGAGCTGCGAGATGACTTTCTGGTACGGCTAGCGGCAACCATGGAGGAGCGGTCGTTTCCTGCCAAACATCTGATTGTGCGGCAAGGGGATGAAGGCCGATCGCTCTATGTGCTGGCTGCTGGTAGCGTCCGGGTGCATATTGGCGACTATGAGCTGGCTCAGCTCCAGCGCGAAGACTGCTTTGGCGAAATGGCTGTCTTGGATGCCGAGCCGCGTTCGGCATCAGTCACAACGCTTGAAGTCTGCGACTGCCTAGTATTGACACAGCAGCAGCTCTACGAAGCCATTGACGAAACGCCAGATATTGCGGTCAATATAATTCGCCTGCTGTCTCGCCGGATTCGTGAGCTGAATCAGCAGGTGAATCGGGTTGGCGGGAACGCTGCCGCAGTTCAGACCCGTGAAGCGATGTTTTGAGTATGTCAGTTTGTGAACGTGAGTCTCGCGCAGCATTCAGAACCAGCATTCAGAACCAGCATCCAGAAATAGCATCCAGAACTATGATCAACCGTATTCCGCCTGCGCCGGGTCAAGAGTCAGTTTGGGACTATCCGCGCCCGCCCCGGCTAGAAGACTCCTCTAGGCAGGTTCAGATTATCTTCAACAACGTGGTGATTGCCGAAACCCGTCAAGCCAAGCGTCTGCTTGAAACCAGCCACCCGCCGAGCTACTACATTCCGCCTACCGAGATTCGGCTGGAATACTTCAGCCGCACGCCGCGCAGCAGCTTTTGCGAATGGAAGGGACAGGCTGCCTACTACAGCATTCAGGTGGGCGAGCAGCGAGCCGAGAATGCCGCCTGGTTTTATCCTGAGCCAACGCCTGCTTTCAGCGATTTGGCAAACT
Organism: Pegethrix bostrychoides GSE-TBD4-15B; assembly: GCA_019359155.1. GTDB lineage: Bacteria > Cyanobacteriota > Cyanobacteriia > Elainellales > Elainellaceae > Elainella > Elainella bostrychoides. Next base: position 24,980 of record JAHHHV010000010.1, read on the forward strand.
ATGTTGCCTTTTATCCCAGTCTGATGCAGGCTTGCTACCTAGACGGTGAGCAGGTGCAGGCGCAGCCCGGTGACTTTTACGGCGGCTGGATCACCTCCGAGATTGTCGGGCCGTTCAAGGGCGGTTTGGGCAGCTGGGGCTGGTAGAGCTAGATAGCAGCTAGAGCCAGATGGCAGCCTAGCTACTCATCGGGGAGCCGCAGCCGCAGCTCATGCTTCACCTGACTGGGCGCGGTTGGATTTTTAACCTTGCGTAGCTCGAAAAGATTCAGGCTTTCCATCAGCTTCACCATGCCTTTTTGGCCAAACTGACGGCAGGAAAAGTCGGGCTGGCGGCGCTGGATGCGGGCATGAAAATCTTTGAGGTTGACCCAGTGATTCTGCGGCGAAGCTTCGCTAAAAATCTCGTGCAGCATCACGGCCAGCCGAGCGCGGGCGGCAGACTGCTCCGGTGTTTCCAAAACCTCCATCGATTGCTTGCGCTGAAGATTGGCCATCAGCGCCGCTTTCTGCGCGGCCTTGGAGGTATATTCGGTCTCCTCCAAGACAATATATTTGTGGCAAGCGCTAATGAAAGACAGGGCGGCTCTACGCGACCCAAATCCAACCACTCTGGCTCCCCCACCAATCAGTCGATGCACCAGCGGCGTGAAGTCGCCATCATTAGTGACAATGCAGAACCAGCTGACCTGCTGATGCAGCAGATCCATTGCGTCGATGGTGAGCAAAATGTCGGCGGAGTTTTTGCCTGCCGAATAGTTGGGCGTGTGAACCGCGTGAATGCCATAGTTGACTAGGACAGACTTCCAGCCGTTTTGCAGGCGGCTCCAGTCAGCGTAAGCCCGCTTAATGGTCACAAACCGACTAAGCTGTAAGCGACTGAGCATGGGGCCAGCAATTGCAGCGCTGACGTTCTCAGCATCGAATAGAATAGCCAGTCGAGGAGTAGCAGCGAAGTCAGCCATGATGGTTTAAACGAGTTTTGAACAATCTAGGCGCTGAGGTGCATTCTGTCTAGCAAAAAGTCTGTAAAGATCAATCTCGTAGCAATTCAGTCTCGTAGCAATCTAGTCTCACAGCAATCTAGGCCAATTCGTCATATGCCCGCTTCTATCCAAACGATCCTTGTGCCCAGCGGAGCCGAATATCAAGCCGTGCTGCGGGGCCTGAAAAATGCCGCTGCCCAGTCTCAAGCCCAGTCTCAAGCCCAGTCTCAAGTTCGGCCTCAGCTCGTGGCCATTCCAATCGGCATCGCTGCGGTTCGCCAAGCGCTAGCCGAGCGCCCAGATTTGGCGCAGTCGCGCATTCTGGTGATGGGGCTTTGTGGCAGTCTACGACCCGACTATCAGATTGGGGATGCGTTGCTCTACCAAAACGCCGTTGCCCCAGACGGTCAAACGCTGCCCTGTGATGCGGTGCTCACCGCTCAGATCCAGGCCAGCCTTCCCCAAACGCCGCGCGTACAGTCCATCACCAGCGCCCGATTTGTGCAGTCTGTGGTCGAAAAACAGCGGCTCGGCCAGCGCTATCAGGCCGGGGCGGTCGATATGGAGGGCAGCGCTATCTTAGCCGCGCTGCCCCAAGCTTCAGTCGCAATGCTGCGGATTATCAGCGACGACTGCGAGCATGAGCTCCCCGACTTATCGGCAGCCGTGAGCAGATTGCCGTCAGCCGGAGCGAGTTCGGGTCAGCTGCGCTCCTGGCCTTTGGTCACGGCCATGCTGCGACAGCCGGTTGGGGCTTGGCGGCTAATTCGGGGTTCGCTGCGGGCATTAAAAGCGCTGGAGCAGATCACAAAACAACTGTTTGAGTGAGTTATGGTTGAGTGAATCAGCACCAAAAAGAGCCAAAGCCCTCTCCAACTCAGGGGCTTTGGCTCTCAGCCAACTCAGGATTCGGGGTGATTACGCTTCGTCTAGCGCCGCGATACCGGGCAGCACCTTGCCTTCCAGCAGCTCCAAGCTCGCGCCGCCGCCTGTCGAGATATGGCTCATCTGGTCAGCCAAACCGACCTTCTCCACTGCCGCCACCGAGTCGCCGCCGCCGATAATGGTGGTCGCGCCCGTTTTAGTGATTTCAGCCAGCGAGTAGGCAACGGCTTCTGTGCCCTTGGCAAATTTGTCGAACTCAAACACCCCCATTGGGCCGTTCCAGATCACGGTTTTGCAGTCTGCTAGCGCATCTTTGAACACCTTCACGGCATCCGGGCCAATGTCCAAGCCCATCCAGCCATCGGGGATGCTCTCAACGCTGACGGTCTGGGCTTCGGCATCTTTATCAAACTTGTCGGCCACCACTACGTCAGTTGGCAGCAGTAGCTCAACGCCCTTTTCTTTAGCTTTGGCTTCCAGGCTTTTGGCCAGATCGAGAAACTCATCTTCCACCAGCGACTTGCCGACGCTCAGCCCGCGCGCTTTGTAAAAAGTGAAGATCATGCCGCCGCCAATCAACAGCTTGTCTACTTTATCGAGCAGCGTTTCGATCACAGTGATTTTGCTGGAGACTTTGGAGCCGCCGATGATGGCGGCGAGCGGGCGCTGCGGCGATTCAATGGCGCTTTGCAAATACTGCAACTCTTTTTCAATCAGGTAGCCTGCCACCGAGGGCTTCAGGTAATGCGTCACGCCTTCGGTTGAAGCGTGGGCGCGGTGTGCGGTGCCAAAGGCATCGTTGACGTAGAGATCGGCCATCGAGGCCAGCTGCTTGGCAAATTCTGGATCGTTGGTTTCTTCCTCGGCATGGAAGCGCACGTTTTCGAGCAGCGCCACCTGACCGTTCTGCATCCCGGCAACGGCTGCTGCGGCTGCCTCGCCAATGCAGTCGTCGGTCTTGATCACAGGCTGACCCAGCAATTCTGAGAGGCGATTGGCCACGGGGGTTAGCCGCATACTCTCAACCACCTTGCCTTTGGGACGGCCAAAGTGGCTGGTCAAAACCACCTTCGCACCTTTTGAGGTCAAGTCTTGGATCGTCGGCAGCGCTGCCCGAATCCGGGTATCGTCGGTGATTTTGCCTGCTTCATCCAGCGGCACGTTGAAATCTACCCGCACCAAGACGCGCTTACCCGATAATTCTGCTGCCGATAAATTGGATACCGATTTTTTGGCCACAACAACCCCCTGCATGAGTCTTTTTACCTACGGTCATTGTATGGGAAAGCGGTCGCTTTCTAGCGGATGCCGTCGAGATTTTGGGCTGGATGCCGCGAAAATTTGAAAAAAATCTGTAGCCTATCCCACGAAGCCACTCAAACCGATACAAGATGCCTCATCAAGAGAGAATATAGAAATAGAGTCAGCAGAGTCTGGCCGAGTTTAGTTTTCTGACGTTTAGATGCGGCGTGCTATGTATAAAACTGTTTTGTTTCCCATTGACCAGAGCCGCGAGTCGCGTGAAGCTTCTGGTACGGTTGCCGAAATAGTCAAAATGTTTGAGAGCAAGCTGGTGCTGCTGTCAGTCGTCGAGTCGCCAGACAAAGAGCCAGAAACGGTGGCGGCTGGCATCATGGCTTCGGCTGAGGCAATTGCCCAACTGCTCGCAGATGCCAAGGCGCTGTTTGAGAGTAAAGGCATTGAGGCCGAAATTATCGAGCGCGAGGGCAACCCGGCCTTTGTGATCTGCGACGTGGCCGACGAGCTAGAGGCCGATCTGATCATCATGGGCAGCCGAGGGCTAGGGCTGACGAATACTGGGGCAACCGAGAGCGTCGCCAATCGGGTGATCAACCTTGCGCCCTGTCCGGTGATGATTGTGCCCTAGTCTGGATTTAGCTAAATTCACGGGCTTCAGGCTATCTTCAGCCCGTTTTTAGGAGGTTCACAATGCTAACTCGTCAAGATCTAGAGCATCTTCAGCAGCAAAATCCTGACTATCGCATGGAGTTAATCGATGGGCAGGTGCGAGTCATGAGTCCATCTGGATATGAGTCAGATGAAGTCGCTGCTGAAGTGACGCGGCTGCTGGGAAATTGGGTCAGGCCGCGTAAGCTAGGCCGCATCACGGGGTCGAGCGCCGGGTTTGACCTGCCCGAACTGGGAGTTCGCGCCCCGGATGCCTCGTTTGTGACCGCCGAGCGGCTCAGACGCGCTCCCCGCTCGTTTGCCCAGCTTGTGCCAGATCTGATGGTGGAGGTCAAGTCGCCCAGTGATAGCGTTGAGGCACTAGAGGCCAAAATTATGCGGTTTCTGGAGCTAGGAGCCCAGGTGGGAATTTTGATCAACCCAGAGGCCGAAACCGTGCGGCTCTATCGTTTTAATCAGGTCGTCGAGTCCCTAACCAGCAGCGATTTACTGACTGTGCCAGAGCTATTACCCGGCTGGGAAGTGCGTGTGTCTGATCTCTGGTCGCCGGTGTTTGAGTGAAAGCTTGGGGTGAGCCTGAGTTGAACCTAAAAGCGATAGTTCTGGTCTTTCACCCAGAGGCTAGTCGGCACAGCGTTGCCGGTGCTGTCTACCTTGATCTCCACGACGAAGGCCTGCGACTGGCTCTGCTGGATGCGGCTAATCTCAGCGTTGATCTGCTGGCGCTGAGCTTCGGGCATATAGTAGGTTTCGAGACCGTAGGTAATCTGGCCGTACTGATTAACGTGGCCCTGAAGCACCACCTGATTGGGGGATAAATTCTCAGGTTGAGTCGCGCTGAGTTTTATAGGTTTCCAAGGCTGAGGGGGGATAGTGGTCGCGGTCGGAGCCTCTAGTACCAGATAGAAGTCGCTGGAGTATTTTGAAGCAAGCTCTCCATTGGGCAGCTTTTCGAGCTGAGCTGCGTCAGAGATTTCATAGCCCAGCGTTTGGGAATAGCCGCGCAGCAGATCATACGGATCAACTGGAGCTGTTTGCAGCGTTACGGTGCGTCCCGTAGCGTAAGTATAGGCATCTTGAGCAGGCACGGCCAGAATTAGCCCGGTTTGAAACAGCAGCGGCAGCCAGAACCACCAGCCCCAGAAACGGGTGGGCATCTGAGGTGGCAGGGTGAATTTGTCAGGTTGAACGCTAGGCTGAACTTCAGGCTGATCACGTTTGGGTAAGCGAAAAATCATAGCGGCTTTTCCTCCGTTGAACGATGAGTGGATGCATGAGACGAAAGGCTGTTGCGCTCAAACCAAATCCCGGCGGCAATAATTCCGATCCCACAGAGCGCAAACACCAGGGACTTCAACAGTAACCCCGTGTTGTATTCCAACATCCGGCAGATAATATCCAGCACCAGCAGCCCCATACCGCCCCAAAAAGCACCCCGGCTGCCCAGCGCTAAACCGTCGCGAATCAGGCCAATCGCCAGCCCAAACAGCAGCAGGTTGGAGGCTAACACGCCCAAACTGCCCAGCGTCACCCAGTTGAAGCTGCAATAGAGCAGTCCAAACGCCAGCAGCAGCATGCCAGCAATTGTGCCGCTGTGCAGCAGCCGATCAAAATGTCGGCCAGACTGGAACTGCCGCGACTCCTGCGCAATTTGAAACCAGCCCAAGCCCGTCACGATTATTAAAACAATCACATCAGCAACCAGGTGCCAGTTCGTGAACCCCACAGAGTCAGGTTTGGCAGTTTCCCAGACGGCCTGAAACGCAAACAGCGAGAAGCTGATGCCTAAGCACCAGAGCGCCAGACTCCGCGCTATCGGCACAAACGGATCGCTGGCTCTGCGCCAGAGGCTGCTGCTATAGCTCCAAAGCAGAGCAGGCGGCAGCAGAAATGCGACTGGCACTGCCCAGCCCATCGCAGACTCGCTGGAATTGAACAAACTCAGCGTGTTCATACTGATTGACATTGCCACCGTACCGCTTGCCAACCAAAACAGCCAGCGAGAGCGACAGCGATAGGCCAGCGGCACAAACAGCAGTGCTGTCACCAGCGGCATATGCTGGATTGCCAAACTCCAAGCAGAGTCCGAGAGACTGCCGCCCCAAAGGCTGTTACTCCAGCCCAGCCAGTAGCCCAATTGCAGCAAAACCCAGGCCAGCACGCCCAGCGAGGCCAGACGCAACCCGTAGGCCATGACCACAACGCCCAGCCCCCACACCCAAAACAGCGCGTAGAGTTGGCCGCTCTGATGAAACATCTGCGACATTAAGCCCAGGTTTGCGCCCAGCAGCAGCCCGCCCATGAGCAGTAAGCCATGTCCAAATCGCTGGCTTCTAGAAGCAGGTTTGCGCCAGAGATAAAATCCGGCGGCATTGACAGCCCAAAATAGCCCCAGCAGTAGCGCCAATCTGACCGGACGCGGCCAGACCTGCCAGTTGGCGGCGACAAAAGTAATGGCGGCTAGTCCCAGCAGAATGCTGCCCAGCCCCAGCAAAATTGCCGTAAACCGCTGGCTGGCATCGCCTTCTAAAGACCGTAGCTGATAGCGTTCACAAAGCCGTTCATAGAGGCCAGCGTCAATCAACCCTTCTTGCCACCATTGCTCGGCCTCCTGACGCAGCTCGCGACGAAATTTTTCTGTGCTCATGGCGTTCTGTGCAGAGTAGTGAAACCAACATACTCAGGCTGACAGCAGAGATTGTCGAAAAGTGGACGGTTCATCAAGCTGGCTTGAGCTGCAGGAGTTTCATGCTCCACGCGCAGTTTTGCAGAATTCGGAATTGCTAGGCTGTAGACACTAGAGACAGGCTCTGACTTCCTCAAACTCGCAACCATGATGCATAGAATGCGCCAAGCTGGACTGCAAGCTCTGACAGTTTTGGCTGTGGGACTGGTGATTCTGACTGAAGCTGCCCCCAGCTTTGCCCAAAAGTTTGCCCAAAAGTCTGCCCAAAAGTCTGCTCAGTTTCGCCCACCCAATCGTGGGATGCCGGGACGGCGAGAAGGTGGCGGTACGCGCGGTGGCTGTCCGCTGCAACAGCCCGGACTCACAGCGCTGATGCCGCAGAGCAACCTGGGCGCGACGGTGGCAGCTCAGCCCCGATTGTTCTGGTACATTCCGCAAAATTCTGTAGCAGGAGCAGAATTTGTGCTGCTTGATGCTAACAACAGCGAGATCTACAAAACGCAGGTTGCAGTGCCATCTGCGGCGGGTATTGTCAGTTTGGCGCTGCCCCAAGATCGAACGCTCGTGGCAGGGCAACCCTACCGCTGGTATTTTTCGCTGATCTGCGATCCGCTGGATCGTTCAGCCGATACGTTTACTTCTGGCTGGGTGGAACGGGTGGAGCCAACTGCTGAATTCAGCGAGGCGCTGGCTGTGGCTGCGGCAGCAGATCTGCCAAGACTCTATGCCCAAGCCGGCTTCTGGTATGACGCGCTGGCCAGCTTGGCTGACCTGCGGCAGTCGCAGCCTGAGAATCCGACCTGGATGGCGGCATGGCAGACGCTCCTGCAAACAGTTGGTCTGGAGCAGCTCGCCAATCAGCCGATTTTGTCTGTTGATCTGGCCACGCCTCAACCCAGTCTGATGCAGCCAGCCTCAGTGCAGTAGCAGCGGCTAATTCTCTGGGATAATAAGACTTTGCAAGTTGTGATGCCTGACTCTAGTGCTGTTGGCCAGTCCTGGCAAGGGAATCTGACGCTGAGCTATGCGCTGCAAGCCGACAAAACTATTCCGAGCCGGGTGCAGGTGCAGGCTCCGCTGAAAGTGCAGCGGCCTTTTTACCCTGAAGGTGCAGTCTGCCACAGCGTCATGCTGCATACGGCAGGCGGGATTGTGGGTGGCGACAGGCTGACTGTCGGGGTGGAGCTACAGCCGCAGGCCAACGCACTGATGACTACAGCCGCAGCCACCAAGGTCTATCGCAGCACCGGCTTAGAGTCTGAGCAGGACGTTATGCTTAGCTTGGACAGCGGCGCCTGTCTGGAATGGTTGCCCCAAGAAACGATTGTATTTGACGGCGCCATCTATCGGCAAAGGCTGCGGGTTGATCTGGCTGCTGGGGCAACTTGGCTGGGCTGGGAGATGACACGGCTAGGGCGCACTGCGCGGGGAGAGAGATTTGAGTCGGGGACTTGGCGCTCTCGGATTGAGGTTTGGCAGGCAGGCAGGCTAATTTGGGTTGATCCGCAGTGGATTGCGGGCGGCAGCGCCATGTTGACGAGTTCACAGGGGTTGGCTAACTGTCCGGTCGTGGGCAGCATGGCGCTGGTTGGGGCTGAGGTTACACCAGAAATTTTGGAAAAGGCGCGGCTGGCTTGTCCACAGCTTGGCATGACGCGGCTACAGTCTGGGCTGCTCTGCCGCTATCGAGGGGATTCGACTGCGGCAGCGCGAGTGGCTTTTATTGCAATTTGGCAGCTGCTGCGGCCTCTGTACTTGGGGCGTTCGGTCTGCCTGCCGCGCGTTTGGTGAGTCCGGCGCGCCAAGTACGAGGCCGAGCCATCAGCGCGGCTACTAGGTGGCTACTAGGCAGCTACTGGAAAGCCAGGTGATACAGCACCCAGAAGTTTACGAGGGGAATTAGCATCAGCAGGATCAGCCAGGGGGTTTTGCCAAGCCGTTTGACGATGTTGACCAGCGCAATCACCAGAAACACCAGCGCTACGATGTTAACCAACGGGATAAACAGCGCAATCACCCACCAGGGAGACTGTCCACCAGCCTGATACATTTTCCACTGTCCCAAAAACGGCACCCAGGCGAACCAGGCATTAGCTTCCCCTAGACGCTGATAGATTTTCCAGAAGCAAAATGAGCCAAACAGATAGCTAATTAGCGAAAATAGGCTAAATAGCGGGCTTGAGGTGATTTCCGGCTCAATGTCAGCTGTTTGAGCCAAGAAGAACAGACTGTCTAGATTTTGAACGAACCAAAGATGAATCATCATTTGTGCCTTTACTCACAGATCTCTGTTTTGAGGCTACCGAGATCAGCCCAATTTGTCAGAGAAGATTGATTTTTATTTATGAAAAATCTAGATTGACACTCGGCTTAACAGTTGGCTAGAGTCCATCAAATTTGCTATTTATGGTAGAAAGCACCATAATAAGAATAACTCTCAATCTATACCTCAGCTCTCCCTTGAAACCGCTATGCCAGCCACGACTCAACTGCCGATTCCTGCTCATTTTGATGCTGCCAAAGTTGGCGAGGTTTGGCGCGTGCCCTATCAAGCGACTGCGGCTGCCGCGACAGATTGGGCGCAGCAACAGCAAATCCCCGCCGCCGCTCAAGATCGCTTTCGCCTTTGTCTGCTGGCGATTGATGTGCAAAACACCTTCTGCATCCCAGATCACGAGCTGTTTGTCGGCGGGCACTCCGGGCTAGGCGCAGTGGAAGACAACATCCGGCTCTGCGAATTTATCTACCGCAATCTCAGCCAGATCACCCAAATCGCCCTGACAATGGATACCCATACCGCCGTCCAGATTTTTCATCCCGCCTTTTGGATTGATGCGGCGGGCGAGCATCCTGCCCCGATGACGCTGATTGCTGCGTCTGAGGTAGAGCAAGGGCTGTGGCAGGTCGATCCGGCAATTGCGCCCGCTTTGCACCAGCCCTATGAGACGCTGCAAGCCTACGCACTGCATTACGTGCAGGCGCTGACGCAGCAAGAGAAATATTTGCTCACCATCTGGCCCTATCACTCCATGCTGGGCGGGATTGGCCATGCGATTGTCTCGTCGGTTGAGCAAGCTTGTCTGTTCCACAATCTGGCGCGTCACAGCCAAACCCGCTTTGAGATTAAGGGCGGCAATCCGCTGACTGAGAACTACTCGGTGCTGCAACCCGAAGTACTCAGCGATCAGCATCAGCAGGCGATTGCCCAAAAAAATAGCGGCTTTTTGCAATATCTGCTTGACTTTGATGCGGTGCTGATTGCTGGACAGGCCAAGAGCCACTGCGTGGCCTGGACAATTGCCGACCTGCTGCGCGAAATCCAGGCGACCGACCCCAAACTTGCCCAAAAAGTTTATCTGCTGGAAGATTGCAGCTCGCCTGTGGTCGTCCCCGGCGTGATTGACTTCACCGAATCCGCCGAAATGGCCTATGCCCGGTTTGCCGCAGCCGGAATGCATCGGATTAACTCTAGCGACCCGCTCGAAAACTGGCTCCAGCTGGCGTAGCTCCCAGCCCATGCGCGATATCAGTCTCCTAGCTGCCTGCCGTTTGCCTGGATGAATCTAGCCCGCAGAGCCTAAACGATGCCGTTGCCCTGGACAATATGCTTGACTGTCGTCAGCGCCTCCAGGTTGATCAGGCCGCGTCGATGACCTTTTTGGTTAGATATGCCCAGGGTTGGACTGCCTCGCTTGGGGTTGCGATCAAACCGGGGCGAGGCGTTGATATAGGTGATGGCGCTGTTGATGTCGGTGGCAAACTGGCGGCTCTCCTGGTAAGACTCCGTGACCAGACAGTCCGCATGGCCGCTGCTGTGGTAGTTGATCCAGTCAATTGCATCCTCCAGACTTTCCACCACCTTGAACGTAATGCTGTGGTTGAGGTAGCTGCGTCGCCAGTCTGAACTATCGGTGATGGGCATAAACAGATCGGGAAATTGCTGCACCAGATCCGCTTCGCCCCGCAGCTGATAGCCCTTGTCGCGCAGGGCATTCCACAGCATCACCAGACTAGAAACGCTCTGCTGGCGATGGATTAGCACCTTTTCGATCGCGTTGACGGCATCGGGCACAGACTGATGGCTGTCCAAAATCATCCACCGCGCCATCTCCAGACTGCCCGAAGGCGACCAGTAGAGATAACAGTTGCCGATTGCGGTTCGGAGGACTGGCGCGGTGGCTTGCCGCACGACCTGCTGCACCAGGCTGGTTCGGCCATAGGGAATGACCAAATTAATATAGCGATCCAGCATCACCAGCTCGCTGGTCAAGCCTCCCTGCTCGGAGGGCAAGAGCTGGAGACAGTCGATGGGCAGCTTCGCGTCTTCCAGCGCCGTTTGTAGCGTCTCGACAATGACTTGATTAGACTGGCTGGCTTCCGTGCCGCCGCGCAAAATCAGGCTGTTACCGCTGCGGATGCAGAGTCCTGCCGCAATTGCCCCCAGCTCAGGCAGCGCTTCATAGATCAAGGCAATCACACCCAGCGGCATAAACTGACAGTAGGTCTGGCAGTCATCGACTTGATAGGAGGGTAGGTTTAAGACCTGCTGAATCGGGTCGGAGCGTTCCGAGAGGCGTTGCAGGATCTGTCCAGCAGTTTGCAGACGTTCTGGGGTAAGCTTCAGCCAGTCCAGAACCAGATCGGGCACGGCCATCTCGCGGCTGGCTTCGAGATCGAGCGTGTTGGCTTCTAGAATGTCGTTTTGGCGTGCCAGCAGCGCTTCGGCCATTAGCTTCAGGGCATGGCTGCGCTGAGTGCCTCGGAGCGCAGCCAAACTCAACGCAGCCTGCTGCGCTCCAGAAGCGATGGAAATAAGATTCAGGGGGGGATTCAAGGAACTTTTGTCTGGCGCTAACGTCTACAAGCCAGCCATAGCATCAAGACTAGCATCATCGAGAGCACCAGCGCGGCAATCACGCGAAAGGCCAGACTTGCACTCAGCGGCGAGTTGAGCGTGGTGAGGAGCAGCAAGAAAATCAAGCCAAAAATAATTGCCAGCGTCAGTGGAAAGTAGCCTCGCGCCAGCGAAGAATGTGCCACGTTCCAGTGATGGCCTGACCAGCGCCAAGCTCGCTTGTAGGGATAGGTCGTGGAGAGCTGCTCGATCACCTGAGCGTTTTCCTGCACGACAAAGATCTGCTGACAGCGATCGCAGCCGAAAGCGTCGGTAAGCGTGATCGGCACCAAGCGTCCTCGCCGCCGACAGGGACAGGGGTAGTCGCTGTTGAAGTCAATTTTTTGAGCTTTTGGGGAAGGCACAGGCGCAACGCAGGTGAAGGTGAATAATGCAGGAATAGCCTTTCATAAATCTAGCTCAAACGCCTAGCTCAGCAAAGATTGTTAGTGATTTATTCAGAATCCGGCTGGCTCATCTGGGATCGGTTCTATCCAAGATCTATTCAAAATCTATCCAAGATTAAAAAAGATTAAATAATCAAAACTCTGCCAATCGGTGATACTAAATCAGACGCGCTGACTCTGGATGGCGACGCTTGACCTTACTCCTCACGACTCAACTTTTCTTAAGTCTACCTTTTTCAATTTTGGAGGTCTAACCGATGGGACTATTCTTCGACGTATTGAGTGCAGTCAACAATCCGAATCAGAATGCTAGCGTTGATCAGCTTAGCTCGGTTGCCGGTACGGTGCAGCAGTTAGCTTCTCAGCATGGCGTTGAGCCTTCGGCAATGCAGGGAATTCTGTCTGGTTTGGGCGGGGCGATGCGTCCAGCGTTGCAGCAGCAGGCTACAGGCGGCGGATTGGGCGATTTGATGGGGCAATTGGCCTCCAGCCAGCTCACGGGCGGCGGCGGCGGGCTGGGCAATATGGGCGGACTGGCTGCGATGATTACGCCACAGTTGATTCAGGGACTAAGCCAGAAAACAGGCGTGAATTCTGGCGCTTTGCAGAGCATGTTGCCTGCCTTGATCCCGGTCGTGATGCAGTTTCTGAACATGGGCGCTAGCAAAACGGGCGGGTCTGCGGCTGGGCTGGCTGACAATCCGCTGCTGAAGTCGTTCTTAGACGGTGATCGGGATGGCGATGTGGATCTCGGCGATGTCTTTAAGTTTACGGGTCGCTTCCTGAATCCAGCGCGCTAGAGCAAGCCACCCATCTTAGAAAGCTCAAACAAAGAAAGCTCAAACAAAAAGGCATCCTCGTCGCAGGATGCCTTTATTGCAAGATGCCTTTTTGCAGGATGCCTTATCTAACAGGCTTGCACAGCTGACTTGGAGCCACGGGCGCTACGTCGAGATATGCACGGGTGCGGAGCGAGCAATCCGCAGCCAACGACCATTCTTAGCCAGGTAGCCAATTTCGGCAACATATTCGCCGTTGTCGGGGACAGTGACCGTCCGGCTGGTATCGCTCTCCTCGCAGTTAAACTGCTGAATGCTGTGGGGAGCCTGATTCTCCAGATCAACGCCAGTCACATCACAGATTCGTAGAATAAAATTCTGACCGCCATGCTGCTTGGCAATTTCCTTGTGATGTTCCAGCACTTCCCACTCAGCTTCAGCATCGTGATCACCATGCGGCGAGAGCATAATCTGGCTGCGCTTGACTCGGCTTTTGGAACTACTTGCAGCCATTGCGGCAGCTCCTGCGGCTCCAACGCCCGCAACTCCGGCCATGCCAAATCCATCCATCCGATCAGCCCCCTGATCACTCATTGGATCGATAGCCGTTCGCTCTGAGGCTTCAGGCATCGCTTCAGATGCAAGCCTGTTCAGGTTGTCCAATCTGTCAGCTGGCTCCGCTAGACTGGCTGGATCGACGAGCGGCATGCCCTCCGTAAAGTTGTTCTCGGTAAAGCTATTTTCACCGAAGCTACTTTCAGCTAGCGAAAAGTCGGGCGCTCCTGGTGCTGGCATAGCTGCTGGCAGGGTTGGCGCTGGTATGGTCGGCACCGAAGCTGATCGAGCAGGCGGCGTTCCGACCGTACCATCTGCTGCAATATGCACGGCATTAGACTGAGCGAGCTTCACCCAGCGGCCTTGATAGGTGACATAGCCTAGCTGTACGAGATAGTCGCGGTCGGGCTGCGGCACGGGGAAATGTAGATCTTGATCAGACTCGTCGCATTCAAATTCTTCGATGCTGTGAGCCGGATGGCGGTCAAATTCTAGCCCCGTCACGTCGTAGAGTCTCAGCGACAGATTTTGGGCGCCTTCTTCCTTCCGCAACCGCTGCTTGTGCGCTTCCGGCACTTCCCAGTAGGCGTAGGCATCCTGCCCATTCCGAGCGCTCAGGACGATCCGGCTGTTCTCTCCAGCGCGATCTGCCGCAAGTGTTGCTGTAGAAACAGCACCTGACGAACTAGCAGCCGCTGCTCCCGTCACCGTCTCTACCTCATCTGAACCGCCGAGACCTTTCAGCAAAGCCCAAATCAAACCACCCAACAGCGGCAGAGAAAGCAGCCAGAGCCAGCCTGGAATGCCACCGTTAGCGCCAGCATCAGCACCAGCATCAGCCGCAGGAGCTTGCGCCACTGTATCAGGCTGAGCGGCACCGGGCTGAGCCGGATCGGCAGCCGTCACCGAAGGCGAAACAGCCGCCGCCGGAGCATCTGGAGCTGTGGGAATTGGAGCCGGGGCGACCGGAGCTGCTGGAGCTGGTGCTGATGCTGGCGCTCCATTTGGCGCAGCAGGCGCTCCAGGCGCAGCTAGACTCTGCTGAGCTTCAGGTGCCTGAATCACTCCCAAAAATGCCTGTACTGCTGGGCTGGGCGAGCCTTTGTAGACGTAGCTGAGCTGCTGTGAGAAGGGATAGCTGGGGTCGGTGGGCGGCGTGCCGTAAAGTGAGACGATCTTGACTCCCGGCTGATTGGTGACTTGATCAACGAGCGCGTAGCTAATGCCGTCATCACCCAGCTGGCTGAGCATCGCCTCTGTGGCTGCATCATCGATTGACTGACCTGTCGTGCCTGTTTCAAATGCGCCCGCCTGAAAAACCGGGTAAGGCTGAAGCGCAATTCGCGTATCGCTATTGATCCGATCTAGCACCCGAATCGGTTTGTTGCTGCCGCCGACTTCTGACCAATTGGCGATCTCGCCCCGGAAGATGCTGGCGAACTGTTCGCCCGTCATGTCGCCCGGAAACGGATTTTTGTCACCCACCACCACGGCAATCTTGCGGCGCGTGATCGGCTCTTGCACAAAGCCTGCCGCCTTTTCTTCTGGGGTCAGCGCACGGCCAATCGCGGCCAAGTCGATTCTGCCCTCTTCCAATGCTTTCAACGCTTCGGCGCTAAGAGTTTGGTTCAGCTCAACGGTGCTGCCCGGAAATTTAGATTCAAACTGTTGCTTTAAGGTCTGGCTAATGCTCGTGACGCTGGGCGAGCTGTTAATTCGCACTCTCGTCCCAGCCGGAACAGCGGCATCAGGCGCTTGAGCCTGGACGATTTGTTCGGTCTGAATCACGGCGAATGAAACAGGGGACAGTGCCAATAAGGCCGCCAAAGTCACAATGGAAGAAGAACGTTGTCGCAGCATGTGCGGTACACCTGACGATGCAAGATTTAATCAAAGGCACGTTTATGATATAGCCAGCCGCTCAATTTTTCACCTAGTTTTCTTCAGTCCGCCTGATTTTAGAGATTTTAGAAATTTTGAGCGCTGCTTGAACTGAGCCTGAATTGGGCTTGAACCAGACTGCAACCTGTAACTGCAACCTGTAACTGCAACCTGCAACGGTATGACCCTGAGCGACCGATCCGATATTCTGATTCTCTCCAATGGCCCTGGCGAACTTACCACCTGGGTCAGTCCAGTTTTGCAGGCGCTGCGAGCCAAAGCCCTCCAGCCAGCGCCGCGGATTTCGCTGGTACTCTCGCCCTGTCCCAACGCCAGTGGCCAAGAAGTTGCCATCGCCCAGCGCTACGGAATTGACCGCATCCAGGCAGCAGAGCATTTTTGGCCATTCTTGCTCTGGGGCAAAACGACGGAGGACTGGGACTGGTCGCCGCAGGGTCTGGTGATTTTTTTGGGCGGCGACCAGCTGTTTCCGGTGATCATCGGCAGAAGGCTGGGCTACAAAACGCTGGTTTACGGCGAATGGCAGACGCGCTGGCATCGCTGGGTGGATTGCTTCGCAGTGATGCGGCCTGAGCAGATTCAGCAGGCTCCGGCTCGGTATGCCGCCAAATTTTGCGTCGTCGGCGATTTGATGGCCGATTTAACACCCAACCTAACGCCTGACGCTCAGTCTGCTCCCGCTCCAGACCAAGCCGCAGCCGCACCGCTGATTGGCCTGCTGCCCGGTTCCAAATCCGCCAAGCTGACGCAGGGGATGCCGTTAGCTCTGGCGATTGCGGCTCAAGTCCAGCAGGCGCGTCCTCAGGCGCGATTTGTCATCCCGGTTGCCCCAACGCTGCAACTCTACGACTTGGCACGATTCGCCGATCCGCTGCAAAACCCGCTTTTGACGCAGTTTGGGGCAATCGCAGCAGTGCTCAAGCAAGCGGCGGGGCAGCCCTATCTTGAAACTCAGCAAGGGCTGCGCATTGATCTTTGCACAGAAACTCCGGCTCACGCACTGCTGAGGCAATGCGATCTCTGTCTGACCACCATTGGTGCCAATACGGCTGAGCTGGGCGCGCTAGCCGTGCCGATGATTGTGCTGATGCCGACTCAGCAGCTGGACGCAATGCGGGCTTGGGATGGACTCCCCGGACTGCTGGCGAATCTGCCGGGGGTTGGCTCCCTTTGGGCGCGGTTGATCAACGCCTGGTTTCTGAGGCGAAATCGTCGTCAGCCGCGCTTTTTCGCTTGGCCAAATATTTGGGCAAATCGGGCTGTCGTGCCGGAGTTATTGGGCGAACTCCAGCCTGCGGAGGTGGCCGCTCTCGTGCTGGACTGGCTCGATCACCCAGAGCAGCTGAGTCAGATTCGCCAAGATTTGCGGCAGGTGCGCGGTGAACCCGGAGCTGCCCGTCAGATGGCAGAGGCGGCGCTGACGTTGCTTAAGGTCTGATAGTGAGGCATATGTATAGTGAGGCATATGAGGCAGATGCGAATTCCTTGGCTTTCCCTGTTGCTGCTGCTGGCCGCCTACAGTATTTTTAGCTGGTTCTTGATCCGCACGTTGGGATCGCTGGCTTGGCTGCTGGCCGCCGGAATTGCCATCGCGCAGGCGCTGCTGCTGACGACCTGGCTAAACGGTTTAAAGCGCTTTGCTCGCCTCTGGCTGCGTTCAGATATAGGCTACTTCACGCTGATTTTGCTCTTATCACTGGGCAGCACGCTGGCGCTAGTTTGGTCCAAAACCGCTGGCTACTGTCTGGTCATTCTGTCGGCAGAACTGCTGGCTCGGCTCGACCTGCAGAACGCGGGCTACAACCGCTGGCAGTCTCTGCTGCTGCTGATGCTGGTTTCTTCGGTTGGGCTATGGCTGGGCTGGCTGGCAACGCAAAATCCGCTGTTCCGGCTGGTGACTTGAGGAACCTGAGCAGATTCTAGCTATTAGCCGCCCGCTTCATAGGCTTCGTAGGCGGAGACAATCTGCTGCACGAGCGGATGACGCACCACGTCGGCTTTCGTGAGCTGACAGAAGGCAATGCCCTCAACGTTCTTTAAGATTCTCTGCGCGACTGCCAGTCCAGACTGCTGATGGCTGGGCAAGTCGGTCTGGGTAATATCGCCCGTCACCACCATCCGAGAGCGCTGTCCCAGACGGGTCAGCACCATTTTCATCTGAGCAGGCGTGGTGTTTTGGGCTTCATCCAGAATCACGAAGGCTTTGTTCAGCGTCCGACCCCGCATATATGCCAGCGGCGCAACTTCAATCACGCCGCGCTCCATCAGGCTAGGCAGCTTTTCAGGGTCGAGCATTTCGTAGAGCGCATCGTAGAGCGGGCGTAGATAGGGATCGATCTTTTGCTGCAAGTCTCCCGGCAAAAAACCCAGCTTTTCTCCGGCTTCAACGGCTGGCCGCGTCAGAATAATCCGCTCGTACTGGTGGGAAAGCAGGGCTTGCACCGCCACAATTGCCGCCAGAAACGTTTTGCCAGTGCCAGCTGGCCCTGTACAAAATACCAGATCGTGATCTTGAATCGCCTGAATATACTGACGCTGCCGAAAGGTCTTGGCGCGGATCTCTTCGCCTTTGCGTGTGCGAGCCAGCAGGTTTTGCTGAAGCGCTTGCAGCTCTTCTTGCTGGTCGGTGGTCAGCGCCTGTCGCGCAGTGAGAATATCGACGCGTGCCACCGGCTGGCCTCGGCTCCAGGCAGGTCTGAGAGCCTGTACGAGACTATCAGCTAGAGCAACTTGAGCTTCGGTGCCGATAATCTGTAAGGCTTGCCCTCTCAGCACAAAAGCTGCCCCAGTCTGCTGAGCCAGCACCTTCAGGTTTTCTTCACGGAGACCCGCGATGGCAATCGCGCTTTCGGGCGTGGGGAGTTCGAATGTGAGTGTTATGCCCATGCAATGCAGAGATGAAGCCTCAGCATACAGATTCCTTGTGATTGATCTTCCAAAGCTAGCCGAGGGTCTTAAGCTCTATGACTCAGGCTTAGACTCAGGCTCTATAGACTCAGGCTTAGACTCAGATCGCGGCTGAGGTGGCCGACGTGGCGCCGCCAGTCGCGGTCGCGCCGCCTCCACAGAGGGGCGATGGCTTTCTGACTGCTCTCCAGACTGGCTGCCAAAGACTTCTAGGTGGGCTGAATGCCCTGCGGCTTGAGCAACCGCCTGAATCACCGTCCGCACGGCCTGAACGTTGCGACCGCCTCGGCCAAACACGCGACCCTTGTCATCGCCTTCAATTGCGACTCGAATCAGCACGCGCTGGGTACGGGGGGAGATCTCGCAGTCTACCTTCAGGAGTTCGGGCGAATCTAAGAAGGGACAGACTAGAAATCGCACCAGCTGCACATAGTCTAGTGCTACTACGTCTAGTGCTACTGCTGGAGTGGCCGATAGATCTGGCATAGGCTGGGGCAATTCGGTCGAGGGTGAGGTGGGTTCAGACACTTTCTTTGAGCGCTGCTTGCTCAGGTAGCTTGCTTAGAGACAGGTAGCTTGCTTAGAGAATTGAACAACGCCCGTAACCATCTGCAACCTGTAAACAGCGTCGCCGACCAGCATCTGACCGGCAGCAAAGTCTAGGCGCGCACCTTTTGCTCTAACAGATTGGCTTTTTCGAGGATGCGACGCACAGTATCGGTCGGCTGTGCTCCGTCTTGAAGGCGCTTGGTGATCGCCTCGGCGTTCAGCTTCACTTCGTCCGTTCTAGGGTTGTAGAACCCTAGCTCTTCTAGAGGCCGCCCATCTCGGCGCGTATCGTTGTTCATGGCCACAATTCTGTAGCTGGCCTCAAATTTTTTGCCGAACCGCTTCAACCGCAGTTTAATCATGCCTGAAATGCTTGCTCCTGTAAAAAATAATCCGCTGTCGAATTGCAAACCTTTATTGATGCTACCTTTGACCAAATTCTGATTTCATCGGTCAGGCCAAAGCCACCATCGGTGAATGAATTCCAAGTTACCTATATTAACCCCTCCAGTCAAATGCCTACCACTCAAACTGACTGGCTCCTGATTGTGATGCTTGTGATCCGCATTGGAGCATTGAGGGCATTGAGCAATGCGGGCGCTGCTCAAATTTTAAGTTCCAAAGATTATAGCGCAGATCTAGCTCAGACCAGCTGGCGCGGCTGGCGCATTACTGGCCCATCAGTTGAGCGACGGCAGGCGCGAATTCACCATCCGATCCAGCC
The DNA here is from genome assembly GCA_019359155.1 of Pegethrix bostrychoides GSE-TBD4-15B. Taxonomy (GTDB): domain Bacteria; phylum Cyanobacteriota; class Cyanobacteriia; order Elainellales; family Elainellaceae; genus Elainella; species Elainella bostrychoides. The sequence goes on from JAHHHV010000010.1 coordinate 44,182, forward strand.
ACTGCTCCAAGTAGCGGCGGTTAGTTTGCTGTTGGGTAGGGTCGGCAGTATCGAGCGGGTACGGGGCGAGTCCTTGAATCGCGGCAGTTGTGACGCAAAACATCGACTTCTGAAAACTGAGGCAGATCTTGACGCGAAAGTCATCCTGCCTCCTAGAGCCGCGTAGATAAATCTCCTGCAAATAATCCGGCAGATAGTGCAGCATATCCTGCATTAAGAGTGTCGGCGGAATGCCTGCCCCACCGACAGGCAGCGGATCGGCATAGAGTACGCCATAGTTGAAGTCAGCCTGCTCAGCCGAGATCTGATGTGCCTGCGCGTTGTAAGAAACCGTGCCAAAGAACGGGAACGAGCGGAAAAACACCGCCTCCACATAGGGTACTGCCGTATCCATCAAAAATTGCAGCCCTGCGGATTTAGGAATAATTTCATAGCGCTGATCTGCGACCATGACGGCGTAGGTGATCGGCTGAGCGGCAGCGGTCACCAGCCCTTCACGAATGTGATCGACCACGTCCTTGATGCTGTTAATTTCGCCGTGGTCATAGCGATCGGAGAGCACCAAAAACATCCGGCTCATCACGTCCCAAAACTGACCGAGCGCGCTGTAGTAGCTCAGCAGCCGCACCTGCTCTGGCAAAAACTCCGGGAACAGACGGTTAAGACTTCCCATGATCACGTTGCCGCGCAGCTTCACCTGCAAGATTTTCTCGACCCGCTGCTGAAATTCGGGGCTGTCTAGGTAATTATCCAGCGCCGTTCCGCCATGCCAAAACATGGCCTTCATGCAATATTCCGCAAACTCATAGTTGATCCGATCATGCCACCAGTGTTTTAGCAGCTTTTGCAGCGTTACTTCACCGTTGAAATATTTGAAAAATGGAAACAGCACCAAAAACTGATGCTCAGCAATATAGTTGAGGTTGCGCTGATAGGCATCCAGCACATGCCCATAGCTTTTGAGAATGCCAACCACTTCCAGCAAATTGTCAGGCGATTCTGGCAGCAAGGCTCCGCCCTGCTCTAAGCGCGTCAGGATCTCGGCTAAGGGATGAGTTGAAGGAGGAGTGGCAAGCACCATAGCGGTATCGAGAGAATGAGGAATGAAAAGAATGGGCAGTGAAAAAAATGGGCAGTGAAAAGAAGCAAGCAGCGGCTGATCGAGTCTAGCGCTTGAGCCTAGCTATAGGCTAACTACCCTGACTGGCCGGAGCAATCTTGGAAAGCACAGTTTCAGAAAGCGGCTGCACTGTTGAGTAGTGCTGCATGCGCCCTTGCCCCATCGCGGTGGCGGTGGCCTCACTCCAGCGCGTCATCCAGTTTGGCTGAATGCCCAGCCAAATAATCAGCAGCGTTACAATTACGCCGGGTAGCCGATCCTGCCAGCGGACGCGAGGCAAATTCGCCAGCGTTTCGGGCAAACGGCCAAAAAACGTCTTATTGATCATGATCAAAAAGTACACCGCCGTTAGCCCTGTGCCAACCATGCTGAGGAGCGTCTGCACCGGGAAGACTTCAAAGCTGCTGCGGTAGACAATAAACTCAGCAATAAAACCCATCATCCCCGGGATGCCAGCGCTCGCCATCGCCCCGACAATCATCAGGCTGCCAATCACGGGCAGACCACGCTCTGGGCTGAGCAGTCCCCGCAGCTGGTTAATGTCACGGGTGCCAGTTTTGGCATAGACTACGCCTACTGCCAAAAACAGCAGCGCCGAAATCAGGCCGTGGCTGACCATTTGAATAATTGCCCCCAGCAGGCTGAGCGGAGTCGCCGCCGCCGCCGCTAGCAGAATATAGCCCATATGACCTACCGAGCTATAGGCGACAATTTTTTTCATGTCGGTCTGGGCAATTGCCGCAAACGAGCCGTACAGCACGCTAATTGCAGCCAGCACCGCCAGTCCGGGAGCAATCACTCTCCAAGCTTCGGGAAACAGCCCCAGCCCAAATCGCAGGAGGCCATATGTGCCCAGCTTCAGCAGCACTCCAGCCAGCAGCACCGAGGCCGGCGTTGGAGCCTCAACGTGAGCGTCCGGCAGCCAGGTATGCAGCGGCACGATCGGGATCTTGATGCCAAAGCCAATCAGCAGCGTGATTAGCAGCACCAGCTGGACGGTAAGCGGCAGGGTTTGCTGCTGCAATAGGTCGTAGTCAAAGCTAGAAGTGCCGCTCAACACCGAGAGGCCGAAGAAAGCAGCCAGAATCAGCACGCCCGAAAAAGCCGTGTAAATCAAAAACTTGGTGGCCGCATAGCCGCGTCTGGCCCCGCCCCAGATCGCAATGATCAGGTAAAGCGGGATCAGCTCTACTTCGTAGAAGATAAAAAACAGCAGCAGATTTTCCGCCAGGAAAGCAGCAGCCACGGCGCTCCCCAAAATCAGCATCAGCGCGTAGTAGAGCCGGGGGCGACTGATCTGCGGATCGCTGCTAAACAGCGCAATCCACACGAGCAGGCTATTCACCAGCACCAGCGGCATCGAAAGTCCGTCAATGCCTAGCCGATAGGACAGCCCCAGATTCTCGATCCAGGGCAGCGCTTCTGCAAACTGCATGCCGGGGTTGCTCAGGTCGAACTGGCCAGCCAGGTAAATCGACCACAGCAGAACCAGGCTGGCAATCACCAGCGAAATCTGCCGCGCCCGCACCCCTGATGTGGCCTGTGGCAAGCAGGTAATCAGCAGTGCCCCTAACGCCGGAGCCCAAATCAAAACGCTTAGCATATAACGGCGACCCCTAGCCTCTGAAATAATTTAAATACGCGACTAACTATGCGACTGTCAGGCTAAAAACCGCTGCCCCAGTAGCCCCAGCCAATAACCGTCAGCGCCAAAAATAGCGCCAAAAACAGCGTCAACAGATAGTTGCGCGACTGACCCGACACAGTGTACTTGAGACTCTCGCCGCTAAAAATTGAGACCACGCCCACAAAGTTCACCAGCCCGTCCACCACATAGCGGTCAAACCAGGCGGTGAGTCTCGCCCCCTGCACCACGCCCTGCACCACGGTGATCTGGTAGAGCTGCTCAATCCGAAAATCATAGGCCAAGCCTTCGCGCACCGACGGCCAAACGAGATCAACGGGCTTCGAGATGCCTGGACTGAGGTAGATCCAACCGCCTAGCCCAGCTCCTAGCCCGCCTGCGCCTAGCAGCAGCAGCAGCACGGTGGGATTAAACTGTGCCCAGGTAGGCAAGATCTGCCATTGACGCAGCAGCAGCGGCAGCAATAGCGCAATGATCGTTAGCGAAACCATGGGAACTGCCATCAGCCAGCCGACTTCGGGAGCGCGCCGCGTTTTGGGCTGAGGCTGACCGCCAAACACTAGAACAAACACTCGCACCAGATTAAAAGCCGTCAGCCCGTTCACCACCAGCAAAATCCCGACGAGCCAGGGTGTTGTTGTCCAGACCGTCTCAGCCCAGGCCAGCATCGCCCAAAAGCAGCCCAGCGGCAGCAGTCCCAGCATTGAAACTGCACCGACCGCATAGGCCAGCGTTGTCGCAGGCATTCGAGACCCCAGGCCACCTAGCTCGGTCAAATCCTGCGTGCTGGCGGTCAAAATCACTGAGCCCAGACTCATAAACAGTAGCGCCTTGGCAATGCCATGCGTCAGCAGCAGCATCAGCGCCAGCTCATCTTGCTGCGTTCCGACAGCCAAAAATACCAGCCCCAGATATGCGCTCGTCGAATGGCAGAGAGCTCGCTTGATGTCGATTTGGGCAATGGCGACGAGCGACGAGCCGACCGCCGTCAGCGCTCCCAAGATCAGCAGAATTTCCAGCGCCAGTGGCGAGAGTGCCAGCACGGGCTGGAGTCGGATTAGTACATAGGCTCCGCAGGCGACCACCACCGAGTTCCGCAAAATTGAGGCTGGATTTGGCCCTTCCATCGCCTCATCCAGCCAGAGGTTGAGCGGGAACTGGGCGCATTTGCCCGTCGGCCCAGCCAGCAGCGCTATCCCCAGCAGATTTGCCGTCAGCGGACTCAGCTCCACCTGCTCGGCCCAGAGTGCCAGATGGGTAAAGTCGAGACTGCCTGCCAAGTTGGAGAGCGTCACCACGCCCATCAGCAGCAGCAGGTCGCCGACGCGCTTGGTTAAAAAGGCATCGCGCGCTGCCCCCACCACCAGCGGCTGAGCATACCAGAAACCCACCAGCAAATAGGTCGAAAGCGTCAGCATTTCCAGCAGGGCATAGCTGAGAAACAGCGAATCGCTCAGTGCCAGCCCCGTCATGGCCGACTCAAAGAAGCCCATCAGCCCGTAGAAGCGAGCCAGCGCCCAGTCTTTTTCCATATAGCCCAAGGCAAACACCTGCGCCATCAGGCTCAGCAAGGTGATGACGAACGCAGCGCCAACGCTGATTCGTGAAGTCAAGAAGGTGATCCATAGCTCAAATCCCGGTAGGCTGAGCCAGGGAATCAGCAGCCGATCGGGCGGAGCATCCCAGACCGCCCAAAGCACCAGCGCCGTATGAATCAGCGCCAGAACCGTCATTAAAATGTTGATATAGGCCGCCGGTCTTGGCCCTGTGCGCTTCACCAAGCCGACCGACCAAGGCAGGGTCAGAATGGCTCCCACCAACCCATAGAGCGGAACCCACCAGCTAGTCTGGTAAAGGAGCTGATTCATCAATCCCGCATTTCCTTCTTTTAAAGTTAAAGATGCCTTATAGAGCTTTCAATTGCTAAATATTAGCACTCTGTGAATCAAGGCTTCGTCTCGTATCGTTTTAATAATTTTTTTATGTTTAATCGCCTTAAAGTTCATTTAACTTCAGCTCGGATTTAAGCCATAAAGGCTGACGGGTGAATGGTATAATCCATACCTATATATCAGCTCAGTCAAGCCGAGGAAGGCAAAGTTGAGGGAGGCAAAGTTTAATAAACTAGGGTTATGTTTTCTATAAAAACAATTATCCGAAGTTATGTTGCTATGCGTCTACACTGGCCTGTATTGTTAGGTCTGGGAGTTGTAAAACACTTTTGAAGACTGAGGATAGGGCTTCCGTCGAATTTAGTCTCTGCTCTGGTTTTCAGAAGGTAGGACTGCTCGTTGATATTGGGGATATTGGAGAGAGTTTAAGATGCCGATTGCTGTTGGAATGATTGAAACGCGGGGATTTCCTGCGGTGGTGGAGGCAGCAGATGCGATGGTGAAAGCCGCTCGTGTGACGCTGGTAGGCTACGAAAAGATTGGCAGCGGCCGCGTCACGGTGATTGTGCGGGGCGATGTCTCAGAAGTGCAGGCTTCGATCGCGGCAGGGGTTGAAAACGTCAAGCGTGTTAACGGTGGTGAGGTGCTCTCGACCCACATCATCGCCCGCCCGCATGAGAACCTGGAGTACGTGCTGCCCATTCGCTACACCGAAGCTGTCGAACAGTTTCGCTCTTAGCGCTTGAGCGGTGGTCATAAGGTGGCCGTCGATCGAGTCAATCGATCGCGCATAGAGATCTCAAGATCTAGCTAATACAGGTCTAACTATCTAACTAATTAGTAGAGCTAATGAGTAGAGATCTGAATTAACAGCGCTCTAATCTAAGCAGGTTGGGTCAGCAGATCGGGTCTAAACAGATCAAGATAAAGATCAGTAAACGTTCAAGATATCACTGGAAGGAAAATCTCATGGCAATTGCAGTTGGAATGGTAGAAACGCTGGGCTTTCCGGCGATTGTAGAAGCAGCAGACGCAATGGTGAAGGCTGCTCGCGTCACGCTGGTAGGCTATGAAAAAATCGGCAGCGGCCGCGTCACGGTGATTGTGCGGGGCGATGTCTCAGAGGTGCAGGCTTCGGTCGCAGCTGGCATCGAAAATGTGAAGCGCGTCAACGGCGGACAGGTGCTCTCGACCCATATCATCGCCCGCCCGCACGAGAACTTGGAGTACGTGCTGCCCATTCGCTACACCGAAGCCGTTGAGGCATTCCGCGAAAGCGTCAGCGGTATCCGCCCCATCAGCCGCTCTTAGAGCGCGCCCCGGCGGATAAAGGCTCATGCAAATTGCCAAAGTCTGCGGCACGGTGGTCAGCACGCAAAAAGAACAGAGCCTAATGGGCGTGAAGTTCCTGCTGGTGCAGTTTCTCGATTCCGAGGGTCAGCCTCTGCCTCGCTATGAGGTGGCGGCTGACAGCGTCGGGGCGGGGCTTGATGAATGGGTGCTGGTGAGTCGCGGCAGCGCGGCTCGTCAGATCCAGGGCAACGAGTCGCGTCCCCTGGATGCACTGATTATCGGCATCATTGACACAGTTAGCGTTGAAAACCAGCGGCTCTACAGCAAGCGCGATCAGGATCGCTAGAGCTAGCTTGGGCAATTTGGTCAGCGAGTCGGAAAGTCTGGGTGACGTCAAGCTGAACTAGGCGCTGACGCAGAGTTTGGTATACAGGGAGTTTGGCATACAGGTTCGCAAAGCTGTTTAACCGAAGACTGTTCAACCGAAGACTGTTCAACCAAAGGCTGTTTAGCCAAGAGATAATCCTATGGCAAGCGCTACTGCTGCTCCAACGCCCGTGACAACCGCTCAACCTCAAATTGCCCCAACGGCCTACGTCCATGCTTTTTCAAACCTGAGTGGGAATGTCAGCGTTGGCGATCGCGCCTTGATTGGCCCCGGGGCTTCCATCCGAGCTGATCAGGGTGGCGCGTTTCATATTGGCTCAGGTAGCCAGGTTCAGGATGGTGCCATCATCCACAGTCTGGAGCAGGGGCGCGTCGTCGGAGCGGATCAAAATCCCTACTCTGTTTGGATCGGTGAGGGTAGCTCAATTACGCATATGGTGCTGATTCAAGGCCCAGCCTACATCGGCAGCCGCTGCTTTATTGGCTTTCGCTCTACGGTGTTCAACGCCCGAATTGGCGATGACTGCATTGTGATGATGCATACGCTGATTCAGGATGTCGAAATTCCGCCCGGTAAATTTGTGCCCTCTGGCGCAGTGATTACCAGCCAGCAGCAGGCGGATCGGTTGCCTGACGTGCAGGAGGCCGATCGGCGCTTTGCCCAACATCTAATGGGCGCAAATGCGGCTTTGCAATCCGGCGCGCATCGAGCTGAGCAGATCACGCAGACCGCCCCGATTCGGCAGCAGCTTGAACGCAGCTACAGCGAATCTCACAGCCCGATCAGTTCACAATCTGCTTCATCCTCTGGTTCACTCTCTGATCTCAAGTCCCAACGTTCTCATTCCACCTCTAACTCTAGTCCCATGCAAAACACTCGCTTAGCGCCCGAAATTGTTGACCAGGTTCGCCAGTTGCTGTCCCAAGGCCTGATCGTCAGCGCCGAATATGCCGATAAGCGCCGGTTCCAGACCAGCTCTTGGACAAGCGCCTCCATTCACTCAACGCGAGATTCAGAGGTGCTAAGCGCAATCGAAGCCTGCATAGCCGAACATCAGGGCGACTATGTGCGCTTGATTGGGGTTGATCCCAAAGTGAAGCGGCGCGTCTTGGAGCTGGTGATCCAGCGGCCTGACGGATCCGGCGTGCGCAGTACTCCTCCGGTCAAAACCTACAGCGCCAGCAGCGCTAGCAGCGCCAGTAGCTATGGCGGATCTAGCAGCGCTAGCTACGGCGGATCTTCCAAACTGAGTCCAGACGTGATCGAGAAGGTGCATCAGTTTATTAATCAAGGCTTCAAAATTGGCACGGAACATGCCGACAATCGGCATTTTCGGATTAGCTCTTGGAACAGCTGCTCGCCGATTCAAACCAGCCGTCCAGCCGATGCGATTGCGGCTCTCGAATCCTGCCTGAACGAGCATAGCGGCGAGTACGTGCGCGTCTTCGGCATTGATCCCAAGGCAAAACGCCGGATCTCAGAAATGATTGTGCAGCGCCCCGGCGAATCCAATGGCGCAGGTCAGGCTCCTGCTACCAACGGTAACGGCAGCTACAGCCAGACTAAGCAGCAATCGGGCTATCAGCCTAGCAGCTATCAACCTAGTCCCCCGCTCTATACGGGCAGCACGGGTGGCCATGCGGCGGCGGGGCATACAGGCGGTAAACTCAGCGCTGAAGTCGTTGCTGAGGTGCGGCAGCTTTTGTCTCAAGGCTACCGAGTGGCCGCTGAACATGCTGATCTTCGCCGCTTCCGAATCAGCTCTTGGACGAGCTGCCCGCCGATTCAATCTACCCGCGACAGCGATGTGCTGGCAGCTATCGAAGCCTGCGTAGCCGAAAACAGCGGTGAGTACGTGCGGCTAATCGGTGTCGATACGAAAACCAAGCGCCGCGTCGCTGAGGTGATGGTACAGCGCCCATAACCTCAGGGCGAACCCTGCAATACTGCCATGCAATCGCCGTCGCTGAACTCTGTCAACAATAGTCATATCTACAGCCATATCTATGCAAGTGGGAATGTGGTGGTACATCCGAGTGCAGCAGTTGCCCCCGGCGTTTTGCTCCAGGCTGATCCGGACTGCTGTCTGACCATTGCGGCTGGGGTTTGTGTCGGGCAGGGCGTTGTGATACATGCCTGTCGGGGCAACTTGACGGTTGAGACTGGCTGTACGTTGGGGCGGGGCGTGCTGATTGTCGGGCGGGGGCAGATTGGGGCAGATACCTGCATTGGGGCATTCACCACCGTCTGGAATAGCTCGATTGCGGCGGGGCAGATTCTGCCGCCTAATTCGCTGATTGGGGAGACTGGACGGCAGGTGGCACTGGAGCCAGCACCTGAACTAGCACCTGAGCCAGCGAAGCCAGCGGAGTCAGTTCCCGATCCTTGGGCCACTGAACCAGCACCTGCTCCTTTCTTCAAGGCTGAATTCGTCAGCGGATTTAGCGTCGGATTTGGCAGCTCAAACGGCAGCTCTAGTAGTGGGGTAGTTCCTCCAGCGCCGCAGCCTCCAGTATCTCAGCCCTCAACACCACAAGCTCCAGCCTCAGCGCCGATTCACCCAGCGCCAACGCCAATGCCTGAACCTTCAGCTCAAGTCTATGGTCAGGCCTACGTCGAGCGGATGATGATTGCGATGTTTCCGCATCGGCAAGCCCTCAGCCAGCCGGATGATTTTGGCTCCGCGAGGCCGCCTGCTAGTGATTGAGCTGCGGCAGCGGCTACTGATACAGCGCTACCATTCATCTCTGCACTAAGCTATGTTGACAGTAGTCGAACGCATAGTCAGACAACTAGTCAGATAACTAGTCAGATAAACGCTCTGAGCGTCCGAGACTCTATTGCTGCTCCAAATCATGACCTCATCTCGTCCGCCGATTCAAAGCGAAAGCGCCCTCGGACTCGTCTCGACCCGCAGCTTCCCGGCGATTATTGGCGTGGCTGACAACATGCTAAAAGCGGCTTCAGTGCGGCTGGTGGGCTACGAAAAAACTGGCAGCGGCTACTGTACCGCTGTGGTGCGCGGCGGCATTTCCGACGTGCGGTTGGCCATTGACGCAGGCGTCGACTTTGCCGAGCGGATTGGTCAACTTGTCTCCAGCAGCGTGATTCCCAGGCCGCTCGCCAACCTGGAAGCCGTGCTGCCAATCAGCGATCGGCTGGCGCAAATAGCCGCAGAGCAGGGCTATAGCCGCCTCAGCAATCAGGCCGTAGGGCTGCTGGAGACGCGGGGCTTTCCGGCGATGGTGGGAGCCGCAGATGCCATGCTGAAGTCTGCCGAGGTGTATCTTTCTGGCTATGAGATCGTCGGCGACGGGCTTTGTACCGCCGTGATTCGAGGTCGGATTTCGGATGTGACAGTAGCGGTCGAAGCCGGAATGCATGAGGCCGATCGAATTGGCGAGCTGCATTCCGTCATGGTGATTCCTCGCCCGCTCGAAGATCTCGAAGAAACCCTGCCCACCGCGAGCTGCTGGATCGAACAGCCGATTGCTCTGCCAATCTCGATCAAAGAAACTCAAAAAGAGCTGGTGTCGCAAGCCGAGGCGCAGGCTCAATCGCAGGCCAAATCGCAGGCCATGCCCGACCTGCGGCAGCTGCCCGTCGCCGATCTAGAGCCAGTGCAGTTTCCCGAAGCGGCTCAGCCTGAACTGCTCCAGTTCGAGGTGCAGCCTGAAGTAGTTCGGACTGAAGTGGTTCGGACTGAAGTAGCCCAACCCGAAGTAGCTCAACCCGAAGTAGCTGAGTCTGAGGCGATTCAAACTGAAGTGATTCAGCCAGAGGTGTTAGACTCTCGCTCAGAGCCAATCATCCGAGCCAAGCCGTTTGTGCTGCCTGAAGAGAGCATTGACTAGGGCTGCTAACCTGCCCAGGTTGATTGCCCAGGTTGATTTGCCCAGGCTGAAGCGTTGGCTGATGCAGCGGGATTGCTATACTAAAATCGCCAAAGCGGCTCGCTATCCAGCAACAGTTCTCTTTATTTCACTGCTTATCTCACTGTTATTTCTATTTCACCATGCAGCCCACCGACCCTAGCAAATTTACCGAGAAAGCCTGGGAGGCGATCGTCAAATCGCAAGATGTCGCCCGCCAGCATCAGCATCAGCAGCTAGAGGTCGAGCATGTGATTTTGGCGCTTTTGGAGCAGGAAGGCGCAGCTCAAACCATTCTCACCAAAGCCGGGATTAGCCCCGCTAAGTTTAAGCAGCAGCTGGAAACGTTTGCTCAGCGTCAGACTCGCAGCGGTGCATCAGCTCAGCTCTATCTGGGGCAGGGGCTAGATGTTTTGCTAGATCGAGCGGAAACAGCGCGTCAGTCTTTAAACGACGATTTCATTTCGGTCGAACACCTGCTGCTGGCGCTAGCTGAAGATGACCGCACCGGACGCCGGATTTTCCGAGGCTTTGAGGTTGATACACGCAAGCTAGAGGCAGCAGTGAAGGCCGTGCGGGGCAGTCAGCAAGTCAAAGACCAGAACCCTGAAACGGGCTACCAAGCGCTAGAGAAATATGGCCGCGACCTGACCGAAGCCGCCCGTCAAGGCAAGCTCGATCCAGTGATTGGCCGCGACGAAGAAATCCGCCGCGTGGTGCAGGTGCTCTCACGCCGGATGAAAAATAACCCGGTGCTGATTGGCGAACCGGGCGTGGGCAAAACTGCGATTGCCGAAGGTTTAGCGCAGCGGATTATCAACGGCGACGTGCCCGAATCGCTGAAAGAGCGTCGCCTGATCAGCCTGGATATGGGATCGCTGATTGCCGGGGCAAAATATCGAGGCGAGTTTGAAGATCGGCTGCGAGCCGTGCTGCGCGAAGTCACCAGCTCTGCCGGACAGGTCGTGCTGTTTATTGACGAGCTGCATACGGTGGTCGGAGCCGGAGCCTCTTCTGGCACAATGGATGCGGGCAACCTGCTCAAGCCGATGCTCTCACGCGGCGAACTGCGCTGCATTGGCGCCACGACAATCGACGAATATCGCAAATATATTGAAAAAGATGCGGCTCTAGAGCGACGCTTCCAGCAGGTCTATGTTGATCAGCCGAACGTTGAGGACACCATTTCGATCTTGCGCGGACTCAAAGAGCGCTACGAGGTGCATCACAACGTCAAAATTGCCGACTCAGCGCTGGTCGCCGCCGCGACGCTTTCCGACCGCTACATCAGCGATCGATTTTTGCCGGATAAGGCGATTGATCTAGTCGATGAAGCGGCGGCTCAACTGAAGATGGAAATTACCTCGAAGCCTGTCGAACTCGAAACCATCGACCGCCGCTTGATCCAGCTGGAGATGGAGAAGCTGTCGATTGAAGGTGAAGGCCAATCGGCGATTGCAATTCGCTCTTACCGCACCTCGCAGGAACGGCTAGAAAAAATTGCCCAGGAGATTGCCGAACTCCAGCAGGAGCAGGCTGCGCTCAGCTCCCAGTGGGAGTCCGAAAAAGCGTTGATTGACGAAATCAGCAGCCTGCGTCAAGAAGAAGAGCAGCTGCGCCGCCAGATTGACAAAGCCGAGCGCGACTATGACCTGAACACTGCCGCTCAGCTCAAATATGGCCGCTTAGAAGCTGTCCACCGCGAGCTAGAGGCCAAAGAAGCCAGTCTGGGCGAAATCCAGAAGCTGGGCAAAACGCTGCTGCGGGAGCAGGTGAGCGAAACCGACATTGCCGAAATTGTGGCCAAATGGACGGGCATTCCCGTGAATCGGCTGATGGAATCCGAGCGCCAGAAGCTGCTCCAGCTCGAAAACTTTCTGCATCAGCGCGTGATTGGTCAGCAGGAGGCGGTCGAAGCGGTTTCTGCGGCGATTCGTCGCGCCCGCGCCGGGATGAAGGATCTGGGTCGCCCAATTGGTTCGTTCATGTTTCTGGGGCCGACGGGCGTGGGCAAAACTGAGCTAGCCCGCGCTCTGGCGCAAAGTCTATTTGACTCGGATGATGCGCTGGTGCGCCTGGATATGTCTGAGTATATGGAGAAGAACTCGGTGGCGCGACTGGTAGGCGCACCGCCGGGATATGTTGGATACGAAGAAGGCGGCCAGCTCTCTGAGGCAATTCGGCGGCATCCTTATTCGGTGCTGCTGCTAGACGAGGTGGAGAAAGCGCATCCTGACGTATTCAACATATTGCTGCAACTGCTCGACGATGGCCGCATTACCGATTCGCAGGGACGCACCGCCGACTGCCGTAATACCGTTGTGGTTATGACCAGTAATATTGGCAGCGAATATATTCTGGACGTGTCCGGTGATAATAACCAGTATGAAGAAATGCAGCGTCGAGTGATGACGGCTTTGCGCGGCCATTTCCGACCAGAATTTCTGAATCGCGTTGACGATATTATTTTGTTCCATGCTCTCAGCCTCAAGGAACTGCGCCAGATTGTCGGGATTCAGCTTCAGCGGGTGCGGCGACTGCTGGTCGACCAAAAAATTGGCCTCGAACTCACGCCAGAAGCCCAAAACTATATTGCTGACGTGGGCTACGACCCGGTCTACGGAGCGCGCCCGCTGAAGCGCGCCATCCAAAAGGAAGTCGAAAATCCGCTGGCTACCAAAATCTTAGAAAATGCCTTTAGTGAAGGCGATATCGTGAAGATTGACCTCGTTGATCACAAGCTAACGTTTGAACGGCAGGCATCTGAGCCGCCTAGCGAGGCCGAAGCACCAGAGATGAACGGCCAAGTGGAGCCTGTATCTGAGCAAACAGCTGGGCAAACAGCTGAGCCAGCTTTAGCCCAGATTGATGAGCTGGTAGCCAACGAGTAAAATCTGCGTTCTGAATCGGCTTCTGAGTCGCCATTCTGAGTCGGGTTGTCAAGGCTCTGATTCAGGCAAGCAGCAGTGGGTTAAAGCGCAGTGGGTTAAAGCGTTGACTCGCCCAACGTTTCTGCCTGTCCTGACGCTCTCAGCTTGACAGCTCGCAGCCAGTGGCTCAGCAGTACGCTAAACACAATCAAATTTCCGATAAACAGGGCTAGCTTGGGGAGCGAAGCCTCATGGATCACCTCGTAGGTTTCAAACGGAATCAGCAAGCCGACTAAGCCCACAAACATCGGATCAGCCCAAAGCTTGCCCAGCCACAGCCCAACTGCCGCCGTGCCCAGCAGCATTCCATAAAAGCCGGACGCGACTGCCACCAGCTTCAGCGTAGGTACGCCCAGATGCACAATCTTCTCCAGCATCCAGTCCACTAGCGCAAATTCGGCGGTTAGCGCATCCTGCTCAGCCCAGATGGTCAGCAGGCTATAGTTCCGCCAGCTGAGGATTGAACCAACCGCGATCAAAAGCAGCAGGAAGGCAAAGGCTCCTTTTTGCAGAGCAATTATCCGAATCAGCAGGGGGGGATGAGCAGGCAAAGACATAGAACTTTACATGAATCGGTCACTTTACATTATGCGCTATATCTTTGCGGCTCTGTAGAGCGGTTCTGTATATTCCTGATATTCCTGCGTTTTTCGGGGCGGCGGCAGCTCAGATTAGCAGATTAGCTCTTGCTGAATCACCAAACCGCGCTGCTGACTCGCCTGCTCAAACAGCTGAGTGGGCAAGGCCTGCTCCACGCTCCAAACTCCGGGATGTCGCAGCTCACCAGAGAGCAAAAATTGAGCAATGCCGCCTGTGCCTGCCGCTGCTGCCGTTGCCGTATGCGAGTGGCTAAAGCCCAGCCGATAACAGCCCTGCCGCTGCTGCCGCACCCCACAAACCGTCGCCTGCATTGCTACACCGATTCCAGTCAGCCGATCGCTGACGCGCGTCATGGCATGGCTCACCTGCGCCAAGAATTCGATCATCTGAGATTGGTGAATCAGCCGAGTTGGAAACCAGTGAGCCGCCATCCAGGTGAGGCGGTTATAGAAGTCAGGGTGCGAGCCAAATTTAGTGATCACGGTTTGGGCGGGAAACGCCTCGGCGAGCGTATAAGCTTCCGGCATGTCGAACCAATAGACAGCCGAGCGACCATAGGTTGGCAGATCAATCAGCTCACGATCGCTGTAAGGCTGTACCGACTGCCATTTACCATTGATCCAGGCTAAGAACGGCTGCTGCAATCCCAAAAACGTGGTTCGCATGACGGTTACGCCCGATCCGCCCGATCCGCTGACCACATAGCTCAAGTGAATGTTCTCTGTTTTGTCCAATTGCTCAACGGCTTTACGCACCAAGCTATTGGAAATACCTGGAAAGACTCCTGTGTTTACGATCGCGGTTACGTCCGCAATCTCGGCCTGCTCTCGAAGCTGCAATGCTTTTTGGGTAAAACTGCGATCATCACTGACATCTAGATAGTTCACACCTTGCTGAATGCAGTGTTGCAATACCGAGGTGTCCCGGTAGCGAAACGGCCCTGCACAGTGGATCACTAAGTTGCTGTCTGCTATGGCCTGAACCAAAGCAGCCTGATCTGCCAAATCGAGCACCCGATAGCGAATCCGCGAGTCCCCTAACATCACTTTACGCAGACTGCGACCCGTCAAAACCAGATCTGCGTCCGTGTAAGCTAGCAGGTCAGCCGCCAGACTTTGACCGATCCTGCCCTGTCCACCCAGGATTAAGACTTGTGGCAAACTGACCTCCTGTCTCCCGCTCTTTTAACCTGCTAATTGCTCTGCTGATCTGCTGCTCTAGCTTCTACCCTAAACGCTCTTGTTGAACAACGTTCCTACCGTTGAGCGAACCGAGTTGCCCATGTCTTTGAGCGTCTGAGCCATAGGCTGCTGCTGCTGCAGAAACACTCGCGCACAGTTGCGTCCCGGCATCCCGGAAATTGAGCCGCCCGGATGTGTCCCGGCTCCGGTGAGGTACAGTCCTTCAATTGGCGTTTTGTAATTAGCAATTTCGGGCAGAGGTCGGAAGAAGACCATCTGTTCTAGGGTCATGTCTATGTGGTAATAGTTACCTTTGTATGCCCCCAGGCGTTCACCTAACTCTGCCGGACTCTCTACCTGACGCGCAATAATCGACTGCTTCAGGTTCGGCGCATATTCAGCCAGCTTGTCAATAACGCGATCGGCCACCTTGTTTTTCAAGTCATCCGTCCAGCCTGTACCTTTTAAGCCTTCCTGCGTATTCTCGATTTGGTAAGGCGCAAAGAACTCAATCCAGAGCGTGTGCTGTCCCGGAGGTGCCATTGAGGGGTCAAGCATCGTTGGCACAACTGCGTAGAACGAAGGGTCAGCATCAGGAATCCGGCCAATGCTGGGGTCACTATGGGCAATTTCGACCTGTTTCACGGAGTCGGCAATCAGCACGGAGCCAATCAAATAGTCATCTTGATGTTGGTGATGCGTGAAGTTAGGCGCTTCTGAAAGCGCGCAGTCGATCTTGAGAATAGTTTCGTTATTATTCACGATCCGACGCTCTAGACGCTCGCGCAGATGTTCGTCGGCATCATCTAGCTCGGCACTATCCACCATTTGTAAAAATAGCCGCTTGGCATCAATGTTCGAAATCACGCCCTTGGTCGCCCGATATTCCATGCCGCCTGCCACCCGTACACCGACAGCTTTACCCTCGTCGATCAGGATTTTCTCAACTGATTGATCAACAATGACCTGTCCGCCCAAGCTCTTGACCAGATTCAGCAGCGCTTGGGTCAAAGCTCCTGTGCCGCCTCTAGGACGAGCCATGCCGGGGTGGTGCCGCATCGCCATCATAATCGCGCCAATCGCCAGATTCTTTTGGCTGGGCGGCACACCCATTTCAGAAGCCAAGCGAGCCAGCGGCGCTTTCAAAAACTCAGAGTCGAAGTATTCATTGAGCATATCTTCGGCGCTCGTCAGCAGCGTCCGGATTAGATCCAGCGTCTTGTTGGGCGCACCTACTACCGAAAGCAGATCTTTGAGCTGAGGCAGATCGTAGTTGCCGATAATATCAATAACTGATTTGGGCGGCGCGTTGAATACAGGCACAATTCCCTTTAAAAGCCGCTGCCAGAAGTCAATAAACTCAGCGTACTTTTGGGCATCTCGCGGGCTGTAGCGGGCAATCTCGGCGCAGGTTTTCTCAATGGACTTGTGCGCTAGAAAATACTTGCCGTCTGGATGCGGGCAGAAGACAACTGGATCACAAAACATATAGTCCAAGCCGTATTTATCAAGTTCTAACTCTTTAACGACCGGGCCTAGATGAATAAACTCGTGATCAATCGCGCAGCGGTTAAAATGGAAGCCAGGAGCCTCGTTGGGCATCAGCTCTTCAGTTGTTGCACCGCCACCCGGAACTGAACGCTTCTCTAGCAGCGTGACGCTATAGCCTGCTTTCAATAGATAGGCAGCGCAGGTTAGTCCATTGTGCCCTGCACCAATCATGACAACATCAGATTGCATCGCTGACTCCGATCATAAAGCTAGTTAAAGAGCAATTTAGAAAAGCAATAGCTAGCAGATGGATACATGGTCCGGAATGGCGTTGCTCCAATCTGCTAGCCCAAGAATTGTCCCGCCATCGATTCTGGCATCCTATCGTTGAACCGACCTAGATGGAATCCAAAGATGGAATCCAAAGATCTAGCGGACGGTGTAGGGCAGCAGGTGCAATAAATCGCGCACAACACTATAGCCAGCAATATCCCACAACAGATAGGCCAAGAAGCCAATCATCGCTAAACGACCGTTCCACAGCTCAGCTTGAGGAGTAAAGCCAAAGGTAAAGGCATTGCGGTCTTGGCCGTTGAATGCAGGCGTGACGGGTGTCATTGGCTTATTCGGGTTCTTCGTTTCCATGATTGATTGCGCTCCCAGAAAATGTAACAGACTGTTTACACTTCACACCCTAAGGCCAGCCGCCCGGTCTTCACTCTGCCCAAAGGCAGAACTCCAAGCCAGAATTGCTCTGTACGTTGTTCAGCTGGTCTAAATTCCTAAATCATCCCGACGAGAGATGAGCTAATGCATGAAGTTACGTCAAGTTGATAGCAGACCTCCCGAATCCTACGCAACATTCGCAACATTGGAGAACAACTATGGTAACAACTCTTGACGACACAAAGCGGGCTGCGATTGCTTCTAAACTGGCCGATATGAAAGCAGTGCAGTCGCTGCTAATTTCGAGTGAGCAAGCGCTGATGACAGTCTGTAATGATGCGGATGTTCGTGAGCGCCTCAATAATATGCTCAACGACGATCAGAAAAATATGGGCATCCTCGAAACTGTGATTGTGCAGTATGGTGTGCAAGGCGAACCTAAGCAGACCACTCAAGAGATGACCAAAATGGTGCAAAAGCTGATGGAAGGCTCTGAGCTATCGCCCTACGAAAAATTCGCTCAGTTTGAGTTGCTCAAGCATGGCCAAACCATGAGCGGTCTGTTGGTTCACAAGGCGGCACAGGTTGTTGGTGCAGATATTGAAGCAGCGATTACGCCCCTGAATACCGTCAACTTTGAGAATCGGGCGCATCAAGAGCAGCTCAAGGGCATTTTAGAGGTGCTGGGCGTGCGCGAACTCACTGGCCAAGAGGCAGATCAAAGCATCTGGGCGCGAGTGCAGGATGCAATGGCTGCTGTGACTGGCGTGGCAGGCAGCGTCATCAGCCGCACGGACGACGAGATGAATATTCAGGATGTGATCCGTATGGATCACCAGAAAGTGAATTTGCTATTCGGGCAGATTGCTGCCACTGACAATGCCACTAAGCTGCAAGAGTATTTCGGCCAGCTCTATAAAGATCTGACCGTTCACGCTCAGGCTGAAGAGCAGGTCGTCTATCCGGCAGTGCGGGGATTTTATGGCGACAGGGATACGCAAGAGCTGTATGACGAGCAAGCTGAGATGAAAGTCATGCTGGATCATATCAAATCGCTCAGCCCAACCTCGCCTGAATTCAAGCAGCAGATCGATCGCCTCAAAGATGTGGTGATGGATCATGTGCGCCAAGAAGAGAGCACGATGTTTGCCGCGATTCGCAACAATTGCAGCGACGAACAGAAAAAGCAGCTGGCAACCCAGTTTAAGTCTGCCAAGGCTCAGCTTCAGAATCAGCTCGCCACTGCTCAATAGTTGGGTCTGCATCTAGTTAGTATCTAGATGCGTAAACAAGCAAAGGGTCAGCGCATTATCGGCTGACCCTTTGCTGTGCAAAGCAGTTTACGCAATTTTATAGATAGCTGCTTGCCTGACGGCTAAACATCGTGTAGTACCGCTCCTGCTGCTGCATCAGCTCCTCATGCGTTCCCATTTCCATAATCTTGCCATGCTCCAAGACCACAATTCGGTCTGCGAGTTTGGCGAGTGCCAGTCGGTGGCTGACAACAACCGCCATCCGTCCTTCAGCAATCGTTTTGAAGATGCGGTAGATCTCATGCTCATTTTTGGGATCAAGTGCCGCAGTGGGTTCGTCAAATACCAGCAGCTCTGTTTCGGAAAGCCGCATCAGCGCCCGCGCAATCGCCAATCGCTGCCACTGCCCGCCTGAGAGGTCAACCCCATCCTCAAGCTGCTTGCCCAATGGCGTTTCGGCGTTGCTGAAAGGCTAATGATTTATACGGGCAAAGGCACTGTTCGATACCTCAAGTAGTGCAACAACAACCGCAACGAACACTTCAACATCTCAACTGACTTGGAGTAACACAATGTCTTGCG
>JAHHHV010000011.1 GCA_019359155.1 Pegethrix bostrychoides GSE-TBD4-15B
AATTTTGCCCTGAATTTGTATCGCCACAATGGTTTTGAGAATATGGCTCAAGCTCAACGGCTCGCTGGCTTTGGTCTGAGCACACTCAAGTTATTATTTAGAATGAAATAACCCTGGGGAAAGTTGGTTTGCTGAACTTCTCGCGTGACTCGCTCTAGATCTCCGACTTTGCTAATCTCACTTTAGCAAAGTCGGAGATCATAATGTCAGAGACAATAGTTTGTATTTCGGCTACGTTTAATTTAAGTCCAAAAGGCTGAGTGCTACTAACCGCCTGCTTTGTAAACTGATCGATATCTAGCTTTAGATCTGTTTCTAGTTCATCTATAAAGTCTTCCACAATTTCATGGATGCTTTTGTCATCTTCCGAATTAATCTTATGAGAAAGGTGTTGATAACAAGTTGTTTGTAATATTGTATAAAGTTGATTTGATAACCCAATACTATCAAATTCTTGAACTGTAGATAAGGGAGAGGCTTGCTTAATAGTTTTAGAGGAGAGAGATAAGTCTAAACCGAATGCCTGAGTTTCTTGTAAATCACTTTTACCTGTCAACAGTCTCACTTCTTCCTGCCAATCAGGGAAATCTTCTCCAGACAATTTACCGTACAGCTTTAACTTATTTATGCTCTGAAGTCCTAATTCCTGAATTACAGATTGCAGCAATAAGACAATTTTCTCTTGATTTGGAACTTCTGTAGCTTCGATCATTATTTGTAGGCAATCATCCTTTAAGTTGACCTTTGCTACTGCACTACTTGACTGTAATCTCTGGTTAACCAGTGTTGAAATTGCTTTGACATCCCCTTGCTTCGCGAGAGCTGCAAGGTCTTGGTTAAGTCGTGGCTCAACCTTGAATTCCTCCGCCCAATCTGGAATCTCTTCACCTACTTGTCGTCCATAAACTCTCACTGTGCACCAAGCGTCTACCATAAAACCTGCAAATGATTTCCGAAGAAAATCGACTAACGGCTTTTGAACTGGTGTTTTAGCTGCTTCTAGCATAATGTGTAAGCAGCTACCCTTGATGGATGTCTTTGCCGTAATGCCTTTAGGTTGAAGTTTGTAGTTTAGTAGAGTTGCAATTGCTTTTGCATCGCCCTGTTTTGCTTGAGCTGAAAGAGACGCTTGAGAACTTTCCATGCGGCACTGTTAGGATAATAAGGATAAGAGTCTTTTAAGTCAGAGAATGTCCTGATTGACTCTCAAACTAACCGATTTTTTAGCTGCTTTGCTCTATAGTTCCTTCAGTTCAGACTAACTTCATATTTTTATTTTGCTTTGTCTCACAGCTCACTCAGCAGGTGCTAAAGAAACTCACCGAGAGCCAGATTTTTCCCGGCTCCAGGCAGCAGGCGCTAGAGATTCTCTACAAAGAGCTGTCCTGGAAGAATATGGTGAGCGCCATGCGGTAGGCTTGCACGAAACGCAGTCTATTAAACCTACTGAACGCGGATGACCACTTTGCCCCGCACGTGCCTTTGTTCGAGGTGGCGAATCGCTGCCGGGACTTGGCTTAGGTCATAGGATTGGTCGATGCAGGGAACGATTTTTCCAGCCTCCAGCAGCTGCTTCAGCGTTAGCAGATCAGCTTGGTTGGGCTTGGAGACCAGGCATTTCACCCGCCGACCCATGAACCACGAAATTCCGGCTCCCAGCAGCAGCACCTGGAAAAGCCGAGCCGTGGAGCCACCGACCAAGACATAGATCCCTTTGGGTGCTAAAACAGGCCGATAGTCTAAAACAGAGCGATAGGCCGCCGCATCCAAAATCAGGTCGTAGCGCTGGCCAGTTTGGGTGACATCCACCTCGCTGTAGTCCATCACCTGATCCGCGCCCAGCGAGCGCACCATGTCAATTTTTTGCGAACTGCATAGAGCCGTCACCTCCGCCCCAAACGCTTTGGCAAGCTGTACCGCAAATGACCCCACGCCGCCGGAAGCCCCGTTGATTAATACCCGCTGACCGGACTGCACTTGCCCCAGTTGCAGAGCTTGCAAGGCCGTCAGCCCTGCTCCAGGCACGGCGGCAGCAGCCTCAAAGCTGAGTGAGGTAGGCTTCAGCGCTAGCGCCGTTTCGGGGGCGCAAACATATTCGGCAAATGCACCAAACCCCGACTCCGTGAGATCTCCAAACACCTCATCCCCAGGCTGAAACTGCTTGACATCTTTGCCAACCGCTGCAACTCGTCCGGCCATATCAAAACCGAGGATCTTGATCTTGGGTTTGAAGAGACCTCCGTAGATCGGGCGGATCAAAAACGGCTCACCTCGCATCAGATGCCAGTCGCCTGCATTGACCGAGGCGGCATGAACCCGCACCAGCACGCCGCTGTCTGTCAGGACGGGCTGATCGACTTCTGCCAGCGTTAAGCAGTCTGCTGAACCGTAGCTAGATCGCGTGACTGCCTGCATTTTAGGTTTCATGGGGTTTGCGCTCAGATAATTTTTTCTCAAGCTGAATCAGATTCAAATCTCGACTTACGGCGTAAGTTTAGCATACACTGTAAGTCTATAACCCTGTAAGTCCATCAACGAGCGGTAAATCAAACCACTTGCGCTAAGCTGCTGCTCTGCGCTGTGGGTGACAATGGCGGGAAGCAATAGATGGCGATACCTCAACCAGATGCAAAGTCCCGAGTTCCTTTGACGCGAGAGCGGCTGTTGCAGGCTGCGATGCGTCTGGCTGACCAGGGTGGAATCGAGGCGCTCTCTATGCGGAAGCTGGCTCAGGAACTCGGCGTGGAGGCTATGTCGCTGTACAACCACGTCGCCAATAAAGACGACATCCTGGACAGTATTGTCGATCTGGTGGTCAGTGAAATGGCACTGCCTGAGCTGGGATTAGACTGGAAAACGGCGATGCGGCAACGGGCGACCTCAGCCCATGCGGTTTTGCTGCGGCATCCCTGGGCCGCGCTCGCAATCATGTCGCGGCTGAACGTGGGGCCAGCGATGCTGCGCTATGTGGACGCGACGCTGGGCTGTCTGCGGCAGGCAGGCTTTTCGATTCAAATGACTGATCATGCTTGGAACGCCATCGATAGCCATATCTACGGCTTTACCCTCCAGGAGCTAAACTTTCCGCTCGATGCGCCAGACTATTCAGCAGCGGCGGCGAATTACCTGTCGCGCATCCCAGCTGAGCAATATCCTTATCTCAATCAGCTTACGGTTCAGGTAATAGAGGGTGCCTATGATGGCTTGCACGACTTTGAGTTTGGGCTGGAACTGCTTCTGGCTGGACTTGATCGGCTTCGCGATAATACCTCAATTTAATGATAGGCAGGCCAGTAAAATGAGTTTACGCTAATACTCAAGTACCTGAATTGCTGAATTTATCCTAAAGGCCATATGACTCTCAACCGTCGCCAATTTCTGATGTTACTGGGTGCGGCTACCGGAGCCGCCTCGCTGGGACTAGCCGAATCAGCAGAGTCGCTAGAGCTACCCTTCCGCTCGGCTCAAACTCCCAGCGAAGTCTTTAAGCTGCCGCCGCTCCCCTACGCCTACGACGCGCTGGAGCCATTCATCGATGCTGAAACCATGCAGTTTCACCATGACAAGCATCATGCCGCCTATGTCAAAAATCTCAACGCGGCAGTCAACAAATATCCAGAGCTGAAGGTGATGACCGCCGAGGGGCTGCTGCGCCAAATTCAAACCCTGCCCGCTGACGTGCGAACCGCAGTTACCAACAACGGTGGTGGCCATGTCAACCACAGTATGTTTTGGGAAATTATGAGTCCGACGGGCGGCGGTCGCCCCACTGACAGCCTTGCCGCCGCAATTCGCCAGAGCTTTGGCAGCTTCGAGGCATTTCAAACCGCCTTCAACGAGGCCGGAACCCAGCGGTTTGGCAGCGGCTGGGCTTGGCTGGTGATGCAGCCCAACGGCGACCTGCAAGTCACCAGCACCGGCAACCAGGATAGCCCTCTGATGAGCGGTCTCTTCCCAATCATGGGCAACGATGTCTGGGAACATGCTTACTACCTGAAGTATCGCAACAAGCGAGACGAGTATTTAAACAACTGGTGGAACGTCGTCAACTGGCCGGAAGTCGAGCGGCGCTACCAGCAGGCTATGACGGAGCCGTAGTGAATCAGAATTAGCGAAATCAAAAATTAAACTAAAATAGACCAACCCCCGAATTACTCGACTCACGCCCGACTCATCCTGCCAGAAGCCTCATGCTAGAAACCTCATGCTAGAAACCTCAGATATCAAGCGCGAAGTAGAACTGCTCTCCAATCGCCTGGGTACAACCCAGGACTATCTTTGACCTGCCTGCTCTCAATGCCAAAATTCAAGACTTGGAACAAATTGCCGCTCAGCCTGAGTTCTGGGAAGACCAAACAACGGCTCAAAGAACGCTGCAACAGCTCAACGAACTCAAGTCAAGCCTAGAGCAGCTAGAGCGCTGGAATTCTAGCCTGGGCGATGCGAAGGCGGTGCTGGAGTTGCTGGAGCTAGAAGCCGACGAAGCACTGCTTCAAGAAGCTCAGGAGAACCTGACCATGCTGAGCCGCGAGCTAGATCAGTGGGAGCTGCAACAGCTGCTCTCAGACACCTACGACCAGCATGGGGCAGTGCTAAGCATTAACGCTGGAGCAGGCGGCACAGACGCGCAGGACTGGGCAGAGATGCTGCTGAGAATGTATACGCGCTGGGCGGAAGATCATCGCTACAAGGTGCATCTTTCAGAGATTTCAGAGGGGGAAGAGGCGGGGATTAAATCGGCAACGCTGGAAATCGAAGGCAAATATGCTTACGGCTATCTGAAGGCCGAGAAAGGAACACATCGGCTGGTGCGAATCTCGCCGTTTAACGCCAACGACAAGCGCCAGACAAGCTTTGCTGGGGTGGAGATCATGCCAATTTTGGATGACTCGATTGATTTAGTAATTCCAGACAAAGACCTAGAAATCAGCACAACTCGGTCGGGCGGTAAAGGAGGGCAAAACGTCAACAAGGTAGAAACTGCCGTGTTGATCAAGCATTTGCCGACGGGGCTGATGGTGCGTTGTACTGAGGAGCGCTCGCAGCTGCAAAATAAGGAGAAGGCGCTGGCTAGACTCAAGGCAAAGCTGCTGATTATTGCTCAAGAGCAGCGGGCGAAGGAAATTGCTGACATCCGAGGCGATATTGTCGAAGCGGCTTGGGGCAATCAGATCCGCAACTATGTCTTCCATCCCTATCAGCTCGTGAAAGACCTGCGAACGGGCGTTGAGACAACGGCAATTGCTGACGTAATGAATGGCGAACTCGATCTGTTTATTGAAAGCTGCCTGCGGCAAGAGAATCAGCTAACGGAAAGCGGGGCTTAGTCAATCAAGAGTCGTTTCCGAACCGCGTTTGATCTACTCGAAGGCTGTGCTTTGCTGACTCTACGTCTTAAGCTTTCAAACCCATAACCAAAAATACGAGGAAAATATCATATTTACAGAGTTCAACGAACGTCTGAGTGATTCGCTTGGCCATCAGGTGCAGATCTGGATTGTCGGGACGCGGGAGCAAGTCAACCACATCATCAGCGAGATGTACATGCGGCAGATGATTACCGACCGCAGTCAGTTCTCGCCAATGGTTCCTGCACCGTTCGCGCAGGGCAAATTCATGAGCGTGCTGATCCGCTAAAGCTAGGGAAGCGACTCACTCAGAAGCAGGCATCACCTGCGCCCCGTGGCTGCGCGGATCTTCTCCAGCGCTGGGCATCAGGCTCGGCTCAACCTGCGAGATCCGTCCGCGCTGCTGGACATAGGGCAAAGGCTCAGCGACGGCTAGGGCTTGCAGGTTAGCCGTCATAATTGGGCGCGGCTGTTCGCCAATCGTGCTGGCAATCGGCTCGCCCTTAATATCCAAAAAGGTGAAGTGCGGGATAGCCTCAACCTGGTAGTGCAGCATTTCTGGTAGCCACTTGTTGTTGTCCACGTTCAGCATCACAAAATTCACCTGCTGACCATATTCCTGCTTCAGATCGCTCATGTCTTTAGCCATCGCCTGACAGGAGGTACACCAGTCGGCATAAAACTCCATCAGAGTAGGCTTACCGTTGGCCAGCGCCGTTTCCAGCGGCACCGCAGATTTGGCCATTGCCGCCAGCGAACCCGTGCTGCTGCCCGTTTGCAACCCCAAAAACAGCGCCACGCTCAGCGCCACCGCCGCCAGCACCAACACTAAGTTGCGAATCTGCCTGCCCATCTGGCTAGTTTGTAGGTTAGGCTCAGCAGCAGGCGGAGCCTGAGGAGTTGGCGACTGAGGAGTTGGCGAGTTGGCAGTCATAATTGAAGAATGCAGGTTGCTACAGCTACTAGCTTACCGAACCTGGAGCTAAACCTGGAGCTAAACCTAAGCGCGAGGCAAAACCATGAAAAAACGAGTAACGCTGGTTTTCCCCAGACGCTCAGTGCAGATTCCGATCACCTATCGGCTAGCTAAAGACTTTAACGTAGCTGCCAATATTTTTCGGGCGCAGATCACGCCTAATCAGGTGGGGATGCTGGTCGTTGAGCTGTCGGGCGATATCGACCAGCTTGAGGCCGCGCTCGACTGGATGCGGTCGCAGGATATCAGCGTATCTTCCGCTAGCCGCGAAATTGTAATTGACGACGAGATCTGTGTCCACTGTGGCCTCTGCACAGGCGTCTGCCCCACCGAAGCCCTCAGCCTCGATCCGCAGAGCTTCCGGCTCAACTTCACCCGCTCGCGCTGCGTCGTCTGCGAGCAGTGCATCTCAACCTGTCCGGTTCAGGCCATTTCCACCAATTTGTGAGCCTGCCTAGCAGGCTACCTGCGAGCCTCACTACGAGCCTTACTACGAGCCTCACCGCCATAAGCTTACGATTCGCGTAGATTCTGGTTTGCTCACCGCCGCTCTGGGTGATAATCTGAATCACTGCTGACTCAAAGCTGGCTGGAAACAGGGTTGTCGATAGCTAAAGTAGTTTATGGTACAAAACTGATTTTCCTGACGGTGGTAGAAACAGGCAGGTTATCTAATTCACAAGACAATTTAAGTAGGGAGTGACGGAGTCCATGAAGAAAGTTGAGGCCATTATTCGCCCGTTTAAGCTAGATGAGGTCAAAATCGCCTTGGTCAACGCGGGCATCGTTGGCATGACGGTTTCAGAGGTGCGCGGGTTTGGTCGCCAGAAAGGACAGACCGAGCGCTACCGGGGTTCAGAATATACGGTGGAGTTTCTACAAAAGCTGAAGGTCGAAATTGTGGTCGAAGATGACCAGCTCGATATGGTGGTCGACAAAGTGATTGCTGCCGCTCGGACTGGCGAAATTGGCGACGGCAAGATCTTTGTCAGCCCCGTCGAGCAGATCATCCGCATCCGCACCGGCGAGAAAAACCAGGAAGCGATCTAGTTAAGAGATCCCCCTAACCCCCTTGCAAAAGGGGGGATCGGAGTCGGAAATGGTTTGAAGTCCCCCTTAAAAAAGGGGGATTTAGGGGGATCTCTCCAGCAGCTCCACCAGATTTGGTACGAGCTGCTGAAAGGCGCGTCCGCGATGGCTGACTTGGTTTTTGAGTTCTACCGACATTTCGGCAAAGCTGCTCTGATAGTCGGGCAGATAAAAAATCGGGTCGTAGCCAAAGCCACCTGCGCCGCTGGGAGACTCCAGGATTTCGCCGGGGCAGATGCCTGCGGTTTGGAGGGCGATTGAGCCGTCGGGTCGGGCGACAGCCAGGGCGCAGGTAAAGTGAGCCTTGCGATTGGCGCTGCCCTTCAGCTCACTCAACACCCGGTCAATGCAGGCTTGAGGGGTGGCGGCATAGCGGGCTGAGTAGATGCCGGGTGCACCGTCGAGTGCGTCAATGCAGAGTCCTGAGTCGTCGGCAATCGCCCATTCGCTGAGTGCTGCCGCCACCTGAGCCGCTTTGAGACAGGCGTTTTCTAAAAAAGTACTGCCCGTTTCTGCGATTTCTAGCTCCTGCGGCTTCAGCTGAAGCCGCCAGTCGGGCAGCCTCGAGGCCAGATAGGGCTGAATCTCCAGAATTTTGCCAGGGTTGCTGGTGGCGACAATCAAATTTGGCATGTTTTCTAGATTAACCCTAAATCGCACTCGCCCAGTCTTTCGCCCAGAGCAGATTTTGCTGCACCCGCTCGGCAGTTAGCGCCTCAGAGTAGAGCCGCAGCACAGGTTCGGTGCCGCTGAAGCGAATCAGCAGCCAGCTCTGGTCAGCTAATTGAAACTTGTAGCCGTCAATGGCGAGGCAGTCGGTGACGGGCTGTCCGGCAATTTCGGTCGGCGGCTGAGTCTGGAGCTGTTGCAGCAGGCGGCCTCGCACCTCCATGCTGGCCAGCGGCAGGTCGATACGGTCATAGGTGGAATGATAGTCGGCTTTGGCTTGCAGGTCGGCGTAGAGCTGGCTGAGGTCTTTGCCCGATGCAACCACGGCCTCCAGCACATAGAGCGCCGAGAGCAGCGCGTCGCGTTCGGGAATATGGTGGCCATAGCCAATGCCGCCCGACTCTTCGCCGCCCAAAAGCACCTGCGCCTCCAGCATCCGGTCGGCAATATATTTGTAGCCAATTGGGGTTTGATGAATCGGCAGATCGTAAAGCGCTGCCACTTTCGGAATTAAGTTAGAGCCGCTGATCGTTTTGATCACCTCGCCGCCATAGCCGCGATTCACGGCCAAATGCTGGATCAGAATCGGGATCAGCACCTGCGAGCTGAGAAAATTGCCCGCGCCGTCCGCCGCCGCTACCCGGTCGCTGTCGCCATCAAACACCAGCCCTGTCACCAATCGCTCAGCCCGCGGCTCAGCCTGAATTGCCGCAAATAACTTGCCCAAGTAGCGCGGCAGCGGCTCCGGCGCACCCCCTTCAAACAGCGGGTCACGGTCGCTGCTCAGCTCAACTAGCCCTGTACCCAGCTCGCCCAGAATCCGGGAGAATCCCGTCGCGGCGGCTCCATGCATCACATCGACAAACACCTTCAGCTTGCCGTCCCGGATGGCGCTTTGGATCGCGGCAATATCGACTTTGGTTCGCAGCACGTCGCAGTAGCTCTGCCAGGGATCGAAGCTTTGGATGGTTCCAGGCTGGCCCTGAACCCCCTCGCCCGCTTGCAACATCGCCTCAATTTTTTGGGTGACTTCCGGCGGCACCGATCCGCCAAAGCCGCCCTTCACCTTCAAGCCCGAATAGATGCCCGGATTGTGGCTGGCCGTGATCACAATTGCGCCCAGCGCGTTCTGCTGCTTGGCTGCCCAGCTAAAGGCCGGAGTTGGCGCATAGCCCTCTGAGAGCAGCACCTCAAACCCAGCGGCGCTAATCGACTCGGCGGCAGCTTGGGCAAATTCTGCGGCCAAAAAGCGGCGGTCGTAGCCGACAATCACGGTTCGGTTCGATCCGCCGTAGGTCTGAGCCAACGCCTGCGCGGCTAAGGGCGCAACCTGCATCACCCGCTCAAACGTAAAGTCGGCGGCAATCACGCCCCGCCAACCGTCTGTACCAAACGCAATCGGCTTTGCGACCAGAGAGGCCGGAGAAATCTGAGCTGCCATAAGCTGACCTTCCAGGGGTAAATTTGAAAGCTTTGCTGAAAATAACCTGACGCTGGTTTGAGTTTAGCCTGGGTTTGACCTCCAGCGTTCTAGGAATCTTTACAGCTGTGGCCAGCCCAGATCAGAGGAATTGTGTAGCTGATTCTGTTTCTGTAGAAAACGCTGCTGAATTGGCTTCTCGTGACGGATCGATGGCATAAACCCGATCGCGCCCCAATCGCTTCGCTTCATAAAGCGCTCTGTCGGCATGTTGCAGCACGTCCCAGGCCGTGCGGTCGGTGGTCAGGTCGCGCTGTGCTAATCCAAAACTGGCTGTTACGTCCAGACTACCTGCTGGAGTCAAAACCGGCGTGGAGCGCACCGCCTGCCGCAGTCGTTCGGCCACGTCTAGCGCCAGCGCCAGCGGCGTATCGGTCAAAATTACCGCAAACTCCTCGCCGCCGTAGCGATAGGCCGAGGTGCCGCGCCGCAGCTGTCCTTGCAGCCGCTTGGCCACAGCTTGCAGCACCTGATCACCCACTGGATGGCCATGAGCATCGTTGATCGGCTTAAAGTAGTCAATATCGCAGACAATCACGCAAAAAATCGGGCTAACTGTCCAGATGGCGCTGAGACTAAGCTGTTCTAGCTCCTGCTCTAGCGACCGGCGATTTAGAAGCTGAGTGAGCGGGTCGCGCAGGCTGGCGCGCTGGGTGCTACTCTGCACTCGCAGCTCCTCCTGCTTTTGCCAGAGCCGCTGGTAATGCTGGACGTTGGTCAACGCCAGCGCCGCTTGGTCGGCCACCTGCCGTACAGTTTGCAGCTCGTCAATTAGATAAGAGCGCGGGTATCGGTAGGAGAGCAGCGCGATGCCGCCAAAAAACTCGCCTTGGACAAACAGCGGCAGCACCAAAACCGACTGGGCGCCCATATCTTGCAGCCAAACTTGCAGCGGATCGGGCGTTGGCTCCTGCAATCCCAGCTGCAAATAGCTCGCGCCGCCCTGCATAAACATCTCAATGACGTTTTGCCAGTAAGACTGCCGGATCTGGCGCGGTTCTAAGGCTGGCAGCTCACAGTCCGGCGCATCCCAAACCGCCAGCGCCACCGCCGGATTGAGCCGCAGGTCAATCAGCAGCGAGCGGTCGCAGTCAAGGCCATTTCCGAGTTCGGCCATAATCTGGCTGACGATTTCATCTGGGCTGAGGGTGGAGTTGAGTAGATGCGCCACCCGACCCAGCAGAGCCACCTGCTGCCGAGACTGCTCAAGCCGCTGCCGCCAGTAGAGCGCGCTATAGGCCAGCCCTAGCTGCGAACCTAGCACCTCCAGCGACTCAATGTCCGCCTCTGTCCAGCCCCGGAAGCTGCCTGCGCTGGCCTGTTCGGCGGTGCTGACGAGATCTGCCGGACGCACTAACTGCACCACAAATTGCAGCGAATTGGCCGCTCTGTCTCTGGGAAGCGCTGAGCCAAAATAGCTGCCTCGGCTGGTAACGGGCAGAATCAGATCGCCAGTTTTGAGCTGGAGCAGTCGCGGCGCATTTTGTTGATCAAACAGCCAGGTGGGCAGCGAGCGAGGCCGAAACTGCTGGATAGCCACCGTTGTACTCTCGACCGGCGGCGGCGGGTAAGCAAAGCCCAGGCTCACCGCGTAGCGATTGGCGGTTTCGGGCGTGGTAAAGACCCGCAGCGCGTCGGCTACGCCCCATTCCAGCCCCGACCAGAGCAGGCATTCGGCCTGGTAGAGCTGCGTGATTTGCTCAACCACCTGCTGCAACAGCGCATCCAACGAGTCGAGATTGAGAACCGCCGTCTTGATCAGCGGATATAGATGCTTCCAGCTGGGTGTCATCAGAATTGTCCTGGGCTGTGAAGTTGTAGATGCAGGCTTAGAATGCCCCAAATTTGGCTCTAGATTTGGCTCAAGCAAAGCCTAAAGACCATGCTCAACCCAGGTAGGGATATAGATCCAGGCTTTGTTTAGCTCAGCGTCAAGCTGTCGGTAATCTGGCTCTTTTTGGCCGACTAGTCCCCAAAACCGCTGCGAATGGTTGAGGTGAATTGTATGGCACAGCTCGTGAATCAGCACATAGCGCACCAGATGCGGTGGCAGGAACAGCAGCTTGTAGTTGAGGCTGATATTGTGGCGCGACGAGCAGCTCGCCCAGAGAGTTTTCTGGCCGCGAATCGAGGCTTCAGCAAAGGGCAGCGAGATTTCCTGGCTAGTTTGCCGCAGCCAGGGAATCAGATGGAGTTCGGCCTTGCGCTTCAGCCATTGCTCCAAAATGCGCTGGCAGAGCAGCGGCTGGTCGGTTGCGCCGCGCAGGATCAGCTGGTGAGCTGATTTGGCTGATTTCGCTAACTTGGTGCTGGTGGTGATGTAGCTGGCGGTGGTCGGC
Organism: Pegethrix bostrychoides GSE-TBD4-15B; assembly: GCA_019359155.1. GTDB lineage: Bacteria > Cyanobacteriota > Cyanobacteriia > Elainellales > Elainellaceae > Elainella > Elainella bostrychoides. The sequence goes on from JAHHHV010000011.1 coordinate 11,902, forward strand.
TCATAGCGCAGCTCCCACACTTCAGGCAGAGCTTGCAGGCTGAGGCTGGCAGGCAGTGGTTCAGTGGCGCTAACCGGAGCGGCCTGCCGTTCAGCCACAATTCGCTGCGTGGTTTTAGCGATCCAGTCCTGACGTTTTTTGATGATTTCTGGAATCTGGCGGCGGTCAAAGCCTGTGGGGATCACGACTTCCACCTCGCCTAGATGCGAGACCCGGATGCTGACATGCTTGGCGCGAGCGCTTTCCCGAACGCGATAGGGCTTTGCCGCCGTAGAGGTCTTCGAGGTAACTTTTGCCCTAGCCATCGTAATTGCTGCTGTGGTGAAGCTGGTGAGTTGGAAATGAGTTGGAAGTGAGTTGGAGGTGGTTTAAGGCCAGTTCGTGAGCTGATCTGGATGCTGTTGACAGAAATCGAGCAGCATTTGGCGGTGCGGTGTTGCCAGCAGCCGAGGCTCACCCAAGCGATCAGATCGCAGACTGCCCTGGCGCACTGCTTCTATTGTACAGAGCTTTAGATCCTGACCCTCGTTGAGCTGGAGCGTTTCGATCCCGACTGTCAGCGGCGCATAAAACACATGCCGGATGATATTGCGGCTCTGGTAAGTGCCAAAGAGCTGAACTTGAGATGGGCTGTAGCCAATTTCTTCTTGCAGTTCGCGCTGCATCGCCTCAGCGGGCTGCTCTCCGGGTTCGAGATGTCCGCCGAAAAACGCCCAGCAGCCCGGATGATAGATCTGCGGGTTGTCGTCCCGGAGTTGCAGCAAGAACTGGCCATTTTGGTAGAGAATTGCGATGGCCACGGCGCGTTGGGGAGTCTCAGTCATCAGCTCACTCATGGGGATGGCTCCAGCTTTAGCTCTTCAACCTGCTGCTCTTCAACCTGTTGCTCTTCAATATAAACTTCGCCCAGATCCTGCCCGGAGACTTCGATGGCTTCATAGCGCACCCGTCCCCGAATTAAAACCTGCTGGCCTGTCGTGACCTGACGGCTAGAACTCAGCACCCAGATTTTGCCAGTGGCATCTTGCAGCTCGTAGACCTGCCCTTTGAGCAGCGGCGCGAGACTGCCAACCTGTCCGCGCAGCTTCACGGTTTCGGTCAGCCAGTTGCGCTGAGGCTGCTGCTGGACGCTTTTCACCGTCACGAGGGAGCTGCAAGCTGTCAGACCTGTGAGGCTCAGCAAACTCAGCCCGCCCAACAGCGCCAAGCGGCAAATTAAGATCGGCGACCTCATGGTTAGCTCAATTATTTGTTACATTTCTCTCGCTTGCTGCATTCTCTCTCAATCTGGCACGTTAAAATCTGTCGGGTTAAATAGAGGCCTGAATCTGAGAAACTAGATCTAGAGTCACAGAGCGCATTAATTCCCCGGATGAGCAATTTACTTGATGGCAAAGGACTCGCCACCCGCATGCAAGCCGAACTGGCCCAGCAGGTGCAGACGCTTCAGGCCACTGGCCGTCCGCCCGGACTAGCCGTGCTGATGGTGGGCGATAACCCAGCCAGTGCCGCCTATGTCCGCAACAAAGAGCAGGCTTGCAGCAAGGTCGGCATTGCCTCATTGGGGCAGCACTTTCCGAGCGATGCCACCCAGACTCAGCTCGCTCAGGCTATCGACGCGCTCAACCAGGACGACCGCGTGGACGGAATTCTGGTGCAGCTGCCGCTGCCTGAGCATCTCGATGCGGTGACGCTGCTGAATCAAATCGATCCCGACAAAGATGCCGACGGCCTGCACCCGATGAATTTGGGGCGCTTAGTGCGGGGCGAAGCAGGGCTGCGAAGCTGTACGCCTGCCGGGGTCATGCGGCTGCTAGAAGAATACAAAATAGAGCTAAAGGGCAAACAGGCCGTCGTGTTAGGACGTAGCATTCTGGTGGGCAAGCCGATAGCGCTGATGCTGCTGGAGCAAGACGCGACGGTGATCATGGCACATTCGCGCAGCCAGGATTTGCCCGCCCTCACCCGCAGCGCCGATATTTTGGTGGTGGCGGTCGGGCGACCCAACCTAATCACCGCCGAGATGGTGAAGCCGGGAGCAGTAGTGGTAGATGTGGGGATTAATCGCGTCGTTAACCCGGCTACGGGCAAAGGTAAGCTGGTGGGAGACGTGGAGTTTGAAACCGTGCAGCAGGTGGCCGACTGGATTACGCCCGTTCCGGGGGGAATTGGGCCCATGACTGTGACCATGCTGTTGCACAATACAGTATGGAGTTACCGTCAACGGGTGGAGAGGATGAGACGATGACTAGCTCAGTGAGCCGCACAGCCAGCGTTCAGGACGCGACACAGACTGCAACACAGACTGCCGAAACAAAAGCTTTTGACTTGAAAGACTACCTGAAGCAGCAGCAGGCGTTGGTTGAAGCGGCGTTGGATCGCTCAATCACGACGGTCTACCCCGAAAAAATTTATGAGTCAATGCGCTACTCGCTGATGGCGGGCGGCAAGCGACTGCGGCCAATACTGTGCTTGGCAACCTGCGAGCTGTCGGGCGGCAGCTTAGAAATGGCCATGCCTACGGCCTGCGCCCTAGAAATGATCCACACCATGTCGCTGATCCACGATGACCTGCCCGCAATGGACAACGACGACTACCGACGCGGCAAGCTGACCAACCACAAGGTTTACGGCGATGACGTGGCAATTTTGGCAGGCGATGGGCTACTGGCCTACGCCTTTGAATATGTGGCGACCCAGACTCAGCAAGTGCCGCCAGAGCGACTGCTGCGGGTGGTCGCCAAGCTGGGGCGAGCGGTGGGCGCAGCGGGATTGGTGGGCGGGCAGGTGGTGGATTTGGCCTGCGAGGGACAGCCCGATGTCAGCTTGGAAACGCTCAACTTCATTCACCGTCACAAAACTGGGGCGCTGCTGGAGGCCTCGGTGCTCTGCGGGGCAATCTTGGCTGGAGCCAATGAAGCCGATCAGCTGCGGCTAGCGCGCTACGCTCAGCTGATCGGGCTGGCTTTCCAAATCGTTGACGACGTGCTGGATATTACTGCCACCCAGGAAGAGCTGGGCAAAACTGCGGGCAAAGACCTTCAGGCGCAAAAAGTTACCTATCCCAGCCTCTGGGGGGTCGAAGAATCGCGGCGGCAGGCCAATCAGCTGATCGCCGAAGCTAAAGCCGAACTCGCCCCCTTTGGCCAACTCGCGCAGCCGCTGATGGCAATTGCCGACTACATCACTGCCCGCAAGCATTAGTGAGAACCCGTCGTTTGCAATTGCGGGTCAATCAAGGCACAATCAGTCTGCCGGAGCGCTTAGCGCTTGCTCATGTACTCACTCACTGTCGTCTCCCCAGCTTCCCTCCAAACTATGCAGGACATCCCCGCCATCTTCGACAACCACGTTTTGATCATTTCCCTCGTGGCCTGTCTGGTCGCGCAGGTGCTGAAGCTGCTGATTGAATTGGTACGGCATGGCAAGGTAACATTTCGGACGCTGGTGGGCACAGGCGGGATGCCCAGCGCTCACTCGGCCTTTGTGACCGCGTTGGCGGCTGGAATTGGCCAAACCATCGGCTGGGAGAGCGGCGAGTTTGCGCTGGCCTTTGTGTTTGCAATTATCGTCATGTATGACGCGGCAGGAGTGCGGCAGGCGGCAGGCAAGCAGGCGCGGATTTTGAATCAAATTGTGGACGAGTTCTTCCACGAACATGCCACGCTCAACGAAGATCGGCTGAAGGAGCTATTGGGGCATACGCCCTTTCAGGTATTTGCGGGTTCGGCGCTGGGGGTGGCAGTTTCCTGGATTGCTGCGCCTGCTTACTGAAGCTGACTGAAGCTGACTGAGGCTGACTGAGGCTCTCGTATGGGTCGAACACCTACGCTGAAATTTGATCGCGGCACGCTGATTCTGCATCCGCCGCCCAGGGGCAAAGCCTGGGTCGATTTTGCCACTTGGGATGACAGAATTGAGCGGTTTCGAGTCCCGGCGCTGCAATACCGGGCGCTGATTGCGGCACTGCGGCAGGAGAGCGGCCAATTTCAAGACGATGCGGCAGCCTTCACAGCGGTTGATCTCAGCGGTGATTTGGCACATCAGCCCTATCCGCACCAGACAGAAGCTCTGCAAGCCTGGGAAGCTGCCGGAAAGCGCGGCGTGGTCGTGCTGCCGACTGCCGCAGGCAAGACCTATCTGGCACAGATGGCGATGCGGCTCGCGGCTTGCAGTACGCTCATCACTGTGCCAACGCTGGATCTAATGCACCAGTGGTATGCCAACCTGCTGGCTGCTTTCCCCAAGGCCGAAATCGGTCTACTGGGCGGCGGCTCGCGGGATCGCACGCCAATTCTGGTGGCCACCTACGACAGTGCCGCCATTCAGGCCGAGAGTCTGGGCAACCGCTACGAGCTGTTAATCTGCGATGAATGCCATCACTTGCCCAGCGACTTCAACCGCGTCATTGCCGAATATGCGATTGCGCCCTGTCGGCTAGGGCTGACGGCTACGCCCGACCGCACCGATGGACGGCATGCAGATTTGGATAGCCTACTGGGGTCAATTATCTACCAGCGCAGTGCCGAGGATCTGGCGGGTGGGGCGCTGGCTGAGCATGAGATTATCCAGATTCGGGTCAAGCTCTCCGCCCCGGAACGTCAGCGCTACGACCAGCTGATTGCCACCCGCGACAGCTTTTTGCGGCAGTCGAATCTCTGGCTGGGCACGCTGCAAGGCTGGCAGCGGTTCGTGCAGGCCAGCGCCCAGTCGAGTGCCGGACGCAGGGCAATGCTAGCGCACCGCGAAGCCCGCTCAATTGCGTTGGGCACAGAGGGCAAACTGACCATCCTGGCCGAGCTGCTGGCGCGACATCATCCCCAGCAAACGCTGATTTTTACCAATGACAACGCCACAGTCTACCGAATTTCGCAGGACTTTTTAATTCCGGCGATCACCCACCAAACACCCGTCAAAGAGCGCCATGCAATCCTGCAAAACTTCCGCGACGGCCAGTACAAGACGCTGGTAGCCTCGCATGTGCTCAACGAAGGCGTAGACGTGCCTGAAGCTAGCATTGCCATCCTGCTCTCCGGCACAGGCTCGACTCGCGAATATATTCAGCGTCTGGGGCGGGTACTGCGAAAAGGCAGCTTCGGCAAGCGGGCGTTGCTCTACGAAGTCGTGGCTGAAGAAACCAGCGAAGAAGGCGTTTCGCGGCGGCGGCAGATGCGGAAACCGCTCGAAGTTTTGCCTTTGCCCTCCGCATCGCGCTATCGAGCGGCTGAGTCAGCAGCAGACTATTACGCGGATCACCCGACCGATCACCTGACCGATCAGCCGGCCGATCAGCCAGAACCTTAGCAAACTCTCGTCAACTCTCACCAGAGTTTATTCAAACCTCACCCGTCGCGGCTAGGGAATTTTGTACACTACTAAGCGGAGGAACTGTCTCGTTCACTTGAAGCGATCTGTATCTAGGAGAAACCAGTGCAATTATTTAAGACCGTTGCCGGATTGCGCTGCTATCTCAGCCAGTTGCGTGCAGGGCCGCAGGTTGTTGGAGCTGAATTAGAGCTGCCGCGCTCAGCCTACGCGATGGAGTCTATAGGGCTAGTGCCGACGATGGGGGCGCTCCATGCCGGACATTTGAGCCTGATTCAGCAGGCGCGCCAAGACAACGATTGGGTCGTGGTCAGTATTTTCGTCAATCCGCTCCAGTTTGCCCCCCACGAAGATTTTCAAACCTATCCGCGCCGCCTAGAGCAAGACGCTGAGATTTGCGAGCAGGTGGGCGTAGATGTCGTCTTTGCGCCCAGCTCCGAAGAGCTGTACGGTAGCCACAGCCAGCCTGAGCAGCTGACGCAGGTTTTTCCGCCTGCCTCTCTGCTCCACGAACTCTGCGGTCGCTCCCGCCCCGGACATTTTCCAGGCGTTGCCACCGTCGTCACCAAACTGCTGAACATCGTGCAGCCCACTCGCGCCTACTTTGGCCAAAAAGACGCGCAGCAGCTCGCCATTTTGCAACAGCTGATTGCCGATCTCAACCTGCCCGTAGAGCTAGTCGCCTGCCCGATTATGCGCGAACCCGACGGTCTGGCGCTCAGCTCGCGCAACCAGTATCTCACGCCCGCCCAGCGCCAGCAGGCCAGCTTGCTCTACCAGGGCTTGCAGCAGGCCGAGCGGCAGTTTCGCGCCGGAGCTAGATCGGCGCAGGATCTGATGGGAGCAGTCCAGCAAACTCTCCAGGCCGAGCCAGCGGTTCAACCCGAATATATTGAGCTGGTGCATCCTGAGACGCTGCTACCACTTCAGCGCGTTGAGGAATCGGGACTGTTGGCGGTTGCGGCCAGAATTGGATCGACGCGGCTCATCGACAATCTGCTCTTGCGAAACCGTCAGCCAATTCTGGCCGTAGATGGGCCTGCTGGAGCCGGAAAATCTACTGTAGTCCGGCAGGTGGCGCAGGCGTTGGAGCTGCTCTACCTTGATACGGGGGCCATGTACCGGGCTGTGACCTGGCTAGTGCTGGAGTCTGGGATTATGGTCGAAAATGAGGCGGCAATTGCGGAGCTAGTCAGCCAGTGCCAGATTCAGATCAGCGGCAATCCGGCGATGATGCGAGTCGTGATCAATCAGCAGGATGTTACTCAGCAGATCCGGAATCCAGACGTTACAGCGCAGGTTTCGGCAGTTTCAGCTCTCTCCAGCGTTCGGCGAGAGATGGTGAAGCGCCAGCAGGCCTACGGTAGACGCGGTGGCATTGTCATGGACGGACGCGATATCGGCACCCATGTTTTTCCAGATGCCGAGCTCAAGATTTTTTTAACGGCTTCAGTCCAAGAGCGCGCTAGACGGCGATATCAGGAGCTGAAAAATCAGGGTCAGGCAGATGTGACGCTGGAGGCGCTAGAGCAAAGCATTTATGAACGCGACCTCAAAGACAGCACCCGCCGCATCTCGCCGATGCGGCAAGCTGCCGACGCAATTGAAATTCAAACGGATAATTTGACCATTGATCAGGTGGTAGCTAAGATTGTGAGGCTCTATCAAGCGCGGGTGACGGATCTAGGCAAAGCGGCTCCGGTCTTGAGTTAGAGGATTGTGCAAAACTCAGGGAGTTTATCGACTCTTCTCAGAGAATTGAAGTTCTGCAAGAGAGCTGATTGGCATACGGAAAGGGGTTTCATGCGTATGTAGGGTTATATAGTGCGTTACCCCCTCAACCACCATGCTGCCATTTGTTGCTCCCGTTGAATACCCGGCTGAGTATCCGGCTGATGTTTGTTTTGCCGAATCTGCCACAGTTGGCCTTAATACTGCGCTCAATACTGACCGTCCCGGCAAGCTGAGTCCCTGTTCCAAGAGCCAGCCTCCCAAGAGCCAGCCTCCCAAGAGTCAGCTTCAGCTTGACTTCAGCGAGCTGCCGTCCTTCACAACCATTCACGATCAGTACAGAGACTGGGGCGTGGCCATCACCGACGCAATTGCCATCCGCCCGTCCAATCCAGCTTTTGTGCGAACCAAGCTAGCTTCTGGCCTGATGCCGACTGCTCAGAATCAAACCTTGAGCATCCAGTTTCAGCAGCTGCGTCAGTTTGTCAGCTTTAGCCTCGCAGGCGCACAGCAGATTACGCTCAGAGCCTACGACACTAGCCACAGGCTCGTGGCTGAACAGCAGGTTGGGCAGTCAGACTATCGCCAGATGCGGCAAGCTTCAGCAGCCTGCATTCACCATCAGGTGCAGTTGATAGACCCCAGCATCTCCCAAATCGAGATCTATTCCGACGCGCCTTTCCTGCTGTTTGATTTAGCTTGTAGCGCATGAGCCAGCGGCTGAGCAAGTCGAGGTTAACTCAGCCTAGAACTCAGGACTCAGCACTCACAGCCTGCAACGACTGCTCAAACTGCATCCGCTGCTCAGCGTTCCGCAAAAAATAGCCACTCATCATCGCTGAAGCCAGCAGCCGCGCTAGACTGTCGCGATTTGTGGTGACGGTGACGTTAAATTGCTCGCTGGGCAAGCCACCCAGTAGGCCAAACACGTTGCGCTCCATCACCTTTAGCACTTCGGCTGAGCTAGGATTAGAGAGTTGAGCGACGGTTTCCGGACTCATCGACTGCATGTATTGCAAGAGTTCAGACTCGCCGCCAAAATATGCCGAAACTTGGTTTTCTGCGTTGTTCACGTTGATAGCCTCGCGGTTCAATTTCTACGTCAATTGCTCATTCAATTGTTGCTGTATCAACAATCTAACAATCCACGCAGCTCTAGCCGAGTGAGGAAACCGAACCGCTGCTTAGCAGAATACCGCGCAGGCCAGCAGACCTCTAGACCAGCGTTTGAACCGGGATTGGCTCTGCCTCAATCTCAACCCGGCTCAGTTTGGCACCGAGTCCTTGCAGCTTAGCTTCTAGATTCTCGTAACCCCGGTCAAGATGCTGTAGCTGCTGAATCGTGGTCACCCCATCGGCGGCTAGTCCGGCCAGCACCAGCGCCGCTGAGGCTCGCAGGTCGGTCGCCACGACAGGTGCGCCCGACAGCTTCGGTACACCCCGAACAATGGCTAGATTGCCTTTTACCGTGATGTCAGCTCCCATCCGGTTCAGCTCTGCGACATGCTGCATCCGATTTTCAAACACCGTTTCGGTAATCACGCTATTGCCGTCGCTGAGCGTCAGCAGCGTCATGAATGGAGCCTGCATGTCGGTAGGAAAACCGGGGAAGGGCAGCGTCTTCAGGTCGGTGGAGACCAGTCGCTTAGCCGGAATCAGCCGCACTCGATCCGGTGCATCCGTGACGACATCAGCCCCCATGACTCGCAGTTTGGCAATTACCGCTGCGAGGTGATCCGGCACGACTGGCGCAAGGCTGATTTCGGACTGCGTAATCGCGCCCGCCAGCAGGAACGTGCCTGCCTCGATCCGGTCGGGAATGATGCTGTAGTCGGTGCTGTGCAGCTTCGGCACACCCGTAATCACAATTTTGTTCGTGCCTGCGCCCTGAATCTTGGCTCCCATCGCTCGACAGAAGTTGGCCAGATCCACCACTTCTGGCTCCTGCGCCGCATTCTCCAAAATCGTCTCGCCTTCGGCCAAAGTCGCCGCCATCATCAGCGTTTCGGTGGCTCCAACGCTGGGGCAATCCAGATAGATTCTGGCTCCCTGCAACCGTGACCTGCCGCCCTTGATATAGGCATGCACCGTGCCATGCTGAATCTGCACGTCTGCGCCCATTGCCTGCAAGCCGCGCACATGCAGATCAACGGGTCTTGCGCCAATCGCGCAGCCTCCCGGCAGCGGCACGCGCGCCGCGCCAAGTCGAGCCAGGAGGGGGCCAATTACGAAAAAACTCGCCCGCAGCTGGCTGACGAGTTCGTAGGGGGCTTTTGACTCACCAATATGGCTGGCATTGATCGACAGCGTATCGCCCTGCCGTTTCAGTTTGACCCCCAGCGCCGCCAAAATGTCGCCCATCCGCGCCACGTCCACCAACGAGGGGACGTTCCGCAGCAGGCAGTCATCTGCACAGAGCAGCGTACCTGCCATCACCACCAGCGCCGAGTTCTTGGCTCCGCTGATTCTGACCTGTCCTTGTAAAGCCTGTTGGCCCCAAATCCGGAGCACTGTCTTGTCTTCCTCGGCGGGCGCAAAGGAGCTGGGAATGCTGAGATGAGAAGTAATGGCTTTGTCCTCCGGATGCAAGCAGGAATTTTGGTACTGATTTGGCATTGATTCTACCGGAACGCTTCAAAATCTCTATGAAGTCTCCTGGAAGTCTCCTCAGTGGAGTTTAGCGCCTTCCGATCACTTTGCCGCGAAAATCTCAAACCGCAACAAAAATTTTTCTCTATCCCCAACCGGACAAAAAGTTGACGAAATGCTGAACTTTGTGGATGATGGGAAATCGCGGCGTTAAGTTGTGAGCTGACTCCAGAGATTGACAGCTTGCAGCCGAGTCGTACTATGCGGAACTGGCGGAATTGGTAGACGCGCATGATTCAGGTTCATGTGCCGCAAGGCTTCCGGGTTCAAGTCCCGGGTTCCGCATTTGCCAGATTGATGTAATCCAGTTTGCATCTAGTTGACTCTAGGCCAATTCAGAGGAGCTAGATGCAGGTTTTGTAATGGCTGGCGGCTGGCTAGAGCGGCTGTCAAAATAACTTATCGGTCAACCATTTTTTGCAACGAAATATTAATCTATTGAGACTAGCTATCGAGGCTGAGCAGGATGGCCGCTGAGAGCATGTTGACCAGTTTGCAAAATCCGCTGATTAAGCAGATGCGTAAGCTGCATCAAGCGAAGGCTCGCCGCGAGCAAGCGCTGTTTTTGCTGGAAGGCACGCACCTGCTGCAAGAAGCCTGTGCGCTCGGCTATCCGCTGCAAACAGTTTGCTATACCGCCGACTGGCAGCAGCAGCACCTGACGCTCTGGCAGCAGATTAAGCAGCAGGCCGCGCGCGTCGAGCTAGTGAGTCCAGCGGTGCTTCAGGCTGTGGCCACGACCGTCAACCCGGATGGTGTGGTGGCTGCAGCACCGCATCGTCTGAGCTGGCCGCAGCGCCCGATAGAGCAACCATTTCAGCTGGGACTGGCACTGGAAGCGATTCAAGATCCTGGCAATCTAGGAGCAATTTTCCGGACGGCGGCTGCCGTAGAAGTCGATCAGCTTTGGCTGGGGGCAGAGAGCGTCGATTTAGAGAATCCCAAGCTGTTGCGGGCTTCTGCCGGACAGTGGTTTCGGCTGCCAATTCAGCCCAGTCTCGATCTCGCCAGCGAGCTATCTGCTGTGCAGGCAGCAGGAGTTCAGGTGATTGCTACCTCGCCTACCGCAGCCTTAACTTACTGGCAGGTCGATTTTAGCTGCCCTAGCCTAGTGCTGCTGGGGAATGAAGGCGTGGGTCTTTCCGCAGAGCTCATGCAGCTGGCCGATCTGGCCGTGCAGATTCCGCTAGCCGCTGGCGTGGAGTCGCTGAACGTAGCAGTTGCCGCCGCCCTGATGTTGTATGAAGCTCGACGGCAAACCTGGGTAACCTCAGCTAAACCTTAGTAAATCAGTAAATCGGCGTGAACCAGCTCTACCGAGCCGGTCGGCAGATGCCAAAGACCGAGGTGTAGCCATGCAGAAACGTGCTGTCGCCCACCGGCCCGATTTCGCCATTGCAGAAAAATCCGCTCAGCGGCGTTAATCCCAGATATTCGGCAAACAGCATTGAGTCGAAGTTGGGCTGTTGATACAGTCCTTGGCCACGGCCCATGCAGGCAAACATCAGTGCCCCCACTGGAGCAGGCCGATCGGTTTGCGTTTGAACATAGCGCTCCAGCAGCATTCGCAAATCTTCCGCCGAAGCTGCCGCATCCCGCAGGTGAAACTGAATCCGCTGTCCGGGGCGAATCCGGTCGCCCACCGCAATTGCGCCCGACTTCGGATCGACTCCCAGCAGGTTTCGGATCAAAAAATCTCCCTGCTCTAGCTCCTGTTTGAAGGCACTCTGAGCCACGCCAACAAACAGCGACTGCTGCGCCATTGCCCGGTCTGCGTCGTTGAGATCTTGAAACAGCGTCTGCAAGATTGCCAACGGCGTTTCGCCCGTCGCTGAGTCCGTAGCCTCCGCATCGACTGGCTCAAGCTGGGTCAAAATATTGCGCTCAGCTGCCGCCACCCGGTAGGCAGCTCCGATGGGCCGACAGCCTTGAGCCACAATTGCATCCATCACAATGTTGCCGCTCAGCGCCACGCCCACAATGCCGTCGAGATGATAGTCACGATTGCAAAACAAGCCGCTGCTGCCGCCGTTAACGCTGGCTAGCCCGCCGACTTTCACGGAGCCGGGATAGGCAAAATCTAGTCCCTGAAGCAGCTCTGAAACGCCTGCTGAGAGCGGCGAGGCCAGCAGCACGAACTGCGGTTTGTCTTGGGGCGGTACGCCAATCAAATCAATCCAGGCATCGGGCGGGCTGTCGAGATCGGGCAAGGCAGCAGCTGAGAGGTGAAAGGGCTGTACGTTGACCTGCGGCAGATAGGCCAGCGTCAGGCTGAGGGCAGCATTCCCTTCGACTTCCTGCACCTGAGCATCTGGGGTCACCCCCAGCACCCCGCCTCCACTACAGCCAATTAAAGCCGTCAGCGGCAGAGCGGCTTGCAGCAGCGGCAGCAGCCGAGAATATTCGCTGGCAAACGCAGCTGAAATGAACACAAAAGCCAGATCGGGAGCGGGCAGTCGCTGCGCCCGCGCCACGACCTCCTGTACTGCTGCCTCCAGCGAAGGCTGAGTCGAAAGAGCGCTGACCCACTGCATTTGTAGGGTAGGCTGGACGGATGGCGCAGTCGGTTCTGCCATATATTCTTCCTCTCTTCCTCAAAAGTGCTGAAGCGCGATCTTAAAGATCATTATGGCGGCTGAGATCCACTTGAGATCTACTTTTCCACTTTAGTCAACTGGAGCCGCAACTGAAGTCCTGGATAGGGCGGATGGTTTGGATCAGTTGGTTTGGATTCAGTTGGATGAGATTTATTTAGATGAGATTTAGATTGATGAGATGAGACTTATCGGCAACTGCTGGTCAACTAGCGGCGAAACTAGAGGCTTCAGGTATAATCACAAAAATCCCTGTGATTTGCACCAAGAAGCTGCTTTGAATCTAGAGATTTACAGACCTGTAGCCCCAAGACTTGTAGCCCAAAGACCTGTAGAGAAATATCCCCCCTCTAGGATTTTCCCGTGATTGCGCTTTACCCCGGCAGCTTTGATCCGATTACGCGCGGTCATCTCGACATCATTGAGCGAGGTTGCCGTCTGTTTGACCAGGTGGTTGTGGTAGTGTTTCAAAATTCCAGCAAAAAGCCCTTGTTTCCTGTCACGCAGCGGCTCGATCAAATCCGGCGTTCGACCACTCATCTGCCCAATCTAGAAGTTGATAGCTTTGATGGTTTGACCGTAACCTATGCCCAGATACGACAGGCGACAGTGCTGCTGCGAGGGCTACGAGCCATCTCCGACTTTGAGTTTGAGCTGCAAATGGCTCACACCAACAAAACCCTGGCCACCGACCTTGAGACTGTTTTTCTGGCCACCTCGACCGAATACAGTTTTCTCAGCAGTAGTGTCGTCAAGGAAATTGCCAGGTTCGGCGGCCCCATTGATCATCTTGTCCCTCCAGCTGTTGTTCTAGATATTCGCAAATGTTACGCCAAGAACCCGATCGGCTCAGCCCTGACCGCAGAAGACTCGGTTCGCCTCACACCGGAGGCTCCTCCAACCGGGTGCCGCCCGATGCCACCCGGATCGGCGGGGTAGATATTCAGCGAGAGCTGAACAAACTCGAAGAGATGATTCTCGACAGCCCCCGGATTCCGCTCAGCCGCCGGACGGTCGTGGATGAAGAAATCCTGCTGGATCAGCTTGATCTGGTGCGGCTAAATCTGCCTGCGGCCTTTCAGGAAGCCACCGAGATTTTGATCCATAAAGAAGAGGTGATTGTCGAAGCCGAGCAGATTGCCCAGCAGATCATCGCCTCTGCCGAGCAGCGAGCCGCCCAAATCCTCGACGAGATGGATATCGTCCGGATTGCCGAGCAGGAAGCCCAGCAGATTCGGCAGCAGGTGCAGCGCGATTGCGAAATGATGCAGCAGCAGGTGTTGGGCGATATTGACCAGATGCGGCGGCAGGCACAGCAGGAGCTAGAAGAATTCCAGCGCCAGTCGATTATGGACTGCGAAGAAATCCAGCGCGGCGCAGACGAATATGCCGACCGCGTCCTCAGCGACCTAGAGGCGCAGTTTGGCGACATGACGCGGATCGTTCGCAATGGCCGTCAGCAGATCCAGTCTGATGCCGCCGCCAAAGCCGCCGAGCTGACCAACTTTGCCCGTCGCTTTCAGGACAGGCTGCGCTAGCTCTATCTAAACTCCACAGCCTCAGCTCTACAGCGTCAGCGACTGAGCGTTGGTTTCAATCAGTTTGGCCAAGCTTTTGAGGAACGAGGCTGCGTCTGCGCCATAGATGATGCGGTGATCGCAGGTGAGATTGACCTGCATCTGACTGCGGATACCGAACTGGCCATCGCCTGTGGCCACCATTTGCGGGCGCGACGCGCCAACTGCCAAAATTGCCCCTTGACCAGGCGGCAAAATTGCGTCAAAGCGATCGACCCCAAACATGCCCAGATTCGAGATCGTGAAGCCGCCGCTGCTGTATTCATCGGGCTGGAGCTGCTTACTGCGCGCCCGATTGACCAGATCTTTCCAGCTGCGCGACAGCGAGTAGATATCTAGCTGATCGGCGGCTTGCAGCACGGGCGTAATTAGCCCGCCGTCTTCCATCGCCACCGCTACCGCTACGTTGATGCTGGAGCGATAGTTGATGCCCTGCTCGCTATAGAAGGCGTTGAGGATGGGGTGCTTTTGCAGGGTGAGGGCTACAGCTTTGGCCAAGAGCGCTGTCATTGTCACCCCTTTGGGCTTGATCTGCTTATAGAGCCGATCGAGTTCATCGGTGGTGATGCTGTAGCCAACCCGGAAGACGGGCACTTGCAGGCTCTGGTTCATGTTGCGAACCACCGCCTGCTGCAAGGTGTTCAGCGCCACGACCTGACCGGGCTGAGCTGTCGCATGGGGCATAACGGGTGCAGATGTCCGAGAGGCCGCCGCAACTGCCGCAACTGCCGGGGCTGCCGGAGCCGTTGAAGCTGCTGGAACTGCCAAGGGAGCTGGAGCCGTTGGAGAAACCGGTGCGCTGGTGCCCGCTGCCCGCTCCACATCTTCGGCCACAATCCGTCCGTGCGGGCCGCTGCCCTTGAGTCCGCTCAGATCGACTTTCAGATCTTTGGCCAGCTTGCGGGCGCGGGGCGAGATAATCGTTCGACCACTGGCCCCGGAGCCATTCGCGACTCCATTCGCGACAGCTAGCTCTGATTCGGGAGCAGCAGTCTGGGCGGGAGCGGCGGCTACGGCTGGAGAAGAGGCCGCTTGGCTCGCTGGCTGATTGGCCTGCTGCTTAGCCTGCTCAATTTCGGCTTCGGTTTCGGCTACTAGGGCAATTGCGTTGCCCACTCCGGCAGACTCGCCTGCTGCCACCATGATCGTGGCCAGATAGCCCTCATAGAAAGACTCCACGTCCATGTCGGCTTTGTCAGACTCGACGATCACCACCGTTTCGCCTTTTTCTACCTTGTCACCTGGAGCTTTCACCCAAGAGACAATTTTACCCTCAGTCATGGTGGAGCTGAGCGCAGGCATAAAAATCTCGTTGATCATGGCTACACGTCTCCCCGAATCTCTTCAATAATTCCGTCTCTAAGCAGCACTTCAACCTGCATTTTGCGGATTAAGTTATCGCCCGTTTCAGCTCTAAAAAAGCCTTCGACCTGTCCCTGCCCCACTTCTTGTTCCATCTCCAGAATCTGCACCTGCTGAAGCTGCTGCAAGATCTGATTTTTCTTTTCTAGGATCTCGCTTTTCTTTTCGTTCACCTGCCCCTGAATGCTGGCAATCTGCTCGACAGCCTGCGGTTGCTTCTGCATCTCAGTAATTGCCCGCTGTCCCTGGGTTTCTAGCTGCTGAATCTGACCATCGAGCTGATTGATTTGACCTTGCAGCTGCTGCTGCACTTCCTCTTTCCAGCGAGGCGTGACCACAACTTTGATATTGATTGCTCGCTTGAGCAGCAAATGAGGCTTAGAAATTTCCATGAAGAGGCCGAGAAATTAAGGTTGGGCAAAGCGATGAATCTGAGCCTGAGCGTTCAAAAAGCCAGTCGAAAACTCTAGCTCTCGGCTGTGCCAAACTCAGCTAAACATCTCGTCAATCATACCGCGATAGCGCTCGCTGACTACGGGTCGGCGGATCTTCAGCGTCTGGGTCAGCATGCCGTTCTCAATCGAAAATTGTTCGAAGAGCAGTCGAAATGGCCCAATCCGATCGTCGGCACGATAGCCTGGTCGGTTTTTCACCTCGCGGTTTAGCTCCTGCCGCAGCAAATCCTGCAAGGGCTTTGCGTCCAGCGTCACCTCTTGAAATCCAGCAGGAGCAGCTTGGCTGTCGTTGGGCAGACGCAGGTAGAGATTCTGGCTGGCCGCCCATTTTTGCAAAGTCTCGGCATTCGGCACAATCAGCGCCCCAATTACCTTCTGGTCTTGCCCCACCAGCATAATCTGATCGACATAGGCGCTGCGGAGGCAGGCATCTTCGATAGGCTGCGGCTCAATGTTTTCGCCGTTACTCAGCACAATTGTGTCTTTGGCGCGTCCGGTAATAATTAGATCGTCTTGCGCCGACACCCAACCCAAATCGCCCGTGTCAAACCAGCCGTCTGGCGTGATCGCTTTTTTCGTAGCTTCCGGATTTTTGTAGTAGCCCTGCATCACCTGCGGCCCGCGCAGCATGACGAGCCCCTGCTGACCCGTCGGGACAGGCTGCTGGGTTTCGGGATTGACGATGCGGGTTTCGGTCTGCTGCAACGGCTGCCCGTCACCGCCCCGGATATTGCGATTTGGACGGCGCACATGCGTAATCGGCGAGGTTTCGGTGAGACCATAGCCCCCCAAAATCGTGATGCCGACTATTTCAAAAAAATCTTCGAGATGCTCGGCAATTGAGCCACCCCCGCTGACTAGAAACCGGATTTCGCCGCCCACGCCATCCCGGATTTTTTGGTAGACCAGCCGATTGCCAAGCTGATGGATAGGAGCCAGTGCCGCTGCCTGCAAGCTGGCGCTCAGCCGCTCTGCGGCAGAGGGATGCAGGTTTTCTAGATCGAGTCCTTGGGCGATGCGCTTGGCTTTAATGTAGCGCTCGCTTTGAGCCAGAAAGAAACTAGCGATCTTTTGGCTATTGGCGGGCTGGTCGCGCAGCTGTTTCTGGATGCCCTCATAGATTGACTCCCAGAGACGCGGCACGCCCACCATGTAGTTAGGTTGAAATTCCTTGAGGTCTTTTTTGACGTAGCGAATGTTGGTGTAGATCTGGGTACAGCCACAGGCCAAAACAAAGTACTCAAACGTGCGCTCGTAGCAGTGCCAAATCGGCAGGATGCTGAGCACCCGTCCACCTGGCTCTAGCTGCACGACGTTGTAGGCTCCGCTGACCTGTGAGAGCAGGTTACCGTGGCTGAGCATCACGCCCTTGGGCTGGCCGGAGGTGCCAGAAGTGTACATCAGCGTGGCGGTATCGTCGCGGCGGGCTGAGTGCAGCTCTAGCTGATGCGTTGCGCCCAGATCGAGCACCTGCTGAAAGTTGAGCGTTTTGATGCCTTCTAGCTCTGGCGGTGGTTCATCGCTGAGCAGCACGACCAGCCGAATCGGTAAATCTGCCAAAAACGCCTTCACCAGCTCAACTGTTTCTAGATCTTGAGCAATCAGCCCAATGCTGTCGCTATTTTCAAGGATGAATCCCAGCTCTTTCGGGTCAGCCTGCGCTCCGCGTACCGCATTCACAGCCCCGACGCTCATCACGCCCTGATCTGCCACCATCCAGCGCGGACTGTTGTCTGAGAACTGAGCAATCCGCTCCTGAGGCTGCACATCTAGCGCCTGCAAGCCTGCTCCAAACTGCTGAATCTGCTGACAGAGCTGGCCATAGGTAAGCGTGACTTCGGGATTGCTGTGCGGGTCATGCAGCGCCACCAGGCTGGCAATCTCAGGCCGCTGGGCAATTTGGCTCCAGATTCCGGGCAAAGACTGAAGCTGATCGCAGAGTTGGTCAGGACGCAGAGATGGGGGCATGGCAGGAGCCTCTCAGATGGACAATCAATCGTGATGCAGACTGGCATGATGCAGACTGGCAGAATCTTGGCCAGCTTGGCCTTAGTCTCTCCCGCCAGCCCTTAAAATAACAAGAGGGTATGACAAAATTTTAAGCTGCCCAGTCTGAACTGAGCCTTAAGTCACCGCTAAGAAGCTGTTTGTAAAAGAATGTGTATCCCTTAGTCATGCAAGGCTTTCCGGTGTTTTTAGAACAATTGAACTAAATATTCGAAGAGCCTGTCCTGCAAGGGTTGCAAGGTTCTTCATACTCTTTTACAAACAGCTTCTAAATCACCTCAATAAATCACCCAAAATTCAACGCTCAGGAGAACAGAATGCCGAAAGCAATTTGGAATGGGGCTGTGCTAGCCGAAAGCGATCAGTGCGAAATCGTCGAAAATAACTACTACTTCCCGGCCAGTGCCATCAATCAGCAGTATTTTAAGCCGAGCAGTACCCACACAACCTGCCCTTGGAAAGGCGTGGCCAGCTACTACAGCCTGGAAGTGGATGGCCAGGGAAATCAAGATGCTGCCTGGTACTATCCTGAGCCCAAAGATGCCGCTAAAAATATTCGGGGCTATGTCGCCTTTTGGCGAGGTGTGAAGGTTGAGGCGTAGCGATGGCCAACTGAATCCATACGCTCAACTCATGCGCCCAATTCATGCGCCCAATTCATGCGCCCAATTCATGCGAAAGTGCTAGGATATGGAGCCGCCTCCGGCCAGCCATAACTCTGCTACAATTCTGCTGATTTTTCCTGTGAGGGACATGCAAGCAACCCAACCGCCCGCTCCCCAGTCGATGCTGCTAGAGACGCTGCCCAACCCCAAAGTGCCGGACGGTATCTGTCCGCGTCGTGCTCGCCAGCAGATCGACTTTTTGCTGTTGGCCATCGAAGCGCTGGAGCTGGGCGGTTCGGAAGCATTCCTGAACGATGTCAAGGAGCTGGGTCTACAAGATATTATCCAAAACCGGGTGACGCTCTGGCGGCTGCGAGCCACGAATTCGCTGCGCCGTAACAGCCAGCGCCGTCCGCTCAGCCTGCTGGAAGCGAAAGCTCTGGTGATTATCATTTGTCACCGAGCGCGTCGTCTGACGGTGCTCACTCGCCAGCTGCTGATGGTTTACGATCAGCTGTTGGAAAAGCATCTGTCGCCCAGCCACCATCTGCGGCTCTCTAGCTATCTGGAGCGGTTTCGGGCACATTTTCGCTCGCGCATGAACCCAAAGCGGGCAGGCGTCATTGCCTATAGCACCAATGAATCCCTAGACGAACTGGCCTTAATGCTGCTCAGCCAGCTTTTGTTTTGCACCGGCACCGCCGGAACGCAGCGCCTCTGGAGCAGTTTGTTTGATGGAGACGTGGAATGACAACGATTCAACGCCAGTACAGCCTGCCCAACTGTCGGCTGATTCTGCAAGGTGTGAGTAGCGATACCGACAGCAGCAGCCGGCCTTTGATGTCGATGGTCACCGGTGTCGAATGCTATCTGGCGGGTCAGAAAACACCTGTGACAGGTGGGCGCGCCCTTTTGGAAAGCCTCAGCGTCACGGTGAGCCAATATGCCCAGAGCTACCTGAGCGGGATTCAAATGCTGCTGCGGCGTGAGCGACGCGAGCCGAGTCATCTGGTACAGCTAGAGCAGGTGGGAGAAAATCTGCATCGGCTCACCATACAGCCAGAAACCATACAGCCAGAGATCGTACAGCCAGAAGATGACGCAACCGATCAGGCTGAAACCGCTACCGAAATCGACCTAACCACCGTACAGCTCTTTGATCTGGTGGAAGCCGTCGATCAATTTTTTGCCGATGCTCAAACTCTGCCCGAACTCGGCCTAAAGCTCGATCCGCTCTCCAAGCGCCACATCAAGGCCGTCGAGCCGTTGGCCAAGCGGGCTGTCCCGGCTGTAATCGGTACCTCTGGCCTAGCTGCCGCCGCCGCGCTGCTGTTTATGCTGCCTGCGCCTCAGGTGAAGCGCCCGGAAGCTGAAGCTAGCTCGACTACTGAGCAAACCACCAGCCCCGATGCCGCCAATTCCAGCAGTGCTCCTAGCCCCCCAGCTAATCCAGCCGCCGCGCCAGACGCTACAGCAGATGGCTCCACGGCAACTGTCTCTCCAGAAACTGTCTCTCCAGAAACTGTCTCTCCAGAAACTGGCTCCCCATCAACTGGCGCTGCCGCCACAGCTGCCGCCGGACTCAACCTATCGAACGCAGCGGAGATTACCGATCCTGACACGCTCGATCGGCTCACGACGCAGCTTTACAACAAGCTGGATGCAGAGTGGCAGAAAAAGCCGAGCTTCGATGGCGAGCTCGTTTACCAGGTTGGCGTTGATCCAGCTGGCGAAATTGTCGGCTACAAATACAGCAATGATGCAGCGCTCACCTATCTCAATGAGGTGCCGCTAGCTGACGTCCAGTTTACGACTCCAACTGGAGAAACCAACCAGCCAGAGAGCGCCCCAGCCAGCGACTCAGCCAGCCTGCTGGCTCAGTTTCGAGTCGTATTCAAATCAGATGGCGTTTTGGAAATTAGCCCTTGGGCGGGTGATCCCGCGCCCGCGCCTTCTCCCTAAGCACAGGAATAGCCTTGTGGCCCCCAGCTGCCGTTGGCGTATTCT
The DNA here is from genome assembly GCA_019359155.1 of Pegethrix bostrychoides GSE-TBD4-15B. Lineage (GTDB taxonomy): Bacteria > Cyanobacteriota > Cyanobacteriia > Elainellales > Elainellaceae > Elainella > Elainella bostrychoides. Next base: position 32,214 of record JAHHHV010000011.1, read on the forward strand.
CCAAAGGCGAGCGGCTGATCGCTGCCCACCTGAAGTGTCTGGCCGCTGGTATTGACCGCATAGAGCGGCCAGTTCTCTTCGCCCATTTGTCCCGCCCGAAACAGGACATGCTCTGGGCAAGTCTGACTCCAGCCCAGCAGTACAGCGTTGCTGTACTGAATCTGAGTCGGAGCCAGCGTATGGGTGCGGTTGAGGCGGCGTTCCCAAACCACTGCAAAATCTGAGGCCAGACTGCTACAGAACTTGGATTCAAACTCCCGCGCTAGCAGCCGCTCGCCGTCTTCTGACCAAGCCACGGGGATCAGCATGGCAATGGTGCCGGGTTGCTCGACCAGCGCATCGGCAACAAATGGATTGTCGGCAAACGGTGCGGCAGGAGTCACGGTTTGCAGCTCGCCAGTTTCGAGCTGTTCGATAAATAAAATGCTGGCGATGCGGCTCTGGGGCAGATCTGGCGAGAGCTGCAGCTGAATTCGGCTGTAGGCAGCATAGCGACCGTCTGGCGAAATTAGCGACTGACTGCGGTAGTAGCGAAACGCAACGGTTCGCTCATGCAGTGCAGCCATGACCCAGTTCCAGGGGACGGGGTGGGGGCTATTGAGAGGATCACAGGATAGCGAGATAGAAGATGGAATCATGGTTGAGCTACGGTTGAGGAAAGAAGCAGATGCGTCGAGACCAGCCAGCCGCTAGATTCATCTGGATTTCTGTATGAATTTCTAAATGCATCCAGGTCAGCCGCTGAATTGAAGCGCCGCTTGAATATTAGAAAAGACTAGAAACAGGGCGCGGGACACAGAATACTAAAAGCAGGACACAGAGGGCAGTGTCCATCAGCAATAAAACTTAGTGGTCAGTCAGCTCCCAATTTGAGAGCAAGCCCTAGTCAATTCAACTCAATATCGCAAAACTGGGCAGCGCCAACCCGGCAGCCACCCCACAAACCCTTCAGCACAGTACATTCAATCTGCTCAAATCCGGTCTGTGCTGAGGCTCAGCTCGCTACATCGCTGAGAGTCCAGGCTCATTTCAGATCCAGGAACAGTATTCTAAGCACTTTGCCCAAATACTGCTGTCTAGATGCTGTCCGAATACTGCTGCCCAAACACCAAACACGACTGCCCAAGCAGTCATTCAAACTTAGCGGTCAGTTCCTATCTAGTTCCTATCTCTTGTATAGCAAGCCAAATCATTTTCGGCACAGCTGACTCACGAAAATTTTTGTTGAGGCAAGTTTTGCAGCCGCGTCAGGTGAATCTAGTTCTGGAGTTTAGGTTTTGGGATTCAGGTTTTGGGGTTCAGTTTGCCAAGCCTGCGCTATTATCTAGCCTCAGTTTGGTTGATTGGTTGAACTGCATTAACGGTAACTGTACTCAAGATTAACTGTACTCAAGGTTAAGTGATGACTAAATCTGCACCTGCTCCCGCCAAGTTTTCGGCTAATTCGTCTCCAGCTCAGCCTAACCGTCCGAAGGGGTGGGGATCGGCGCTGGTAACTTTTAGCCTGCGGCTAGCGCTCTTAGGCATTGGCGGTGGCACAATGGCGGTCGTTGGCATTGCCGTTGCTCAGCTCTATCCCGCCCAGTCTCAGGAGCCACCGCTGGTAGAAGTTTGGCTTCAGCGGGCGCAGCTCATGCTGGATACAGGCTTAAATCGCATTGGCATCATGCGGCTGTCTGAAGCACAAACTCAGGCACAAATTCAAGCCGAGACAACTGCCGCTCCCAACATCGCTCCTGCCTCAGCCTTGCCTGCCGCCGAACGACAGAACCTTCAGGTCGAGCTGACCCAGCTGCAAGCCGAGCTGCAAGCCCTTACCAGCCAATCAAGTCAGCCGTTGACTGCTCGCGTTCAGCCCTTGCAAAAGCGGATTCAGACGATTCAGTCTCAGCTGAGCAGCTTCACCGCCGCTCGCGATCCCGGCCTCACAGCCAGCACTGGAGAAGTTGAGTCTGCCCCTCAGCCTGAGCTGCTAGTGACGTTTCCCAGCGACGCTCTGTTTGCAGATGGAGCGGCGACCCTCCGACCGGGCAGCGAAGCCATTTTGAGCAGCATTGTCAGCGATCTTCAGCAGTACCCGGCTGCCTCAATCCAGATCTCGGCCTATACCGATCGCCAGAAGTCACCCGAACTCGACCGCGAGCGTTCCCTGGAGCAGGCCAAAGCCGTGCGGCACTATCTGTCGCAGCAGCTGGGTGGCGATCTGCACTGGGTGTCCATCGGGCAAGGACAAAACCAGCCGCTCGCGCCCAACGACTCCGCCGAAAACCAGCAGCGCAATCGCCGAATTGAAATTGCGATTCAGGCGAATTAAGCAGGCGCATAAAATTAGCGCCAAGGGATAGACGCATCGCAATTCAGGTGAAAATGAGATATTCCTCACGCCTGCGAATTCTATGAAGCTGATTTTCTTTGGCACGCCGCAGTTTGCAGTCCCTAGCTTAGAGAGTCTGATGGCGCAGCCTGATTTTGAGCTGCTGGCCGTTGTGACGCAGCCTGACAAGCGCCGGGGACGAGGCAGCGAGCTTTCTGCTTCGCCCATTAAGTCTCAGGCACTGGCACAGCGGCTACCCGTTTTACAGCCGCGCCGGATTAAAAAAGAGCCGGAGATTTTGGAGCAGCTGCGGCAGATGCAGGCTGATGCCTTTGTGGTAGTGGCCTACGGGCAGATCTTGTCGCCCGAAATTTTAGCGATGCCGCGTCTGGGCTGCATCAATGGTCACGGCTCAATCTTGCCCAAATATCGCGGAGCAGCGCCGATTCAGTGGTGTCTCTACCACGGCGAAACCATCACCGGCGTGACTACCATGCAGATGGATGCAGGAATGGATACCGGGGCCATGCTGCTCAAGGCAATCACACCGATTAGTCTGCTTGATAACGCGCCAGATCTAGCCGGACGGCTCTCGCAGATCACCGCCGACCTGCTGATTGAGACGTTGCTGGGATTGGAGGCAGGTCGTCTCACGCCCATCCCGCAGGCCGAATCAGCTGCCACCTATGCACCGCTGATCCAGAAGGCTGACTATCAGCTCGACTGGGCGCGTCCGGCTCTGGCCTTGCATAACCAGATTCGCGGCTTTTATCCCAATTGCAGTACGAGTCTGCGTGGTCTGTTGCTCAAAGTCACCGCGACGCTGCCGCTGAATCCGGCGGCTCTGCTGGCGCTGCCGGACGGCGGAGCCGCACTGCTTGAGCAGATGCCGCAGCTTCAAGAGCTTCAGGCCGAGCAGCCTGAGCTGGCTGAATCGGGTCAGTTTCAACCGGGTCAGGTCGTCAGCCTGCTCAAAAATCAGGGCGCAGTCATTCAAACTGGCGATGGGCTGCTGCTGCTGCGCGAGGTGCAGCTGGCGGGCAAGCGAACACAGTCGGGCTGGGATTTTGCCAACGGGACGCGGCTCCAGTTAGGGGAGCGCTTGGGAGAATATGGAGAATATTTAGAGCCGAGCAGCTAGTGCGATAAGCATCACCTAGAGATCACCTGGGCATCACCTGAATGCGCGCCAGTCGATAGACCCCTGCCTCAGCAATCGTTTGGTATTGGTCAGGCGTGATCCCAGCCTCTCTCAGCTTGGTGAGACGGCCAATCAGCAGCAGAGAATGCGGCTGGTTGGGGCGAGAGAGCCGCCGCTTCAGCTTTTGTAACCGCTCTGGCACATCACTGGGAGCCGAAATATAGGTGATCGGTCGCTGGGTGTAAAATACCAGGCTAGGCTTGCGATAGCCGACCATGAGCACTGGCTCTTCGGGCTGCTGAACCTGCACAATAACCTGGGCGAGTTCTCGGAGCGGGAGCTGTCGCTGAGCGTCAATCAGCGTCATTACGGGCAGCAGGGTGACCAGCACAAACAGCAGCCAGCCCGCCAGATGCACGCTCCAGATCCAGCGACTCTGACGGCGCAGCAGCAGCAGTAGCTCGCCAGCCGCTACCAGCAGCCAAATCACGCCGCCCCCGACTGCGGCCCCCGACTGCTGAACTTGCTCAGCCAGCTGCGGCATCTCCGGCTCATTGCCCATCCAGTTGGGACTTAGCCAGACCGCAATAGCTAGCAGCAGCGACAGGCCAATATTTGCCCAGTGGCTAATCCTGACCCAGCGATTCGCAGGCTCTTGGCGATGTTGATACTGATCGCTCCAGAATAGGCCGACCAGAATCGCCGCTGCGGGCAGCAACGGCAGCATATAGCTAGGCAGCTTGGTAGCCGCCACGGTGAAAAAACCAAAAATTACCCCAAACCAAACCAGCGCAAATATCCCCAGATGGGTCGAGCGAGGCTGGGCGCGCCAGTCCCGCATTCGCCAAAACCGCAGCCGCGCCATCGCCACCGGCAGATAGGCCGACCAAGGCAGAAAAGCCAGCGGTACAACCGCTAGATAGAACCAGAGCGGCGCCCAATGGCTGTTCACCACCCGCGTGAATCGCTCCAGATTGTGATATCCAAAAAACGACTCAATGTAGTCCTCGCCGTTCGCCAAGATCACCAAAACGTACCAGGGCAGTGTAATTAGCAAAAACAACAGGCTGCCGCCCAGCAGCTTCATTTCCCGCAGCAGGCTGAGGTGATTGGTATAGAGCAAAAACGCCAGAATGATCAGTCCGGGCAGCAGCGCTCCCACAGGGCCTTTAGCCAAAACTGCCAGTCCGCTCAGGCCATAAAACGCCCAGTACCAGCGACCCGCTTGGTCTCGATTCGGCAGAGCGTAACCCCAGAAAAACGCCAGTAGCGCCCCGCTCATGCAGCTGCTCAGCAGCATGTCAGACACGCCAATTCTGCCCCAAGCCATTGTTTGTAGATTTAGAATCATCAGGGCTGAGCCAATCCAAGCCGAGCGCCGCCGAGGGATTGCTGAGATCTCTGAGATTTCTGTGGTTTCTGCGGCTTCCGGTCGCGGCAGACCAAATTGGCGCAGCGTCCAGAAGCCCAGCAGCGTCAGCAGCGTGGCCGCAAGCGCCGAGGGAACTCGTACCGCCCAGGTATTCACGCCCATCACCTGATAGCAAATCGCCATCAGCCAGTAAATCAAAGGCGGCTTGTCAAATCGGGTCGCCTCGTTGAAATAGGGCGTAATCCAGTCTCCGGTAACCTGCATCTGCCGAGCCGCCTCGGCAAACAGAGGTTCGGTCTCATCTAGCAGTCCCGTCGCGCCAAGCTGGAGCCAGACTGCAACGCCAATCACCAGCGCCAGCCACAGCATTGCCCAACCACCTGCCCTCGCCCAAAGATCTCCAGATCGCTGTTGATCGAGCAGCTGCTCTAACAGGGGAGAGGAAACCTGTTTTGCTGAAAATCGCTGCCAGGATTGAATCAGACGTTTGGGTTTGAAGCTCATGCAAAAAGGCCAGATCCAGGCCAGATGTTGGTGATCAAATCATCAGACCTTACTTTACCTGGAAAAATGCCCTGAAGCAGTGGAGAGCTGGCTTCTAGGTTCAGTACGCTAGGGCAGCAGCGGTAGAACCCACTCGTCTTGAGCGCTGCTCCAGGTCGGCAGCTCAGTTCTGCCCACCACATAAGGCCCCCAATAACGCCGCGACCCATCCTGGGAGAAGGCAACTAGCACATCGCCATCGCTCAAGCGCAGTCCGCCGCTGGGCAGGGATAAAATCAAGCCCTTGGCTCCCCCTTCTTCTGGCGCGAAGTCCCAATGAACAGGCTGCTCAAAGCCCGACTTGGGGTCTGACTGCTGATAGAGCAAGGCGACCCGCACTGGGTAGGCAGTTTTGTTGCTGACTCGCAGGCCACCCTGCGCCCCAGCCGGCGCAGCTGACGAAGGCCCTGGAGCTGGTAGCACCGTCGCAGCCGGAGGCAAAGAGACTGAAGGCTGAGGGCTGGCCGAGGGGATAGGAGCGATCGAATCGCTGGGTGAGTCAATAGGTGAGTCGTTAGGCGGATCACTAGCTGGATCCGGAGGTTTGGCTCCGTCCTCCAGCGATCGGTCTAACGGCAATTGCCTCGCCACCTGAACTTCGACACGCGACAGTAAAAGCGCCACCAGTCCCAGCCCCAAAATGGCAATCACAGCCGGATAGATTTTTAGCTTCAGATCGTTGGTCACCCTGGGTTCTGCATCAATGCTTTATCGCTACGCTAGATATCACTAGATATCTCTATGCTTTATCACTACTCTAAACAGTGATCATCAGATTTGGGGTAGGATTCAAGTTGAGTTTTAGACGAGATGCGCCCTCTGTCAAGATTTAGCGAAATCCTGGAGCCTCCGCAATGCAAAACACGCGCCTCAACAGCTTAATTAGCCAGCTTTCGGGTAGGTTTGTTGGCTTTTTGCAAAATCCCTGGCGCAGGCTCTCGCTGTTGATTATTGGCTTGCTGAGCGGCAACTTTCTGGCCACCATTGTGGCAACAGTAGCTGGACAGCGTTCCACCCTAGATGTGGAGATCGCGCTGCTGCTGCTGCTGCTCGTTGAGCTAACGAGCTGGATCGTCTATCGCGGCGACCCAAGAGGCAGTACGTCGCCCCAGCGTCCTCTGTTGCTGGAAACCTTGAACAACGTCAAGATCGGCCTGCTGTACGGGCTGTTTGTCGAAGCCTTCAAGCTGGGCAGTTAAGCGATGGCCTCTGATCCTGCTCCCGACGAGCTGAGCGCAGCCCAACTGAGGGCAATTTTGCAGCAGTTTCTCGCGGGTCAGCCGCTTTACCAACGCCAGCAGCTTCAGCTTCAGCGGTCATTGAGCAGTCTTTGGCCTACACTGCCCAGCAGCAGCTCGAGCGGCAGCAGCCTAGTTGACCGCCTCCAGCAGCTCCAAGAGCTTTATCCGCCGCTGAATGCGTTTTGTCAGGATAGATTGGGCTGGCCTTGCCCCCTCGATCTGCTCTGGCGGCTCTGGCTGCCGCTGGCTCAGCAGATTCTCGACTGGCGACAGGTGCAGCAATCCTTCGTGCTAGAGCCTCTCATGCTGGGAATCGTGGGATTGCAGGGCACAGGCAAAACGACGCTGACGCTGATTCTGGCTAAGATCCTGCGAAGCTGGGGCTGGCGGGTGGCTCAGCTGTCAATCGACGATCTCTACAAAACCTACGCCGAACGCCAGCAGCTTCAGCAGCTTGATCCACGCTTTTGCTGGCGTGGGCCACCCGGAACGCATGATCTAGAGCTGGGGCTGTCGGTGCTGCAAAACCTGCGTCAGCTACAGCCAACCGCGCTGCCCCGGTTTGACAAGTCGGCTCAGCAGGGCGCGGGAGATCGCGGCCAGCCAGAATGGGTAGGAGAACTCGATTTGCTGCTGTTTGAAGGTTGGTTTGTGGGGCTACGTCCGATTGATCCAGCCTGCTTTGAGACTGCGCCACCGCCGATCCAAACCACTGCTGACCGCGACTTTGCCCGCGAGGTTAATCGTCGTCTAGCCAACTATCTGCCGCTCTGGGCACAGCTCGATCGCCTCGTGCTGATCTATCCAACTGACTGCCAGCCTGACCGCCAGCTTGACTACCGCCTCAGCCAGCGCTGGCGACGGCAGGCTGAGCAGCAGCGAATCGCAACTGGTCAGCCCGGAATGCCCGCAGCCGAGGTGGATGCGTTTGTTAAATATTTCTGGCGAGCGCTGCATCCGGCGCTGTTTTTGCCGCCGCTGCTGGCATCAGGCCGCCTAGACTTGGCAATTCAGGTCAGTCCTGATCGCGTTCCCATCCAGATCAGCTATCCAGCTAGCAATCCTGATTAGCCTCGAATTTAGCCTCGAATAGGGCCTGAAGCAACTGCTGCGGCTGGCGACCCACGGCTTCCAACTCAGCTATGCGACCCGACTCAGCCCCCGACTCAGCTTCTGAGCTAGATTTTAAGCCAGAGCCAGATGTAGAGAGCTGGATTAACAGATACTCTGACGGTAAATATTTCAGCCGCTCTGCCCACTCAATGGCCACAACCCCTGCCGGATAGTCGCCCTCCCAATAGTCTTCCAGGTTGAGCGCCGCAGTCTCGTCGGGCTGAAGCCGATAGAGATCGAAGTGATAGAGCGGAATTCGCGCTTCGGGATACTCATGAATCAGCGCAAAGGTGGGGCTGACGATCGGATCCTGGATGCACAGCGCTGCTCCTAGCCCCTGGACAAAGGTTGTCTTACCGCTGCCCAAATCACCCTTGAGCAGAAGTATCGTGCCCGCCGCAACGATCTGTCCCAGCTTGGCTCCCAGCAGCTTCGTGGCTGCCGCATTCGCTAACGTCAGGCACTGCATAGATCTTAGCTAATTTGATCCACCGTTGAGTTTAGAACTACGAGTCCAGAACTATCTAAGCTTGGTTCCGGGGGAAATCTGGCGCAATGCAAAAAGGCATCCTGTTGCGGATGCCTTACGACGCACTCTCGTCATCTCAAGCTGAGAGTCAGCCTAGTTGTCGTAGATCCGGCACTCATCTGCTTCAGGGTTCGCGTCGCAGTATTGCTCGAAAGAGTTTTTGGGTGGCTCTTTGGCGCGCTGGTGGGCCGCCTCAGCCTGAAGCTCCTCAACAACGTCCCAGGCGGTGGCACATTCTGGAGATTGAGCGCCGTTTATGTCACAGGCAGCACGGGCTTCCTGACGCTCTTGATCGATTTTTTCTTGGATATCGCTCATGGGTTTATTTATTAAAGTGAACTGGGCGGTATGACTCTAAGTTAGCTTAAATTTCTGGGAAACTAAATCACCCAGACGGATGTTCTGCCGCTTTACCTCTCTAGTGATGACTGAAATTTTCGTGGATCTGGCAAAATTGAGCAGTTTTCTTAAGATTCTGATCTCAGCTTTATCCTGAGATTGACAAGATCGGCAGCAGGACAGCTGACAGGCAGCAATTTTACGATCTGCATCCAGCCCAGCTTAAATCTCCTGCCGCCGAAAGAAATCCAGCAGCGCCGCGCTAACTTTTTCGTGCCAGTCCTGCTGCGGATAATGCCCAACTTCTTCAAGCGCCACGAGTTCGGCGTTAGCAGCGAGCTTGACGAAACTCTCAGCAACTGCCAGCGGCAGCCAGGGATCGCGAATGCCCCAGGCTAGCAAAATGGGTCGAGGCCACTTAGCAAACCCAGCCTCGATCTCAGCGGTGGCCTCAGCCAACTTCAGGTTTTGGATTAGCGCAAACAGCGAACGCCCCGCCTCGGAGCTTTTCAAAAACGGACGGCGGTAGATATCTAGATCGGCATCTTCCACCCGATAGCCACCGCCACCTTCTAGCAGCCGATCGACCAAGAGCGGGTCTTGGGTCAGCATCTCGCCGACTAAGGGAATGCCCATCTGCTTCATCTTCCAGGGCAGTCTAGCAGTGATGGTGACGGGCGCGTTCAGGACGGCTAGTCGCTCCACCCGCTCAGGATAGCGCAGTGCATATTGCAGCCCGACCGAACCCAGAAATCCTTGTACCACCAGCAGACAGCGCTGAATCTCAAGATGATCCAGCCATGTTGCCAGCGCCTCAACGTAGGCATCGGGCGTATAGGCAAAGCGGCGGCGCTCAGGCTTCTCAGAGCGGCCAAAGCCAATCCAGTCGGGAGCCACTGCCCGGAAGCCCTGCTCGGCCAAGGCGGGCAGAACGTGCTGCCAGCTGTAGCTATGGGCAGGCAGGCCATGCAGGAGCACAACCGGCAGACGATTAGCAGGGACGGCGGACGGATTAACTGGCTCAGCTTCGCGGTAAAACCAGTCCAGCCCGTTCACCGCAATTAAATTTTCTTTGATCACAGAGTTATTTAGAGTGATTTAGAGTGATTTATCAAAGGGAGCCAGAAAAGAGCATCTTGAGCCTCAATTCAAGCCTCAACTATCGTACCTTTGAGGCAGGCTCCCGCCAAATTAGCTCCTGCCAAATTGGCTCCCTCTAAATCAGCACAGAGCAGATTTGCGCCTGAGAGATTGGCACCTGAGAGGTTGGCACCGCGCAGATCTGCCTCTTCTAAATTAGTATCTGTGAGCAGCGCGCCTTGCAGATCAGCCTGCGCTAGATTTGCGCCAGTCAAATTTGCGCCGTTCAGGTTGGCACCGCGCAAATCGGCAGCCCGCAAATCCACTGCTTGCAGATTCACCCCCATCAAATTAGCACCGCTCAAAAAAGCCCCTGCTAGCGCCGTTCGGGTCAGCTGCGCCTGCATTAAGTTGGCTCCGCGCAGATTGGCTCCGCGCAGGTCGGCGTCGCTCAGGTCAGCCTGCATCAAGTTTGCGCCCAGCAGATTGGCTCGTAGATCAGCCTGCCTCAGCTTGCAGCCCAGCAGCGTTGCGCCATCCAGACTGGCACCGTTCAGCTTGGCGGCACTTAAATCAGCGCCGTTGAGTCTGGCTCCGGCTAGATTCAGCCAACTCAGATCTGCGTGAGCCAAATCTTCGTCCTCTAGGTCAGCACCTGCCAGATGCTTGAGTTTACCTGCTCGAATTGCCGCGATATCCACGTTTAGCACCGTCCGGTAGAACTATCAAAAAAACTTGGCCTCTGGTACTAGTTTGGGCACTAGCTTTGGCACTAGCTTTGGCACTAGCTTTGGCGCTCAGCCAGCTCAACTGCTGCTGCCAAGTCACTCTGCTCATCCAGCAACCAGAGTCCCGCCGCAATTTTGGGCAGCGTCACGGGTAGATCAACGCCCTGCTGTAAGGCATTCACCAGCAGCTTTAGCACCTCAATCAGCTTCGGATCCCAGCGGTTGCCAGCCTGAGCGCTACAGTGCTCTAGGGCCGCTGAGAGCGCGGCTTCTGGCGTTAGAGCTGTATGTCTGAGCTGGGCAAGCTGCTGCTGGAAGACTTCAACCAGCGCCAAAATCCGCGACTCGACCGGAATTTCGTCGCCGGTTAGACTCGCTGGCTGGCCGCTGCCGTCCCACCATTCGCTCTGATGCGCCAAAATTGTGGCAATTGCCCGCAGCCGCTGCATTCGCCGCAAGACCTGAATTCCAGGCATCAGCGGACAGGCTGGAGCCAGATTTGGCTGCTCAGCGTGAGTCTGCACCGATCTACCAGCGTTGAGTAGCGGCTCCTGGCTCCGCAAAAAGGCCATCCGGTGCAGCAGCCCCGCTAGCCGCAGCCGGTGCAGCTGCCAGGCAGGCAGATCGAGCAGTTGCCCCATCGCCTCTGAGAGACTGGCAACCTCAGCCGCTGCCATTGGATTGCTCAGGTCGGCTTGGTCGAGCAGCTGCGCCACCCGCAAAAACGCCTGTAGCTCATTCGAGAGCAGGTTGCCTTCTAGATGAGCGACGACCGGATAGGCAGCAGGTTCATCCTCGCGCTGCTGCAAATAGTCCACAATCAGCGAGACAATTTCGCCCAGATGGTCTGACGTAGGTGCGCCGCAGAGCCGCTCTCCCGACTGAATTTGCTGCGTGATTTGCTGCACCTGAGCCTGTAAGCGCTGGGCCAGAGCTTTGTCGTAACGGCCAACATGCTCAACTGCCAGTTCCGCAGTTTCCAGCACCAGACCGGGTTCAAACGTCCAGAGTCCGTAAAACTTGCGCTCTAGGTCAGCTTTGGGAAATCCAGCGGCTCCATAGTCAGCCTCAGACAGCTCCTGACAGAGCACCATGGCCGTATAGTCTGGCGAGAGAATAATTAAGTGCCATTCTTGAGCGACTGAATCGGCGGCATCAAGCTGCACCAGCGCTACATTTGGCTTTTGGCTCGTTGGATGCTCGGCAAAGCCCGCATCAGGTGAGGCCATAATCACGACCTGTTGCGACCGCTCGGCCAGATCTGCGTAGCGCTCGGCCTCTTCGAGATACCATTTGCCGCGCTGAAAAGCCGCAATCACCAGCGGCTGATAGTCGGCCTGCAAGATCGCATCTTCAAGGGCATGACAGAGCGCCACCAGCGTATTTTTGAAATAAACCCCAAAGTTGAGCGGGCGCTGCTGAGACTGGCTTAAGGCCGGGTCTGGAAGCTGGCTGTGAGACCCGCTTGGGGATGAGCTAGCGCGATGAGCAACGCTGAGCTGCTGAAGGATCGATCCTGGAAGCATGTGAAGTCGGCGCGGCAGGTTGGCAGATTATCTTAAATAGGAGTGTAACAGTTGTGAAGAGAAGTTTCGACTTATTTCAATCATTCTCATAATTCTGGCTTGATGTAATTCTGGCTTGATGTCGGGCATCTATGAAAATCAAAGAGCCTAGAAAACAAAGAACCTAAAAAGGGCACGGTTGCCCATGCCCTACTCATCTAGCTGTTATTTGAGCTGTTATTTGCCCAGGTAGGCTTCGAGCCGCAGCTAAGCCGCTAGGCCATGCGCCGACATTCGCATGATGTCACGCGGGCTGAAGCCGATATTGCTCAGCGCCTCGCCGTAGCTAATCATAAAATCTTCGACTAGCGCCTCTTTCTCCATACCTAGCTCCTGGGCATCTGCTGCCACTTGGTTCAGCATTTGCCAGACCAGCGGCAGATTCTGGCGATTGGCGGCTTCGAGTTCGGCTTTGGAGGCCTCAAAATTTGCCTTGAGCCACTCTTCGCCAAAGTTGAGATGCAGGTACTCATCTTTGACCACGCCTTCGGTGATCTTGCGGGCAAAATCATCCGCCACCGGAATGTAGATGTTGTAGGCGGCGATAGCAAAGCACTCAATGATCAAAGCCTGAATCAGCAGGCAGGTGACAATTTGACCTGCGGCTGCGGCTGCCTGGAAGTTTTGGTGCAGCCCTGTAAAAAACTCGCGGGCAAACTCCATGTCGGGCGTGACGTCCAGATTGCGTCCGCAAGCCTGAAAGCCCTTCATATGGCGGCCTTCCATCTTAGCCAAGCTCAAAAGCTGCTCGGCAGTATCGGGAATCAAGTCGGCCAGCCTTTGGTAGTTAGCGTGAGCTTCTAGCTCACCTTCAATCACAATCGCATTGATGCGGCTGTATGCGTCTTTGTAAACTTCACTCTGAAAGTCAAGCGTGGGGTTAGTTTCAACCTGCTGCATAAAGTCACTTAGCTCCTCTGGAGAAACGCGCCGATGTTCAGTTACTAGCTGAATCTACTGGCTAAATCAATAAATGTAAATGTCGAGACCGGTCGAGATTAATGCTTCGCGCACAGGTCGACTCTCTCAACCTTACACCCTGAGCGCGGGAAACGACTGTTCCTGACCTGAAGCTATCGCTCAGAAATTAAGAAATATTTCCATCTGACCGCTTCTAGTGCAAACGGCGGCAGACATGACAAGATCTAGTTACTTTAAGGTAGGGTGCCAGGTAAGTTTTACAGAGCAGGTAAGTATTGCAAAGATTGCAGAGACAGACTTTACAGAGATAGGCACAGAAATAATCGCAAACCATATAGCTGATTCTTAGCTCAGAATTAGCCGCGATTCCAGGTATGCACAGGTCTGCAACAGCTTAGCTACTCTCCATGTTTCCTCGCCGAACGTTTTTTCACTTTTTTCACTGAATAGCAACCCGCGAATATGACCACCCCAAGTGAATCCACGCAATGTCTAAATCTGGCCAGAGCGCTTGATTTGATCACCTCTAGCCGTACAGTTGGCGGCATTTTCTATGTCTACAATGCCGCAGGCCATGCCAAAGCCTGGGATAGCTTCATGGTTGAGTATCCGCTAGAGCGCTTGCAGGCAATGGTCAAAAATCAGCGGTTGCCCCGCTTTAGATCAACTTGAATCCCAGCTTGAATCTTAGGCAGCCAGTCCTGGCTGCCGTCCAGCTATTTAATCCGCTGAGTTGGAGTCTCTGGGTGCCGCTGGCGCTGCTAGGACTGATTGTGCTAGCGGCAGTCTACTTCGTCCGCGTCCGCGCCTCGCGCTAGGATTTCGCGCTACTATCTTTGGCAATAGCCTTTACATCACCCGCAGTCCATGACGCTTTCTCTGGCTCAAAACGCCATTGCCCTGCTGATCGATTTGGCAGAGCGAGGAGAGATCAATCCCTGGGACGTGCAGGTGATTGAGGTGATTGATCGCTTTTTGAGCAAGCTGCAGCCAGTGGTGACGCGGCAGGCTGGTCGGGCACCCTACGAAGCTGACCTCTCTGAGTCTGGACAGGCGTTTCTCTACGCCTCAATGCTGCTGCTGTTGAAGGCTGATAGCTTAGCGCGTCTAGAGATTGATCAAGACCCGTCAGAGCCGCCGGAAGAATTTCTAGAAGATGCGATTGGCATTGAGCGACCACTACTGCTGAATCTGGAGCGCCAGATCCGGCGACGCGCAACGGCTCCTCCGGTTCAGCGGCGGCAAGTGACGCTGCAAGAGCTGATTGCCCAGCTCAACCTAATTGCGACTGCGATGGCCGATCCAAAGCCTCGACGAGTCGCGACGCGACGGGCACGTCCCCAAACGCCCTCGCAAGCCATGCGCGCCATTGCGCAGCTAGCGCATGAAGAGGATCTGTCTGAGATTGCGGCGGTGCTAGAGCAGTTTTTGGCGGCGCACTGGCAGCAAGGTGGGCAAGGCGAGCAGCAAGACTGGCTAGAGTTTGAAAAGCTGCTGGATTTTTGGGCAATGGCGCAGGTGCAGCCCGACACCGGCGCTGAAGCCACAATTCACGATCGGGTTGGAGTGTTCTGGGCGCTGCTATTTTTGTCAGCTCAGTCAAAGGTCGAGCTATCGCAGGATCAGTTTTACCAAGATCTGCAAGTTCGCAGCTTTACGCCTGCTGACCAGCCTGTTGACCAGCCCGTTGACCAGCCTGCTGTAGCCCCACCGCTGGACTGAGCCAGTCGCAAAAGAGCCTGCTACAGCTAGATACAGCTCACGCTTTCCCTACAAATCCGGCAGAATATGTGAATTTTGCAAAAAAGCTGCAATCTACCTGATCTTTTTGAAGGATTGTGAAAAACTGGAGGGAGCCAGTCGCGCATGGCAGACCGCAATCGGGAATTCTGGACAGGCGCAATGTTCGATAGATTCAGGTTGATAGAGGATTAGACGTTTATGAAAGCCATGATTCTAGCAGCTGGTAAGGGGACAAGGGTGCGTCCCATTACCTACACGATTCCCAAGCCAATGATTCCGATCCTGCAAAAGCCGGTGATGGAATTTCTGCTGGAGCTGCTGCGGCAGCATGGGTTTGACGAGATCATGGTCAACGTTAGCCATCTGGCCTATGAAATTGAGAGCTATTTCCGAGACGGACAGCGGTTTGGCGTGCAGATTGCCTATTCGTTTGAAGGCCGAATTGTGGACGGCGAGCTAGTCGGAGAAGCGCTCGGCTCAGCTGGCGGCATGCGGCGAATTCAAGATTTTCGACCGTTCTTCGACGATACATTTGTCGTGCTCTGCGGCGATGCTCTAATTGACCTTGACCTGACCGAAGCCGTCCGCCAGCACCGAGCCAAAGGCGCAATTGCCACCATCGTCACCAAAACCGTGCCGCGCGAAGAAGTCTCTAGCTATGGCGTGGTGGTCACAGACGACAGCGGCCGGATTCAGGCGTTCCAAGAGAAGCCTGCCGTGGAAGAGGCGCTCAGCACCAATATCAACACTGGCATCTATATTTTTGAGCCCGAGATTTTCAAATATATTCCCTCAGAAGCCGAATTTGACATTGGCGGTCAGCTCTTTCCCAGGCTGGTCGAAGAAGGCGCGCCGTTCTACGGTATTGCCATGGACTTTGAATGGGTGGATATCGGCAAAGTGCCCGACTACTGGCAGGCGATCCGAGACGTGCTGCTGGGCAAAGTCAAAAACGTCCAGATCCCCGGACATGAAGTCGCTCCTGGCATTTACACAGGGCTAAATGTCGCTGTCAACTGGGACAAGGTGCATGTGGAAGGCCCTGTCTACATTGGCGGCATGACCCGGATTGAAGATGGAGCCAAAATTATCGGCCCCGCCATGATTGGTCCAAGCTGCCATATTTGCAGCAACGCTACCGTGGACAATAGCGTCATTTTTGAATATTCGCGCTTGGGTGCAGGCGTGAGGCTAGTCGACAAGCTGGTGTTTGGCCGTTACTGCGTTGATAAAACTGGAGCCGCCATCGATGTGCAGGCCGCTGCCCTCGACTGGCTGATCACCGACACCCGCCACAAAATGCCCGCGACCCCGCCTGCCGAGCATCGCGCTATCGTCGAGCTGCTGAGCGTTGACGGCAAGTAGGTCAACAAGTCGCGAATTTACTAATCTCTACGAGATCGCCTGTTCGACCTGCGCCTCGGCAAACTGGATGATGTCTTGGCGTGGATCGACAAATACAGCTTTCACGTCCAGTCGGTCGCCCGGTTCGATGTCGCGGTTAAAGCGCATCGCCATTTCCAGACCCAGATCTTCGAGCAGCACCAGCCCCAGATTCTCATGTTCGCGCAGCCAGCGCAGCATCAGGGCGTGCCAGACTTCAGTGGGATGGCGACGCAGATACTCCAGGCTCCAGTAGCGGTTGGTTTGACGCTCCACGATGGTAGCTTCGTAAGAGGTGTTGCCGACCGTCTGGATCAGCTCTTTGGTTTCGTCCAGCGAGAAGGGCAGTGGCTCACCGCGCAGATGTGCCTTGATCTGGAAATGCGCCAGCAGATCGGCGTAGCGGCGGATCGGGGAGGTGACTTGGGTGTAAGTATCTAGCCCCAAACTGGCGTGCCGCACGGGAGTTGTGCCGACTTCACTACGCGGCATGCACCGGCGAATTGCGCAGTAGCGGACTGGGCCGGGCTGTAGCTTCAGCAGCTCTTCTTCAGAAGGTAGCTCTGGCTGGGGCTGTCCCCGAAACGGCAGCGGCAGGCTGTGGGCTTCGCCGTAGCGTCCAGCTACTTCGCCCGCCAGGATCATCATTTCGGCCACTAGCGTCCGCGCCCCGGAGTCTTCCAACAGCAGGATCGTAATCTCGTCTTCCTGCACCTTAATCGAAGATTCTGGCATATGAATGCTGATCGCTCCCTGAGCGCGCCGCCAGCTTGCCCGCTGCTTCGCCCAACGGCTGAGCACCTCTAGCTCCGGCTCAGCCTGGATACCCAGCTCCAGCATTTCATCTACGTCTTCATAGGTGAGGCGGTAGGTCGGTTTGATGAGGCTGGCACGAATCTGATAGTCCTGGATGCCGCCAGCTTCGTCTAGAATCACGCCAAAGCTGAGAGCGGTGCAGATCTGGCCTTGGTTGAGGCTCATCGGCCCAGTTGCCAGCTCTGACGGAAACATCGGAATCATGCCGGTAGGCAGATAGATCGTCGTACAGCGGCGGCGGGCTTCGAGATCTAGTTCGTCACTCGGGGTAATCCAGCGCGTCGGGTCAGCAATATGGATCCAGATCCGCTGGCCTTCCGGCAGAAACTCGACGCTGAGGCCGTCGTCAATTTCGCGGGTGCTTTCATCATCAATCGTGTAGACCTTAAGCTGTGTCAGGTCGAGGCGAGACTGGTCGGGGTCGGGCGGCGGATCTGAGAGCCAGACATGAGCCATATCAACAACCCTACTAGAGAACTGAGTCGGAATCTGAGCGCGTCGCAGAGCCAGGTTTTCATGCGGACTCCAGAGTCCCAGATCCACCAACAGCCCAAAGGCATCCAGCGGCGTTCCGGGACGATCGAGGGCAGTGAGGATCTCAATTGCGGCGAGCCGATGGCTAGATTCTTCTCGATACAGCGCGTATTTTTCTAGCGTCTCCAGCCGCAGCCGATCGCTCTGCTGCCATTCTACCGATTCGCCCACCCGCTGCTGCTGAACGCGGTCTAAAAAGCCCTGCCATTCCTGCTGGCGGATGGCCTCCTGCTGGCTCTGGTGTTTCAGCTCGGCCACCTGGGTTGCCGGACGCGGCTCATAGCGGTCGCCCTTCTGCTTAAAGTAGAGCCGATCTTCAGAGAGCAAATAGTAGGCCGCATAGCAAAGCGCCGGATCTTGCTTTGAAAACAGCAGCAGCGCCATGCTTGCCGGGTCAACTGATTCGCTGTCTTCGACGAGCAGTTCCCAGGCAACTTCTAAGCTGTCTAGATCCAGGTAGGGCTGAATCTCCTGCCAAAAGGTGGCAATCTGGCTCGGCTTGTAGTCACCAGCGATCTCGTAGCTAATCTGGCGCGGATGCAGCGTCTGCGGATGGCTGCGCTCATCGAGCACAATCCAGTTTTTCTTGCCCTCTGGACGGTCAACCACGCCTAAGCGACGCGGACGGTCTGTGCCCGCATCGCCCTGTAAGCGAAATTCGACTAAAGTTCCCTTCTCCATGCAGCAGTGCCACTCGGCGACAGGTGGGCGATGGGGCGGCTGTTGCGCTCAATAAATTTGCAGCGTCTGAATCAAGCGCGTCCGCCCCAGACTCGACTAGAGGCACAAGCTTAGCCTTCGCGGTTGATGAAAGGCAACAAAGCCAGAATCCGCGCCCGCTTGATGGCTTGGGTCAGGTCGCGCTGCTGTTTGGCGGTAAGGCCGCTGATCCGCCGGGGCAGAATTTTGCCGCGCTCAGTGATGAATTTGCGGAGCAGATCGACATCTTTGTAGTCGATGGGGTCACCGGGCTTGATCGGGGAGACGCGCTGGCGAAAGTAAGACATAGAACAAATCCTGGCTTGGTTTACAACTTCAAACGGTCATGGACAAAACGCAGCTCGCAAAAGCTGAACCATTCAGGCCGCGCCACTCTAGAAAACCAGAGGAGCCGCCCATAGTAAACGCTTCGGGGGAGACTAAAGTGCGTAATTCTCGCGGGCTAAATCAAGCAATTTTGCTTGACTGCTCTATTTGATCTCTTTATGAGCGGTGTGCTTGTTGCAGTGGGTGCAAAACTTGCTCAGCTCTAGACGGTTGGTGGTGGTGCGGCGATTTTTACTGGTGGTGTAGCGCGAGACACCTGCCGAACGCTTGTCAGGGTTCGTGCGACATTCGGTACATTCCAGCGTGATCGTAATACGATTTCCTTTCTTGGCCATTTTTAAAAAACTCGGCTATTCAAACACAGTCTCCAATTATTTCACAGCTGCGCCCAGTTGTGCAAACTTATTTCGCGAAGTCTTGTCAAGTGACAGCTTGAACTCAGCTAGGGAAAATAGAAGAGTTCTCAGTTCAGTTAAGACATCCTCTGTGCCCATCGCCTTCGAGAAACTAGGTCGCTCATCAAAGCACAAGCTGAAGGGCTCGGTGAAGCAGCGGTTTGGCGGAACCTGTGCCTACTGTGGCTGTCAGCCTCGGTTCCTGACGTTAGATCATGTGGTGCCCCGCACGCAGGGCGGCTTAGATATGAAGTCAAATCTGGTTGCTGTCTGTCAACGCTGTAACCGCAGCAAAGGCAGCCGTCCGCTCTGGGACTGGTGGCAAGGCTCAGCCTGTTGGAATGAGGAACGCGCAATGCGGTTGGCGGCAACTGTTTTAGTCTGCAAAATCAGGTTTGTGAAGTAGTTTATGTCAAGCGCGAATGCTTACAAAGCACTCTTCCAGTCTCGAATTGGCATTGCCCATTTTGGTATTGTCCATTTTGTCGAGATGTTGTGGATTGCCAGCTAAATTACCATCGCAGACTCGTCAGTGGGAAAAGAGCGATGGTTCCGCAAAACCTTCACGACAGCTTTAAGCAAATATTACTAAATTTTCTGATAGTGGCGACAGCGGGCACAGGGGCCAGATGGATTGATCGCACAGCGCAGAATTTCCGAGCGGGCGTTATAGAAGCAGCTGACATCGCCAATTACCCAAGCCCCGTCTAGGAGACTGCGTTCGGCGGGCATCTGCGACTTTTGGACATGCATAACGATTTGGTGCAGCTCGTAGCGTCCGGCTTTCAGCATGTAGCGATGCTTACGCTCCAGCACTAGGTAGGTCTGCCCTTCAATTTCTAGATAGCCCCCGGGCTGCGGATTCCAGTCGAGATACTGATCGCTGTACTGGTGGCTCAGCACTGCCCGCGACTGGCTGAGGATAATTTCGGTGCGGGGTGACTTTCGATCCATAGATTCGTGAATAAAAAATAGCCGAGGCTAGAGTAATTTACTCTAGCCTCAGTTAACGGCGCTTCGCTGGCCATAGGCTAGCTAGCGGCTAGCCTGCTGCCTGACGCTCTTTAGCCTCTTTGATCACCTCTTCTGCTACGTTAGTTGGGCAGGGAGCGTAGTGCGAGAACGACATTGAGAACTGACCGCGCCCGGAAGTCATGGTTCGCAGGTCGCCGATGTAGCCAAACATCTCGCTCAGCGGCACGTCCGCCTTAATCCGCGCCCCGACTGCACCCGTTTCCTGGGACTTCATCATCCCCCGGCGGCGGTTGAGGTCGCCAATCACGTCGCCCATATAGTCATCAGGCGTGAACACATCCACGTTCATAATTGGCTCTAGCAGCTGCGGCCCCGCTTTAGGGATCGACTGGCGATAGGCAGATTTGGCGGCAATCTCGAAGGCCAGAGCCGAGGAGTCAACCGGGTGGAACGCGCCGCCGGTGAGCGTGAAGCGCAAGTCCACGCAAGGGAATCCGGCCAGCACGCCTTTCTCAATGCTGCTCTTGAAGCCTTTTTCAACTGCCGGCCAGTATTCGCGCGGCACTGCGCCCCCAACCACTTTCGACTCAAACTCGAAGCCCGAACCTGTCTCGCCCGGTTCGACAATATACTCAATCTTGCCGAACTGACCGGAGCCACCCGACTGCTTCTTGTGAACGTAGGTATCTTCCAGCCGTCGCGTGATCGACTCGCGGTAGGCCACCTGCGGCTTACCCACTTCGACTTCGACGCCGTGGGTGCGCTTCAGGATGTCCACCTTGATGTCGAGGTGCAGTTCGCCCATGCCCTTGAGAATGGTTTCGCCGCTCTCTTCGTCGGTCATGACGTGGAACGAAGGATCTTCCTGCACCATTTTGTTGAGTGCCAGACCCATCTTCTCGTCGCCGCCTTTGGTCTTGGGCTTGACGGCAATCGAGATCACCGGATCGGGGAAGACCATAGGTTCCAACGTGGCCGGGTTTTTGGGATCGCAGAGCGTGTGGCCAGTCTGGACGTTTTTCATGCCGACAATGGCAATGATGTCGCCTGCTTGCGCCGAGTCAATCTCTTCGCGCGAGTTGGCGTGCATTTCCACTAGGCGGCTGATCCGCTCTGTCTTGCCCGTGAAGGTGTTGAGGATCGTGTCGCCTTTGGAGAGCGTGCCGGAATAGATGCGGGTAAAGGTGAGCGCCCCGTAGCGGTCGTCCATAATTTTGAAGGCGAGTGCCCGCAGCGGCTTGGCTGGATCAACCTCCGCAAAGCTGCCAGTCTCGTTGCCTTCGAGATCGACTTCCGGCTGCGGCTTCACTTCCATCGGGTTGGGCAGATAGTCAACCACCGCATCCAGAACTAGCTGCACGCCCTTGTTTTTGAACGAGGAGCCGCAGTAGGTGGGGAAGAAGGCCAGATCGCGAGTGCCCTTACGGATGCACATTTTGATCTCGTCGAGGGTTGGCTCTTCGCCTTCAAGGTATTTCTCCATTACCGTGTCGTCTTGCTCCACGGCGGTTTCAATCAGCTGTTCGCGGTAGGTTTCAATCTGCTCGGCCATCTCGGCAGGCGGCTCTTGCACCTCAAAGTTCATCGGATCGCCGGAGTTGTCCCAGACCCAAGCTTTACGGGTGAGCAGGTCAACCACGCCGATAAACTGCTCCTCGACGCCGATTGGCAGCACCATCACCAGCGGCTTAGCGGCCAGCACGGTTTCTACCTGCTTGACGACGCGGAAGAAGTCTGCGCCCGTGCGATCCAGCTTGTTGATGTAGATGATGCGGGCAACTTTTGAGTCGTTAGCATAGCGCCAGTTAGTTTCCGACTGAGGTTCCACCCCGCCCGAACCGCAGAATACGCCAATGCCGCCGTCTAGCACCTTCAGCGAGCGGTAGACCTCGATCGTGAAGTCAACGTGGCCGGGGGTGTCGATAATGTTGAGCTGGTGGTCATTCCAAAAGCAGCTGGTGGCAGCAGACTGAATCGTAATGCCGCGCTCCTGCTCCTGCTCCATAAAGTCTGTCGTCGCCGCGCCTTCATGCACCTCACCGATCTTATGGATCTTGCCGGTCAGCTTCAAGATTCGTTCGGTTGTGGTCGTTTTGCCAGCATCGACATGCGCGAAGATACCAATATTGCGATAGCGGGTGAGGTCTTTCATATTTGCTCTCTAGATTAAACGCGACGAGCGGGGGATGACCTCCAGCTAGGGAAATCACTGTTGCTTTCGTCGCCAGAACAGGCCGAATTTGAGCAGCCAGTCCCCAGCAACATTTCCAATTGTAAAGGTTGATGCTGACGTTATGCTCGAAAGTTTTGGCGAGCTTGCCGAACTGCCTGCCGAACTATCTGCCGAACTATGTAAGCGCTTAAGCCAGACGGCTAACCGTCGGCAGTTCGGCAAACAGCGATCCCCAATCGATCACTTCCGGTCGAGCGCCCTGATTCACCAGCTCAACGGTCTGATTGATCGTGCCTGGATGGCGCAATGACTCGACGCAGGCCGCCGCCACATCAATGCGGCTACTCTGACCGTTGAGCTGATCACCCGTGCCGATCTTTACGCCCAGCTTACCGGCAGTCTTGGCTTGCAGCAGCGTATTCAGATCCGAGGAGGTAAATGGCCCATCGATTAGCCGTCCCGGTCGGATAATCGTGTAGGGTAGTCCAGACTGGATGATTGCCTGCTCGCCCTGCTGCTTGGCCTCCAGTACTCCAAAGGCATTGAGCAAACTGTAGGGCGGCTGATCTTGACGCTCCACCCCACAGGAAGAGACGAACACAAAGCGCTGAAGGTCGGGAGCCGCCGCCGTCAGGAGCGCTTGCACGCCTGCGGCATCCACCTGCTGCGGGCTATTGCGGGCTTTGGCGTTGCGGTAGTCCGCATTCAGCAAAATCTGGCTCCAGTCGAACGCCTGCTGGAGCGGGTTGGGGCTGGGATCGAGATCAAAGTCCCACTTAATTAGACGGAAAAGCCGTTGTGCCCGTGCAGCAAATCACGAAGGCGACTTCTTGCAGCGCAGTGCTGAGAGTTGATGAATCGCGCGTATCGCCCACGGCAAGCTCCACGCGCCCTGCAAACATCTGTTCGGCTTTCTGGGCGCTGCGCGTCAGCACTCGCACGGGGTAATCTTGCGCCAACAGCCGCGCCACCGCTAGTTGCCCCACTCCGCCTGTGGCTCCGGCCACCAGCACCCGCTGCGTCATCGTTTGCCCTCAGACCCTTCCTGCACCAACACTTCTTGCACTAACACTTCTTGCACCAACACTTCCTGCACCAAGTAGCCGCACTGATGTTCGCCGTTCGCCATCCAGTGCGTCCGTTCCACCTTGCAGTCCTTTAGCGCCATCGCAAACATCTCTAACTCATGACCGCAGACAGTGGGAAACGACTCGGCAATATGGGAAATGGCGCAGTTGTATTCTGTGATCACATACTGCGGCTTCTCGGCTTCTAGGGCGTGGTATTCGGCCATGTAGCCTTCGGCCTGCCGGATCGCCACCAGCCGCGCCACCCGCTGTTGCAGATCGCCTGTACCGACGCGCTCGCGGTATTCTAGCGCCTTGCGCTGCCACTGCTTTCGCAAGATATCGTTGAACTGCGCCTTGTCAATACTGTCGGCGAGCGTGTCTAGCAGCGAGACAGCAAACGCATCGTAGCGCTCTGGAAACTGGTCGCGACCTGCCTGACTCAGCCGATAAAAATAGTTGGGGCGCCCCATGCCTGCCTGCACTGCCTCATGCTGAATCAGGCCATCGTCTTGCAAATCCTTGAGATGACGGCGAATTGCTTGGGGGCTGATGCTGAGCGTTTCGGCAAGCGCCTGAGCAGTGGCGGTTCCCTGTTTCAGCAGCAGATTCAGAATATCTTGCTTGGTTGAAGGGTGCGTAGTGGCCATCGAGGTTCTAGCGAGAGCTTCCAGAGTAATAAAACCAGAGTTACAAAACTTTAGATAGAAAGACGGTGAAAAAACAGACAAAAGACCTCTAAAATTGACTTTGACAACTCTTTTGTTTCTAAAGTGCTTTACAATGTACTTAAGCAACAGGTAAGTTGTTTTAATTATACGAGTAATTGATCCTTCTGTCGCCGACTCCCATGAACCAATCCACTCAAGCTACGCAAGCCACTGACAAGCACCTAGAAGCAATGCGGCATTTCTCGGAGCAGTATGCCAAGCGCACAGGCACTTATTTCTGCGTTGATCCAGGAGTCACGGCAGTCGTGATTGAGGGCTTGGCCAAGCATAAAGATGACCTGGGTGCACCGCTCTGCCCCTGCCGTCACTACGAAGACAAAGCGGCTGAAGCGGCGGCGGCATTCTGGAACTGCCCCTGTGTGCCGATGCGCGAGCGCAAAGAATGCCACTGTATGCTGTTTCTCACGCCCGACAACGACTTTGCTGGCGAGAGTCAGGAAATCTCGGCTGAGCAAATCCGGGCTGTCACGAACCAGTATTAACGCTGCAAACATTAACGCTACAAACTCTCCTGAATTCTCCATCCCTTGCCAACCAGAACAGGCCAACTATGTCTACTTCGGTTCAAACTCTCGTCAACCAACCTTACAAGTACGGCTTCATTACCGACATTGAGTCGGACAGTATCCCAGCAGGGCTGAGTGAAGACGTGATTCGCGTAATTTCGGCTAAGAAAAACGAGCCGGAGTTTATGCTGGAGTTTCGGCTCAAAGCCTATCGTCAGTGGCTAAAGCTCGTTGAGCCAAACTGGGCGGAAGTGGGCTATCCAGCCATTGATTATCAAAAGATTGTCTATTACTCAGCGCCCAAAGTCTCTGAGAAGAAAAAGAGCCTGGATGAAGTCGATCCAACGTTGCTAGAGACCTTTGAGAAGCTAGGCATCTCGCTCTCGGAGCAAAAGCGGTTGTCCAACGTGGCAGTAGACGCGATTTTTGACAGCGTTTCGGTGGCGACCACTTTTAAAGAGAAGCTGGCCAAAGACGGCGTGATTTTCTGCTCGTTTTCGGAAGCGCTGCAAGAGCATCCGGAGCTGATTAAAAAGTATTTAGGGACAGTGGTGCCAGTTGCCGACAACTATTTCGCAGCGCTCAACTCGGCGGTGTTCAGCGACGGTTCGTTTGTGTTTATCCCCAAAGGCGTGAAATGCCCGATGGAGCTATCCACCTACTTCCGGATCAACAACGGCGAGTCGGGGCAGTTTGAGCGGACGCTGATTGTGGCCGAGGAGGGCGCGTCGGTCAGCTATCTTGAAGGCTGCACCGCGCCAATGTACGACAGCAATCAGCTCCATGCGGCGGTGGTCGAATTGGTGGCGTTAGACAACGCTGAGATCAAATACTCGACCGTGCAGAATTGGTATGCCGGAGACGCAGAAGGCAAAGGCGGCATCTACAACTTTGTGACCAAGCGCGGACTCTGTCAGGGCGTGAACTCGAAGATCTCCTGGACGCAGGTGGAAACGGGTTCGGCGATTACCTGGAAATATCCGAGCTGTGTGCTGGTCGGCGATAACTCTGTCGGTGAGTTCTACTCCGTGGCGCTGACCAACAACCGCCAGCAGGCCGATACGGGCACCAAAATGGTACATGTGGGACGCAATACTCGCAGTACGATTATCTCAAAAGGGATCTCAGCAGGCCATTCCGAGAACAGCTACCGAGGCTTGGTGAAGATTGGCCCGAAGGCGGCAGGTGCCCGCAACTACTCGCAGTGTGACTCGATGCTGATTGGCAATCAGGCGGGCGCGAATACGTTCCCGTATATCCAGGTACAAAACAGTTCGGCTAAAGTGGAGCACGAAGCTTCGACTTCTAAAATTGGTGAAGATCAGCTCTTCTACTTCACACAGCGCGGTATTTCGATGGAAGATGCCATTGCCATGATGATCAGCGGCTTCTGTCGAGATGTATTTAATCAGCTGCCGATGGAGTTTGCTGTCGAGGCCGATAAGCTGCTGGCGCTGAAGCTGGAAGGCTCGGTGGGATAGATGGGGGAATGATGCAGATCAATCTCGCTAACAAAGCTGTTTTTCGCAATCTATCTGCTGTCCTTCTGCATCAGGGCGGGGCAGTCTGCGTTAAACCAGAATAAGCCTCTGTGCTGGCCGAGCCGAATTGAGTAGGTAGCTGGGGGACAGAACGTCAGTTTTGTTTATGAATCAAGACGTATTAAGCCATAGTTGAGGATGTGAGAGAATACAGCCGTGATTACTGAAAATAGTGACGTAATTTTGTCGGTCAATAATTTGACTGCGACTGTGGAGAATACGCCGATTCTCAAGGGGATGAACCTCGAAATTAAAGCAGGCGAAATTCACGCGATCATGGGGCCAAACGGCTCTGGTAAGAGCACTTTTTCTAAGGTGCTGGCCGGACATCCTGACTACGCGGTAACGGGCGGCGCGGTCAGCTACTTGGGGCAGGATTTGCTGGCGCTAGAGCCGCAGGATCGGGCACGTTCAGGCTTGTTCTTGGCCTTTCAGTATCCGCTAGAAATTCCGGGAGTCAGCAATCTCGATTTTCTGCGCGTCTCCTATAATTCAAAGCGCAAGCATGAAGCCTTGGAAGAACTCGATGCGTTTGACTTTGATGATCTCGTGCATGAGAAACTAGGAGTCGTCCAAATGGATGCCGCCTTTTTGAGCCGCAGCGTCAACGAAGGCTTTTCCGGCGGTGAGAAGAAGCGCAACGAAATTTTGCAGATGGCGATTTTGGAGCCAAAGCTAGCGATTTTGGATGAAACCGACTCTGGCTTGGATATTGACGCGCTCAAGATTGTGGCAGGCGGCGTGAATCAGCTCTCGAATGCCCAGAATGCGACGCTGCTGATTACTCACTATCAGCGGCTGTTGGACTACATCATTCCAGACTACGTTCATGTGATGGCCAACGGGCGGATCATTCGCACGGGCGGCAAAGATCTGGCGCTGGAGCTAGAAGCGCGCGGCTATGATTGGGTGCTAGAAGCGGAGGCGGTTTGAGATGATTAGTTCTCCACAGATGCGGTTGACAGAAGGCGGCGCCTATTTAACCCAGCTGCTAGAAATGGCTGGCGCTACGGCATCAGGTGATTCAGCGCTGCAAGTTTTGCGAAGTGCGGCGGCAGGGCGAGTACAGAGCCAGCAGTTTCCAACTACCCGTGACGAGGAGTGGCGATTCACGGATCTGGCAGACTTGCTGAAGCTGGAGCTCATCACGCAGCCCGCAACGGTGGCCGATATCTCGCCCTATCAGCTTGCTGAAGCACCTTATCGCCTGACGTTTGTGAATGGTCGCTATCTGCCCGAACTCTCGCAAGCAGAAAATCTGCCGGATGGCTTAAACATTGGCAATCTGGCGGGTCTGCCAGATCTTCAGCAATATCTGGCGCAGCAGGGTGCAGAAGAACTATTTACAGCGCTGAACACCGCAGGTTTGAATGATGCCGCAGTGGTTCACGTTCGTAAATATGCGGTAGTGCCTTCACCCATTCACCTCCTGTTCATTTCAACCGCCGATCAGTTCACTCAGCCGCGGGCGCTAATTGTCGCTGAAGCGAATAGCTCGGTAACGCTCATCGAAGAGCATCTGAGCTTGAGTGATACGCCCTACTTCACCAATTCCGTCACTGAAGTATTTCTGGCCGACAGTGCCGAAGTTAATCATAGCCGCATTCAGCGCGATGCCGATTCAGCGTTTCATATTGGTAAAACTGCCGTTTCGCAGATGCGTGGCTCTCGCTATACCTGCAATGCGGTGAGCTTGGGCGCAAAGCTCTCCCGCCATCATCTCGAAATCTATCAGACGGGCGAACAAACCGAAACTACACTCAACGGATTGACGGTGCTGCGCGGCGAACAGGTGGGCGATACCCACAGCACGATTGCTCTGACTCATCCCCATGGCACCACCCGTCAGCTGCATAAAACAATTATTGACGACCGGGCGCACGGCGTATTTAACGGCAAAGTATACGTACCGCAAGCCGCCCAACTCACCAATGCCGGACAGCTCAACCGTAACCTGCTGCTCTCCCCCAAAGCTAGAATCGACACCAAGCCGCAGCTTGAAATTGTAGCTGACAACGTTAAATGTACTCATGGCGCAACGGTTGGGCAACTCGAAACTGACGAGGTTTTCTACCTGCAAAGTCGCGGCATTGATGCCGACAGCGCCCGCAAGCTGCTGGTGAATGCTTTTGCTTACGAGGTAATCAGCCAGATTCCAGTTGATTCGCTCCAGCAAACGCTCTCTCGTTCCGTTACTACTCGTTAACACCTGCCAGCCATGACCTTCACGCAAGAACGCACCCTAGCCGCTACAATCCGTGCCGATTTTCCAATTCTGGCGCAGCAAGTGAACGGACATCCGCTCATCTATCTTGACAATGCGGCCACCTCACAAAAGCCAACTGCTGTCTTGCAGAGCTTGCAGGATTATTATCAGGGCTTTAACGCCAACGTTCATCGGGGCGTTCATGCGTTGAGTGCCAAAGCGACTGAGGCCTATGAAGCTGCGCGGGATAAAGTGGCGGCATTTGTGAATGCGGCGAGTCGGGATGAGATTGTCTACACCCGCAACGCCAGCGAGGCGATTAATCTGGTGGCCTATGCCTGGGCCATGACGACGCTCCAGGCGGGAGACGAGATTATTCTGACGGTGATGGAGCATCACAGCAATCTAGTACCCTGGCAGCTCGCGGCGCAGCGAACTGGCGCAGTGCTGAAGTTTGTTGAGCTGAACGAGACACAGGAATTTGATCTAGAGCATTACAGATCGCTAGTTTCCAATAAAACAAAGCTGGTTTCGGTGGTGCATGTCTCCAATACTTTGGGCGTAATTAACCCAGTAGACGAGATTATTGCCATGGCTCATCACTATGGTGCAAAAGTGCTGCTGGATGCCTGCCAGAGCGTCCCCCACATGCCAATTGACGTACAGGCACTTGACTGTGACTGGCTGGTGGCTTCGGGGCATAAAATGTGTGCGCCAACCGGGATTGGTTTCCTGTATGGCAAGCTAGATTTACTCAAGTCGATGCCGCCGTTTCTAGGCGGTGGCGAAATGATCGCTGATGTCTTCCTCGATCATTCCACTTACGCCGATCTGCCGCATAAATTTGAGGCTGGAACGCCTGCTATCGCTGAGTCAATTGCGCTGGGTGCGGCAGTAGACTATCTCTTGAATATTGGCATGGACAAAATTCACGCCTATGAGCAAGAGCTAACGCTGTACCTGTTTGAGCAGCTTGCCACCGTGCCAGAGCTGCAAATCTATGGCTCTAAGCCCAACGCGACTGCCAGTAACCGTGCTGCTCTTGCCGCCTTCACCGCAGGCGTAGTCCATCCCAACGATCTGTCGGCTTTGCTGGATCAGTCGGGGATTGCGATTCGGACTGGGCATCACTGCACTCAGCCGCTGCATCGCTATCTCGGCATTTCGTCTACGGCTAGAGCCAGCCTGTATTTTTACAATACCAAAGCTGAAATTGATGCGTTGATTGTGGCGCTCAAAGAGGCGATTGATTTCTTTGGTGAATTTGCAGATTAACGCTCCCTGCCTCCAGAGGCGATAGAAAGGTTGAATTGGGGGCGCTGCTGATTTGAGATCAGCCTGCCCACCCTCTAATCTCGACTTTATCCATTTTGAGAGTAGGAAAGGTAGCAAAATCAGGAAAGCGTTATTTGGTTTCTCCTGATGAACTTGCTACCGAAAGAATTTCTGCCCATTATCCTAGCGTTTGCCACTCTCTTCTC
>JAHHHV010000012.1 GCA_019359155.1 Pegethrix bostrychoides GSE-TBD4-15B
GGGCAGAAATTCTTTCGGTAGCAAGTTCATCAGGAGAAACCAAATAACGCTTTCCTGATTTTGCTACCTTTCCTACTCTCAAAATGGATAAAGTCGAGCAAAGGTGCTAGCAGAAATCTGAGATCTTTCCTCAACCAATAATGATCTAGCTGTAATAGTTAAGTTGCCTCCGTTACCTATAGCACCCGGGTTAACATCATTCTCGATGCGACTACCTTGGCGAATTTGAACATCACCTGTTGCGTTTAAATTCAAATCACCTGCCCGACTCCCGACCGCACCAGAATTAGTGTTAATACCAGCCTTCAACAAGCTCTCCCCGGAAACATCAATACTTCGTGCCGTCACCCTAATGTCACCAGCGTTTTTAAATGTGACATCAACCTGCGATCTATTTGTAAACGATACATCGCCTCTAATTAAGTCAGTCGGAAAATTGAAGCTGCTATCTGAATTCAACCCTACCGCACCAATTCCAACTACTGCCCCAATCTCGACCCGTCCTTCAAATGCACTTAGCTGTCCACCATCATTTGCAACATTTCCACCTAACAACAACAAATTTTGCCCATTACGAACACGAAGCCCAAATCCAGTATTCGCCTGATTTGTGATTGTAGGGAGATTATCTGTAGGAATCTGGTTGAACAAAAACGCGGATGGATTAATCGTCAACAATGCTGGTGCTTCAGGATTGGTTGCATTAAAAAAGCCTTGCTCTCCGAACTGAATGCCATTTGCGGTTGTCGCAGCAAATGATCCGCCCAGATCCAGACTCGCATTTGCCCCAAACAGAATCCCGTTGGGATTCATGAAAAACAGATTCGCGTTACTAAACGTGCCCAGCGTTCCGAAGATTTCCGAGCGATCGGCGCTTGTAACGCGACTGAAGATATTCCGCACATCCGCCGGACTATTAAAATACGCGCCCCGTCCTTCTGGCACGTCAAACTGCTCAAAGCTATGAAACAAGTTGCCACCGCGCTGCGCTCCACCCTCAATCACATCGCTGTCTCGCTCAATATTGTCTCTACCGCGAACTCGGTCAGCCCGCACCCGCGAATTCTCAGCGCCCAGCGTGGCATCTGGCCTCACCTGCGCGACTGCCGCCTCGGTTCTAGCTACACCAACCGCAGTCAAACCTACCAACGCAGCCCAGAGAACCTTCTGCATCACCCTAGCCCTCGCTCCAGAATAGCCATCCCGAAAGCAACAGCTTTCAGCTACGGGAATGTGTACCACAGAAACAGAGAAACAGCAGAAAAACAGACGACTTTCTTTAGGAATTCTGCTCGATATTACGCCAGCAAAACTTCTGCCGCTTGGCGCTGCCGTTGCTCAGGGAAAGACAACCTCGGCAGGCAGTTGAGGCTGTGGCTGAGCTTGCTGTGGCTGAGCTTGGAGATCTGGGGCAGTCGTCATGGGAGTCTGGCTGCTCAACGCATCGCCTTGGCTCGATCCTAGCGGTTCTGTCTTGGTGCTTGCGGCACTGAGCTGGAGGGGCAGTCGTGCATTTTGCCTGAAGATGCTGTGCGCTGAGTAGGGAAATCCGAACTCGCGGTCTAGTCAGGCTTTCTGCTTACAATATTGGCAATTAGATTTGGATGGCGCGATGAAGTAGGCGCTAGTCTGTCACAATTGATCAGCCGATCGACCATTCTTTTTACCCCATCTCACCCCAACAGTGGCACTATGACGACGATTCTGGAACAGGGCAACATTAGTATCCATACTGAAAATATTTTTCCGATCATCAAGAAATGGCTCTATTCTGATCACGAGATCTTCCTGCGCGAGCTAATCTCCAACGCCGTAGATGCAATCCAAAAGCTGCGGATGGTGGCGCGCTCTGGTGAATATGAGGGCGACATTGATCACCCCGAAATTTTGCTCACGATTGACCAAGCTCAGAAAACGCTGGCCATTTCCGATACCGGCATTGGCATGACCGCCGATGAAGTGAAGCAATATATCAACCAGGTCGCCTTCTCTAGCGCCGAGCAGTTCATCGACAAATATAAAGACAGCACCGACCAGCAAATTATCGGCCACTTCGGACTCGGCTTCTATTCCTCGTTCATGGTTTCATCCCGCGTCGATATCGACACGCTCTCTTACAAAGCAGACGCAGAGGCCGTGCATTGGTCTTGCGACGGCTCCACCCAGTTTGAACTCAGCGACTCCAGCCGCACCCAAGTCGGCACAACGATTACGCTGCTGCTGCTGCCCGACGAGCAAGAATATCTGGAGGAGTACCGGATTCGCACCCTTGTCAAAAAATACTGCGACTTCATGCCCTTCCCAATCAAGCTGGAAGTGAGGAGCGCAGAGGCCGAAGCTGTAGCTACAGAGGCCATAGATACAGGGGCCACAGATACAGAGGCCATAGCGACAGAAACAGAGGGCAAAACCAGCGAAGCTGCATCTGAGGCCAAAGTCCCAGAGCAGATCAACCAGCAAAAGGCTCCCTGGAAAGAGATGCCGAACAGCCTCAGCGACGAAGACTATCTGGAGTTTTACCGCTATCTCTATCCGTTCCAGGAAGACCCGCTGCTCTGGGTGCATCTCAACACCAGCGATCCGTTTGTGGTCAAGGGCATTCTCTACTTCCCCAAGCTCAAGCCCGACGTAGACGTGACCAAAGGCCAGATCAAGCTGTTCTGTAATCAAGTGTTTGTCAGTGACAACTGCGAAGAGGTGATTCCGCGCTTTCTGCTGCCCCTGCGCGGCGTGATCGACAGCACCGACATTCCGCTCAACGTTTCGCGCAGCTTCTTGCAGGCCGACCGTACCGTGCGCCAAATCGCCAACCATATCGCCAAGAAAGTTGGCTCGCGGCTGATTGAGCTGTACCGCGAAGACCGGGCGCACTACATCCGCTGCTGGCAAGATCTGGGCACGTTCGTCAAGTTTGGCTCCATGAACGACGATAAGTTTAAGCAGCAGGTGGAAGATATCTTGATCTTCCGTACCACCGCCGACCTGAGCGCCAAATCTGAAGAACCTGCCGTGCAGGTGCAAGCCGAAGGCGACGCTTGGCAGGAGGTTGCCCAGTCAGAACCCACCAGCCAGCTCGACGGCAAATCCTACACGACGCTGAAAGAATATCTAGAGCGCAACAAAGAGAAACAGGCCAATCGCGTCTTCTACTGCAACGACGAAGCTTCTCAGGCCACGTACGTCGAGCTGCATAAAAACCAGGGGCTAGAAGTGCTGTTCATGGATTCGTTCATCGACTCGCATTTCATTAGCTTCCTGGAGCGCGAATACTCAGAGGTGAAGTTTTCGCGGGTGGACTCCGACCTCGACGAGACGCTCATCAACAAAGACAAAGAGAGCGAAATCGTTGACCCCACCACCCAGAAAACCCGCAGCGAGCTGGTCAAAGAGCTGTTTGAGAAGTCATTGAACAAGCCGAAGCTGACGATCCGCACCGAGGCGCTAAAAGCCGACGGAGCCGAAGCGCCCCCAGCGATTGTGCTGCTGCCCGAAGCGATGCGGCGGATGCAGGAGATGACAGCGCTGATGAGCCAGCAGGCGGTACAGTTCCCCGAAGAGCATACGCTGCTGGTAAATACCTCGCATCCGCTGGTGCAGAACCTGATCAGCATTAGCCAGAGCAGCTTGGTGCAGGCAGGTGGCCAGTCGCCTTCTGCCGAACTAGCCAACATGATTTGCCAGCATGTCTACGATCTGGCACTGATGGCGCAAAAGGGGTTCGACGCGGACGGCATGAAAGCCTTTGTGGAGCGCTCAAATCAAGTGCTGACCCGCCTGACCACAAACTAGGATGTTGCAGAAACCCTGCTGATCAGTTTTTAAAACTCAAAGCTCCCCGACATGATGTTGGGGAGCTTTGAGTCGCCGTGCTTTAAGCGGCTATGCGACCTGCTGATGATGAGCCGCATTGCGCCGCCACGCCATGAGCATAACCAGCAGTCCTAGCACCAGAGAAGGCTCCGGCACTTCGGTTGGCTTAACAGGCGGCTCATGGGATTCGGGGATGGAGGGCGTGTAGACCGGAACGTTGCCCTGGAAACTGACGTTGTGAAATTCGCCGCTGCCAGTCACAGAGTTCGCAATAAACCGACCTTCTACGTTGCCGTTATCAAATTTGAAGTTGGCATTAGTTGCCAAGACGCTGCCCGCAAACGAGAAGCCGCTGGTCTGAACTTGGGTCGCATTCACAAAGTTGAACAGAACGTTTTCTTTGTTGATACCATTCAAGTTCATGCCAAAGTTTTTAATGCTGACAGCATCTCCCAAAATGTTGAACAGCACTGTAGCACCCGACTGGATGCCGTTGAGGTTGAGATAGCTGCTGTTGCCAAACTGAGAGCCATCAATGGTGAACACGTTCAGGTCGGAATTGCCACCTTGCAGATGGATTCCACCCCATTTGTACTCAGTTGTGCCATTGTTGCTGAGGTTGCCTAACTGTTGGGAGAAGCCGTCTAGGTAAGTCTTGGCTGCGCCAAAGTCAATGGGCTGCCCTAAGGAGACCTTGCAGTTTGAGCCACAGTTGAAATTGACGTTGGATTTAACCTGCCCGCCCACAACAGCACTGCCGCCAAAAATCTGGCCGCCCTGATAGTTGAGATCACCGCCGACTACGAGGCGAGTATCCGCACCGTTTGAGTTTTCTAAGCGATCGCCAATCCCAAAGTTGGTGAAGTTGGCATTGCCACCCACTGCAACTCGCCCTTCGGCATCAGAACTTTGATTCATGTCGCCAAAGACGAAGACGTTATAGTTGCTAGCTGGCCCAAAAGTGGCAGCCTCCGCCAAGTTGGAAAAACTGACGGTGGCTAGAACTGGTGCTGCAATCGCTGTCAGAATACGAGTTAAATTCATACTCAGTGTTTCAGAAGAAGAGTGTTCATCGTTAGGAGTTGGCTCTACCATAGCTCAACAAAAATAGCTGTGCATCGGTGAAATAGCCTGCCATTGACAATTTCCCAATCAATGCTGAAAACAACCAAATCTCACCAGACTAATGCTATTCGCCTCGTAAATCTAGTATGAATTTATACGAGATTACACGTATTGTTCAATTTGTTCAATAGCGCTTACCCTGCTTTCTGCTGCTGATAAAGCTGCTTAAACCGCGCCTGCTGAACCTTATGCTCGACAATCGGCATTGGATAGCCGCAGCGCTGACAGTCAGATTTAGAGATTTTGCCGCTGACGAGATCGGCGGTCTCCAGACTCCGCAGTTCAGGCAGCCATTCGCGGATGTAGTCAGCTTCGGGGTCAAACTTTTGGGCTTGGCTGGCGGGGTTGAAAATTCGCAGGGGTTTGGGATCCATGCCGCTAGAGGCACTCCACTGCCAGCCGCCGTTATTGGCCGAAAGGTCGCCGTCATAGAGCTTTTGCATGAAATAGCGCTCGCCATCCTGCCAGTTGATGATCAGATCCTTCGTCAAGAAGCTGGCGACAATCATCCGGCAGCGGTTATGCATCCAGCCGACCCCGTTGAGCTGCCGCATCGCCGCATCCACAATCGGGTAGCCTGTGCGCCCCTCGCACCAGGCCTCAAACTGCTCGCTGCTGCCTTCCCAGGGGAAATTCTGGAGCTGTTTGCGGTAGGCTCCCTCGGCGAGCTTTGGGAAGAAATACATGCAGTGCTGATAAAACTCGCGCCAAGCTAGCTCCTGCTGCCAGGTTTGAATATTCTGCCGGGTTTCGTCGCTGCGGCTGTTTGCTTTGGCTTGTTCCGATGCCGCCCAGACGGTACGGATGCCAACTGTGCCAAACTTCAAAGCCGCGCTCAGGATCGAAGTGCCTGGTGCCGCTGGAAAGTTGCGCTGCTCGTCGTAGGTTTGAATTGCCTGGTCGCAAAAGGCATCCAGCTGAGCTTGGGCGGCGGCATTCCCCGGAGCCAGCAGCAGCGCGTTCTCCCAGACAAATCCCAGATCGTTGGCCGAGGGCAGCGGCGTCACTCCAGCTTTTTCTGCCGCAGACTGCTCAGACTCGCTCAGCCCGTTCAGCCCGCTCAGCCCGCTCGGCTCGCCAATGGTGACAGGCTCTGCTTTGGGTTGGCTCTGCCAGTTGCGCCAAAACGGTGTGTAGACCGTGTAGGGCTGTCCGGCTCCGGTCATCACCTGCTGGGGCGGATGCAAGAGCTGATCCCAGTCCGCCTGCACTTCTACGCCGACCTCTCGCAAAGCTGCCGCCACCGCCCGGTCACGGCTGCGGCCATAGGGTTCTACGTCGCGGTTCCAGTAGACGGCAGGACAGCTGAGGGCAGTCGCCAGCGCGGGCAGAGCTTGAGCGGGCTGACCTTGCAAAATCAGCAGCTGGCTGCCCGCTTTGGCGTAGTCTTGCTGAAGCGCCTGCAAGCTGCCCATCAAATAGACGACGCGGGCTGGGGCGACATCGCCATTTTGCAGAATTTCCGGATCAAGACAAAACAGCCCAACCAGCTTGGCGCTGCGCTGACGTGCGGCCACTAACCCCAGATTATCGACAAGCCGCAGATCGCGACGATGCCAAAACAAGATCAGATCACTCATGAAGCGGCGGCAGAATACAACTCTATTCAGAATAGAGCGATTCTGTCAGCCTGGAATATGGCGGAGGAGAGAACGCTAGCTCAGCGGCCAGAGAGTTTTTTGCCAAACCTGATAGCCGCGTCGATTCAAATGCAGCCCGTCTGTAGTGAGCTGGGCTTGCAGTCTGCCCTCTGGATCGGCAAAAGCAGGCTGAAGGTTGACGAACCGTGCTCCTTCCTGCTCAGCCAGCAGCGAAATATTGTAGTTGAGGCGACGAATCCGATTGACCGAAATCGCCTCTAGTCGAGTTGGCAGAATGGCATGAATGTAGATCTGTGCGCCGGGATGGCTGACCCGCAGGCGGCGGATCATCTCCTGAATGTTGCTCAAGACATCGTCATTGCTGGCTCCCTTTCGCAAATCGCTGATGCCAGCCGTAATGTAGATCGCATCCGGTCGAGTTTTGTCAAAGCTGTCGAGCCGCTGCAAAATATCGGCAGTGCTGTCGCCCGCAATGCCCTGATTCAGCCAAAATCGATCTCGCGAAAGCTGCTCGACCGGAAACTGCTCAGCCAGCGAGTCACCCAGCAGCACCGACAGCTTGGCTGGCCCCTGCCCGTCTGCGACTGCTTTGGCCTCGTAGTGCAGCAGCTTCACCCAATCGGCGCGGTCTGGCTGCCGCGTCGCCCGCGACCAGAGCGCCTGAAAGCTGTCGGTCGGCAGGCTGGTGTAGAGTTTGCCTGCCTGGAGTGCTGCCAGTCGCTGCACGTAGCGCTGGGCCTCTGTGGTGGGACGGGGCAAAGTCTGGGAGAGTGAGCTGGCGGCCACAGCCTGCACCGAGCGGCTAAATTCAGGCCGCCGGATCGGAGCCGGTACGTCCGAAACAGCAGCAGATTCGCAGGCGCGATCCACATCCGAACGCGGCTGAAATAGGGCAGACCAAATTGGGCGAGGCGGCACATCCAGCTTCCAACCGGGCGTTTTTCCTTGGACAAGCAGACTAGCGGCGAGAACACACAGATCACTCATGGCCAAGTACCACTGCGGAGGGCTACTCACCTATTCAGGCCTGCCGCAAGTTGATCAGGATAAGAGTCCGCATATTTACGGAGAAAATTTTGCGGTTTCAGCGTCGCAGGCAGAGAATATCTCAGTGGATTTTATGGCAGTCGGCGAAAAATGTATCAACTTTGACAGGCTGCACCTTGCTATTCTTAGAGAAGATCAGCGAGTTAGGAAACCAAAATGCTGAGCTATCTATTGGCAATTCTGGTGGGGACGGGCAGTTTGGGACTATATTTGGCGGCGTTTTTATTCCCAGAAGTGCATCGCAAATATGATCTGATCTGGAGCGGCATTGGCCTGTTTTACGGGCTGGTGCTCTGGGTCTGCGCCGGACGCATCACGGGGGCTGTGCTGCTGGGGCAGATGGCCAGCGTCTCGCTGCTGGGCTGGCTGGGCTGGCAAACCCTCACGCTGCGCCGTGCCGAAACGCCAGCAGCGCTGCAAACTCAGCTTCCAGAAACCGCCAATTCGGCTCAAGATGTTTTTCAAATCACGATTCGCCAGCTCCGCGCCAATTTAAGCGAAAGTGCTGATCGCTCCTCGCTCACCGCCCAGCTCGATCAGGCAATTGCGCGTCTAGAGGCGGCCTGGAACGATCTTGGGGGCTGGTTCAGCAGCCTGCGCTCAGAGGATGCTATCCCCAATCTCGATAAACCAACTGCCGAATGGAGTGAGCTAGAGCCGGAGTCAGAGCCAGAACTCGACACCACCGACGCGCCCAATCGCTAGCTTAATCCTGTAGGGAGATGGACGTAAAAGTTTCAGCATCCAGTGCATCACCAACGCCGCTCAGCCGCGCCAATCTCTGGCCGCGCCACTGCAAAACTAGCTGATTGCTGCGTTCAATTTGCCGGAGCTGCTGAAACTTAATGCCGTCATCGAGTGCCAGAATATCTTGCCCCACCCGAAAATCCTGCACGATAATTTTCCCTGCTTTAGAGAGCACAAACGTATCGCGGCCTTGCCCCCCGATGAGACGATTGCGGCCTGCGCCACCCGCCAGCAGATCGTGACCCTGGTTGCCCTTGAGCTGATCTTGCCCCCCATTCCCCAGCAGCGTATCTGAACCATTGCCGCCCACCAGCCGATCGCGCCCGCTGCCGCCCAGCAGATAGTCATTGCCATCGCCACCGTTGAGCCGATCTGCTCCGGCATTGCCAAACAGCGCATCAAAGCCATGCTGACCGTGGAGCCGATCAGCGCCACCTAGTCCACTCAGGTTGTTGGCTCTGCCGTTGCCCCGCAGCCGATCGTCGCCCTCTGTGCCAGTGATTGCAGAACTGAAGGCTGCTAGTGTCGCGCCATCCGCCTGCACCAGTCCCGCACCGCTGCGAAAGTTGCCCGGTGGATCGAGCGGCACGGCGGTTTGCTGCAACAGCGCCGTAATCTGCGCGGGAGAGAGATGTTTGGATCCTCCCGCGCGTTGCAGCAAGAGCGCCGCTGCCCCTGCCGCATGAGGAGCCGCTGCCGAAGTGCCAAAAAAGGGATTGAAGCCGCTCGAAGGCTCGAAGGTAGTGGTCACGCCATTGGGTGCGACGATTTCTGGCTTCTGGCGAATCTCTGGCTCGGCCAAGCGATTGCCCTGAGCGTCCAGTAAAATCGGCGTGCCGCCCCGACTTGAAAAGCTGTCTAGCACAGGCGGATTGATCCCAAAGACTGGCGTTTGTTGAACTTCAACGGCTCCGACGGCCACTGCGCCTCTGGCATTCGGCTGGCCGTAGATTGTGGCAGCATCGCCATCCTCATCCACATACTCATAGGTCACGCCTGTGTCAGCGCCGTTGGCAACGCTGATCCATTGGATAGTCGTGGGGGAGCGAGTCGGCTGCACCTGACGCGCAATTGCCAAATAGACTGTGCTGTTGGAACGAGCGCGATAGGCCAACTGCTCTAGCGGCTGCTCAACGCCTGCTGAAAACTGCGTAACCGAGACGGTTAAGATATTCTGATTCTCTGTGGGAACGGCTGGTGTAGAAACCAGAAATAGCTCCATGTCGTTGTTAATCTGTCCAGCCGGATCAGTCCAGCCCAGCAGTGGAAATAAGATTGCGCCGCTGACTAGCTCAACATCTTGATAATAATCAACGCCTGCGCCCGGATCAAAATCGTGCAGCTCGTAGGTTTTGCCGCCAAAGCCAAACGTATCGCCCGGTCGAAATTCACTGTCATAGGCCCGGTTGCCATCATTGCCAATCGCCGAGAAGTAGGCTGTGCCTTGCTGCACGACGGATGCTACAGTTTGGCTAAGCAGCCCATCCTGAAAAAAGGTAGTGGGCACGCCAATATCATCCACAATAATATCGGCTCCGGCGCGAGCCAAAGCCCGCACGGCTCGGGCGAAGCTGCGTTCGGTGAGATTGCCGCCGGAAGTAAAGGCCGTATGGTAGAGCAGCTCGGCTCCGGGGGCAATATCGCTGATGATCTGGCTCATGGCGCGGCCTTCATCAGATCCAGAACGCAGATCCTTGAGTACGCGCACGGGCTTACGGTTGCCGAACGGATTGTTGCGACCGGGCAAATCGCCTGTTTTGACATCCTGGACAGCGCCCTTGAGCGCGTTGAAGCTATTTGAGATGACCCCAATCTTGATGCCGCGTCCGTCGAGGTGAAAATTGCGGCGAGCCACCTGCGACCGCATTACCCGATCGCCCTTGCTAGTCACTTTTCCGACCATAGTTTGATGTTGCCAATCCCAGAGAGTTGGTAGTCATGCCCCTCACAACTTTAGAGGGCGGTGCAGTCACTGTCATCGGGTAGGCTGCTGAATTTGCCTCCAAACTTACCCCATAGACCGAACGCAACAGGTATGTTAATCAAAGAGCTTGTAGAGGAAAGTTGAGGACAGAGCATGACCCAAGTGACTGAATATGCCCAGCGCCGTGAGCAGGTGATGGCAAAAATCGGCAAAGGCACAGCCATTTTTCGCAGCGCCCCGACAGCCGTGATGCATAACGATGTCGAGTACAACTTTCGGCAAGATAGCGATTTCTTCTACCTGACCGGCTTCAATGAGGCTGAGGCCGTGGCTGTCTTGGCTCCGCATCACGAGGAGCATCGATTTATTTTGTTTGTGCAGCCCAAAGATCTGGAGCGGGAAACCTGGTCAGGCTATCGAGTTGGCGTTGAGGCGGCTAAATCGCAGTACGGCGCAGATGAAGTCTATCCAATCGCAGAGCTAGACGAGAAGCTGCCGCAATATCTGGAAAAGGCCGACCGGATCTACTACCGCTTGGGGCGCGACACAGCCTTCAACAACAAAGTATTGCGGCACTGGCAAAAGCAAATGGCCACCTATGCCAAAACAGGCTATGCCCCCATGGCGCTCGCAGATCCGGCTCCAGTGCTGTACCCACTGCGGCAGATCAAAAGTGCGGCTGAACTAGCGCTGATGCGCCAAGCCGTCAAAATTGCTGTCGATGCCCATAACCATGCCCGCGAATATGCCAGACCGGGACTCTACGAATATCAGGTGCAGGCTGAAATTGAGCATATCTTTCGGCAGCGCGGGGCACTAGGGCCAGCCTATCCCTCGATAGTCGCCTCTGGAGCCAACGCCTGCGTGCTGCACTACACCGAAAACACGCGCCAGATGCAGGACGGCGATTTATTACTGATCGATGCCGGATGCGCCTACGAATACTACAACTCTGACATCACCCGCAGCTTTCCAATCAGCGGTCACTTTACGCCTGAGCAAAAAGCCATCTACGAAATTGTCCTAGAAGCGCAGCTTCAGTCAATTGCTCAGGTACAGCCAGGTAATCCCTATAAGCAGACGCACGATACGGCAGTGCGCGTCATTGTAGAAGGCTTGATGGATTTAGGTCTACTGCAAGGGGATATTGAAGAAATTATCAAAGAGGAAAAGTATAAGCCGTTCTATATGCACCGCACCGGACACTGGCTGGGGCTAGATGTGCATGATGTCGGGGTCTATCAGCATGGCGAAACGCCGCACAATCTGGAGCCGGGGCAGGTGCTCACCATCGAGCCAGGGATCTACATTTCGCCCTATATCAAGCCCGCCGAAGGCCAGCCCGAAGTTGACCCCAAATGGCACGGTATTGGCATCCGGATTGAAGATGACGTGCTGGTGACAGCTAGCGGCTGCGAGGTCTTGAGCGCGGGCGTGCCTAAGAGCATTGCCGAGCTAGAAAACTGAGCGTATTTCTGAGCTAATTCTGGATTGAACTCAGCGCATGATGTAGAAGTAGCTAGATCATGCGTTTAATTCTGCTGTTCAATTTTTGAGTCGAGTTAGAAGCTGGGCACTCTACAGATACTTGGCTTTGTTTATTATTCACACAGCCGCTTACAGAGCATGAACAAACACAAATATCGACTGGCTCGTCTGGCTTCGGTGCTGGCCGCTGCATCCCTGACAGCTTGTACAGGCGGCAGTTCAACTTCCTCTGGCTTTGAAGTCAAGTTTCTGGTCGGCAGTGCTTTAGGCGACTTCTGCAACCAGGCGGCTGAGAAGTTTAACGCTCAGCAGCCAAAAGTCAGCAGTGAAGCCTTTCGTATGGTCTGTGAGGCTGAAGGCAGCGGCGATGTTGTTACCAAGCTGACGAGTCTGGCCGAGCAACTCAAGGCTGGCACGCTATCGGCTGACGCGCCTGAATTCCCGACGTTGGTTTCAGTAGACGGCGAGATCTACCAAAGTTTGCTAATCGACCGAATCAATCAGATCTATCCAGGGCAACCCTATATCGCGGCGATCACCGATTCGCCGCTGCTCGCCAGCAGCCCGGTGGTGTTCATGGCTCCTGCCGATTTAGCGCCGGGACTCAGCCAGCAGCCTGACCTGTTCAAGCAGTTCGTAACGGCCAAAACCCACCGCGATCTAGATGCGGCCAGCCCGCCATGGGACATCCACTATGTCCAAACAGCGCCCAGCCGCTCTAATTCAGGGCTGCAAACTCTGGTGGCACAATATGCCTCAGTGTCGGGCAAGCGGCCAGAGCAGATGACGCTGGCTGATGTGCAGCAATACACGCCGCAGGTGAAGGCAATCCAGCAGAAGGTGACGCGCTACGGCGTTTCGACCAATTCGCTGGCTAACGCGATGGTGAAAAACGGGGCGTTCTGGGCTTCGGTCGGGTCAGTCTACGAATCCTCGGTGATTCAGGCCAATGCCAGCCTCCAGCCCGGACAGCCGCGCTATCAGGCAATCTATCCCCAGTCGACTTTTTCTGCAAATATGCGGGCGATCCTGCCGACGGCCCCTTGGGTGAGCGATCGCGAAAAAGCCGCCGCCGAGCAGGTGATCGCCTTCCTGCAATCGCCGGATGCCCAGCAGATTGCGACCGACTTGGGGCTGCGACCTGGTACGCCTGGAGTGGCGCTGGGAGCCAAGTTCTCGCCCGAATTCGGCGTTGCTCCACAGGCCAAGTACGACTCTTACCGTCCACCCCAGCCGCAGGTGGCAGAGGCGATGATTGAGGCTTGGCAGCAAATCGCCAAAAAGCCTTCGCTGGTGGTGCTGGTGGTGGACAGTTCGGGTTCTATGAAGGGCAACAAGCTGCCTGCGGTACAAAGCACGCTGCAAACCTACATCAGCAAAATGTCGCCCCAAGATCAGGTGGCGCTGATTGATTTTGACAGCGAAATCCGCGAGCCAATTTTGATCGACGGCTCTGCTGCCGGACGCGAGCGCGGCATGCTCTTTATTAGCAGCCTGCGAGCCGAAGGCGGTACAGCCCTTTACGACAGCGCCCTTTACGCCCGCAACTGGCTGCAAAAAAACCTGCGCCCTGGGGCAATCAACGCCGTGCTAGTACTCACCGACGGCGAAGATTCTGGCTCTCAAGGAACGCTCGATCAGCTGAAGAGCGAACTCACCCAAAGCGGTTTTGAAAGCGACCAGCGGATCTCGTTCTTTACGGTTGGCTATGGTAATGAGAGCGAATTCGACTCCAGCGCCCTAGAGCAGATCGCCCAGCCCACGGGCGGCTACTATGCCAAAGGCGATCCAGAATCCATCGCTCGCGTCATGGACAATCTACAGCTTGAGTTTTAGAGGATCACCAGTTATATGAGGATAACCCAATGCAGCTCGCCAATCCGCTCTACTATCCGCTGCCCGTTTTCGTCGGCGCGATCACGCTTGTGGCAGGCATTCGGCTCGTCAATCTGCCCAGCTTTGTGGTGCTGCCAGTGGCGGGTGCAGTAGCGATGGGCGGAGCAGCCTTTCGCAAATCGCAAGCTCCGCCCTCGCTGAATCTAAATAATCCTGCCCTCGAAGCCGATTTGTTAAGACTCCAGCAGCAGGCGCAAACCCTGACGCTCAAAGCTGAAGAGCTGCGCCTAGAAGCCGCTCGGCTGCTGACTCAATCAACCCAGATGGATCTGCTGGCGGCGGTGCAGTTGACCTGTGATCAGGTGCAGGAATTGCCCACCAAAATCGCGCAGTTGGTGCAGCAGATGCAGGGGCAAGATTCACTGCTCTCAGTCCAGGATTTGCAGCGCCAGTTGGCTAATCTCGAAGCTAAGCTGCCATCGAGTGTCGGCGTGATGCAATCCCAGCTCATCCAGCTCGCGGCTAGCCTGCGCCAGAATATTCAGCTTGCCCAGGAAGGCCAAGATGCGCGTCAGGCACAGGCTGCCAGTCTTTCAAAACTGGTGCTGGACTCCGCAGGCCAATTGCAAAAGCTGCAAAATCACCTCCGCACCGCCGACTTGGCCAACGCCCAGCAGACTACAGAGCTTCGTACACTCAGCGACGAACTCAGCTCCGTCCAAACCAGCCTGGATCTCCTGATCGAACGCTAGTTCATACTCCGCTCTTATATCAACCTCGCCATGAAAACCCGCTCCCTGCTGCCCATCGCCTCGCTGACGATCATCCTGGCAGCTCTCGGCCTCGCCTATGCGCCCATTCCCGGCCTCAACCCAACCGTGATTATCGTCAGCGGTACTGAACTTCAGGAGCCGCTAGAAGCACTAGCAGCTAAGTTTGAGCAAGCGCACCCAGCTATCCAGCTAGAGTTAAAGTTTCAAGGCTCGCAGGATCTGGTCAACCGCTATCTCAACGACCAGCATGAATTCACGCCGACTGTGCTGATCCCGGCGAACGGCGGGCTACTGCAAGAGCTAGAGGCAAGCTGGCAGACACAAAACCAGCACAGCGCTTTTTATGGCGCACCGCAGCCGATTGCCAAAACAAATCTGGTGGCGATTGCTTGGCAAGATCGTGGCAAAGCTCTGTTTCCCAACGGTCAGTTTGACTGGGCTCGGCTTGAAGCCGCGCTGCAAAAGGGAAACTGGTCAGCCATTGGCGGTTCGCCGGACTGGGGCAGCTTCGACCTGCTGATCACCGACCCGATCCGCTCCAACAGCGCCCAGCTAACGCTAGCGCTTTGGGCGAATGCCACAGCTACAAATCTGAATCATCCAGCTGTTGAGCCTCTGTTTGGCCTGGTCAAGCGCTCGGTCTACCAGCCGCCCCGCTCGACCGATATTTTGCTGCAAGAATTTATTGCGCGTGGCTCTAACCAAGCCGATGTGGCTACCGTCTACGAAAGCATTGCCCTCCATCGCTGGCAGCAGTCTACATCACAAGGCCAGCCTTATCGGATCTATGCGCTCAATCCGACGGTTGAAACCATCTCGACAGCGGCGGTCGTGCAGCGCAACGTCAGCCGATCTACGGCCAAAGCCGCCCAGCAGTTCGTTGATTTTCTGACTGAGCCAGCGCAGCAGCAAACCTTTGTGCAGTATGGATTTCGGTCAGTCGATGATTCTATTGATTTAAAGTCTGTGGCCAACAGCCCTTGGAACCAGAATATTCCAGGCGCGGCGCTGACTGTTCCCAACACTGTTCCAATGCC
Organism: Pegethrix bostrychoides GSE-TBD4-15B; assembly: GCA_019359155.1. Taxonomy (GTDB): domain Bacteria; phylum Cyanobacteriota; class Cyanobacteriia; order Elainellales; family Elainellaceae; genus Elainella; species Elainella bostrychoides. Next base: position 15,389 of record JAHHHV010000012.1, read on the forward strand.
GAACTCAACTCAGCTTTCAGAAATAGTACGACTATGGCAACGCGCTAACTAATCAAGTCGCAAAAAATCGCTGCTCAATTCAAGCAGCGATTACTACAACAATTCAATGCTTTTAGGAGAATTTGCCTAAGCCGTTACCAGTTCTTTTTCTTCGGACTGAGTTTCAGCTTCGCTCTCTTCGATATCCTCACTGTGCCAAACAATATCCAAATCGATATCTAGAACCGTCATCTCCAGACCTGCTTTCGGTACGTTACCATTGCTGGAGATGTATGGACTTGGCTCTAGGTTGCCTGTACAAATTACCACCGAGCCTTTCTTCAGGTAAGGCAACATCCGCCAAGCTGAAGACTTTGACCAAATTGTCAGTCTCACCGTAAACGATTCTTTCCGGTCACGCGGTTTTCTGACGTACAGCGTGGCTTCAGCCAGCTGAGCTTCTTCACCACTCTTGAGTTCAACCGTTTTGATCTGCGCGTCTGCGCCTAAATTCCCGCTGACTATCCATTTGTTGAGGCTGGTGCTTGCCATAGGTAGCATGTTCCCTGATCTTGGGAGTATGTAGTGTTCTCTCTTTAACGTGCCCAATGTCAAGTCTCAATCGATATTGAGTCAACTAACGTAACATTTTGGCATGATCTTTGGCATGATCTGAGCCAGCGTGATCTTCTCCTAGACAATGGACATTGCTGAGGATTGCACAAAACCAGGTCACAGCCTGAGAATCCCAGTTTGACGATGGCTTCTATCCTATCGGACAGCATCTGACGCAAATTCTGTTCATCCTGTTCAGGGTGAGGTCAGCTCCAAACTAATGAAGGACATTAATCACTGGTTCACTCACAATTGTTGCTGCACCTCACTTATCTGAAATCCGCCACATAAGAGCATTGCGCATCTTGACAAAACATGAGCAATGCTCTTATTTTATAAACATGAGCGATGCTCAAATTCCGCCTTGCCTATTTGCCTTGCTTGGGAATATTTGGAACCCCGCACAACTAAAAGTCACTATGGCATCTCCTTGTTTGATCCAATGCTGCTGCATTGGGCTACGCTTCTGTCGCTATAAGCTTTATCCCTGGATCGTTTTAGCTGTTGCGCCGTTCAACTGGCTGACGGCTTCGGGTGTTCGTCGCACTCGTGAGCAGGTTCGCTACATGCAGGCGATCAGCAGGATTGATTTTGTGGGTGTCTATGGATTGTTGAACGATCTGCTCTGGTAAATCGGCGTTACTGAAAACCTTCCGTGGAGAATGACGTGATGATAGAGATCTCAAAGTTTACCTCAACCACTGAGGCTGCAATGCTGCCGCAGACTGATTCAGCTCATTTTCAATTGCTGCTGCTTTTTAAGTCATTTTTTGCCATGCTCTCTGGCGATACTAGCCTCGAATTGGTGGGCGAAATGACTGATGTGCTACTCGAAACCCCTGCGTTTGATCTGGCGGCGCAGCATCTCAAGCGCAATCCAGCCTGTGCTAGGCTCATTCACGAGCGCTATATTCCTCCGGCACATGACCTGAATGACCTACTCACCTATCCTGAAAATTCTTTGGGCTACTGCTATGCTTCAGCCGTAAAAAAAGCTGGCTTTGACCCCAATTTACATATCGGCATGACTGCGGAATCGGATGCTCAGTATCTGGAGCTGCGACTTAGCCAAACCCACGATATTTGGCATGTTGTGACTGGATTCGATACGTCGGTCATAGGTGAAATTGGCCTACAGGCATTTCATCTGTCCCAATTCCCCTATCCGTTAGCTACGATGCTGGTCTCTAACAGCCTCATTTCCAGCACGCTGCTTGCTCCTGAAGAACTGCCTCAGCTGCTAGCAGCAATCGCCCAGGGATGGAAAATGGGCAGCATGGCCAAAGCATTGTTCGCTCAAAAATGGGAAGAGTCCTGGCAGAAGCCGCTAGTGCAGTGGCAGGCTGAGCTAAATATTCACAGTCAGTCCTGAAGCCGCTCAGCTTCACCCAAAAACTTGACCAGCGGCAGGAAAGTTTCGAGCAGCTCCGGCTGACTCACCGCTAGCGTTGGGTAGCAGCGCTGGCTGTAATCTTGACCCGGCTGAAGCGGAAAAATCGGCTGACCTGCTAGCGGCTGCCAGACTCCGCCTGCCGCCTGGACAATCACCCAGACTGCGGCAATATCCCAGATTTTCGGAGTCGCCTCCACCCCGCCCAAAGCTGCGCCGTCCGCAACCGTAAGCAGATTGTAGGTGGCGACACCCAGCATCCGAATTTTGCAGGGCACAGGATTTTGCAGGACGCGAATGCTGCGGGCGCAGAGATTAAAAAACTGGTTGCCGGAGGGCATTGCCCGACTGGTCTGAATCGGCTCTCCGTTCAGGTAGGCTCCGCTGGGCTGCCCTGGTTCACCCAGCCAAAAGCCATGAAACGCCTGCTGCAACGGCGGCACGTAAACATAGCCAAAGACGGGGCTGCCTCGGTAGAGCAATCCCAGCGAAATCGCCCAGATCGGGATGCCCCGCGCAAAGTTTGTCGTGCCGTCAATGGGATCGATAATCCAGCACCAGTCAGTCTCCGGGAAAATATGCTCGACTTCTTCGCTCAAAGCACCATGCTCTGGGAAAGCCGCCTGAATTGCCTGGCGCAGCTCTACGTCAGCCCACCGATCTGACTGCGTTACTAGCGATCCGTCGCTTTTTTCGGTAGCGGTAGCCTGCCCAAAATCCCTCAACAGCTGAGCGCCAACGCGGGTTGTCAGCGCTGCCACAAAGCTGAGAATCTCTGTCCAATTGACTGGGGGCATAATTGTGAATAAATTTGTGACTTTTAGACAAAAGATCTAATCTAGCTCGCCGCCCATAACTGCGGTAATTGCCGCTTTGGTATTATTGCGAAATTCGTTGATATTCACCCGACTCAATAGCCATACCGCCGTCAACATGCCAACAGCTTGAGTTGCGAACACCAGCGCATAGGCCAGCGTAATATTTGGGAAAATCCAGCGCCCCAGATCCAGCACCGCACCGCCCAGCACCGTGGCAATCGCCCGCGCCAACGCCTGCGCCAAACCCCAGGCTCCAATAAACGTGCCTGCTGTTTCGGCGGCAGTCAGATCCAGCATCAGGCTGATTGCGCCTGTGGTGGTCACACCAGATGCAAAGCCAAACAGCAGCAGGCCATACTGCAAGAGCTTAGGATTGGCAGTGAAGCCTGTCAAAATCACCAGAATTAGGCAGAAGGCCACCATAAAGCAGCCCAGTTTCGCAGTTTGCTTTTTGCCAATTCGGGGCGCAATCGCAAAGCCCGTGAGGCTAATGCCCAGCAGCGTACCCGTGCCCCAAAAGGCGTTGAGCTTGGTGGTATCGGCCACGCACATGCCAAACACCTGCCCGCCGTAAGATTCCATGATTGCATCTTGCATAAATAGACTGATGGTCATAAAGAGCAAGAAGGTGAAAAATAGCCCGGTCTGAGGGGAAGCCGTCAGCACCCGCAAAGCCCGCTTCAGCGTAATCTGGTCTTCGCGCTCTACGAGTTCCGAACGCTGAGCAAAGCGCGAGTATTTTTTCTCAACGCCCGCCGTCGCCAGAATCGCCAGCCCAAACACTAGCCCCGGCACAATTAAAAACAGCCGATTTACCGCAGCCCTCAGCAACGTCAGATCGGTGCTGCCCAACGCCTGACAGTCACCGCCCACCGGCTGCGGCAGCAGTCTGGCACTAATCAGTGCCCCGACTACAATCCCGACCATCAGCATCGACCAAACCACGCCCACCAGCTTCGGGCGGTTCTCTTCATCCGAGATATCTACGAGCAAGGCCGCAAACGGAGTCGAACCAGCGCTGAGGGCAATGCCGTAAAACATAAACACCAGCGCCAAAACGCCCGTCCAGGCAGTAGTTTGGCCTGTCCAGCCACCTGCCTGGACACCGCCCAGCATACTATCGCCAATCTGCCACATCACCTGCACCGCTACAAACGAAGCAATCGCAAACAGTAGCGAGCCAATCCAGATGTAGCCCGTGCGGTGATAAGCTCCAATCGGTCGAGCGTCCGACATCTGCCCAAACCAGAGGCGAGCGGGCGCGACAAACTGATGCATGGCAATCGCCCCTGCCGCAATCGTGGCTGGAATCGCCAATTCTTTGATCATCACCCGGTTCAGCACGCCCAGCGTCAACACCGACATAATGCCGAGTCCCATCTGGTAAAGTCCTAGACGCAGCATCGTGACAAGTTTGAGAGGGGGACAGGGAGGGAGCGAGAGGTTCGTACTAGCTGAATTCATGGGTTAAACAAAATGCAGGTTGCCCGGTCTAAATCTGTTGCGTCCAAATCTGTTCTATGAGTTCTATGAGTCTTGTGAGTTTTGATGATATTCCAGCCTTAGGCTGCATTGACGTCCTGCTTCAATAGCACTCCTCCTGCTTGATTTTACAAAGTTTATTTCATAGCGCGTATGGGTTTGAGCGCCTGACATCTAATTTAACAGCACAGTTATTGTTTAAATCGACTATAGTAAGGCTAACAACTATAAATAGCCTAATTCACCTGAAAATTTGAGATTTTGTTTCGCAGAGAAGTGACGAAAATGGCTGCACTGTACAATCCCGCTCTCAGCAATCCTGCTCTCAGCGAAGAACCCCGGGATCGAGCCATGAAAGTGGTTCCCTTGCCGCCAAGAGAGTCGATTTTGGGCTGGTTAGAAAGCTCCGGGCGGCTGCGATTCAATGAAGCTGACGAGGCTAAGGAGATGCCTAATCTGGAGGTGCCGGAAACCCTAGATGATCTGCTAGAGCCAGAACTTTATAGTTCAGAAAGCGAAGAAGAGTAGCAGATTGGTTTGATGCTTTTGTCTCTGCGCGCTAAATCATAGGTTTGACACGCAGAGATTAAGCCATGAAACAGAGTTCTGCTGCTAGCGTATAAAAACTAGAAATGCGTCAGGCCATCAGGCCGACTATAAGAACAGGAATTTAATCTTGATTGCTTTGCAGTTGAAGGGGAGCATCCGCCACTTGATGCTCCCCTTCTGCACGGTAGAAGAATTGGCACAGTAGAAAATGGCGTTGGCTATGTGCAGCGTAGAAGCCCAGCATTTGCAGCACTCAGATGCCGCAGGGCTGGTTTTACGCTGTAGTTAAGAGGCCAGAATCAGCACAGGGAGAGGCTGTAAAGCCACAGGTTTTGGGCTAGCCTCTAAAGAATGTCCTATTTCTGATGCCCAAGCTGTAATACCCAAACTATAGCCTGGCCTCGCAGTGGCTATGCTTATTCTGCTAAGCCGAGTGAGCATCTGCCAGCGGTTTTACACCGTACTAATTCTGAGACTGCCGTCACCGTCAGCTGACTTCATGAACGAACTACTAGAAACTGTGAACCGCAGCCTACTGAGCTGGGTCAGTCAGATCATCGAGCTGTTGCCCAGAGTTGTCTTTGCGCTGATCATCTTGCTGATGATGCGGTATAGCGTCAAACTTATCAAACGTCTGATCAGGCTTAGCTCAGAGCGATTCCTGCACAATGTCTCTTTGCAGCTACTGCTAGTTCAAATTTGTTCTGTAGCAGTTTGGGTCATTGGCATTTTGATTGCCTGTACGCTGGTGTTTCCTAGCCTGCGACTGGGAGATATTATTGGCTTTTTGGGATTAAGCTCGGTTGCGGTTGGCTTTACGTTTCAGGATATCTTTAAGAATTTCTTGGCTGGCATTTTGCTGCTGCTGAATGAACCGTTTCGGGTTGGCGATCAGGTGATTATTTCCGACTTTGAGGGAACGGTGGAATCCATCACAATTCGCTCAACCTAGATTCATACCTATCAAGACGAGCAAATCGTCATCCCAAACGCGATTGTCTTCACTAGCCCGGTGCGGGTTTTAACGCGCTACTCCTCGCGCCGGACTGATCTAGCAATTGGGCTCAGCTACGATACGCCGCTCTCAGAGGCTCGGCAGGTGCTGCTGGAGGCGCTGGCTGGGGTAGAGGGAATTTTGCCTGAACCCGCTGTTGAGGTGGATCTAGTTGGCTTTGGCGAAAGCTCAATTGACTTTATGGTGCGGTACTGGACGCTGCCGCAGAAATTGCAGGTGCGTCGCGTTCAGAGTCAGGCTATCATCCGCTTAAAGCAAGTCTGCGATCAGGCTGGCTTCAGCATTCCTTTTCCAATCCGCACCGTTTATTTCCCAGAGCAGCAGCATACCAACGACAAATCGCCCATTTGAGCGAATTGAGCGGCATCAGCAGTTAGCTTCACAGGAGTTAGCTTTACAGGAGTTGGCTTCACAGTAAACTATTGGGATTCTTGTCTTACAGTAAATAAAATTACCCCCTAACAATTCAAGATCTCTATGCCTACCCTGCTGGTCAAAAATATTCACAGGCTGGTCACGATGGATGCGACACGTCGGGAAATCCAGGATGGCGCGCTGTTCGTCCGAGATCAGGTGATTGAACAGGTCGGCAGCACGGCAGAACTGCCGCAGACCGCAGATGAGGTGCTCGATTTGCAGGGGCATATTCTGCTGCCCGGTCTCGTCAACACGCATCATCACTTCTACCAAACCCTGACGCGAGTCGTGCCCGCCGCCCAAAACTGCGAGCTGTTCAACTGGCTGCAAACGCTCTACCCAATCTGGGCAAACCTCACCCCCGAATCGATCTTTGTCAGCGCCCAAATCGCCGCCGCCGAGCTAATGCTGTCCGGCTGCACAACCGCCAGTGACCATCTCTATGTCTTCCCCAACGGCAGCAAGCTTGACGATGAAATTGAGGCCGTGCAGGCAATGGGGCTGCGGTTTCACGCCAGCCGAGGCAGCATGAGCCTGGGGCAAAGCCAGGGTGGACTGCCGCCGGATGCGGTGGTGGAGTCAGAAGCCGATATCTTAAAAGACAGCCAGCGGCTAATCGAGCAATATCACGACAACAGCCGCCATGCGATGCTGCGGATTACCTTAGCACCCTGCTCGCCCTTCTCTGTTTCTCCAGACCTGATGCGCGAGTCGGCCAAGCTGGCACGCAGCTATCCCGGCATCCGGCTGCATACGCACCTAGCCGAAAACCAGTCCGATATTGCTTACAGCTTGGCCACCTTTGGCCTCACCCCTGGCGACTATGCCGCTTCCGTCGGTTGGCTGGGCGAGGATGTTTGGCACGCCCACTGTGTGCAGCTAGACGACCGGGCAATTCAGCAGTTTGGGCAAACCGGGACAGGCGTGGCGCACTGCCCTTGTAGCAACATGCGTCTCGCCAGCGGCATGGCTCCCATCCGCAAAATGCTCAATCAGCGCGTCCCGGTGGGGCTGGGCGTAGATGGCTCGGCCTCAAACGACGGCTCCAATCTGCTCGGCGAAGCTCGAACCGCGTTTTTGATGGCTAGACTGCGGGAGCTAGATGCGGCTGCCCTGAGCGCTCGTGAGGCGCTAGAGCTGGCGACAGTTGGCGGCGCAAAGGTGCTGGGGCGAGACGATATTGGCGCGCTGGCTCCCGGCATGTCAGCTGATTTTATTGCGATTGACCTCAGCCGACTGGAGTTTGCAGGCGCAGGTCACGATCCGGTTGCTGCCCTGATTTTCTGCCCGGTGCATCGGGTGGACTACAGCTTCATCAACGGCAAAAAAGTGATCGACCAAGGGCGATTGACTACCGTTGAGCTAGAACCTCTGATCGAACGGCATAACCGTCTGGCGCAACAGATGGCTCAGTAAATGGCCCAGTAGATAGCTTAGTAGGTGACGCAGAGAGCCGCCTGTTTTCTGGGATTGTTGCAATTGGTTTACACTGGGATGAATCGATTGAGACGTTTTCATGAGCCCATCCTCTGAGCTGTCTTCGCAGCAAGACGCAAAACGACCAGACGCAAAAGAGCCGCAGGCCAATCCGGCTGGCTCGTCCCCGCCACCCAGCTACGTCAAGCTGGCCATGCGGAATATGGTACGTAAAGGCGGCAAATCACTGTTCCACTTTGGCCTGACGACGGCAGGGCTGCTGGGGCTGCTGCTGGGGCTAGCCTACTTAACCCGCTGAGGTGATATGCCATGCCGCCCATTCAGGTCGAGGTGATTGTTCAGAACTATTTTGCTGAACAAGCCGCTGAACAAGAAGCCACTGAACGAGAAGCCGCTGAGCCAGATACCAGCGCTGGAATTCAGTCTCCCGCCATTGAGCTGGCCACTTGGGAGAGCTGGTTTGAGCGCTGGCTGGAAGCGCTAGATCCAAAACTCTCGCCAATTCAGGCTTATGAACTCAGCCTCAGATTGACCGACGATGCCGAGATTCAGAGCCTCAACGCTCAATACCGCCAAACAGATCAGCCCACCGACGTGCTGGCTTTCGCAGCGCTAGAGGTAGAGAGCGCTCTGCCCGCAGCAGCACAGTTAGAGATGCCGCTCTATTTGGGTGATATCGTAATTTCAGTTGAAACCGCTCAGGTGCAGGCCGCTCAGCATGGGCATGAGCTGCGGCAGGAGCTGGCTTGGCTGGCGGCACATGCACTATTGCATCTGCTGGGCTGGGATCACCCTGACAAAGCTAGCCTGCTGGAAATGCTGCAACAGCAGCAGGCGCTCTTAGAAACGATTGGCGAGACGGTTGGCGAGACGATTGGGTGCAGCAGCAGTTATTATCAGGACGACTATCAGGACGAAAAACAGAACGACAAAACAGACGGCGCATCCCTGTCGATTCACTCCTAGCGCAGCATTTGCCCAGCCTCAAGCCTCATCAAGCAGCATTCACCCTAGCTGGCCATCGAGTACCCGCATGACCCAAGATTTTTCCACTGAGACATCGGCAACATCGGCAACATCAGCGGCAACATCAGCGCATTTGCCTAGTTATCCCAGCGCCTCTCATCTCGGCTCTACCCACCCTGGCTCTATGCAAAGCCATGTAGCCGACGAGCCTGCGGCCAATCGCACCCTCTCTTGGCGGGTCGCCTCCAATCTGTTTGTCAGCTTTCGCTACGCCTGGACGGGGATCAGCTATGCGGCTCGCACCCAGCGCAACTTTCGGATTCACATTGCGGTTGGGACGCTGGCGATTAGCTTGAGCTGGTGGCTGCGGTTGAGTCGCGTCGAGGTGGCCATCATCGGCCTGACGGTTGGCGCGGTTTTGACGATGGAGCTATTGAACACGGCGCTAGAGTCGGTGGTGGATCTGACCGTGCGCCAGACCTACCACGAGCTAGCCAAAATTGCCAAAGACTGTGCGGCAGGTGCAGTTTTGATCTCAGCCTGTGCGGCAGTTCTGGTGGCGGGTTCCCTCTTGCTGCCGCCGCTGCTGGCGCGACTGCTGCCGTTACTCTCTGTAGTCCGGCTCCCCGTCTAGCCACAGCTTGAACGCTAGTTTTTTGACCCAGCAGGCAACCACTATGATTCTTGTCATCGATAACTACGATAGCTTTACCTACAACTTGGTGCAGTATCTTGGCGAACTGGGGCAAGAGCTGCCGATTGCCGCTGAGGTGCAGGTCTACCGCAACGACAAAATCACTCTGGAGCAGATCCAGGCGCTGCGGCCAGATGCAGTGCTGATTTCGCCAGGGCCGGGGCGCCCCGAAGATGCCGGAATCTCGCTGGCCATTATTCAACAGCTGGGGGCAACCCTGCCGATTCTGGGCGTTTGTCTGGGGCATCAGGCAATTGGGCAAGCGTTTGGGGCGCAGGTGGTAGCGGCTCCGGAGCTGATGCATGGCAAGACTTCGCCCGTGCAGCACTGCAACAGCGGCCTGTTTGAGCAGCTAGAAAATCCGCTGACCGCAACTCGATATCACAGCCTTGTGGTGGAGCGGGCGAGCTGTCCGGCAGCGCTGGAAATTACGGCCTGGGTTGAAGACGGCACAATTATGGGGCTACGGCACCGTCAGTATCCGCATATTCAGGGCGTGCAGTTTCACCCGGAGAGCGTGCTTACTCAGTCGGGCAAGCAGCTGCTCAAAAACTTTTTACAGTCAGTCAGCGCCAGCTCTGCATCTAGCCCTCTAACCAGCTCCACCCCAAGTGCTGCTAGCCAGCGGCACTAACCTCAGCCTCAGCGCGTCTCAAATCCCTGTAAGCTAGCTAAAGTTAGATTACAAAGCGGCCAGCTTACGAGCTAGCTGACGTGACTGACTAACGTGATTGGCTGACATTAGGTGAGCAGGTGAGGAGACGATGAAACGAAGAGAGCTGATCTATGCGGGTGCAGGGCTGCTGGCGGGTTGGGGGCTGAGCTTAGTCGATCGCGAAGCGCAGGCGCAGTCGGGCGGGCTATCGGTGCAGTATTTCGGGCATAGCTGCTTTTTGTTGAGCGGCGACGGGCGCAGGATTTTGGTCAACCCGTTTCGTCCGGGGGGCTGCACGGCGGGGTATGCTGCGCCACAGGCTGCCGCTGATCTCGTCATGATCAGCAGCCGCTTGCTGGATGAGGGCGCAGTCGATGGCCTAGTCGGCAGTCCGCGCATTCTGTTTGAGCCAGGAGTCTACGAACTCAACGGCTTTCAGGTGCAGGGAATCGGCATGGATCACGATGATGTCAAAGGCCGTCGCTTTGGGGTAAACGTTGCCTGGAAATGGCAGCAGGGCGGCGTAAATATTCTGCACCTAGGCGGCGCGGCAGCTCCCATCACCACTGAGCAGCAGATTTTAATGGGTCGCCCCGATCTGCTGCTGCTCCCTGTCGGCGGCGGTGCCAAAGCCTTCACGCCGGAAGAGGCGCGAGCGGCAGTGCTGCTGCTCAACCCGAAGTTAGTCGTTCCCACCCAATATTTGACGGCGGCGGCAGACCCAGCTAGCTGCGATATTTTGCCAGTTGATAGCTTTTTGAGCCTGATGAGCGGCATCCCCAACCAGCAGGTCGGCAGCTCGATTACGCTGAGCGCAAGCGACTTGCCTAGCAGCAGCCAGATTCGGGTGATGAGCTACTCGTAGCTATTGCGACAGTAGCTATTGCGACATCTGTAGTCAAAACCACAATATTGATAGCCTAAAACTCTCTATGATGCAAAGCTGACATTCACCCTAGTCTGAGGAGTTTGGAGGCAATCATGAGTACAGAAATTGACCTGAAGCGTTCGGAGCCACCGAGTGGCTCACCCTATACTGGCTGGCAGGCGGCAATCGCCAACTACTTCAAGTTTGGCTTTTACCGCACCAACTTCAAGACCGAGATTCTGGCTGGCCTCACCACCTTCATGACGATGGCCTACATTCTGGTGGTCAATCCGCTGATTCTCTCAGATGCGATCTTCCTCAGCCAACCCAAAGACCTGTTCGGCGAGCTGGTCGTTTCAACAGCAATTGCCTCCATGATTGGGACGCTAGTGATGGCGCTGGTGGCCAAATACCCATTTGCGCTGGCTCCCGGCATGGGGATGAACGCCTTTTTTGCCTATTCTGTGGTGCTGACGCTGCAAATCCCTTGGCGGGTGGCGCTGGCGGCTGTGTTTGTTGAGGGTCTGGTGTTTATTGCCCTCACCGTCACCGACCTGCGGCGGCATCTGATCACGGCAGTGCCAGAGGTCATCAAAACTGCCACCACCGTTGGGATTGGCCTGTTTCTGGCCTATATCGGCCTTAGCGGCACTGTGGAAACGGGCGGCGCGGGGCTAATTGTTGCCAACGCAGTCACCAAGACCACTTTTGGCAGCTTCGTTCAGCCACAGACAATTCTGGCGACAGTCGGGATTTTTATGACGGTGTTCTTCATGGTGCGGCGGATCAAAGGAGCGCTGCTCTGGGGGATTATCGGCACAGCAATTCTGGGCTGGGTGCTGGGCGTGGCGACTCCGCCCACCGGACTTATCGCGCCACCCGTCTGGCCGGTGCATTTGTTTGGGCAGGCGTTTGGCGGCTTAGGCGGCATCAATGCGGGCAACATCATCGACTTTATTGCGGTGCTGCTAGTGTTTCTGTTTGTCGATATGTTTGACACCATCGGCACGCTGGCGGGCGTGGGAACGCAGGCGGGCTACATCGACGAGAACGGCGAGCTGCCCCGCGCTAATCAGGCGCTGTTTGCCGATGCGGTAGCTACGACATCAGGTGCGATTATCGGCAACTCGGCGGTCACCACTTTTGTCGAATCTGCTTCAGGCGTGGCTGAAGGAGGACGCACGGGCTTTACGGCGGTGGTAGTCGCGGCGCTGTTTGCTCTGTCGCTGCTGTTTGGCCCCGTCTTTGAGGCGATCCCCGGCTTCGCTACGGCTCCAGTGCTGACGATTGTAGGCGTGCTGATGATGATGTCAATTAAAACAATTAACTGGGATGATTTGGCGGAGGCTGTGCCCGCGTTTCTGACGATCTTTTTTATCCCGTTTGGCTTCTCGATTGCCGCCGGACTCTCAGCCGGACTCATCTCCTATCCGCTGATTAAGACTTTCCAGGGCAAGGCGCATGAGGTGACGCTAATTACCTGGATCTTGGCAGCTATTTTTGCGGCTCGATTTGCCTTTATGGCGATCCGGTTTGGAGCAGCGGCATCCTAGAGCTGGCGGGTGCGCTTGCAGATTGGCAACAGCGAGGCGATAGGATAGAGGCTGAAGGCTTGCCGAACGCCAGAGGAGCTGTTAACAGGTATGGTTGAACCCACGCCGCCATCTACACCGCCATCTACGCCGCGAGAGCGATTCAATATTTCGCAGCTCGCCATCCAGCATTCCTGGCTGACACTAGGGTTTTGGATTGCGGTAGCCGTGGCGGGCGCATTCGCCTTCAGCACGCTCAAATATGCGCTGTTCCCTGACATTACCTTTCCGGTCGTCGTGGTCAACGCTGCCGCGCCGCTGCCCACCGCCCTAGAGAGCGAAGCCCAGCTCACCCGCCCCATCGAGACGCAGCTGCAAGGTCTAGACAGACTGAAGCGCACCGATTCGCTCACCTATCCTAGTCGAGCCGTTGTCAGCCTCAGCTTTGCAGTGGGGACGGATCTGGCCACCGCACAGCAGGCAGTCGAGAGTCGCTTGCAGGATCTTGAGTTGCCCGGAGCCAAGCCAGAGGTGCTGCCGATCAACCTGAACGAAGCTGCCGTGATTAGCTACGCGATTCAGAGCAAGACCGCGCCGCTAGCCGAAGTTAGCAGCCTCACCCAAGCCAAAATCATCCCCAAAATCACTCAGATCCCTGATGTGCTAAAGGTAACGCTGCTGGGCGCACCGCTCAAAGTGCCTGCCGCTAAAGCGCTCCCTTCCAAGTCGTCTCCAGCCGCGCCAGCCAAAGAACCAGCCCAAGAACTAGCCCAAGAACTAGCCAGAGAAGCCCCTACAATCGTCCGATTTAATGGCGCTGAGGCGGTGGCAATTCAGGTGGTGAAGCAGGGCACAGCCAACACGCTACAGGTCGTACAGCAGGTGGAAGCGGCGGTGAGTCAGCTGCGTCAAGCGCTGCCAGAGCTAGAGATTCAGATTGCCGCGACTCAGGCCAACTATATTCGAGCGGCGACAGGCGAGACAATTCAGGCGCTGATTGAGGCAATTGTGCTGTCGATTCTGGTGATCTTTCCGTTTTTGGGCAACTGGCGCGCCACCTTGATTTCGGCGCTGGCAATTCCGCTGTCGCTGCTCGGCACATTTATCGTCATGGCCATCTACGGCTTCAACCTCGAAACCCTGACGCTGCTGGCGCTGGCGCTGGTGATCGGCAATATTGTTGACGATGCAATTGTCGATGTCGAAAATATCTCGCGCCATCTCGAACAGGGTGAATCGCCTCGACAGGCGGCCATTACCGCCACCAACGAAATCGGACTCACCGTCACCGCAGCCACCCTGACCGCAGTGGCCGTATTTCTGCCCGTAGGCTTGATGGGCGGCGTGCTGGGACAGTTTTTTAAGCCGTTTGGGATCACGATTGCCGCCTCAATGATCACCTCACTGCTGGTGGCACGGACGCTATCGCCCCTGCTTGCCGTCTACTGGCTCAGGCCAACCAAAGCGACATCGCGGGCTTCGGGCTGGACAGAGCGGATTAACCAAACCTACCGCCAGCTGCTTGACTGGTCACTGCGCCATCGGGGTTGGGTGGTTGGCATTGCCTGCTTTAGCTTTGTCGCTGGACTGGCTCTAATTCCGCTCATTCCCAAAGGTTTTATTCCCAAGCTTGATCGCGGTGAGTTTAACATTACATATACAGCGCCATTGCCTCAGGCTCCGGCAGCTTCACCCAATGCGTTAGCCAGAACTACTCAGATCAATCCTCAGCTCAACCCATCCCAGAATCCGCTGCAAAATCCACTTCAGAATTCACTCAAAGTCGCAGAACAGCTTGATGACTATCTACGTCAGTCGCCGCAGGTCGAAAACCTATTTACAGTAGTGGGAACGCGACAGGGAGAGCCAAACAAAGGCTCAATCTACGTCCAGCTCAAGCCCGATCGAACGCTGCCAACCGCTCAGGTGCAGGATCAGTTTCGCCGCGATCTGCCCGTCCCAGCTGGCGTTTCTACCAGCATTGAGGATATTCAGTTTGTGGATACAGGCGGTGAGCAGCCGGTGCAAATCAAAATTGTGGGCGAAGATTTGGCGGCATTAGGCCAAGCTGCCGAGGCGCTCAAAGCTCGGCTCGAAAAAATTCCCGGCTTTGAAGATGTGACGGCAACTGCTGAAGTCGGCCAGGGAGGACAGATCGCCCAGATCAATCGGTCAAACGGTCAGCGTCTAGCGGTGGTCAGCGCCAACCTGGGGCATGACTTAACGCTGGGAGAAGCGACAGATCAAGCAGTTGCCGAGGCCAAAGCGGTTCTCCCGGCTGGCTTGAGTCTGGATCTAGGCGGTGATTCGGCCAGAGTTGGAGAGGTTTTGGGCAGCTTTGGGGGCACGCTGGCGCTCTCGTTGCTCTGTATTGTGCTGGTGCTGCTCTGGCTGTTTAGAAGCTGGGTGGATACAGTCGTGATTTTTATGGCGCTGCCTCTCTCTACGGTTGGGGCAATGATTGGGCTATTAATTACTCAAAGCGACTTCGGCATGATTTCGCTGATTGGAATTATCTTCTTGTTCGGCCTCACGAATAAAAACGCGATTTTAATCGTAGACTACATCAAGCAGCTGCGGCGGTCTGGCCTGTCGCGTCGTGAAGCGATTCTAGAAGCCGTGCCAATACGTCTGCGACCCATTTTGATGACGACTGCTGCAACAATTCTGGGAATGCTGCCGATTGCGCTGGGCTTTGGGGCTGGCGCTGAACTGCGCGCCCCGATGGCGGTGGCCATTATGGGCGGTCTGGTCACCTCAACGCTGCTCAGCTTGCTGGTCGTGCCCGTGATCTACGATCTGCTCGATGAGTGGCGAATGAGGCGCAGCCGCTGAAGGGGTGCGTCATTAGTTCGTGATATTTGGAGTGCTATTATGAAGCCAGAGAGCCTAAGGTCAGCCAATGACAGTTGCTTTTAGAGAGTCAGTCGAGACAAATATTTTGCAGCGGCGTGATGCAACCTGGCAGGACTACGTGGCGCTGCGAGACAGTACAGATCCCAATCTAAACTGGCGGAAAATTGCGTTTTATCAGGGATGGCTCTGGGCAGATATGGGAACTGAAGGGCCGGGACATGCTTCGTTTAGCGACTTAATGACGATGATTTTTGGCTTCTGGGCATTCCTCTACCCTGAACCCGTGCTGCAATCTTACGGACGCTGCCTAATTGATCTGCCAGAGACCCACGCCTGCGCGCCAGATCTGGTGCTTTACAAGGGCGAAAATATTCCCCGGTGGCAGCCCGGAGAACCGCGCCGGATTGAGCTAACGCGGCATCGCCTGCCGGATCTAGTGGGCGAAATTGCCGATACGAGCCTCAGTCTTGATCTAGACGAGCAGAAGCAGCTTTACGCCAGCTTGGGGATTGCAGAATATTGGGTGATTGACGTGAAGGGAACCAGGCTGTTTGCGTTTGGGCGAACGGATGCTGGCCTTTATGAACCGATTCAGGTTTCGCAGGTCTTGCCGGGACTGCCGATCGATCTGGTGACGCAGGCGCTGGAGCGACTGACACAGGAAACAAATACGGCAGCGGCAAACTGGTTAATGCAGCAGATCCAGATGAATAGGTCGCAGTGAACTGCTATAAGGTGAATTGCTATAAGCTCGACAGAGCCAGCTTAGTCAACGCTGCATTTGGCGCTTCAGGGCTTCTAGCTCCTCGTCAGTTTCCCACTTTTGAAACGCTTTCTCTAGATCAAGCGGCGGCTTGGCGGTTTGGTTCCAGCCGGCGGTCTGCCACTGCTGCTCGGTGCTACCCGCCTGCTGAGCCGCCTGCGCGCTGGCTGTGGCTTGATAGCTTGCTCGGTTAGCCTGCGCTTCGGCCACTTTGGATTTCACCTCGCGCCTGCGGATCTGGATCTGCTGCTGAAGCTCGACCGTCTGCTGCATCCGCTGCTTCAAGACTTCCATCTGCCCCCAGAGCTGATTGCCCTGACGCAGCAGAGCGGCTTCGCGCTCCTCGGCAGGCTTGGCTAGGTCGAACCGCTGAGCTGCTTTCGCCTTCTCAATTCGCTCATGCCAGCGCTGAATTTCCTGAGCGGTCGCCAAAATCTCGTCTTGCAGCCGCTTTTCGCGCACCTTCAGCTCAGCCAAAAGCCGCAGCGTCTCTTCTTCTTGCTCCAGCAGATTTTCTTCGAGGGCTTGCAGCTCTAGATGTGGATTGTTGCGGATAAACTCCTCCAGCCGCATCTCCAAGAAGCTGCTCAAATCTTCAAATATTCCCATAGCGATTCTTGTGGGGGTGAGAGTCTGTTTTATCCTAACAATTGTTCTGGTGCAAATCTGGTGCAAACTTTAAGTCCGGTTCAAGTCCGGCTCAAGAACAGATCCCAATAGCTCTCTGGTCGCTCCGTCAGACAGCGCTGAATCGACAGAGGCTGGAGCTGAGCGTCATGATCGATATAGCGCAGGTTAAAGCCTTCTGACTGAATGGCTTCGAGAAATTCTCGCGCTTTCGGGTAGCGAGCTGAGCCAAACTCTAGGGCAATTTTAATCTCAGGATTGCGGCGAATTGTTTGCTTCATACCGTCCCAAACGGCCTGCTCTGCGCCTTCAGTGTCAATTTTAATCAGATCTACCTGCGGCCAGTCTGCGGTCAGATCGTCAATTGTCACCGTCTGCACCGCCATCACCTGATCGGCAGGCGCTGCGTTGATATGCAGCGAGGCATGTCCTGTGTTGCCGTGCGGCACAATCAGATTGACCATCTCGCCGCTTTGATTAGAGGCTGCCAGCGGCATGACTTCAGCGCAGTCGTTGAATCCGTTGACTTCGATCGATTTTCTCACCAGCTCTGCCAGCTTGAAGTTTGGCTCTAGCGCTAGCACCCGTCCCGTTGCGCCCACAGCCCCCGCCATCAGCAGCGTATAGTAGCCGTGGTTTGCGCCTACATCCAGGCAGTGCCAGCCCGGTTGCAGCAGGCGAGTCACAGCCAGCGTCATCCAGGTTTCCCAAAAGCCATTCATGCAAAGATGGGGCACAATTCCCACATCCTGGCTGTCGGCATAGAGCAAGTATTGGCCCAACACCCGACAGAGCATGATGCCCTCTCCCAGATAGGCGGTTTGGCAGCTTGCTCGGCAAAGGCGTTGGAAGTCCTGCTTGGAAAGCTGAGCTGAGGATTTGGCCAGTCCGCTGCTGGTTGTCAAGAGTTTCTCTAAGCGCTGCACCCGGTCTAGCAAACTCTGCATCTGCCGATTGGTTTGATCAACTCGCTCTGAGCAGTCGAGAATCGCTTTCATCTGCCCTGCTTGGCCTTCAGTGCCCAACCAGCCGCGAATCCGGTGGCGC
This sequence comes from Pegethrix bostrychoides GSE-TBD4-15B, assembly GCA_019359155.1. Taxonomy (GTDB): domain Bacteria; phylum Cyanobacteriota; class Cyanobacteriia; order Elainellales; family Elainellaceae; genus Elainella; species Elainella bostrychoides. The sequence goes on from JAHHHV010000012.1 coordinate 33,099, forward strand.
AACCCGCCTGACTGCTGACCGGCTGGATCTATCTCTTGAAGAAATGCTTGGAAGTGACTCGCATCCAGCGTAGAGAGGCCAATCAGCTCATCTCGCTGGGTGAATATCACAAAAACTTCGTTGGCAAAAACGGGATGAAGCTGCTCCAGAGTTTGTCGGAGGAAGCGGCGGTCTATTTTGCTCAACATACCTTTGTGGAACAGCAGCCAGTCAAATTCATGGGGCTGCTGGCAATAGGTTGCGCGGTAGGGCGAGACCTGCGGAAAGCTGGCTTTAAGCTTCAGCGGCGCTAACAGCCGTTCACCGGGCTGGATATGCTGCTTTACAAAGCGGATAGCCTCTTGCCAGAAATCTCTCTCTAATTCCGTCATGCTCAGGCTCGCGCTGAAATATTTCCCAACCATACCGCAAGCTGAGCGTCAGAGCGCAGCTGCACCTACGGCGTTGCTGGATCAAGGTATGAATCTCTACCTGAGTTGCAAGTCTCTTCGCCCCCCAGCCCCCAATTCTGGGGGAGCCGGATTTCTCAAAGTCCCCCAGAATTGGGGGATTTAGGGGGCGAGGAAACTGGCAACTCAGACAGATTCATCCCTACATTCAGCAACGCCGAGATCTATACAGGCAGCTCAGCTATCGCAGCAGCACGCTCATGTATTTGCCGGGGGAGAAGGGCGCGGGAACCATTGGCGAAAACTGGCTGCGGTCGGTGATCATCTGCCGCACGTACATTTCGCTAATGACATGGTTGACTTGCTCTCGCGTCCCGACGATCCAAATCTGCGCCTGATGGCCAAGCGGCTCCGGCAGACGTTCGTTGAACTCTGTAGACATCGTTATTTACCTCGTATACTTCTGTGTATTGGTTGCGTACTCGCATGAGTTGGCCTGAAGTCAAGACCTAAAGCGACAGCTTCTCAAGCTGCTTGTGTTGCGGAGGCGTGCCATAATCGACACAGCCCTACCTGCTGCGAGTAACAGCTGGTAGGGTTAGCTGGCTAGTTGTGGGTTCAAGCACTTCTAGTCAGCGACCTCGCCTCAAGTCTCGACCTCCCTGGCTGGATTGAGCCAGTTGAAAAATCATAAGCTGAAATACCCATTTTGCACAAGTGGGTATTGAGCAATTCATCATTACATTCACTAATGCCTCTGTAGTTCGCCTGAATTCCAGATAGCTGCTCTTTTAGGTCACTCCGAGATATTACGGAACTTGCTTTGCCATTTAAATCTGGGTATCTAGAGCTGGTAATCCTGATGGCCATTAGTGGAAGTGGATTTTCTGCTGGTCTAGGTCTAGGTGGCGCGGTCTTCGTTCTGAATACGTTGACAAACTCCAACGACAACAATGCTGGAATGCCTGGAGTTCTGTCCACATTTGCGTTGACCAACACGATTGCCAGCGGTAACAGTGCAGCAGATGCTGCTGGTACTGCTGACGACAACAATGACATCTTTGGTGTTGCCGCGACCTTCTCTCCACTCGATACGACTAAACAACTGCCACCTTCAGCCCTGCTGACGACACTACCGATATCGCAGTGGGCGAAAATCTGGCAAAGGCAACGACCGAGTGGACGGCGGTACAGGCGACGACTGGCTAGATGGCAGTGCAGGCAAAGACAATCTGATTGGCGGCAGCAGCGATGACGTACTCATCGGCGGTGCAGGCGTTGATAAACTCACCTGCGGTGCAGGCATCGACCAGATCGTGCTGAATCGGCTCAATGCAGGCGGCGATATTGTCACCGACTTTAACGTCGCTGAGGACTTGCTCAACTTCAGCAAGCTATTCTCACGCCTCAACATCGACAGCAGCGCCATCGGCAAGACAACCCAGCTCGGCGACTACCTGAAGTTTGAGCAGCTCGGTGCCAACACAGTTGTGAAGCTAGATGCAGATGGCAGTGGTGTCAACACCAGCCTCACAACGCTGATGACGTTACAGAACGTTCAGTCGAGTTCCATCACTGCCAAAAACTTGGTGTTGGTCTAGTTCTAGAGTGAGTTGAGTTTTCTACGCGAAGTGGGGCTGTCATCTTGAAGGTGGCAGCCCTTTTCTTGTGGCTCAGAGTCAGCGCAATTGGCTTTATGGATCTGTTAAGGTCATCTATGAGATGATTGGCGGCGTTGCTGAATAGCGGTATGAATTCGCCCCCCAACCCCCAATTCATAGCCCTGCGGGCATACCCTGCGGGAAGCAAGCAACAAGAAAGGGGGAGCCGGATTCCTCAAAGTCCCCCAGAATATAGCCTGCGGCATTCAAGAAAGGGGGATTTAGGGGGCGAAGAGACTTGCAACTTAGGTGAGAATTCATACCTTAATTCAGCAACGCCGATTTTTCATCGAGTCGTCCAGCGAGTCGTTAACGGGCAGGTTGCATGAAAATTGCCATTCTCACATCTGGGTTTTTTCCGGTAATTGATGGGGTCACTATTACGGTATTTAATCGCGTTAAGCGGCTCAGCCAGATGGGACATCAGGTGCTGCTGATCTGTCCAGACTATCAGCCAGTTGCCAGCCTCTACCCCGACTGGCAAACTTACAGAGGCGAAGTTTTTCCAGGCGTGACGGTTTTGCCGCTGGAGAGCGCGCCGTTTATGGGGCTAGAGTTTGATCGCAACGTCAAAAAGAGCAGCTATCCGCTGTTGCTAAGAGCGCTAGCTGAATTTCGGCCTGATCTCGTGCATGTTGACGAGCCAGAGCGGCTTCAGCTAGGCTTTGACAAGATTCCGGCAGTTGATTTCGCCAAGCTCTATGGCGTTCCCTGCGTCAGCTTTTTACATACCAATTTTATTGAATATCTCGAAGATTATTTTGCGCTGCCAGCTCCGATCATTCGAGTCATGCAGGCTATCTCAAAGCGCATTGTCTCGCGCATCTATAATGCCTATGATCTAACGTTAATTAGCAGCCAATCTACATATACCACAGCTGTGAAGATGCGGATTAAAAACGCGCTCAAAGCAGAATTGCTCGGCGTTAATTTAGCTGATTTCAATCCAGCTCTCAGACATCCCCAGTTCTTTGAGCAAACCTATCACCTCAGCGATCTCGACTCGAAAGTAAAGCTGCTGTTTTTGGGCAGGCTCACCCCCGATAAAGGCTGGAAATTTACGCTGCGGGCGCTGACTCAGATGGCTAACGATCCGCAATATCAGGCTTTGCTGTCCTCGGTGGCGCTAATTGTTGCCGGAGACGGCTCGATGCGGGACGAAATTGCTGAGGCGCTTTCTGCCCTGCCCTGTCAGGCTCACTTTTTAGGGCGCGTTGATCCGGCGGCGGTGCCTACGCTGATGCTCAATAGCGATATTCACATTACGGCCTCGGAAAAAGAAACCAGAGGACTGACGCTGCTCGAAGCCTTTGCCGCTGGCGTTCCGGTGCTGGCTCCCCAAGCAGGCGGCATTGTGGACAGCCTGGAGTCGGGGCAGGCTGGTCTGCTGTTTCAGCCGCGGGACAGCACCGACTTTGCGGCCAAACTTCAGCGGTTAGCTGACGATCCAGCTTTGCGGCAGCGGATGGGGGTGCAGGGCAGAGCAGCGGTGGCTGACTTGGATTGGGATGCGGCGGTTGGGCGGCTGATCGCAATCTGGCAGCAGCAGATTCAGCAGGCGAAGGTATGAGTCAGAAACTTGGGGGCTATCTGCTGGCTGGCTTAATCAGTCTGGGGCTGCTGTTTCGGGTGGCTCATTTAGATCAAAAAATCTTTTGGGCGGACGAGGTAGCCACCGCGATGCGGGCAGCGGGCTATACCAAAGCTGAAGTCACCGCCCAGCTGGCGACGGGTCAACCGCACAGCCCTGCCGATCTGCTGGCCTATCAGCAGCTTCGCTCCCCCCGCTCCACTCCGCAGCTCCCGCCTCGCAGCCTCACCGACAGCCTCAGTGCCTTGATGCGCAGCCCCGAACATGCGCCGCTCTATTTCCTGCTGGTGCGATGCTGGATGGAGCTGTTTGGCAGTTCAACTAGCGCAATTCGCAGTCTGTCAGTGCTGTGTAGCCTGCTGGCGCTTCCGGTGCTCCATCAGCTTTGCCGCGAGCTGAATCGAGATCCTGCTGCTGCCCAAACTGCTGCCCAAACTGCTGCCCAAACTGCTGCCCAACAAACTGCGGTGGGCTTTATGGCAATCTCGCCGTTTTTTGTGGCCTATGCTCAGGAGGCTCGGCCTTATAGCCTTTGGTCGCTGCTGCTGCTGCTCTGCTCCACAGCGCTACTGCGGGCAGTTCGGCGGAATAGGCCAACGAACTGGCTGATCTATGCGCTCACCCTGACGCTGAGCCTTTATACTTCGCTGCTGACGGTGCCGGTGGCGGCAGGGCAGGCAGTTTTTGTGGCGCTACAGGTGCAGGGCAGGTGGCGGTATTTGGCGGCGGTCTGCCTGACTGGAGCGCTGTTTCTGCCTTGGATTTGGGTGCTCTGGAGCCAGCGAATTAATCTAGATACGAACACAACCTGGATGCGGACGGCGGTGCCGATTTGGCTGACGGCAGCGATCTGGCTGTACAGCGCTGCGGTGCTCTGGTTTGATCTGCCTGTGGTGACGACGGGCTGGCTGGCTGGCATTGAGGCAATGGTTGCGGCAACCGTGCTGGCGATTTTGGGCTATGCAATAGTGCGGTTGATACGTCTGCGGACTGGGCTGTACCTCGCGGCGCTGGGTTTACCGGTGCCGGTAGGACTGCTGCTGCTGGATTGGGGCTGGCAGGGTCAGGCTGCGGCCACCTCTCGCTATCTGATTCCGGCTCAGCTAGCGCTGCTGATGGCGGCGGCAATCGGCGTGACCCAGTTTAAGCCACGCCTTCGACGAGCTGCCGTTGGCCTGCTGCTCAGCCTCAGCCTGATTTCCTGCATCGTCAACCTCAACCGCATCCCCGACTATCAAAAAGACCGAAACCGCGCCAATCTGGAGCTAGCTGCCCTGATCAATGCTGCACCAGAGCCGATGCTGCTGGCCGAACCGAGCCAAACGCTAGATCTGCTGTCGCTCAGCCACAGCCTCAGCGCCGATACGCAGATTCGGATTGCGCCAGCTGTACAGCTTTTGCCGCAGTTAGATCATTGCCCGCCCAGCTTTCTGTTCAATCCTTCAGAGTCAATGTTGGCGGCGGCAAGTCAGCTTGGCCTCAACCCCAAACTAGCCTATCAGCCCCAGATGCTCTTGAGCCAAGACCGCCACCTGACGCTCTGGAAAGCTTGCTCATTCTAAATCTAATCAGCATTTATTAGCCTGTAATCAGCCTGTAATCAGCGCCTCAATTGCGGTCAGATAGTCCGGCTTGCTTTCATCGCCCAGTTCGCAGGCCAGCCGATCGGCGCTGAGCATTTCGCCCCAAATCACTTTGCCCAGTTCTACCGTCTGCCCGCGATCCGGCTTCCAGTCAGCGCTGACAAATTTTTGATTCGCATCCACCACTGCCCCGTCAAACAGATGCCCAATGCAAAAATAGACATCTTGCAGCACCAGCGGCACCGACGGGCGATGCAGCTGCCCGCGTGAATTGGCGCTTCTGGCCTTGTAGTGCTGTCGCGGAAACAGACCGTACAGATTTTTTAGCGAAGCCGAAATCAGCGGCTGATCTTTCAAAATGGTGCGCTTAAATGCCCCAACGCTAATCCGACAGTCTACTTCGCTCAGCAAGGCCGGAGCCTGCATGGATTGAAACCGCACGGGCTGTGGCGACAGGTTGGGATAGTCTCGCAGCGGCAGTTCGTCTGCGTCCAAGAGCTGCATCTTGGCATCTAGCAGCGCATAGAGTCCGTGACCTGCCGCAATTTTATTTAGCGAAACGGGCGAGCAGACCCCCTCAACAATCAAGATTTCGGCATCGGGACTGGCCTGCCGCAGTCCGCGCAATACCGCTGCCAGCACGGGCATACTCACCGTCACGGGTGGCGCAACCGGATAGCCTAGATTTGGCTTGACTAAAATTCGCTGGGCTGCAAATGCCGCTGGCGGCGGCTGATATTCAAAGTCTACTGCGGGGCAAACCTGCGCCCTGCCTGTCTGAATCTGCACCATCGTTCAGCCATTGAAACTCCAAAATAGCGATTAACTCATTGAGCCAACCTCTAGCCAATCTTTAGCCTCCGCTACATCGATCCCGATACAGACCAGCCGCAGGATAGCCCCAGAGCTTAAAATCTACCGAACCGAGAATGCCAAACCGAGAATGCCGAACCGGGCAAACCGAAACGCCGTTCGCCCTCTAGAAGTTCGGCGACCTATGTGACTTCCGCAATCTATGCATCAGTTAGCTAAGCGCTAATCGTCGTCGTTTTGTAGAGCGCTTGCCGAACCGCGACTAGACTCGTCACCAGCTGATCGACCTCCTCGCGAGTATGCAGCGCGTTGGCTGTAATCCGCAGGCGAGGCTTGGCAATAAACCAGATGGGAGACACCCAAATGCCATGCTCATTCATCAGCTCGCGGGCAAAATCCTTTGGGTTGACATCGCCTTCCAACAGCACCGGAACTACGTTCGTTTCACCCAGCGCTTCAAAGTCCTGCTCAGCCAGCCGCGAACGCATATAGCGCGTGTTCTCTTGCAGCCGCTGTACGAGTTCTGGATGCCGCCGCACTTGACGAATACTCTCTAGCGCTGCTGCCGTCAGAGGGGGAGCCAACGAGCAGGTGCCAATCGAGGTAGGCGAAACGTTCAGCAGCGGCTTCAGCTCAGCCACATGCGAGCTAATAGCCGCCCCCACCGAAGCGCCAAACTTCGAGAAAGTGGTCATAATCAGCGGAATTACGCCCCGGTCAATGGCATACTGCGGCGTGATGCCAAAATGTTCGTAAATGCCGCGACCCGTTGCGCCGAGTGCGCCCGTAGCGTGAGCCTCATCCATCACCAGCGTACTGCCGGGATAGTTAGAGAGGATCTCGATCATCTCCGGCAGCGGAGCCGTATCGCCATCCATGGAGAACACGGCATCGGAAACCACCATGATCCGGTCATCTGGGCGGACGTAGCGCTGGAGCTTGCGCGCCAGATTGTCCATATCGCAATGGCGGTAGGGCACGACTCGCACGCGCGGGCTATGGCCAAACATCTTGCCAGAGCGCGTCTTGGAGTTGGCTAGCGCCGAAACAATGCAGCCGTGATTCAAAATATCAGTGAGGATCAGCGTCTCGCGGCTATGCTTGAAGCCCGGTACAGGAATTGCCAGGTGGCAGAAGGCATCCATCAGCGCCTGCATCGCCATCCAGGCATTCAGAAACAGCTGCGTATGGCCAAGATGCTTGAAGGCCGAAATCTCATCTTCGAGCTGCTGGTGTAGGCTAATCCGCCCGCTGAGCACCGAGGTGGAGCTATTTGAAGTGCCGTAGTTCAAAATAGCGTCGATGGCAGCCTGCTGCACGGCCTGGTTTTGGGTCAGCCCCAGCACGTCGTTTGTGCAGAAGGTGAGCGCAGTCCGGCGAATGCCAGTCTTGACCTCTTCAATTTCGACCTGGTTGCCAGTCTTCTTGCCATGACAGATATACTCGTCCGGCTCTAGCCCGCTTTCATACCAGCGCTGAACATATTCTTTGACAACTTGCACGGTTTAAACTCCCCTCACCTTTGGTTTGGCCGCTGATTGCCGCGTGGTTTGCAGAAGGCTCTGGTGTGACAGCTCCAGAACTGGCTCAATGACTGTAGAGATAGCTCTAGGGGTATCGAAGCAATCTGCGAACAACTTCTGGCATGAACATGGCATAGACAAAAATTATCTATTAATCTGTCACAAGCTCATCATCTGTACATCGCCGATTGGTACAGTTGAGCCACAGTCACATCTAGCTTGCATCTGGCTCGCATCTCAGTCAAATCTAAACGAGCAGTAGATGCAGGTCACGCTACGGAAACTCATGCAGGCTGCTAGACTCATGCAGCTTCACGTCTGATCCGACGGCTGAAAGCGGCATCTCCAGCAATCCCTGCTCTAACTGGCTAGACTCCAGTTGACTAGATTGTTGCACAAATTGTTCATACTGCCTGACGATCACCCGCTGGAGCGCCAGAATGGCCGGGTTGACTTCGGTATAGCGACGGCTGGGGCTGCGCTGATAGCTCTGCTGCTCGCTTTCCATCATCTCCAAATCCTGCTCCAGAAACGGCATAAACAGCCATCGCCGCACCAAGGGCACAAGAATCGGCTTAATCATCGCCTGGAGCCAGCGCGGTAGCCGCACTTTGGGCAAAAACAGCAGGCTAAACGAGCGGGTTTCACTTGGGCCAACCGGCAACCGCATCAGATAGAGCGAGGAAACGCCCTCCATCGTGCTGTGGTAGTGCGGATACTGGTAGTGGATCTCCACGATGCGGGTCGTGATGCCGTCTGCATCGGTGCTAAGTCCTAAAAACTGAGTGAATTTGCCGCGATAGGAGACGCGATATTGGGCTCGCACCGAGCTATCAGCCTGCTGGAGATGCAGCAAAACCGGGTCAAACCAGCCCTGCAAGTTTTTGTGCAGAAAACCGTGAAACACATCCATCGTGTTTTCGTTGCTGATCGAAAAATGTGATTTGAACAGCCCCGTAATTGGAATTAGCAGGCAATCTGGATCGTCATATTCCGGCACTTCCGGCAGCTTGGCTCCAGAGGCCAGAGCCGGATCGCCCGGAAACACCCAGACAATGCCGTAGCGCTCGGTGGTGGGGTAGCTGCGAGCTTGGGCGCAGGGCAGCTTTTGCTCCGGCGGGAAGTAGGGGATTTTGACGCATTCGCCCGTCGGGGCAAACTCCCAGCCGTGATACGGGCAGACCAGTCGATCCTGAGTCACCTCGCCCCGGTGCAGCTCAATCCCCTTGTGGGGGCAGGCGTTTTCTAGGGCGTGGGCTTGGCCTGAGGTATCGCGATACAGTGCAATCGGCTGCTGCCAAACTGTCACCGCCTGCACCTGGTTGGCTTTAAGACGGTCGGCCCAGGCAGCCGGATACCAGTAGTTCAGATTAATGCCTACCTCACGCACCCGATTTTGAACAGTCTGTGCTTTTAGCGCTGTCGCTAGTTCCATAAAAATGCGGTTTCCCCAGCTCGAAGAGCAAGCTATAGCTGTCAGAATAAAAGGCTATAGAGCTTTATAAAAACTATTACAGAATTAGGCAATCCGACTCGCATCAGCCGATCAGGGCATTTTGAGTCAGGCGATTGCAGCCACCAGCGCTAGCCAATCAGCCCTGAGGACTGCCAGACTAGGAGACTATCATAGTTTTCTGAGAATTGAGGCGGCAGGCTGATGGCTTTGGCTAAAATCTGCTTTGATTTCCGATTTGAACCCTTCTGCATCTTGTTCTAAGTATGGTCAACCTCCTTCCCATTGTGCAGGCTTACGCCCACTACGCCAAAGCCAGCTTCGTCCGCAAGACCCGACAGCCGCTAGAGACCCAGTCGCAGTTTCTGCAAAAGCTGCTGCGCGTCCAGCAGGACACAGAGCTAGGCAAAACCTTCGGCCTCAGTGAAATTCGCAGCATCGACCAGTTCCGCGAGCGCGTGCCGATTCTGCCCTACAGCAGCTACGAGCCTTACACCGACCGAGTCGCGCTGGGCGAACCCAACGTGCTAAACGCCGATCCGGTGATCTATATCAACCTGACTAGCGGCTCGACCGGCAAACAGAAAATGGTGCCTGTCACCCAGCGGTTCAAAGCCTCGCTGAACAAGTCTAATGCTACGGCTCTGGGCTTCTTTCTAGAGGTGTTTCCGCGCTACGCTGCTCAGTACCCGGATCGCCGCCTAGAGTTTGGCAAAATTGTTTCGACCAACGCGATCCGGCTGCAAGGGCGCACGGCGGGCGGGGTCGAATATGGGCCGGTGACAGCAGGCAGCTTTCGGATGAATCGCTGGCTCTGCCAGCAGGCGTTTGCTCAGCCGCTGGACGCGATGGAACTTGGCGACGGGGTAAGCCGTCACTATCTCTGCCTGCTGTTTAGCCTGGTGAATCCGCAGGTGCGCGGCATTGTCGCCAACTTCCCGATGCTGATGCTCCGCACCTGTCAGTACCTCAACAAATACGCCGAGTCACTGATTCAGGATATTGCCACGGGGCAGTTTGCCGACTGGCTGACGATTGAACCCGCTCTCAAAGCTAGCCTAATGCGGCAGTGGCGACCCAACCCCCAGCGCGCCGCCGAGCTGCGGCAAGTCCTGGAAATTGAAGGCAAGCTCACGCCCCGCAACGCTTGGAAGCAGCTCTCCCTGATTGGCACAGCGCTGGGCGGCACATCTGACTTTTACCTGAAGCGCTTTCCGGAGTATTTTGGCGATTTGCCTGTGTTTGGCGGCGTATACGGCACGGCTGAGGCCAACTTTGGGGTCTGCTATGAGCTGAACCAAGAGGGCTGCATTCTGGCAATTGAGAGCGGCTTTTACGAGTTTGTGCCGCCTGACCAGTGGGAGGAGTCGCAGCCTAAGACGCTGCTGCCCAGTGAGGTGAAAGTGGGCGAGCAGTACCGGATTTTGCTCAGCAGCTACAGCGGCTTCTACCGCTACGACATTGGCGATGTGGTCGAGGTAACGGGCTTTTTTGAGCGCACGCCAATTATCGTGTTTCGGCATCGGCATGGCGGGCTGCTCTCCTCCACTACCGAAAAAACCACTGAATATCACCTGACTCAAACAATGCGTGCCTTACAGCAGGAGTTTGGGATGCTGCTAGATGATTTCTGCGTGACGCTCTCCGCGCAGGAGTTTCCAGCGCATTACCTGGTGAATATCGAGCTAGCAACAGGGCAAACGCTCGCAGATCCGGCAGCGTTTCTAATGCGGTTTGATGCGCTGCTGGGCGAATTCAACGATCAGTATCGGATGGTGCGGCAAGATGCTGTGCCCGTCCCCCGACTGCGGCTGCTCGCGCCCGGCAGCTTCACGATTGTCAAGCAGCGGTTGCTCCAGCGCGGCACCTCCGACTCGCAGCTCAAATTGCCGCATCTCAGCGAAGATCGGGAGTTTCTGGCGGATGTGACAGTTGAGCAGGAAATTCGGCTGCCGATGGATGTGGCGCTGCGGGGTTAGGGCTGTGAAGTTAGGGCTGTGGAGCTAGGGCTGCGGGGTTAGGGCAGAGCGCTAGAATAAGGGCAGATCTAGCAAGAGGAAACCTCCATGCGCCTACTACATACCATGCTGCGCGTCGGCAACCTGGACGAATCGCTGAAGTTTTACTGCGAGCTGCTGGGCATGAAACTGCTGCGCCGCAAAGACTATCCCGGCGGCGAGTTTACGCTGGCCTTTGTCGGCTATGGCGAGGAGTCCGACCACAGCGTCCTCGAACTCACCTACAACTGGGGCACCAATCATTACAACCTGGGCGATGCCTACGGCCATATCGCTATCGGTGTGGACGACATCTACCAAACCTGCGAGCAGATCAAGGCGCAGGGCGGCAAAGTCACCCGCGAACCTGGCCCCATGAAGCATGGCAGCACCGTGATTGCCTTTGTCGAAGACCCGAATGGCTATAAGGTTGAGCTGATTCAGGCTAAGCCGCAGTCTGCTGAGTCAAGCGAACCGACCGCCGAATCTAAACAAACTGCCGCTGTCTAATGCCGTCTCAGCAGGAAAGACGCTTTAATTTTTCTTAACAGAACTACATAATTGATTAGAATGGGCTAAAGACGCATTCTATAGCCGTTCATCCATGCAGCTCAATCTCCCCAAATCCCGCCTCTCCTTCGCCCTGCTGCTGATTGCACCGTTTTTCCTCTGGGGGACAGCAATGGTAGCAATGAAGGGAACGCTGGCGCATACCACGCCGCTGTTTATGGCCGGGGTGCGACTGTTTCCGGCAGGGCTATTGATTTTGCTGGCGGCGCTCTGGATGAAGCGTCCGCAGCCGCAGGGCTGGAAAGCTTGGGGCTGGATTACGCTGTTTGCTTTAGTCGACGGCATGCTGTTTCAGGGCTTTTTGGCCGAGGGCCTACAGCGCACGGGCGCAGGTTTGGGTTCGGTGATGATTGACTCGCAGCCACTGGCGGTGGCGCTGATGGCTCGGCTGCTGTTCGGCGAGCAGGTGGGGCTTTGGGGCTGGCTAGGGTTAGGCTTTGGCATCTGTGGAATTAGCCTGCTGGGGATCTCCCCCGACTGGCTACTAGCGACTTGGCAGGACGGCGTGACGCTGGGGCTACCCGCCGCCGAGTTTTGGACAGGACTCTTTCAAAACGGACAGTGGCTGATGCTGCTGGCGGCGCTCTCAATGGCGACGGGCACGGTGATGGTGCGCTATGTCTGCCGCTATGCGGACGCAGTTTCAGCCACGGGCTGGCACATGGTGATTGGCGGTCTGCCCCTATTTTTGGGGTCGGCGCTGTGGGAGAGCAATTCCTGGCAAGCGCTGGACTGGGCAGACTGGATGGCGCTTGCATATTCGACGGTGTTTGGCAGCGCTCTGGCCTACGGTCTGTTTTTCTATTTTGCCTCCACCGGGAATTTGACCAGCTTCAGCTCGCTGACTTTCCTGACTCCCGTCTTCGCGCTGCTGTTTGGCAATTTGTTTTTATCAGAAGTACTGGAGCCATTGCAGTGGGCAGGCGTTGGCTTGACGCTGATTAGCATTTATCTCATCAACCAGCGCGAGCAAATCTCCCAAAAGCTAGCCGAGCTGAACTGGGGTCGGCCTGCGGCAGAGCCCGTGGCAGAAACAATCGCCACCCTGCGAGATGCTGACTCAGAGTCGTCTGGCTGATTTGAGTGAGCGGCAGCGAGGCTATCTGGAGCAGAGCAGTTAAAATCAGGTTGTTGCCTGCAAGTGAACGCTCTATGGTTGATGTCAAGTTGATGCTAGCTGCTGGTCTGATTAGCTTTGTAGCACTGTTCTCAAACGAAGTTGCCATAAGCCAGACCGCTAGCCCCAATAGCTTGACCGCCTCACCCATCAACCAGCCATCACAGGGCTTGAATCCCTGGTGGTCGCTGCTGCTGCTGCCTGTAGGCGGCGCTGCGGCTTTGCTCTGTCAGCGGCAAGCTCAGTCAACCCAGATTGCTCAGCCTGCTAGCGCAGCTTCCGTTCCGGCTCCGGAGCCTGTCACCCCCATCGAAGCACCATCCACCACAGTTGCCATCTCTCAGTCTTACACGGCCACCCGACTCGCCAAAATTGATATTGTCGAAGCGCTAGTGAGCGATCTGCAAAGCCCAGATGCTGCCAAGCGCCGCAAGGCCATATGGGAATTGGGACAGTCGGGCGACTCACGCGCCGTGCAGCCGCTGGTGGATTTGCTGCTAGATGCTGATTCACAGCAGCGAAGCTTGATTTTGGGCGCAGTGTCAGAAATCAACGCTCGCAGCCTGAAGCCCATGAACCGGGCGCTGATGCTGGCACTGCAAGACGAAAGCCCAGACGTGCGGCGCAATGCCATTCGGGACGTAACGCGCGTCTATGAGCTGATGACCCAGGTGAGCCAGCTCTTGCAGTATGCAGCCAGCGACAGCGACAGCGAGGTACAGGAAACCGCGCATTGGGCTTTGAGTCAGCTCAACCGGATGCAGTCTCTTCCTCAGGCTCCAGCTTTGTCGCCCGACCCAAAACGTCCTGATTCGCCAGTGTTAGAGAGCAGCGACTCACTGGGCGCTAATCCCAGCGCTAATCCCAGTTAGAGCGTTTGCTCTCTCGCTTTTTCAGAGATGCCAGCATCTGCTGCCGCACCGCAACCGCCCAGGCGTCAAAGTTGAAGCGCCCTTTATTTTGAAAATCCATTGCAGCCAGACGCTGCCGCTCCTCTACCTGCGTTTGATTGGTCACCATTTGTTTTAGGAGAATTATTAAACCAATAACTTCTCCCAGTGTGACTCAATTTAAGAGCTTAATATATACCATATTGAACATATTTTGAACGGCTAATGCAAAGTTCACAGAAGCTCAATGCAGAAAATACATTGTCTCCAGACTGAGCGTTGTTTGGATATAAATTTCTATGCTAGGAATTCAATTCTTGCAACCCATCAGTGATCTAGCGCACAATCTGATTCAGTCATGAGCTTTTAGTTCTCAGGATTAGCAGGTGCAGTTTTTTGAGCGTCGCGTGAGGGTGGGCCGCCAGATGAACCGCCAGATGAACCGCCAAAATCAACTCCGCCCGGCGGCAGGCCGTTTGGATTAGCGCTGTCTCCAGGGATGGATGGAAAGATCGAGGAGGGACTGCTAGGGCTGTTCAGGCCGGGGCTGTTCAGGCCGGGGTTGTTCAGGCCGGGGCTATTCAGGCCAGGAGTCGTAAAGCCAGGATTGCTCAAATCAGGATTGTTGAGGCTGGGGGGATTGGTCGAGGGTGAGATGCCTTCACCCGGTAGCGTTGCCAGCGCCACCCGATCGCCACCTGCTGAGCGCAGCAGATCGAGCACCTTGACCACGTCGTTGTAGCTGGCTGAGCGTGAGGCGTAAAGCACCATCATGCCTTCCGGGTTCTGCTGCCGAAAGCCGGTAATTGACTGCAAAAGCTGTGCCTCAGTCACGGGCGACTTCTCGACGTAGGTTTGGCCAATCGCATCGACGCTGACGATTAAAATTTGCCGCAGCTGAGTTGTGGCGCTAGCAGCGCGGGGTAGATCGACATTAATCGCGGCTTGGCGCGTCAGGGTGACTGCCGCCAGGATAAAAAAGGTGAGAATGCAAAAGATCACATCGATCAGCGGGATGATCTCAATCCGCACGTCTGGCTCGGTCGATTCGTAGTCAAGTTTCATAGAGGCTCCTGTGGCGGCACTACATCACGGGTGGGGCTAGTCGTTGGCAGCGGGAGCGTCCACGATAGGCATCTGCGGCGGCATCTGAGACGAGACGGCAGAAACTTGCCGCTGCGAACGCGCCCAGCCTTTGCGATAGAGCAGCTCTAGCTCGTTGCCCGACTTGCGAAACAGCTTCGCCTGACTGCTGACAAAGCTCTGGAACAGGCGGTAAAAAACCAGCGCCGTGATTGCCACAACCATGCCGGTTGCCGTACTGACTAGCGCCTCAGAAATACCCAACGTTACGCCAGCAGTGGAGTCGGTGCCAATATCGCTGATTCTGATATCCTTGAGCGAGCGAATCAGACCCAGCACTGTCCCTAGCAATCCCAGCAGTGGAGCCAGCGCAATCGTCGCCTCCAGCACCTTCTCGCCCCGCCGCATCGTGGCAATTTCTTCGTCAGCCGAGGCTTGCAGCGCCAGCTGAAACACCTCTGGATCAGAATCTTCGAGTTCGAGCGCCGAATGCAAAAACCGACCAACCGGCTGATTCACCGACTTGCGAGCAATTTCGGTGGCTGCATCCCAGTCACGCCGAGCCGCCTCAATCACCCGCCCCGCAATCTCGCGTTCATGCGTCAGGATTTTTGACCAGAACCAGGCACGTTCAATAATGGTGCTTAGCGCCAAGAACGAGAGAAAGAGCAGGGGCAACATGGCTGGCCCGCCGCTAGAAAATAGCTCGGAAATACTCACGGCTCGATTGACCTCCTGCAAAACGGCTGGTTTTGAATCTGGCGACTCCAGGTTCAAATAAAGCTTCTCAATTTTAGAGAGTTTCTGCCATCTTTTAGCATCCTTTCGGCTGGGCGGATCAGAATCGACCCTGATTGCCTCGGGGCTGCTTCAACTCTTTAGAGACTCAGATCTAGGCTAAAAGCTCCCCATTGCCCAAAAAAATCCTGCCTGAGTTTTGGTCAAGCAGGAGCCAGGATTGGAACTGAAATTAGCCCCGCGTGCGGCGGATGTGATCCATCACCTGCTGCTTGCGCTGATCGGACATGGGAGCCGGAGACTTTCTGACAAAATCTCCGCTGCTGCGAGCCAGATGCTCCATGATGCGTTTCTTACGGTCGTCCATGTTTGCCATTGTTGAAAACTGTTGAAGAGTGCTGAGCGAAGCTAATAAAACGGCGCGCTGTTAAAGCCCCAACATCACTTTAGCAAGGCTCAAGTAAATAAAAATCCCCAAAATGTCTACGACCGTCGTGATAAAGGGAGCAGACATCATCGCCGGGTCAAGGTGCAGAGCCTCGAACATGAAGGGCAGTGAAGCCCCAATGCAAGCCGCCAAAACGCAAATAAAGATCAAGCTCACCCCCACCGTGATGCCTAGCGCCGACTCTCCCATCACCAGAAAGACCAGAAAAATCACCGCTGCCCCCAGCAGCACCCCCAGCAGCCCACCCGCAAAGGTTTCCCGCAGCACCACCCAGAGCGGCTTACGGTGCTTAAGTTCGTCAGTGCTGAGGCCGCGAATCACTACCGTTGAAGACTGCGCCCCGATGCTGCCCCCGGTGTCAATCAATAGCGGGGTGAAAAACGCCAGCGCCACCACTTCCTCTAGAATCTCCTCAAATTCTCGCATTACAAAAATCGTCAGGCTGTTGGTGACCAGCAAAATCGCCAGCCAGGGGAGCCGCTTGCGAACCACGGACAGCAGACTGGACTGAAAGTAGCTTTCGCCCTCAGTTTGGACGGCGTTCATAGTGTAAATATCTTCAGTCGCTTCTGCTTGCACAATGTCAAGCGCATCATCGACCGTCACCACGCCGACTAAATTGCGTTCTCGATCTACAATCGGCAGCGCCACTAGGTCATAGCGCTGAATCAGCCGCGCTACTGCTTCTTGATCGGTATCGGTTTGGGCAAAGACGACCGTTTGATCCATCACGTCGGCCAATCTCTGCTCAGGCTCGGCCAGCAGCAGATCACGCAGCGAAGCCACACCCGACAAGGCGTGCTGGTCGTCTGTCATATAGATGTAGTAGCTGACTTCGCGATCGCAGGCCAACGTGCGAATGCGTGCCGCCGCCTCAGCGACCGTCAAGCCATCAAACAGCGAAATATACTCTGGCGTCATTAAGCGTCCGGCAGTTTCCGGCTTGTAGCCCAGCAGCAGCGAAGTCGCCTGACGTTCTTCTGGAGTGAGTTGGGGCAAAATCCGCCGCACAATCTGGGGCGGCAGCTCGTCAAACAGACTGACCCGCTTATCAGGAGCCATCTGGTTGACCACCTCTAAAATCTCCTGATCCTGAAATTCGGCAATCAGTGACTCCTGAATCGCCTTCGAGCAATCTTCATAGACCTCCACCGCCTTGCCCTTGGGCAGTAGCCGAAAGGCGACGAGCTGCATAGGCTGCGGCAGTCCGGCAATCGCGTCGGCAACATCGACGGGCTGCACCGGAATCAGCAGAGATTTGGCGGCTTCGTAGTCTCGCTGATGGATCAATAACCGCAGCTGCTCCCCAATCGTTTGACGGGGATCTGTCGTAGCAGATGGCTTACTCGCTTGAGAAGGCATAAGAAACCCTACGTAATCCGGTGAGAGTAAGATATCGCGAAGCTACTCAGGCGGTCTGTTTTGATGAACACAGCTCTCACCAGCGCTCTACGTAAACACCGCTGATTTTTGCAAGCTATCCTGATGAATATGACAATTCCCCGTATTCAGGCTGCGCGACAGCCAGAGGCTCAGGCTCGGCCTCGCAATCTTCGCCAGTTTTTACAGCAGTTTTTGACGATTTTTCAATACTCCGGTCGAGCCATGCAGCTCGTCTGGACGACTAGCCCGTTGCTAACGATTGGGCTGGCCGTTTTAACGGTCGCCGTGGGTCTACTGCCCGGCGTGATCGCCTACCTGGGCAAGCTGATTGTGGACGGCGTGGTGCAGGCATCTCAAAGCGGCCTAGCAGCCGACCGCTGGCGCACCTTACGATATGTCGGCTGGGAGGCGGTCGCCATCGTGATCCAGTCAGGGGCACAGCAGGTGATTTCGCTCTGCCAGTCACTGCTGCAAATGCTGCTGGCGCAGCAGGTGAATCTGCTGGTGATTGAGAAAGCGCTGACGCTGGACATGGCGCATTTTGAAGACTCTGAGTTCTACGACAAGATGAGCCGCGCCCGAGATGGAGCTTCACGTCGTCCGCTCTCTGTCGTAACGCGCAGCTATGGCTTTGTGCGGGATCTGCTGTCGCTGCTCACCTTTGGCGGTCTGCTGCTGAAGTTTTCGCCCTGGGCAGTCGCGGTGCTGCTGCTGGCGGCGCTGCCTGCTTTTATTGCCCAAACCCGCTTTGCTGAAAACGCTTTCCGGCTGTTTAGCTGGCGTGCCCCCGAACGCCGCGAGCATCACTATCTAGAGATTCTGCTCGCCCGCGAAGATTACGCCATGGAAGTGAAGCTCTACCAGCTTGGCCCGATGCTGCTGGATCGCTACAAGCAGATTTTTGAGCGGATGTACGCCGAAGACCGCAGTCTCAACCTGCGCCGCACGGCTTGGAACTACGGGCTGGGGCTGGTCAGCACGGCAGCCTTTTACGGCACCTATATTTGGATGATTAGCTCGGCGATTGCTGGCCAGATTTCGCTGGGCGACCTGACGCTGTATCTGGTCGTGTTTCGGCAGGGGCAGTCCACCTTTGCAGGGCTGCTAGCCTCGATTGGCGGTATGTATGAGGATAATCTTTACCTGGCCGATCTCTACGACTTTTTGGGCGAAACTGTGGCCGAACCGCCGGGATATGCCGCCTATGGCCCGCTGCCCGGTGATGGCATCCGGTTTGAGAACGTCAGCTTTACCTATCCAGAGCAAGATCAGCCCGCCTTGCACAACGTTTCGTTTCACCTGCCGCCGGGGCGCAAGCTGGCAATTGTCGGCAAAAACGGCTCTGGCAAAACGACGCTGATTAAGCTGCTGACCCGGCTCTACTCACCCAGCAGCGGCCGGATTTTGCTGGACGGGCGCAACTTGCAGGACTGGGATGCAGAGGTGCTTCAGCGGCGGATTGGCGTGATTTTCCAGAATTTTGTCCGCTACCAGTTCACGGTGGGCGAAAACGTCGGGATTGGCGATGTGGATGCGCTAATGGCGCAGCCGCGCTGGGAGACCGCCACCGAAAAAGCGACGGCGCGACCCTTTATTGAGGCGATGAGCGAGGGCTTTTCGACCCGCTTAGGCAAGTGGTTTAAGGGTGGACGCGAGCTATCGGGTGGGCAGTGGCAGAAAATTGCCCTGTCGCGGGCTTTTATGCGCTCCAAGGCGGATATCTTGATCCTAGACGAGCCAACCTCCGCCGTGGATGCGGAAGCCGAAGCTGAAATCTTCGAGCGGCTCAAGGCCGTCACCCAAGATCAGATCGCCATCCTGATTTCGCATCGCTTTTCGACCGTGCGGATGGCTGACCAAATTCTGGTGCTGGCGGCAGGCGAGGTGATCGAGCAGGGCAGTCACGAGGAGCTGATGCAGCAGGATGGCCGCTACGCCCAGCTTTTTATGCTGCAAGCTGCCGGGTATCGCTAGGCAGGCACTTGTCTATCAGAGCAGATATCGCTGTCTCACAAACCGCTCGGCAGCAGCTCGATCTGAAATTTCACCGTCTAGCGTTGCGGCCAGCAGCTCATCCAAAATCTGCCTAAACTGCCGCCCCGATGCATAGCCCATTGCCTTGAGGTCGCTGCCGTCCAGCGGAGCCTTCACCCGCGACCAGTCGGTGAGATATTGCGGAATTGGCGAGCTGGGCAGCCCGACAGCCACCAAAATCAGCGTCGCAGTCTCGTAGCCTCGTAGCAACGTCGCAGTTTGGCTAGGGCGTTCGCAGGTTGGCAGCGCTGCCAAAATTTCTGCTTGCTTCGCCTCAAAGGTTTGCAGCCGCTGAATGACCTCTGCTGAGAGCTGAAATTTCTCAGCTACGCTCACCCTCGCCTCTGGCCTTAGCGAAATCAGCAGCACCTCTAGCATCATCAGCCAGCGCTTCACCACCTGCTGGGTCGAGGCTTGCAGCCTGATCGCCTGCCGGAGCGCGGCTACTGTCTCTGCCGTCAGCTCCAGCTCAGGATGAATGCAGCAGAGCGCGCCTAGAGCGGCCAGCTTTTGCAGCACGGGCTGCCAGTAGTTAGCCTCTAGGCTCTGACGCAGCTCTTGGATCAGGCGGGTTTGCAGCGCTGGAACTTTGGCATGTTCGGCCTGCACCTGAGCGTAAAGACCGCTGTTGACAGCTGTCCGCACGTAGTCGGCAGTGCGCGGCGCGAGTTCAAAGTCCAGCCGCACCGCAAACCGCACGGCGCGATAGATCCGGGTTGGGTCTTCGATAAAGCTGTTGGCATGCAGGACGCGAATCTGACCTGCCGCCAAGTCTGACAAGCCGCCAAATGCGTCGATTAGTTCAGGCTGTCCCGTCCGCTTGCCCGTTAGCCGCAGCGCTAGGGCGTTGATTGTAAAGTCGCGGCGGTAGAGATCGCGCCAGATGGAGCTAGCCTCAACTTCTGGGTTGGCGGCTGGATAGGGATAAATTTCGGTGCGGGCAGTCGCCAGATCAATGCCCAGCGTCCCGAACTCTGGATCTTGCCGCCAGGAGAGGGCGGCGGTCTGAAACCGCCCGTGGATCTGAAGCTGCACCGTCGGGTGGAGCCGCTGCACGATACGAGCCAGCTCAACCCCTGCCGCCTCCAGTCCAAGATGCTCAGCCGCTCCCGCTGCACCGCAGCCGTCAGCCACACAGCCATCAACCACTAAGTCGAGATCTTTTAACAGCAGCGGTCGGCCTGCCCTAGCCAGCAGCAGATCTCGCACCGCACCGCCGACCAAATACAGATTCCAGCCGCGCGCTGATGCCTCTGCCGCAATCTGTTGGAGTAGATCAGCAAGGGCTGGAGGCAAATCTGGCAAATCTGGCGCAGGCTGAGGTCGCGCATGGCCTCGCAGCACATCACTGCGCGTCACAATTCCCACCAGCCGTGCCGCCTTCAAGATAGGCAAGCGTCCCACGCTAGAGCGGAGCAGCATCGCCTCCAGCTCGGCTAGTGGGGTTCCGGGCGAGGCGGTTTGCAGATCGGTCGCCATGTAGTCCTTGACCCGCGCTTCAGCCAGCCCGTGCCGCAGCCCCACCTCCAGATCCCGTCGCCCAATCACGCCAGCTAGCCGCTCTGCCGCATCTAGTACGGGCAGCCCCGAATGGCCATAGCGCCGCAGCAGCAGATCCGCTTCAGCCAGCGTCGAGTCCGGCGAGATGCTGCGAACCGGGGCAGACATTAAATCTTGAGCAGTCGGCTGGGGCAGGAATTCCATCACAGCAGCACTGGCAATCGGCGGATTTGGGCTTTCATATCAGACTTTCAGAGGGTGTCACTTTCTGATAGCTTACTAGCATGGGAGATTAGTTCTTTAAGCCTTGATCCCTTGTGGCTCGGCGTGCGGCTCGGCGTGCGGCTCGGCGCACAACTGAAGCATTCGCTCAGCTGCCACATCTCGTCAGGCTCTAGTCACGCCCTGAATCAAATCGCTTAACGAATCGCTTAACGCTGTATTGGGAGAGTAATCATGTCTATTGTGTTTCAGTTTGCCCTAGCTGCTCTGGTCATCATGTCGTTTATTATGGTCGTTGCAGTGCCGGTTGCCTACGCTTCACCCCGCAACTGGGAGCAGTCAAAGCGCTTGATTCTATTGGGTTCTGGACTTTGGACTGTGCTGGTGCTGCTGGTGGGCGGGCTAAATTACTTTGTGGTCTAAGCTCAGGGGGCTTGGCACAGGAGCGACATCTAGGCAAATCATCTAAGCTTAGAGATAGGGCTTTCGGTGCTTTCAGTCAGGTAGGACAAATTTTTCAAATGACCGTTTTTGAAGGAACCTTTACAGATACTGGCTCTCTGCGGTTTGCCATCGTGATTGGGCGGTTTAACGACCTAATCACGGGCAAGCTTTTGGAGGGCTGTCAGGATGGCCTGAAGCGACATGGCGTAGATCCCGATCCGCAGGGTGCCCAGGTAGACTATGCCTGGGTTCCCGGCTGCTTTGAGATTCCGCTGCTGGCGCGACAGCTCGCCCTCACCCATCGCTATGACGCAATTATCTGCCTGGGAGCCGTGATTCGAGGCTCAACGCCGCATTTTGACTTTGTGGCCGCCGAAGTCTCAAAGGGTGTCGCTGCTGTCAGCCTGCAAACCGGCGTGCCAGTCGTTTTTGGCGTGCTGACCACCGACACCATGCAGCAGGCGCTAGAGCGGGCTGGAATCAAGAGCAACAAGGGCTGGGAATATGCGATGGGCGCAATCGAGATGGCAACCTTGATGCGGCAGGTCAAAGTCGCTGCCCCCGACCTAAACGGCAGCAGCCTCACCGGCAGCGCACCGATCTCTGGCCTTCGCAGCGCGGCTCCCACCGAGGCGCATCCCGGCAGTCAGGTTGATTAGTTGGGCTTAGATGAGTTTGGCTTAGTTCAGCACTCAGCAAACCCAAGTTGACAAACTGGCTGGTTCTAGCGATAATTGGAAAGACTAAAAACGCTAAAGACTGAAAGCGCCGAGACTCGCGGGTGTGGCTCAGTGGTAGAGCGCAACCTTGCCAAGGTTGATGTCGTGGGTTCGAATCCCATCACCCGCTTTTTGAATCCACGAAAGCAGCGCCTCTCATGATTTGAGAGGCGCTGCTTTCGTTTAGGTCACTTAAGCTTGGGAATCGTCTGATTGCAGCTGTTCGCTAGCTCGTCGATGGCCTGCCGCTAGCTCAATCCGATAGAGTAGCCAGTAGACCAGGGCAAATAATCCAATCGCTAATGCACCACACATAATAGCTCCATCGCCTTCCGTCCAGGACAGCAGCGCCTCATCATCACGCGGAGCCGCCAGAGTCGCCATAGTAGCCACGCGCAGGCTGTTGACCCCGAATCCAATCCAACCTGCGGCCAGCAGCGCAATCACTTGCCTCACCCGCTTCACTGGATAGAGCGTTAAGCAAACCACCGCAATCCCAATTAGGTAGGCGATGCTCTCCAAGCCAGAGCAGCCGGGATGCACGATCGTCATGCCCATCGGCAGCGTCAGCGCCACGCCATCTTGCACAACCTGAACTCCGCCCCAGTGCAGCAGTCTGGCCGCCATCTGGGCTGTCAAAACCGAGATATCTAGCAGGCTCAGCAGCAGGCTGGGTAGAGCCAGCATAAACATGATGGCCAGCTCACGGCGGTATTGCCACAGCCCCCGGAATCCAGAGGCCAGCAGCGCAATCGCCAGCGCCGAGGCAAACGGCAAAACCCGCAGCGGTAACTGCTGGTGCAGCGTCACGCTTAGGCTTTGCCAGAGCAGCCAGCCGATCAGCAGGACTGCTGCCAGACTAGCCCAGCGCTCATGTCGATACTCATAGCCTGGGTGGTTTTCCCAGACCAGCGTGATCACAACCAGCAGGAACAGACCGCTCACGCCAAGATGGGTCAGGGCTCCGGCGCGCCAAGTTGAGACAAAGCAAATGCTGAACAGACAGGTCGCTAATCCTAGCAGGACGTACTGCGGATGCTTAGTCAGTTGAGTCAAGTTAAAGTCAGTCATAAGTTGCTGGCAGAGGTTGCTGGCACGTTTGCTTCAATTGACTAACAAGAGCTGGCTCAGCAGCTAAATCACAGATTAGCGAATGCTGCTGTATCTATTCTGATACCTGGTCAGTGAAACTACGTAAATCGGCAGTGAAGTCAGCTAGCAGGATTATATTTTTACAGTGAAGCCGCGCTAGACCCGGAAGATCGGTCGCCGGACTGGCGCAGCTTGTGAGATCCTGCCGATCCGGCGCAGCAGTAGTTGACGCTCCTTCGCTTTGCTGAGCAACCTGCCCCAGTTTTGTAAACAAGCTTGAAGCAAATGAGAGGTTAATCAACAGTCTAAACAGGCTCCAACGTCCTGAATTTGCAGCGTTGAGACTAGCTAAAACTGCCTGCCGAACTGGGTTTGAGCGATTTCGATTGGCTCGTACCGAGAGCGAAAGCTAGGCGCTATGTAAGAATTTTTAACAAAAATCGACAGCAAATCGGTCTACCTTAACAATTTAGGTGCGCTTTTTGGGTGCGCTTTGCTGTCGTCAGAGCCAGTTAGAGCCAGTTAAGTTAGTTTCAGAGGGCTGCATCTAATTCACTTGCGGTTCACTTCAAAAGCGCCTTCTGGACTCTCGGCCAAAGCTCTGATCGGCAATCAACTCGCCAGACCGACCGTTATTAATATTTTGGGATAGGACTTTAGCATGAGCAATCTAGCGACTAAGCTGCGTGAGGGCACCAAGAAGGCTCATACCGCCGCCGAAAATATGGGCTTTATCAAGTGCTTCCTCAAGGGAGTTGTTGAAAAGAACTCTTACCGGAAACTGGTAGCCAACTTCTACTTTGTCTATGCGGCGATGGAAGAGCAGATGGAGCAGCATCAGCAGCATCCGGTGGTTTCCAAAATCTACTTCCCCGAACTGCACCGCAAAGCGGCTCTAGAGCAAGATCTGCACTACTACTTTGGTGCTAACTGGCGTGAGCAAATTGCTCCTTCTACCGCCACCCAACAGTATGTCAACCGCATCCGCGAGATTGGCAATATTGCCCCAGAGCTGCTGGTCGCACATTCCTACACGCGCTACATTGGCGACCTGTCAGGCGGGCAGATCCTCAAGGGAATTGCTCAGCGGGCGATGAACCTGGGTGAGGGCGAGGGCACAGCCTTCTACGAGTTTGAGCAGATTCCTGACGAGAAGGCTTTTAAGGCTACCTACCGCGCTAACCTGGGCGAAATGCCGATTGATGAATCGACGGAAGACCGGATTGTGGCTGAAGCGATTGATGCTTTTGGCGCCAACATGAAGCTGTTCCAAGAGCTGGAAGGCAATTTGATCAAATCAATTGGCCAAATGCTCTATAACAGCCTGACTCGCCGCCGGGGACGGGGTAGCACGGAGCTGGCAACCGCCGAATAGCTCGCTCGAATTTTAGCTCAGGTTCAGAATGGGGCTGGAGATCAAAGCCTGGGGTTGCAGCCTCAGCTCTGGATCTTCAGCCCATTTTTATGGCTTGGCTCGCCTGTCTCAAGCTCGCCTATTTTACCTAGAGCTTTACCTACAGCCATCGAGCCACCAGCCGCCCCGACTCCAGACAGAGTAGCCCCAGCCCTGCGCTGCCCAGTCCATAGAGTAAAGCCAGCCCCGACTGGCCAGAGCGCAGCAGGTTAGAGGCATCTAAGGCATAGGTGGAAAACGTGGTGTAAGACCCCAGAAAGCCAACCGCAATCAGCAGCCGCAGATCGGGCGCAATCACGAGTCGATCGAGGGTAAAGGTAACGAAAAATCCCATCAGGAAAGCTCCTGAGAGGTTGGCGAGCAGCGTCCCCATCGGAAAACCTATTCCGAACCACTGCCCGCAGAGCAGGCTCAAATAGTAGCGAGCCAAGGCTCCCGGCACTGCCCCCAAGCTAACGGCTAGCGGTGCGCGCCACTGCGGACTAGCCGCCAATTCTGCAATTAGCCTCATTCACCTGACTCTCTTATGCCAATAATTTGCCGATAATTTGCCAATAATTTGCTGATCCCTGCCGCCAAACTACCACAGACCCCGGACTGGCTGGGCAGGGCTAGCGCTACCGGACTCGCTCAGGAGGCCAGCACAACCGCTGTAAGTACGTCTGCCATCCTCTTCAATAAAGGCATCCGTCCCTTTGGTCAATAAGGTGATCGAGCCATCGGAATACCTGGCACCTGAGCCTGTTTCAATCTGCGGCAGCGTGATCGGCTCGCGTCCAGCCAAGGTGAGTCTCGCCTGTTCTGGAACATAGACCACCTCAAACGTTTTGCCGCCCTCGCACTGATAGCGGTAGAAGTTGCCGGAGGGAGGCATCTGAGCCGTGGCAGGCAGCGCCAGCGCCAGTAAGACCCAGCCAGCCGCAGTCGTCATAGATGTCATGCGTTAAAAAAGCTCCTCAGCGTTGCGTTGAATCAGATTTGGTTAATCGGCAGTGGCAAACGGCAGCTGTTGAGCCACAACCCGCC
This sequence comes from Pegethrix bostrychoides GSE-TBD4-15B, assembly GCA_019359155.1. Classification (GTDB taxonomy): domain Bacteria; phylum Cyanobacteriota; class Cyanobacteriia; order Elainellales; family Elainellaceae; genus Elainella; species Elainella bostrychoides. The sequence goes on from JAHHHV010000012.1 coordinate 58,789, forward strand.
TGCAATTTGGCCTCTAGAATAGCATGATCAACAACTTGTAAAACGTAGTCATAACGAGTATGATTAAGACATGAACGCAACAGTACAAATTCAGGAAGAACTTCAGATGACTGCAACCCTTCAAGCTCAGCAAACCGTCGTAGAAACGCTCAACCGCGAGCAGGCTAACGCCCTAGTCGCCTACCTCAACTACAAGAAATACCACTGGCTCACCTATGGTCCGCTCTTCCGTGACCTGCATCTGCTGTTTGAAGAGCAGGGCAACGCAGTTTTTGCGATGATCGACGAACTAGCCGAGCGCAGTCTGATGCTGGACGGCAGCCCCGTTGCCGATCCGGCAGACTATTTGCCGACTGCAACGCTGCGCCCCTCGACAGGCCAACTTTCGGTGCGCGATATGCTTGGCGAAGCGGTCGCTAGCCATGAGCTGATCATTCAGGAGATGCACCAAGATGCCGAATTGGCGGCTGAAGCGGGCGACATCGGCACGGCTGATCTGTACACGCGCCTCGTCCAAACCCACCAAAAGCACCGCTGGTTTTTGAAAGAGCTATTGAAAAAAGGCGATGGCTTGGTTTCGTAGAGCAAGTTTCGGGATGCAGGTTTTGTAGCAGAATAGAGCAGATTTTAGATCACCCGGTCTGAAATCTGCTGAGGTACCCCAAATGCATCCACTGCTAAACTTTCACAACGACCGACTCTTGCGACAGGCATTGACGCACCGCTCCTATGTCAACGAACATCCCGGCGAGCAGCATAACGAGCGGCTAGAGTTCTTGGGCGATGCCCTGCTGACTTTTATCAGCGGTGACTATCTCTATCACCGCTACCCCGACATTGCCGAGGATGAAATGACGCGCCGCCGCTCGGCTTTGGTCGATCAACAGCAGCTCGCTGAATTTGCAATGCAGATCGGGCTAGCTACCGTGATGCGGCTGGGAAAAGGCGCGATTCAAGGTGGCGGATTTCAAAATCCGAATCTGCTCAGCAGCAGCTTTGAGGCCGTGATTGGCGCATATTATCTCGATCGCAATCGGGATATCAATGCGATTCGACCCATCGTGGAGGCGCTGTTTGCAACGGTTCCTGCCTCTATCACCGAAGTCCGCTCTCACATGGATGCTAAAAATCGATTGCAGGAATGGACACAGGCAGAGTTTGGCCAGCTGCCGCGATATGTGAATAGACGAGTCGGCGGCTCAGATCATGCGCCAGAATATTTGTCGAGCCTATTTATTGGCGATCAGCTGTTGGGCGAAGGCAGGGCTTGCGGCAAGAAACCCGCTGAAAAACAGGCAGCTGAGGCGGCACTGCTGCGCCTCAAACAGCAGGGGTTACTTTAGCTGAATGAGGGCTGAATGCAGGGAGATAAACCCATACGGCGATTCAGCACCGCCCAAAGATAGCCGTCTGTGTAGATAGCTTTTAGGGTAGTGGGTTAAACCTGTGGAAAAGGAGGATAATCAGAGGGTCGTCTGCCTCAGAGCGTTTGCTATGGTGCTTGAACCCGTTCTTTGTCCAGCTTGTCAGAGTTGCAACATCGTCAAACATGGTC
>JAHHHV010000013.1 GCA_019359155.1 Pegethrix bostrychoides GSE-TBD4-15B
CGGTGACGACTCAGTTCACGCCGCTTAACTCCCTTCTAGGTTACCCCTCAGGTGGCCTCGCTTTCGTTCCCCTCATCGCTGCTTAATTAATATAGCGAACAGCTCAGGAAACTGTCAACAAAAGTTTGACCGAAAGTTTTAGAGCATCGCTGAAAGCACTGCTGTGTAAGATTTCTGAATCCTGGTTGACTGACAGATCTTTTGCCCCTTATCCCCCAACCCCTTCTCCAATCGTGTGTACTGGCTTTGTGGGTTGTCCTCTACCACACTTCGTCATATCACTCAGCTTTTTGAGAATGCGGGCGAAATTCTTGCGCCCTTTTCGGAAGCACAGATTGGATATGGTCTGGACTATCTGATTGGTAGAGGTACAGAAGATAGTGAACTGCATCTCCTCAGCAACGAAACTATTCCCTTGGCTGACCGACAGCGCTGTGTTCGTTCAATCTTCAGTTTATTCCAGAGTTGCTTTGCCAAGCGCTGTTCTGCTGACTCTTATCAGCTGAGTCAAGCTAGCGGCAATCCGTTAGATTACACCTGCTACGGGTGGTGGGATAGTTTTCCATCACTCCAGGGCACTGAGCTGAGAGCAGACATTAGAGAAGTTCGGCAGAGAATTCTGTCGCTTGGCTCTATGATTTGCCGCGAAAGTGTGGAGTATACCGAACCGTATTAGTCTGTGTCATGCTGCACAATCTTGGCAGACAGGGAGTGCAGATTTGTCAAGGATTAGTGAATCGAGCCAGCAGCTAAACGACTCGATTTTGGCGGATGCATTCGGCGTACCAATGGGCGCTGGACTTTGGTACGCGCTGTTGAGTGGCGTAGTCTATATAAGTGATGCCGAAGCGGCGGTCGTAGCCCCAAGCCCATTCAAAGTTGTCGAGTAAGCTCCAGACAAAGTAGCCTTTGAGCGGGTAGCCTTCGCAGATAGCGCGGTGGGCTGAGCGCAGGTATTGCTGCAAAAACAGGATGCGATCGGTGTCGAGGACTTCGCCGTTGGTGGTGAGTTCGTCCTCAGCCGCACAGCCGTTTTCGGTGATGAAGATGGGCAGATCAGGGCGATTTAAGGTTTCGCTGATGTGGCGAATGCCCCAGTAGGTGGAGTCGGGTGCAAAGAATAGCCAGGGCATATGCAGCTTGGGATAGCTTTTGGGAAAGCTGAGAAATTCGTATCCCGGCGCTTGGTCGATGGCACGGACTAGAGTGCCGGAATAGTTGTTGAAGCCGAAGGCATCTAAAGGCTGATGGATAATTTTGAGATCGCCGTCCTGGATATCGGGTGCGTCTGCGCCGAGTTGTTTGAGTAGAGCAGGACTGTACTGTCCAGTAAGCGCGGGTTCAGCGATGCCGCCGTTGGTTCCGTTTAAATGAAAGGCAGTTTGGGCAGCGGCAATATGTTCGGGCGTTTCGGCAATCGGGACGGTGGGGACAAAGTTATCGACGAGCGCAATGGAGCAGGGGACGAGGGAAGCGGCTCGAATTGCTTGACAGGCCATGCCGTGAGCTAAAAGCGCGTGATGTGAGGTTTGCCAAACTTCTTTGGCGCTGCTGACGATGGTTCCGGGCGCGTGAATCGGGACTTGGCCGATACCGTAGCCGATATGCGTGAAGCAAAAAATTTCGTTGATCGTCATCCAATGGGTGATCCGATCGCCCAGTTCGCGCACTACAAGCCCCGCATAGTCGCTGAAGTCTTTGGCGATTTCACGACTGCGCCAAGAACCGTAAAGATTCTCCAACGCCTGTGGGCTGTCCCAGTGAAACAGCGTGGCGTGAGGCGTAATGCCATGCTGGTGCAGGCAGTCTACTAGGCGTTTATAAAAGTCGAGTCCAGGTTGGTTAGCCGCACCTCGGCCATCGGGCAAGATGCGCGGCCAGGATAGGCTGAAGCGATAGTGGCGGATGCCCAGTTCCGCCATCAGCTTGATGTCAGATGCGTAGCGATTGTAGTGATCACAGGCGACCGCGCCCGTGTCGTTGTTCAGCACTCGTCCAGGCTGAGCGCTGAAGGTATCCCAGACGCTGGGTTTGCGGCCACCCGTAGCAGCAGCGCCTTCGATTTGGTAGGCAGCGGTGGCGGCTCCCCAAATAAAATCGGCAGGAAACGAGTAGCTTGACATTGTTTTTGGGGAGGGCTGAGCGGAATTCGGGCTGTTCATCCAAACTGTAGCAAGCAGACTTTGCCAAACGTGCCTGCCGTTTGCGACTGTCACGAGAACTTGCCTCCGGCAAATCGGCTGATTGCCTGCTGACAGACAATCCAGAAGTACAGGGCAATATTGGCCTGACTCAGTACTTTGGGAATGCCTTCTAAAAAGTCAGTCAGCCCTTGATTGGGGATATGCAGCGAGTCAATGCCGATGCCAACTGCCAGAATTCCTACGCCAAGTAGCAGAATTAAATAAGGTGTCTGAAGAATTTGCTGACGGCAGCTAACCAGGTAAAGCGCCAGCACGACCGCATAGACCAAGATTACAGTGGGCTTGCCGATGCCGGAAGCAGATAAATGAATGTGAATTCGGTAAATTTCGTTGAGCAGAAATCCGCCCGTAAACAGCGCGGAAGCCAGGATGAAGCGGGTTTCAGATGAGCTTTCGGAAAATGGCTGGGAGCGCAGCAGACTGTAAGTGAAGAGGCAGACGATGGGCGGGACGGCGCAAAGCATCTGAAATAGATGTGTCAGCGCGCCGATTGTGATGTGCGGGTAGCTTTCGGGGTGCAGAAATAAGGCTTTAACCGACAGCCCTGACAGCTCTACATAGCCAGTCAGGGCTGCAATCAGTAGCAAAAAACCGCCATTCAGCCAGAGTAAGGCTTGATAGATTGGCATTCCAGAATCACAAGCGACCTAAGCAACAGTATGACCTGTCACCGTGATCAGTTGCTTGAATGTCTCTGCCGATGCATTCGATTCAATCGTGACAGTTTTGGCTTCTACGTCAATATCAACTGAGGCTTCTGGCTCTGAGGTCAGGATGGTTTCTTTGAGGTGCTTGGCGGATTCTAGAGTTAGGGACGGAACGCTGAGTTTGAGAGCCATAGGGTTTATACCTTTGGTGCCAGGATAGTTACAGGACTATTTTTGAGTCTTTCTATGAAGTTCGTCACTCAACCCTAGAGAGATTTCTCTCACCCTAATCACCTGCATCCAAGATAAAGTTAGGTTGAGCAATCTGCAAACTGTGCCCAAGCTAACCAAACCGAACCCAATAGGAAACCTGAGTATGAGCGCCTACGAACTTGATTTGGATTCTGAAGCCGGAACTTCAGGAGAAGCTAGCGTCAGCATGAACTATATAGAAGTGATCGAAACGGTGATCTCTAGCCTGCAACAAGACCAGAGTGCCATGGTCAGCCATACGGACGGCGGCTACCTGTGGAAGTTTAAGTACGGTAGCGCTGAGGTTTTTGTGCAGCTGATGGGGCTGAGCGAAGAAGATATCCTAACCGTCTGGTCACCCATCTTGAAGCTGCCTGTGCAGAATGAAGCCCAGCTTTTGCGGCGACTCATGGAAATGAACTGGGCGGGCACCTTTGAGTCGCGGTTTGCAATTGTCAACGATCAGGTGGTGGTGAACACGCAGCGGACATTGGCCGAGCTGTCTCCGGCTGAGGTGTCGCGAAACATCACGATTGTGGCAACGATTGCTGACGACAACGACGATGCGTTACAGGCCGAGTTTGCGGCCAGTTGAGCGATGATTGCCTCTGGCGGCTAATTCCAGTTTTAGAAGCCGCTGGCTCCTTACAAATGGCGATTGATCGCTGGCTTTTGGAGCAGCATCGGCTGGGGTTACATCCACCGACGCTGCGGTTCTATTGTTGGCAACCGATCGCCATTTCGCTAGGGTTTCATCAGAAGCGCTATCCGGAAGCTTGGCAGAATTTGAGCTGGTGCGGTCAGACCGTCGAGCTAGTACGACGACCGAGCGGCGGACGAGCTGTGCTGCACCAAGGAGACTTGACCTATGCGGTGGTTGCCTCTGGATTTACGGGCAGTCGAATGCAGGCGTATCAGGAAATCTGCGCGTTTTTGATCGAGGGCTGGCGCTCGCTGGGGGTTGAGCTGACCTACGGTGAGGCGGGGCGAGGCTACATTCACAGTCCCAACTGCTTTGGCACAGCAACTGGTGCGGATCTGGTTACGCCTAATGGTATCAAGCTGATTGGCAGCGCTCAGTTGCGGCTAGGCACAGCAATTCTTCAGCATGGCTCAATGCGGCTTGCCCCTGACTTAAAGCTATTTCGTCAGGTGTTTGGCACAGAAATGTCAGATTGTCCGCTGCCGACTAGCGATCGCGTGATTGAGGCGTTGACGCAGGCTGCTCAGATCTGTTTTGGCATCCGGCTTCAGACAAACCCCCTGACTCAAGCCGAATGGCAGGACATCTCGACCTATCAGACTCAGTATGAGCTGACCCTGTAATAGAGTTCAGCAGCTTTTCTAGGGAAACTACTGAAACGATTTGTGCATAGAAATTTCGCTACAAATATCTCGTGTAAAGACTGATGTGCAAATCGTTACATTTGTTAGTAATATAGGAGCAATCCACAAATAAGCATTTTTGCTCATTGCCGCCATGGTAGATCAATTCCCTTGGATCACTGCGATCGTCTTACTTCCCCTCATTGCTGCCTTTGCAGTCCCGGTCATCCCCGATAAAGAGGGCAAAACCTTACGCTGGTATGCCCTCAGCATCGGCATCGCTGACTTTGCTCTGATGTGCTATGCCTTCTGGACGCATTATGATGCGAGTCTCTCCTCGTTTCAGATGGTGGAGCGATACAGCTGGATTCCGCAGCTCGGCCTGAGCTGGACAGTTTCAGTAGATGGTGTTTCGATGCCGCTGGTGCTGCTGGCAGGGCTGGTGACGACGCTTTCGATCTTTGCGGCCTGGCAGGTCAACCGCAAGCCTCGCCTGTTCTACTTTCTGATGTTGGTACTCTACGCCGCGCAGATTGGCGTATTTGTCGCCCAAGACTTGATGTTATTCTTCATCGCTTGGGAAATCGAGCTGATTCCGGTCTATCTGCTGATCTCAATTTGGGGCGGACAGCGACGGCGCTATGCGGCTACCAAGTTTCTGCTCTACACGGCGGCTTCTTCGGTGTTCATTCTGGTGGCGGCACTGGCACTGGCCTTCTCCGGCGATACCCTCACCTTTGACATTGCCGAGTTGGGGATGAAGAACTATTCGCTAGTGCTGGAACTGCTGCTCTATGCGGGTCTGCTGGTGGCCTTTGGGGTAAAGCTGGCGATTTTCCCGCTGCATACTTGGTTGCCCGATGCACATGGTGAAGCTTCGGCTCCGGTTTCGATGATTTTGGCAGGCGTGCTGCTGAAGATGGGCGGCTACGGGCTAATTCGGCTCAACCTAGGGCTACTGCCGGAGGCGCATATTTACTTTGCCCCCGTGCTGGCGATTTTGGGCGTGGTGAATATTATCTACGGCGCATTCAACTCGTTTGCTCAGCCAAACATGAAGCGGCGACTGGCCTATTCATCAGTGTCGCACATGGGCTTTGTGTTGCTGGGAATTGCGTCTTTCACTGATTTGGGCGTAAGCGGCGCGATGCTGCAAATGATTTCGCACGGTCTGATTGCGGCGGTGCTGTTCTTCTTGGCGGGTGTCACCTACGACCGGACGCATACGCTGTCGCTGGAAGAAATGGGCGGGATTGGTCGAGTGATGCCGAAGGTGTTCGCACTGTTTACGGCGGCTTCAATGGCTTCGCTGGCGCTCCCCGGCATGAGTGGCTTTGTGGGTGAGTTTGAAGTATTTGTGGGCGTGGCGACCAGCGATATCTACAGCGCTACCTTCCGCACGGTGACGATTGGGCTGGCGGCAGTAGGATTGATCCTCACCCCGATTTATCTGCTCTCGATGCTTCGCGAAGTGTTCTACAGCGCTGAAGCCATGCCCAATTGCGACATAGACAACAGCCAGGTTACAAATGCGGGCGATCACGAGGCGGTTTGCTTTGGCACCAACTGCGTTATGCCCGCCAACGCCATTTACAGCGATGCCAAGCCGCGTGAGCTGTTTATCGCGCTCAGCTTCCTGGCTTTGATTGTGGCAATTGGGGTGTATCCAAAGCTGGCTACGCAGATGTATGACGTGACGACGGTAGCGGTGAACAGCCATTTGCGCGAGTCCTACAGTCAGGTGGCGCAGCAGAATCCGCAGATCTACGCCAAGGGATTTCTACTGCCGCAAGAGACAGAAGCAGCTCCCGTTTTAGGAATCCTGCCTTAAGTCTCTGTTTGTGGCAATTGAGTTTCGTGACAATTGAGTTTGGATCTGAAGGGGTTGCTTTGATAGAGAGCAGCCCTTTTTTGTGAGCTTTTGCAAGACTGCTTTCGCCCGTCTCGCAGCCGAATGAGTACAATAGACCGTAGGCTTGGGGAGTCTGATGCGGCTTTGAGCAGTAGAGCTAGCCCTTCAGGAATGCTGACCCATTAGCCTGTATCTATTGGTCTATATCTTTGTTCGACAGAATTCTGCGTCGTACATGACTCCTCCCCCGTCCCAGAGACCTAAACCGCAGTCTGAAACACAGCCGCCTTCCCAGCAGCCCGCGCCCAAAACGCTGCTGGGAGCGATTACTCAGGCCGTCCGCACCGTTCAGGCCAAGGTTGACTTTTCGCAGCTCCAGATCAAGCCAAACGCCAAAGTCCCTGAACTCTGGGTGCAGGATGCGGAAGCACTCAAAGCCGATGTTTATCCGCTGCTGGGCGAGCGTTATCTGCTGGGACGCAGCTCCAAGTCCTGCGATATCGTGATCCGCAACCCGGTCGTGAGTCAGGTGCATCTCTCCTTGACCCGTGACCAACGCCAGCGCAACGCGCCCTTTATTATCCGCGATGAGAACTCCACCAACGGCATCTATCGCGGCAAGCGACGGCTGAGCAAACTGCCCTTAAAGCATGGCGACGTGCTGACTTTAGGGCCACCCGAACTAGCCGCAGCCGTCAAAATCCAGTATCACAATCCGCCGCCCTGGTATGTCAAGACGGCGCGATACGGGCTATATGGCTTCACGGGCTTGACGGCGCTAACGGCGCTCTGGGTGGGTGTCGAATGGCAGCGATTTGCCGTGCGGCCTTTGCCCGCTTCAGTGCAGGGGCCAGTTGTCGTCTATTCCAGAGATGGCGAAACGCCGCTGCGCGCCACCGAAACTAGGGCGCACCTAGAGCTAAAGCGGCTCTCCGACTATTCGCCCTTCCTACCCAAAGCAGTCATCGCCTCAGAAGACTCGCGCTACTACTGGCATTTGGGCGTTGACCCAATTGGAATCTCGCGCGCCCTCGTCACCAACGTCAAAGGCGGCGAAATCCGTGAGGGTGGCAGTACGGTGACGCAGCAGCTCGCCCGCAGCATCTTCCGCGACTACGTGGGCACTGCCGACTCAGCCGGACGCAAGCTGCGTGAGGCGGTAGTGGCGCTGAAGCTGGAAACTTTTTACAGTAAAGACGACCTGATGCTGACCTACCTAAATCGGGTCTATTTGGGCAACGGCAACTATGGCTTTGAAGATGCGGCACAGTTTTACTTCGGCAAGTCGGCTAAAGATCTAGATTTATCCGAGTCGGCGACGCTAATCGGCATTTTGCCGGCTCCCAATGCCTTCAACCCAGTGCGCGACTACCAAACCGCCGTCGAATTCCGCGACCGGGTGCTGAATCGGATGGTGGTGCTGGGCATGGTCAGCGCCGACGAAGCGCAGCGGGCTAGACGCTCACGGATCGAGATCAATCCTGATGCAATCAAAGAACTCGAGAGCACCCGCGCTCCTTACTTTTACGGCGAAGTCTTCAGCGAAATCGAGCGGTTGCTGGGCGAGCAGCTGGCTCAGGAAGGCAATTTCATTGTCGAAAGCACGCTGGATCTGGGCATTCAGGCTGAGGCCGAGGCTTCTTTGCAAAATGCGGTCGCTACAACGGGCGCGGCCAGAGGCTTTTCGCAGGGCGCGGTGATCACGCTGGACTCCCAGAGCGGCGCGGTGTTGGCGATGGTCGGCGGGGTTGATTTTGGCCAGAGCCAGTTTAACCGCGCCACCCAAGCCTATCGTCAGCCGGGATCAACCTTCAAAGCTTTTGCCTACACTGCCGCGATTGAGCAGGGCATTGCTCCTGGCACTGCTTACTCCTGCGCACCGTTGGATTGGCAAGGGCAGTTTTTTGAAGGCTGTCGCTCTGGGGCGGGCAGCCTCGATATGTATAGCGGACTGGCTCAGTCTGAAAACGTGGTAGCGCTGCGGATTGGCGAAGAGACAGGACTGGATGCCGTGGTGCGTACCGCCCAAAAGCTGGGGATTACGGCCAAGCTCGAAGCAGTACCGGGAATGATTTTGGGTCAAAACGAGGTGACGCTGATGGAGTTGACCGGAGCCTACAGCGTCTTGGCAAATCGCGGCGTGCGGAATCGACCGCATACAATCAATCGCATCCTCGACAGCAGCGACTGCCAAAACTTTGACGATTACCGCACCTGTCGCGTCATCTACGATTCGCAAAAAGATGCCGAAATCAATCAAACTGTCCTGAACCCAGACTTGGCCGATACCATGACCAGCCTATTGCAAGGGGTCGTGCAGTCTGGCACAGGTCGAGCGGCGGCGCTGGGGTTGGGAGAAGCAGGCAAAACGGGCACCACCAACGACTATGTAGACCTCTGGTTTGTCGGCTATGTGCCGAGCCAGTCTTTGACCACAGGCATCTGGTTTGGCAATGACGATAACAGCCCGACCAGCGGCAGCAGCGGCGATGCGGCTCAGCTCTGGGGCGACTATATGCAGCGAATTGTCCGGTAGCTGGGTGTTTCAGTCCTATAAACCCGATGCGAGCCCGAATTTAGCAGAAAGATGTCTTTCATTTTGCTGCGATTCACAAATAGATCGGATATGATCACGAGCAAAGCAGTATTTGACAGCGAATGAGGCGATATTTTGTCTGCTGATTTCGAGCAGTTTTAATGCTGTGCCCCCCTGTGTCGAATGGTTTGGAGAGGATCGTGACTATTTACGTTGGCAACCTGTCTTTTCAGGCGACTGAAGAAGATCTGCGAGAAGTGTTTGCTGAGTATGGCGAAGTGAGCCGAATTAGTTTGCCGACCGATCGGGAAACAGGCCGCAAACGAGGTTTTGCGTTTGTCGAAATGAAAGAAGATGCACAAGAAGATCAGGCGATCTCGGAGCTAGACGGAGCCGAATGGCTAGGCCGGGAAATTCGGGTAAATAAGGCCAAACCCCGTGAGGGTAGCGGCGGCGGCGGTGCTCGCAGAAGCGACTACTAAAGCGGGTTGACCCACAGGAAAAATTGTGAGCCCCTTTGCTCAACTATCTGTTCAGCGAGGTTTAGCGTAAGTCTTGTAAGCTGTCCATGTCTCGGATCCGCCTGATCAGTATCGCGGTCGGTATCCTGGTAGCATTGGGGCTAGTTGCAGGGCTTTTCGACTCTTTGCAGCGCCTCTATGCAGGTCTGGCGCTGATTTCGCCTTGGCTAGCTAGCCTGCTGCTCGTCTTGCTGGTAGCAGCGGTGATTGCGGCTTTAGCTGGGTTGGCCTACTATCTGGCAATATTTGGTCGCTCCCCATCTCGACCTCCAACGCCCAGCATCTCTGCCGATCGGTCTGAGGCAGCGCAAGAGAATCTGGTGGCCATGCGGCAGCAGGTCGCACAGATTCAGGATGAGGTGGTGCGGCAGGCATTGCTGGAGCAGTCCGAGGCGATCGAGCGCGATTTGTCACAGCAGGCTTTGACAGTCGTGGTGTTTGGGGTCGGATCGGCAGGCAAAACCTCGCTGGTCAATGCCATTATGGGGCAGATTGTGGGCGAAGTGGGCGCGCCGATGGGCACAACCACGTACCAAAGGCAAACTTATCGACTCCAGCTTCAGGGGGCAAATCGCGAAATTCTGATTATCGACACGCCGGGCGTTCAGGAAACGGGGGCAGGCGGCAGCCAGCGTGAGCAGATCGCCAGACAGCTAGCCACCGACGCTGACCTGCTGCTATTTGTGATTGATAACGATCTGCGTCAGTCGGAATTTGAGCTACTGCAAACGCTGAACGAAATCGGCAAGCGGCTGCTGATTGTGTTCAACAAAGCCGATCTGTATCTCGAAGCCGATCAGCAGCAGATTTTAGAGCGGCTGCATCAACGCCTGCCGATTTTGGCCGAAGATCTGGTGGCGGTTGCGGCCAACCCTCGTCCCTTAATCCTGCCAGATGGCGAAGTTCAGCCTGAGCCTGAGATTTTGCCGCTCTTGACCCGGATGGCGGCAGTGCTGCGAGCAGAGGGCGAAGATCTGGTGGCGGACAATATTTTGCTACGTTCCCAGCGTTTAGGCGAAGAGACGCGCCGCTTGATCAACGCGCAGCGACAGCAACAGGCTGAGAAAATTGTGGAGCGATTTCAGTGGATTGGAGCCGGGGTCGTGGCGGCCACGCCGTTGCCAGGAGTTGATCTGCTGGCAACGGCAGCCATCAATGCTCAAATGGTAGTCGAGTTGGGGCAGGTTTATGACTGCGAAATGAATCTGGAGCGTGGCAAAGAGCTAGCTTTGTCGCTAGCCAAAACGCTGGTCAGTCTGGGTGTAGTGCGGGGCGCGATCGAGATTTTCTCGGTAGCTCTGCAAACCAACGTCGGCACTTTTTTGGTGGGGCGAGCCATTCAGGGCGTGACTGCCGCCTATTTGACTCGGATCGCAGGCAAAAGCTTCATCCAGTATTTTCAGCGCAACCAGAACTGGGGCGATGGCGGCATCAGCGAAGTGGTGCAGGAGCAGTTTCGCCTCAACCGCCGCGATCAGTTCGTCAAGGCATTTGTGCAAGAAGCGCTAGAGCGAGTCGTGAGACCACTGACCAATCAGTGATGCTCATTTGACTTCGGTAAGCGCCCATAAATCTCGGTCATTGAACGCAGCCGATCGCGAATCTCAGGCGTTAAGACTCCTGGCTCGTAGCGCCAGCTCCAGTTTCCCATGTCCGCACTGGGCGAATTCATCCGAGACTCGGTTTCTAAACCCAGTAAATCCTGGAGCTGAATAATGGCCAAATCGCTGACTGAACTCATCGCCAGCCGGATTAAGTCCCAGTGAATTCCGTCTGGACTGGTGCAGCCCAAATAGCGCCGCACATGCTCTTGAGCCTCCGGCGAACGCTTGTTGAACCAGCCCAGCGTGGTGTCGTTGTCATGCGTGCCCGTGTAGACAACGCTATTGGTGCAATAGTTAAACGGCAGATAGGGGTTTTCAGCGTCCGAATCGAAGGCGAATTGCAGGATCTTCATGCCAGGGAAGCCAAATTCATCCCGCAGCTCTTCTACTTCGTCGGTGATCAGCCCCAGATCTTCTGCGACAATTGGCAGGTTGCCCAACGCCTCGTGCAGTCGCGTGAAGAAAGTCTTTCCTGGAGCCTGAATCCATTCGCCGTTGATGGCCGTGGTTTCACGCTGCGGCACAGACCAGTAGGCTTCAAAGCCGCGAAAATGGTCAATGCGAATCAGATCAACGCAGTCCAGCATCGCCTCAAATCGCTGAATCCACCACTGAAAGTCCTGCTCCTGCAAGCGCTGCCAGTTGTAGATCGGGTTGCCCCAGAGCTGCCCCGTCTCGCTGAAGTAGTCGGGCGGCACGCCTGCGACGGCTATGGGCAGGCCAGTCGCCTCATCAAGTTGAAAAATGTCAGGATGCGCCCAAACCTCAGCGCTGTCATGCGCCACGTAGATCGGTAGGTCGCCTAGAATCTGGATGCCACGTTCGTTGGCAAACCGCTTTAGGTCATGCCACTGCTGGAAAAACTGAAACTGCAAAAACTGATGAAAGAAAATCTTGGCTGACAGGGTTTGACGCGCTGCCTCTAGAGCTGAGGGCTTCCGAATCCGCACGCCCGTTTCCCAGGTATACCAGCTATCGCCGTTGTTGGCATCTTTGAGCGCCATAAACAGTGCGTAGTCATCTAGCCAGTCGGCCTTTTCGCGGCAGAACTCCGCGAAAGCTGCTTGCTGTTCCGGAGCAGCTTGGGTCTTGAAGGCGGCGCTGGCTTTTTTGAGCAGGGGCAGCTTCAGGAAAATCACCCAACCAAAATCTACCTGCTGCGGCAGCTCCGGTAGAGTGTCTAGGTCTTCGTTGCTCAACCAGCCTTGATCTCGCAGCCGCTCCAGACTGATCAGCAGCGGATTGCCCGCGATCGCTGAAAAGCATTGGTAGGGCGAATCACCGTAGCCCGTCGGGCCAAGCGGCAAAATCTGCCAGATCGATTGACCGCTCTCGGCCAAAAACTCGATAAATCGATAGGCTTCAGATCCGAGATCGCCCACACCAAAGCGGCTAGGAAACGACGTAGGATGCAGCAGAATACCGCTAGCTCTAGGGAAAGGCATAGAAAACTGGTGGGTTGATAAGTGAACAGGGCGCTAGGTAGCAATTGCTGAAAACGGCGCAGACTCATTCTCTCGCCCTGCCGCATCTTGAGCATCTATCTCGTGAAACAATTTGAAACAATTGCCGCCATCCGACTTTAACATGCGCTCAACTCAGGCTCGCAACCTAACGCGAGCTGACCTCAGAAGGCGGCATTGGCTGAGCTGACTTATCGAGCTTGTTGGGCTTGGGCGGAAACAGTCGATCGGTAGATTGCTTGATCACAATGTAGAGAATCGGCACCAAAAACAGACTGAGAAACGTAGCGACCAAATAGCCGCCTACCAGAGCCGTCCCCAATGACTGGCGGCTCGATGCCCCAGCCCCAGCCGCAATCGCCAGCGGGAAGAAGCCCACCAAACTGGAAATCCCGGTCATCAAGATCGGTCGCAGTCGCTCTTGAGCGGCCTCGATCGCCGCCTGCGGAATCGTCAAGCCCTGTTCGCGCAGCTGATTCGCATATTCCACAATCAGAATCGCGTTTTTGCTGGCCAGACCAATCAGCATCACCAGCGCAATCTGACAGTAGACATCGTTGGGGATGCCGCGTAGAAACACCGCGCTCAGCGCCCCCAAAATCGCCAGCGGCACCGTCAGCATAATAATCGCCGGATCGACATAGCTTTCATACTGCGCCGCCAGCGCCAGAAACACCAGCACCAGACCCAGGCCAAAAATCAGCGGAGCCTGACTGCCAGAAGTGATTTCTTCCAGCGCCGTCCCCGTCCATTCAAACCCCATCCCGACTGGCAGCACCTCAGCTGCCGTCTGCTCCATCGCGGCAATGGCCTGCCCCGAACTCGTACCTGGAGCCGTCGCGCCCTGCACCGAAATCGAGCGGTAGAGGTTGTAATGCGTAATCGTCTGGGCGCTGGTGGTTGGTTCCACCGTTACCAGGTTGCTGAGCTGGATCATCTGGTCATCTTCTGAGCGGACATAGAGGGCTGAAATATCTTCAGGCTGAGAGCGAAACTGCTGATCGGCCTGGATATAAACCCGGTAATTGCGCCGATCGAGCGTGAAGTCGTTGACATACTGCGAGCCAAGAAAGGCTTGCAGCGTTGAAAATAGATCATCAATCTGGACGTTCAGCGCCTTAGCTTTTTCGCGGTCTACCGAAATTTCAAACTGTGGTGTGTTGGCAGCATAGGTAGAAAATACACCCTGTACCGTCGGACTCTGATTCGCAGCGCCCAAAAAGGCATTGAAGTTAGCGACAAATTCATTCAGGGGCAAGTTGCCGCGCCTGTCTTGCAGCTCTAGCTGAAAACCGCCAAAGTTGCCCAAGCCCTGAATTGCCGGCGGGTTGAGCGCAAAAATATTCGCCTCCGGGATGCCGAAGTAGCCCTGCTGCGCCGCGCCAATCAACGCCTCAACCTTTTGCTCAGCTTGCTTCCGCTCTTCCCAGGGCTTGAGCAGCGTAAACATAATCCCCTGGTTGGGTGCGACCCCAGCAAAGCTAAAGCCCGTCACGGCAAAGTTGGACTGCACATCCGGCAGCTCCATCACCTGCGCCGAAGCTTTATCTAAGATTTTTTTGGTGTAGTTCAGCGAAACGCCTTCGGGAGCCTGCACCAGAGTAATAAAGTAGCCTTGATCTTCCTCTGGCAAAAAGGCTGACGGCACGGTGCGATACATCCAGCCAGTCAGCACCAGCGAGGCAACAAACAGCGCGATGATGATCCCGCGAAACCGACTCAGCCAGCCCAGTGAGCGCTGATAACGCCGCCGAATGCTCTCTAGCATCCGATTAAACCTGTCAAAAAAGCGGCCAACTGGCCCATGCGTCTCCTGACGCGGACGCAGCAGCAGCGCCGAGAGCGCCGGAGTTAGCGTCAGCGCATTAAACGTCGAAACGGCAATTGAAAAAGCAATCGTTAAGGCGAACTGCTGATAAATTGCGCCCGTTGTACCTGGGAAAAAGGCAACTGGCACAAACACTGCCATCAGCACCAGCGAGGTGGCAATTACGGCGCCAGACAGCTCCGCCATTGCCTCTTTAGCAGCCTGAAACGGCGGTAGTCCCCGGTCTTGGACTTTGGTGGCAATTGCTTCCACCACCACAATCGCGTCATCTACGACTACCCCGGTCGCCAGCGTCAGGCCAAATAGCGTCAGCGTGTTCAGCGAAAACCCAAAGGTGCGGGTGAAAATAAACGTGCCAATCAGCGCCACCGGAATTGTCAGGCTGGGAATCACCGTCGTGCGCCAATCCTGCAAAAATAGATAGAGCACTAGCACGACTAGCGCCACAGCCATTAAGAGCGTGATCACCACATCTGTCAAAGAGGCTGAGACAAACATTGTGGTGTCAAAGGCAATCGCATATTTCAAGTCGGGCGGAAAGTCGGTCTGGAGCCGCTCTAGCTCGTCACGAATCGCCTCAGCCGTACTAAGGGCGTTGGTGTTGGGTCGCTGCGTAATCCCCAAGCCAATCGCCGGATGGCCGTTGAAGGTGAGGTCAGTGCCATAGTTTTCAGCGCCTAGCTCCACTCGCCCCACATCTTTCAGCCGCACTAGCGCCCCGTTTTCGGCGGTTTTGAGCACCAGATTTTCAAATTCTGAAACTTCCGTCAGGCGGCTAACGGCTCGCAGGTTGAACTGATATTCCTGGTCTTCAGGCGCAGGCTGCTGACCAATTTGCCCTGCCCCAACCTGAATGTTTTGCTCCCGAATCGCATCAGCCACATCTTGAGCCGTCAGCGACCGACCGGCCAGCTTTGTCGGATCGAGCCAGAGCCGCATCGCGTATTTGCGTTCGCCAAAAATTTCGATTGATCCCACGCCCGGTATGCGCCGCAGCCCGTCCACCATGTAGATGTTGGCGTAGTTGCTCATAAACAGACTGTCGTACTTGTCTTCGTCTGAATAAAGCGAAATCGCCATCAAAAAGTTGCTGGACTGTTGATTGACCACCACGCCCGTCTGAGTCACGTCCGTTGGCAGCAGCGGCTGCACCCGCGATACCCGGTTTTGGACGTTGACGGTGGCAATATCTGGATCTTGACCGCCATCAAATGTCACCGTGATCTGGCTCGTGCCGTCGCTGGTGCTGTTGGAGCTGATGTACCGCATCCCCTTAACACCGTTGATCTCGCGCTCCAGCACGTTAGTTACGGCATTTTCGACCGTCTCGGCATCGGCTCCGGTGTAGTTAGAGGTGACGACCACCTGCACCGGGGCAATCTCTGGAAATTGGGAGATCGGCAGCGTCAGACCCGCCACCACGCCCAGAAAGACGATCACGATCGCAATGGCCGTCGTGAAGATTGGGCGCTTGATGAAGTAGTTAACCATGAGGTCTTGGGGGTGACGGGTGGCGCATTGAAAGCCAGGAATCAGGCTGATAGGTAGGCTATCAGGAAAAATAATCACAAGCATCGTCTAGCTGGGTGATTACAAAACTGACAAGCTGTAGTACGAACTTTTGTATCACAACTATCGGCAACTCGGATCAGCCCCAGATATTTTTAGATGGTTTAGATGATTATCTGGATCATTTCCGCCGCTCTAAACGTTCTGCGACTGAGGCCGGACGAGTCAGATCACTGTCGGCGTTGCTCAACCAGAGCGACTGGTGCGGGATGCCGATCGAAATGCCAGCCTGATCAAACGCCTGCTTGAGTCGCCGTCGATATTCGCGAGCAACTTCCCACTGCTTCAGCGGCAGCGTCTTGATCCAAAGTCGCACGGTCGCTCCGGTCTCATCCAAATCTTCAACGCCCAAAACTTCTGGCTCATCTAGGATAATTGCCTGCCAGTCTCTATCCTGACTCATCGACTGCGCCACCTGTCGAATCACCCCCAGCGCCTGCTCTAGATCGGACTCATAGGCAACGCTGACGCTCAAATCCACCCGCGACCATTCTTTGGAGAGGTTCTGCACCACCGTGATGGCGCTGTTGGGAATCGTGATCAAATGCCCCTGCGAACTGCGGAGCTGGGTGATTCGCAAATTCAGGTTTTCGACTAGGCCAGACACTTCGCCAATCGTCACCACGTCCCCCACGCCAAACTGATCTTCCAGCAAGATCAAAAAGCCGTTGATCATGTCTTTGATCAGGTTTTGGGAGGCTAGCGAAATCCCAACGCCGACGATGCCAGTCAGGGTAAGCAGCGCCGGACTGATTGACAGACCCAGCAGCGCCAGCGCCACCACCACGCCGATGCTGACAAGCAGCAGCGCCGAGATGCTCTTGGTCACGCGCGAGAAGGTTGTAAATCTCAGCACCAGTCGCTGCGAGCCGCCTTGAGGACTGTCTTGAGCCCCAGGTGACATACTCGTGCCGTTCTGCAACACCCAAAACAGATGGTCAATCGCCGTTTCGCTGAGCCGAATCACTAGATAGGTGCATAGCGCCACAATCAGCAGCCGCAGCGGCACCTGTACCCAAGTGATAATCAAAGGCTGTAGCCAGCGGCTCTGAGGAAACAGCCCCAAAATTGCAAAAATCCCCAGCCCCCAGACCAAAATCTGACTGAGCTGCAACAGCCGCCGCTTGATGTCGTTAGTTCGCTGCTGCTGGCGATTGGTAGTTTGCTGCTGAAGCAGGGTTGCCGTCTCAGGTGAGTCCTGTAGTGGAGCGACCGCAATCTGGGCTTTGTTGACCTGGGTTTGAGCGGTGAGACTCCGCCGCTGAGCCTGGAGTCGCCGCTGAGCCAGACTTAGCCCCAGCGTCAGCAGCCCCATGCTCAGCAAAATTACTGCCGCCCATTGCCCCTGCTGGCGCAAAAACTGCGGCTGACGTTCTCGCTGAGCAGTCAACAGAGCCGATTCCACAATGGCCTGAACTTCTTCCGCCCAATCTGCCGCACTCATGCTGTTGGTTTGAGCATCTAGCGAAGTCACGGTCATCAACTCTTCAGCCTGGGGCTGCCCCTGACGGTCATAGCGCAAGTAGATCACGGGCTGACGGCTGCTACTGTCGGTTTCAACCAAAACCCGCAGGCTGTCCGGGTCGAAGCTAGCCGCCACCAGTTGGGTGAGGCGATCTTCAATGGTCTGGACGCGCGATTCGATTGGGGTTGTCGCTTCAGGCGTATTGTCCTGAACGGCAGGTGCGGCAATCGTGAACAGCTTGCGGCCATCCAGCCGGATTAGCCCTCTAGCGAGTTCAGGCGAATTAGAGTCGAGCAAGCTATTGAACTGGCTTAAATTGGTTTCGAGCTGACGCAGCGGTGATTGCAAAGTATCCATTGGGCTGCGCGGAACTTGCCCTACTGCCACGGAACCGGAGGCCATTACAATCAACAGGCTCATCAGCAGGCTCACCAGAAAGCCCGCTGACCCGCGCTGAAGCTGACCGAATCGAAGCAAATGCTGCATTCGTTTGACTCCTTTTAGAAACTTCTAGAAATTTTTCAAATGGCCTTCTAAATGGCCTTCTAAATGGCAAGCCAAATGGCAGCTAGCCGGCTAGTAAATCCTCATCGAGACTTCTGCGGAATTTGGCCGATGGCGATTGAAGTGGGATGATAGAGCCATTTGCATCGCTGGATTCTACGCTGGATCCTAACTGGATGTTTTACCTAGATGTCCTGACTCGTGATCTTAGCTTGGCGTTCTGCTGACCTCATCTATACTTTTAGCCCCATCACTCCTGCATCCCTCATCACAACATATCTCATGGCAAAACTTAGAGTGGCTCCCTATTTGGCCGGGATGGCTCTCGTTGGGCTAGGTGTCGCAATGGCAGTCACCAATCCCGGCGAAGCCGCCTACAGAGACTATGCGGCGCGCCGCTTAACCCAGCAGCTTCAAGAAAATGAATGCGTCAAGCTAGATGCCTCCTACCGCGACCTCTGCAAGCTCTTAGATCGCGAACAGGGACAAACCCTGCTGAAGCGACTTGTAGACGACAACACAGAGCGCCAGAACTACCTGCTGTTTAGCCTCTACAAAACCAGCTTCTCGACGAACGATGTCCTGCCGTCATTTTTGAGCGGACTGCTGTCGCTGCCAGAAATTTCTTACCAAACCGAAAGCATCGGGGTATTCGGCCAGTTCCAGATCTACCGAGTCGACAAGCAGCAGAGCTAGAAGCTGTGGCTCGTGCGCCAACGCAGCCAGCCCAGCAGCGCCAGACCCAGTAAAGACAGCCCCAGCAGCAGCAGGGTCAGCCAGTTTCCCCAGCGCAGATAGAGCGTCTGAGCCGAGCGCTGGTAGATCGTATGAAGATGCGTTTCGGCTGTTCTAAAGCCAGAGCGCCACTGAATCCGCCCATGCGGGTCAATCACGCCCGAATAGCCTGTGTTGGTAGCTCGCACCGCCCAACGGCTCGTTTCAATTGCCCGCATTACATCATGCGCCTGATGCTGCGCCATCAGCCCTCTGCCATAAGGGTCATTGTTGGAGGCCGTTAGGATAAACTGCCCGCCCGTCGCTGCCTGCCGCCGGAACAGCTCCGGAAAGGCCGAGTCGTAGCAGATGCCAGCAATCGCCAGCCCAAAGGGAGTTTGCAGCTGCTGATTGAAGCTGCCGGGGCGCATCGAGAGGCCCACGGGCGACAGACGGCCAATCAGCTGACCCAGCAGTGGCTCGAACGGGATATACTCGCCCAGCGGCACCAGCTTTACCTTGTCGTACTGACCGACAACTTCGCCCTGCCCATCCAGGCTAAACAAGGTCTGAGTAGTCTTGCCCTGCTGCCAGCCTACCGTGCCCAGCCATGCCGGAGTTCCCTGCTGCTGGATTGCGACATAGAGCGGGTTTTGGGCAGGCCGGTTGATCCAGAGCCAGGGCAGCGCGCCTTCGGGAGTCAAAACGGCCTCCGCGCCCTCGGCCACCAGCGCTCTGTAACCTTCTAGATAGCTGCGGCTAGATAGACTCTGATCAAACAGCTTGACGCGCGTTGGCACATTGCCCTGCACCAAGCCAATCTTCAGCGCCTGAGCCGGGAGATCGCGCAGCGGCTGGCTAGAGAGCCAAAATCCGATACCGTGCAGCAGCAGCAGCAACCCAGCAGCGCAGGCCAAGTATCGCAGCGCACGCCGCTGGGGTCGAGCCATCCAGGCTTCAGCCAGCAGACCGTTGCAGGCCACAATTGCGGCGCTGATTGGGAACGGGCCAGAGAGCTGCCCCAAATGCAGAATTGCCAGATTGGCGGGGCTTTGGGTGTAGGCGAGCATTGTCCAGTCGAGAATGCTCTGATTCCAGATCGCCTCCAGTCCAGACCAGAGGCTAGCGCCTAGCAAGATCCGCAGTCCCGCTGGCAGAGCCTGACTCCAGCCCATCAGCCTTGCCCAAATCACGACAAGCGCCGATCCCCAGAGCGTAATTGCCGCCCAGCAAAACCCGGTCACAGCAAGGCTGGCCAGCCAGGGAACGCCCATCCAGGTGAGCGGATGCAGATCGCGAATCCAGGAGAGCGCCAGCCCGTGATAGCCCAAACTCCAGCAGAGCGCCACAGGCCACGGGGAGCGAGCAGATCGCTGAGTCAACAGCCAGAGCGGAGCCAGCGCTATCCAGGCCAGCCACCAGGCGTTGAGCGGAGCTGGAGCCAACCCCATCAAAATCCCGCTGCCAAAAGAAATTAAAAGCGGCTGATCCACAGCCAGATTTGAAAACAACGGGGTAGTCTTGATCGTAGTCCCTCTGAGCGGCATACCCGAACTGTCTCCCTATCGTCATGTCTTGAGGCGCTGAGTGGCGCTGAGCCTGGTATTGCTCAGCATAAGGGATTTTGCCAAACGCCTCGCGCCTGTTCACTATTTAGCCCTATGTCTCGCCCAGCACCCAGCCGATATTCACGCTTCGCTCAGCTCTTGGCTGGCAGTCTGTTGGTGGCAAGCTGCGGCAGTGAGCCAGGAGCCAAACCGCTGCTGCACCAGGAGATTTCAACCCAGATTCAGGGCTGGCTGGCGCAGCAGCCGGAGGTTCAGCTCAAGTCCAGCCTGTTTCCCCTTGCCACCGAAAGCAAGCTCTCGCAAACGCTAGAGCGCCATAGCAAGGCCATGAAACTGCCGGGAGCAGTAGTCGCCATTGCTGCTTCCCAACAAACCTGGGTGCAGGCTACCGGATCGTCCGATCTCGATCAGCAAGTGGCGCTGCAACCCGACGACCGATTTCGATTGGGCAACCTGAGCGAGCTGTTTGCGGCTGTGGTTTGCCTTCAGCTGGTCGAAGAAGAGTCGCTCAGCCTCAAAGATCCGATTGCCAACTGGCTGCCCACCGAAATTAGCCGCTCAATTCCGGATGCCAAAAAAATCACGGTGCGGCAGCTGCTTAACCATACCAGCGCCTTACCGGATCTGGATGTGGCAGCCTTTGAGCAGGCAGTTAAGGCCGATCCGAGCCATCGCTGGACAGCTGCGGAGATGATGCCATTTATGACGCAGCCAGCTAGCCGAGCCAGAGGCGGCTTCACCTATTCGCGGCTCAACTATCTGCTGCTAGAGCTGATTATCGAGCGAGCAGGCGGCAGTTCGCTGGCTGAGGCGATTCAAACGCGGATTGTGCAGCCGCTCGATCTCAAAAATACCTACGTTGAGCTGAGCGCTACCAAAACCATCGCCCATGGCTATCAGGACTGGGATGGGGACGGCTCCCGCGAGGATGTGACTCAGCCGCTGATCAACACCGGGCTGGGGCTGGGCAATCAGGCCATGATTTCCAACGCGCCAGATTTGATCCGATTTTTCCAAGCCTTATTTCAGCAGAAAAAGCTGCTCACTCCCGCTGCACAGCAGCAGATGCTCACGATTGTTGAAATGCGGAAAGGTGGCTACGGTCTGGGGATTCTCAACTCATTAACCCGCTGGGGCGAAACTTGGGGACAGACCGATGCAGATGCAACTGGCTTTTCATCTGCTGTGGTTTACCTGCCGGTGCATGATCTGATTGTCGTGGCTTGGACGAATACAGCCAACGCTGAAAGCCAGCCCATCAGCTTAATTGATGCCAGTCTAGAAATTGTGCTGGGCAATCTCTCTAAAATTCCGGCTAGCGCCACCACGCAGTGGTAGTTTACATCACACTGAGCGAGTCGATGTCAGGGAATGACGATTTGCACAATTGTATTTTTCACGTGCGGCTCTGGGTCGGGTGGTAATGTCTCTGGAGCTGATATCTCTGGGGCTGCTATCTCTGGGGCTGGCGCATTAATTGTCACGATTGTCTGGCTAACTTGAGGGCTGCTATCCGGCAAAATTAGCTCGGCTAGCGAGTGAATGATTCTGGGTTCTGGTTGGAGTTCTGGTTGGGGTTTATCAGCAGGACTTGAGGCAGTCTGCTCTGGAACCGCGATTGAAATCAAGGCGCTACCGGAAGCCTGCTTAACTGCCGCAGGGCTGGCTGTTGCAGGACTGGCTTTCACAGGCTGAGCTGCGTCTTGAGTCGCGTCTGCTGTTGCAGGAACCGAACGAGAATCTGAGGCGGGGGCATCAACAGGTTGAGACGGAGGCACAAGTTCGACAGGCTCAGGTTCGACAGGTGCAGGTTCGACAGGCGCAAGTTCGACAGGCTCGACAGGTGCAGGTGAAACCATAGGCAAAATCTGCCGAACCCGCAGGCCAATGAGAGTGAAATCTTCAGCAATTTTGGCGGTTGGATAGGGCGGCATCAGCTTGCTGTCTGGCGTCAGCAGCACGGGCAAAACGCTGGCTGG
Organism: Pegethrix bostrychoides GSE-TBD4-15B; assembly: GCA_019359155.1. GTDB lineage: Bacteria > Cyanobacteriota > Cyanobacteriia > Elainellales > Elainellaceae > Elainella > Elainella bostrychoides. The sequence goes on from JAHHHV010000013.1 coordinate 22,033, forward strand.
AACCTGCAAAACCAAATGAGCCAGCAAAAAACTCACCATCGCCAGCAGCAGCCCGCCCCAGCGCCCTCCGGCAACCGACACTAGCCGAATCTCAGGGATCCATTGGTTGAGCTGCCACAGAATTGTCAGCGCTAGCCCCGCGACAATCAGCGTTACAATCCGGCCAATCGGCGCTTTAAACTGAGCCAAAATCCGGCGCTGCATTTGGCTGAGCTGCTCAGGCTTGAGCGCCACCACCAGCAGGCTAAAAATACCGAACGGGCGCTGCCACTGCATCCAGACAATGGGAGCAATCCCGGCGACCGCAACGAGCAGCAGCACGAAGGGTCTCGGCAGGGTGCTGCTGGCTCTTAGCCCCGCTAGACAAACATCTAAGAAGAGCGGCAGGGCAGCAATTCCGGCTAGATGCAGCCAGAGGTAAGGTTCAGATTTCGCGGCGCTCTTGGCCACTGCCGTTCTAGGTTGAGTTCTTGCTTGCATTCTGTCCTCTCAATTCCACAGCGCTCTCTCGATCCTAATACCGGACGGAACCTGCAGCTGAAGAGATTAAGGTTTGCCCTTAGCTTTGCCCCCTAGCAATATCTGGTTTGGCTCATGCGATTGGGCGAAGCCAGCCGTCCGTTCCGTAGTTACTCTGAAGACAGGTTTTGAGCAAGTGCTACACTTGATTTTGTTCGTTAATTGGGCTTTAAGAGCGTTGAAATATTTTTCATTAGCTGGACACCCCTGGACTCGGTGGGATCTGGAAATGAAACTACAGCGTCGGCGCTTCTCAGATCCAGCACTCTCCTGGGCGGATCGCTGTGAAGGGCCCAGTATGCGCTGATCGATCTGTAACTGAAGGTTTGCAGGTGATGCCCACGGCATCGACGATCCCTAGCCCAGGGAGCTTCGCAAACTCGGTCGATCATCGCTAGCCAGAGTTTTTACCAACTAAATCGCCAACTAAGTTTGCCAACTGAACCAGGCTGACGCAATTTGCTGCGCCGTAGCTCATTTGCTGCGCCGTAACGGACGAGTGATAGCGGCCATTTTGTAGGTTTGCTACGTAGCCGCTGATATAACCATTCGCTGGCTCAGCAGGGCTTTTTTGGGTTGGCAACAAGATGCAGTCTGGCGGCAGTTTTTCACGTTTGTCTAGGCAATTTCCGCAATTATTATCCGTAACTATTCCGCAACTATTAGGAGAGCCACCATGTCATTGCTAAGCCACAAGATTGCTTCTGCACCCATGCCCGCCGATATCAACCTAGTTGATTTAATCGACAACTACTTCACAGCCTACAATTCAGCGCGGCTGCGCGAAATTTGCCATCTGCTGAGCCGTGAGGTGATGCAAGCTGGCGTGACCGTCGGCCTGAGCTTGTCCGGCGCGCTAACTCCAGCCGGGTTTGGCGTTTCGGCACTGTCGCCCCTGATTCGGCATGGATTTGTGGACTGGATAATCAGCACGGGCGCTAATCTGTACCACGATTTGCACTACGGTCTAGGGCTAGATCTTTACGCCAGCAACCCGTTCGTCGATGATGCCAAGCTGCGCCAAGAAGGGCGGATTCGCATCTACGACATTGTGTTCGGCTATGACGTGCTGCTCGAAACCGACGCTTTTATTCGCGAGCTACTCAAGGCCGAGCCGTTCCAGAAGCAAATGGGCACAGCCGAATTTCACTACCTGCTGGGCAAATATATCCACGCCGTCGAGCAGCAGCTTGGAGTGCAGCATCCTTGCTTGCTCTCTACCGCTTACGAGTGCGGTGTCCCCATTTACACGTCCTCACCAGGCGATAGCTCGATTGGCATGAACGTGGCAGCGCTGGCGCTAGAAGGCTCCAAGCTATTGATCGACCCCTCAATGGATGTCAACGAGACGGCAGCAATTGTCTATGCGGCTCGTGAGTCCGGCATTCCAGAGGTCGAAGGCAAGAGCGCAGCACTGATTTTAGGCGGCGGCAGTCCCAAAAACTTTCTGCTGCAAACCCAGCCGCAGCTGCATGAAGTCTTAGGCTTGGAAGAGCGCGGCCATGACTACTTCGTGCAAATCACCGATGCGCGACCCGATACGGGCGGGCTATCCGGCGCGACTCCCTCTGAGGCCGTGAGCTGGGGCAAGGTCGATCCCGAAGAGCTGCCCAACACGATTGTTTGCTACACCGACAGCACGATCGCGCTGCCGATTTTGACCGCCTATGTGATCAACCAGGCTCCAGCGCGTCCGCTGAAGCGGCTCTATGACCGCCGCGAAGCCATGCTGGAGACGATGCGCGCTGACTACCTGGCGGCAAAACACCAGCAAGCACTGCCCCCTAGCCCCATTGCTGAGGTGGCGAAGTCTGCTCAAATGGCGACCCGTCCCCAAACTTATCCCTGCGGAACGCCGATTCGCACTCGCTAGCGGAGCACAGGCGCTTCTAGAAGCAATTCTTCTAGAAGCATCCAGGCCATCCCAGCTTTCCCAACCTCAGCAATCAGGTCTGGGGAAGCTGTCTTGGTAACACTCTAAATCTCCTGCATACTGGTCAAGACCTGCCGATAGCCGCTGGCCTGCCCCTGCTTCAGATAAAGCTCTGCGGCGCGCTGGTAGTCGGCCATTGCCGCCGTCAGATTGCCGGTTGCCGCCAGCAGTTCGCCGCGACGGTAGTAAGCATCAACATTGCTGGGGTTACTGCGAATTGCCTGCGTGAAGTTTCGCAGTGCGTCCTGTAGGTTGCCGATCTGGGCTAGAGCTTGGCCGCGAGCGGTCAATGCAGCTGCGTCAGTTGGGTTGATGGCCAGGTAGTCCTCATAGTCTTGGGCAGCTTCACGGGCTGCGCCTACGGCCAAGTAGGCATCGGCTCGTCCCTTCAGCGCATCGCTATAGTCGGGGTGAATCGAGAGCGCCCGATTGTAGTCATCGATTGCCCCCTCATAGTCGCCACCAATCGCTCGCAAATCGCCACGCACCTTGTTGGCTTCAGCCGCGTTGGCATCCAAGCTGATCGCAGTTTCCACGTCAGCCATTGCTGCCTCAGAATCATTCAAAGCCGCCAGCGCCAGTCCCCGTCCCAGATAGGCTTCGGCATAGTCGGGCTGTAAGTTAATCGCTCGGCTATAGTCAGAAATAGCCCGCCCCGGCTCTGCCAAACTGGCATAGACGACGCCTCGATTGTAGTAGGCGACGGGCGAGTCAGATTGATACTTCACGGCCTGATTGAGATCGGCTAGAGCCGCTTCAGTTTCGCCCATCTCATAGCGCAGGCTGCCCCGGTTCAAATAGGCATCTCCGTAGCCTTTATCTAGCGCAATTGCCTGACTCAAATCAGCAATTGCGGCAGTGCTATTGCCCTGATCGCTGTAGATTATGCCGCGATAGAAATAGGCCGGCGCAGCTTTGGCGTTGAGCGCTAAGGACTGACCAAAGTCAGAGAGGGCGGCAGATGCGTCATCGAGCTGATAGTTGGCGAAGCCGCGATAAAAGTAGGCATCAGCCAAGTAGGAGTCGGGTGGCTCTGGCGCCAGCTCGATCGCCCGGTCATAGTCGGCTCGCGCCGCCCCATAGTCTTCAGTAGCAGCCAGGGTGATGCCGCGCTGCAAATAGGCGACTCCGTATTCAGGGTTGATCTGAATGGCCTGATCAAACCTATCGAGAGCGCTGCTGTAATCTTGCCGCTTCAGGAACTCAAGTCCGGCTTTATAAGATCTCTCAGCACTAGGCTGCTCAACGGGTGCAGCAGGTGCAGCGGGTGCAGTAGGCGCAGGCGCTACCGGAGTCTGGGTCTGAGCTAGAACCGGAGCCGTCAGCAAAAGACCGCTCAGGTAGGTCACGACCGCAGATGTAACGATTGGAAATGAAGAATTCATCGATTTACCCTCGCAGGCTTGCAGGTGTAACTACACTTTACCTTTTACGAAGAATTCCCCAGCTTTCAATAGCATCTGTCAAGCTGCCTGTGTATCTGCCCGATTGTCTGCCCGATTGTCTGCCCGATTGTCTGCCCGAATATAGGCTTGCAGATGCGCGGGCAGCTTCGGGGAACTGGCCGAACCTAGCAAAGCATTCAGCCGCTCTTGCAGCAGCGACATGAAAAACTCAATCTCTTGCTCTGCGCTTTTACGCAGACAGCTTGCTAGCTGATGACGCACCAGACTGTAGGACTCGACGGCTGCTTCAAGCAAGTCAAACAGCTCATGAATCGGCGCATCGACGTAGGTAAATGCAATTTCGCTCAGGCTTTGCTGTGGCAGAAAGTTGAAATCAGTAGATTGAGCTAATAGCTCTAGCTCGGTAAAGTCGGCGTTCATGACGTTCATGGTCAGTGATGGTAGAGTTCCTGGTGAGCAAGAGCGAAGTTGGACAACGCTCTGCGATCTTTAAATTATCTGTAAATTATTGGATTGTATCCGTCAGGTGTACGGGCATTTTTGCGGAGGCTGGCGCGAAAGCTTCGTAAACCTACGGAGTTGTCTTTAAAAAACTCGTGGCAACTTGATTAAATTCTGGCAGGTTTCATGAAGCTGCCAGCTGCTCAGCAAACAAGCCGCAGCAAAAAGGGCAGTAAACCTACTGCCCTGAAGTAATTCTCGATTCTGTAGAGAGGCTCAGTGATCCAGCTACTCGACTAGCGATCAACTGATCCCATAATGATGTCGATGCTGCCCAAGATGACGACGAGATCAGCCACCTTAACGCCCTTCAGCAAATGCGGCAGGATTTGCAGATTGTTGAAGTCAGCCGCTCGGATCTTAAACCGCCAGGGAAACACGCTATCGTCTCCAATCACGTAAATGCCGACCTCGCCTTTGCCCGTCTCAACCCGCACGTAGTTCTCGCCTTTGGGGATTTTGAAGGTGGGGGCAATTTTCTTGCTGATGAACTGGTAGTCAGAGTTTTTCGCCCAATCTGATTTGGGGCCCTCAGCGATCCGTTTCGCCTCGAGGTTTTCGTAAGAGCCGCCCGGTAGAGCCTTCAGCGCCTGCCGCAGAATCTTGATCGACTCGCGCATTTCGCGCACCCGCACCAGATATCGGGCAAAACAGTCGCCTGCGGTTTCCCACTGCACGTCCCAGTCAAAATCGTCGTAGCATTCGTAGTGATCCACCTTCCGCAAATCCCACTGCACCCCAGAAGCCCGCAGCATCGGGCCAGAGAGCGCCCAGTTCAGCGCATCTTCGCGGCTAATTGTGCCAATGCCCTCCACCCGCCGCCGGAAGATCGGGTTGTTGGTAATCAGCTTCTCGTACTCATCGACCTTGGGCAGAAAATAGTCGCAGAAGTCTTCGCATTTCTCGACCCAGCCATAGGGCAGATCGACCGCCACACCGCCAATCCGCCAGTAGTTATTGTTGACCATCCGGTAGCCAGTAGCCGCTTCCCAAAGGTCGTAGATTAGCTCGCGCTCGCGGAAGATGTAGAAGAAGGGGGTCTGAGCGCCACAGTCTGCCAGGAAAGGGCCAAGCCAGAGCAGATGGTTAGCAATCCGGTTGAGTTCGAGCATGATGACCCGAATGTAGCTGGCACGTTTGGGAACGGGCACGTCAGCCAGCTTTTCAATCGCGTTGACGACGATGGCTTCGTTAAACATGCCTGCCGCATAGTCCCAACGGCTGACGTAAGGAATGTACATCACCGGCGTGCGGCTTTCGGCAATTTTTTCCATGCCTCGGTGCAGATAGCCCAATACAGGCTCGCAGTCTACGACATCTTCCCCGTCGAGGGTGACAATCAGCCGCAGCACGCCATGCATGGAGGGATGGTGTGGCCCCATGTTGAGCACCATCGGTTCGGTCTTAGTTTCCATCAGAGTCATGTCTGTCTCCCCGTTGGCTCTAGATTCGGCAGGTAGTTTTGCTAATCTGACAAGCTTAAATCTCACAAACCTCTGTAAATAGAGGCTTTAAGCGTTTGTATAGGTTTTTAAACTTTTACCCTCTCATTATAGGGATAGATAGGCGGTCAAACCGTTACAGATCGCAGATTTGCGACCCTATAGTTGATCAAGGCACTCTCCTCGCGGTGAATCTAGAGTTCAGGCCACTAGTTCAGGCCATTAGTTCAGGCCAATCAGGCCACTCAAGCCAATCAGATCATTAAAAATCTTCCAGCAACGGGGCCAACCGCGACAGCAGCGGATCGACTTCGGCGACAGCGGGCGCTGCCTGCATTTTTTCTTCGAGCTGAGTTAAGCGCTCAGCCAGCTGCTGAACCTGCTGACGAAGCGCCGCGAGGTCTGGGTTGGGAATCGAGTCAGCGGGTTCGGCATCGGCTGAAACCAGCATCAGCCGCAGTGCCGCCTTACAGAGATCGCTGAAGCTAGCGTATGAGCCACTGTCTAAGAGCTGCTCGACCGTTCGCAGCAGGCTTTGGTCAGCCTCGACTGCTGTAAACTTGACGAGCATTGGTTTTGAGCTAGAGGATTTGCTAGGGGTCATGGGCAGCAGGTCAAAACCTGAGTGATCGCCAGCGCTCACCCTGATTGTTTCACGTTTGATTTTGAATGCCTAGGGCGTGTCATCAATTAGGTAAGCTGGAGTTAGCAAATCTTTAGAGATGGACAAACAAGACTAGCAATGACGACGCGACGTTACGCGCTACGAGATGACCAGTGGGAACGGATCAAAGACTTACTGCCTGGACGCGAGGGCTATGTAGGGGTGACGGCAAAGGACAATCGGTTGTTTGTCGAAGCGGTGTTGTTCCGCTACCGAGCAGGCATTCCCTGGCGAGACTTGCCAGCCCGATTTGGGGATTTTCGCGTCGTTCATACTCGCTTTAGTCGCTGGGCAAAGAGCGGGGTATGGGAAAGAGTGTTTCAGCACTTAGCTGAGGATGCCGATAACGAATACGCCATGATTGACTCCACCATTGTGCGCGCCCACCAGCACAGTGCTGGGGCAAAGGGGAGGAGCCAGAAGCAGAAGCAATTGGTCGCAGCAAAGGGGGATTGAGTACCAAAATTCATGCCGTTGTCGATGCACTGGGCAACCCTGTGAGGTTTCACCTTACCCCAGGACAAGCCAGTGACTTAGAAGGAGCCGACCACCTATTGCCGGGTGTTGTGGCAGAGACAATCTTGGGGGATAAGGGGTACGATGCCGATGAACGGGTGATTGAGCCACTGCAAGCGCAGGGAAAGACAGCAGTGATTCCGCCGCGCCGCAACCGCAAGCAGCTACGGGAGTATGACAAGGATTTGTACAAAGCGCGGCATCTGATTGAAAACTTCTTTGCCAAGCTGAAGCAGTATCGAGCGATTGCTACCCGTTACGATAAACGGGCAAGGAATTTTCTAGGAGCGATTTATTTAGCTGCTTCCGTCATTTGGCTCAATTGATGACACGCCCTAGCCCAGATGTTGCTCAGCCCAAAGTTATCAGCCAACCACAGCCAGCCTATTTTGAATCACCGCCAGCTGCATTTCGCCGTAGATATACTGACCCAGCGCATTTGCCCGCCGCGAGGGCTTGGCCAGATGACCTTTGAGCTGAGCTTCTTTGAGCAGAGGCCGAAACTCAGTCCAGAAAAACTCGCCGCCGCCGCCGCTGACGACGACATCGGTGACGCGCTCCGGCAGCCAGTCCATCAGCCGAGAGGACAGCTCGCGGGCAAAGCTGCGGCGCAGGCTGGGCAGCATATCATCGAGGTTAGTGGGTCGAGTCGCGCCTCTGGGACGAAAAAACCGCTCGCCTTCCGGTCGGTTCACGGCAGTAATCAGCGAGAGTGACTGGCTGTCTGCCCCCTGAATCTGAGCCGCCACCTGCTCATAAAACTGGCTCATGGCAAACGGCACACTCTTAGAAGCGCCTCTGGCGAACCGAAACCGATCGATCATCAGAAAATCAGTGGTCTGGTGGCCGATATCAACCACGGCAATCGAGAGCTGCGGAAAGTCGGGACTGGAGGCTTTTTTGTCTTGAGCTTCGCACCAGATTAGGCTGCCGTAGCCTTCTGGCATTACCCAGACGCGTTCAATGTCAATGCTGGTCAGCTCACCCCGATAGCTCATGACATGCGGCGAACGCAGCAGACTAGTAATCTGCTCTTTCTCGCGGTCAAACTGCTCTTGCGAATAATAGGGCAACCCTAGCACCACCGAGATTTTATCTTGGAGGCTGAAGTAGCCCACGGCGGCTAGCACCTTCACCAGCGCGTCCTCGACTTTGGACTGGCCGACTCCCAAGTTCGCCCCAAAGTCAGCAGCAAGCTGACCAATCGCATAGCCCCGTCCCTGAAACTCTAGCCACATGTCCAGCAGCGGATCGGTGGGCTGCGACTCGAAGCCGCCTCGCCGCACCTGCTCGACGCTGAGATGCGCGACATTGGCCGGAATCAGCACAACTTCGTCAGGATTGCGGCAAAGGCAGGCTTTCGTCGAAGTTCGACCGAGATCGACGCTGAGAACTGAACCAAGCGAAAATTGTCCCGAACGTGCAGCTAGCTTGACCACCATATTCAATGCTCTCCGGATTAAATTAAACAGAAGTCATGAAACCTGTATAGCGCGAGCCATGCCTTAAGAATAGTACATTCGAACTGAAAAAAATGCCGAGTTCAACCACCCGTATCAGATTCCTGAAAGCTACTGACGGGAATTCTGGAGGCGCTTTCGAGAGGAGCTTTCAGGATGAGATTGTGCGGAAGAGCAAATTTAGGTTAAATTTAATTAAGATTGGTTCTCAGTTAACAAAATTCGATATGCGAATTGACCTGTGAATTAATGGCGACTTTGGTGCGGCATTTGACCTCAAAGTCGTCAGCTATATGTGCTTGATATGCAATTGATCGGCGATTTACGCTCAAGCTTTACCCAACAATTTGAGGCAGTTTAACTATGAAACTTTCCTGGAGAATTGTGCTCCTCTGGACATTGCCGCTCCTGGTCGTCGGCTTTTTCATCTGGCAGGGCGCATTTTCTACTACAGCCATTAACGCTGGCAGCAATACCGCTAGCACCCGCATGACCTACGGGCGGTTCCTGGACTATCTAGGCCAAAACCGGATTACCAGCGTCGATTTTTATGAAAATGGCCGCACGGCAATTGTGGAAGCCACCGATCCGGAGCTGGACGATCGCGTCCAGCGGCTGCGGGTCGATCTTCCCGGCAACGCGCCTGAGCTGATTTCTAAGCTGCGAGCCGACCATATTGCCTTTGACGTGCATCCACCCCGCAACGATGGCGCAATCTGGGGACTGCTGGGCAATTTGATTTTCCCGGTGCTGCTGATTGGCGGTCTGTTTTTCTTGTTCCGGCGCTCTAATAACGTGCCGGGTGGCCCTGGACAGGCGATGAACTTCGGCAAGTCGAAGGCGCGTTTCATGATGGAGGCCAAGACGGGCGTGCTGTTTGACGACGTGGCGGGCGTTGAAGAAGCCAAAGAAGACCTGCAAGAAGTTGTCACCTTTTTGAAGAAGCCTGAGCGCTTCACCGCAGTGGGTGCCAAGATTCCCAGAGGTGTTTTGCTAGTCGGCCCCCCAGGTACAGGCAAAACCCTGCTGGCAAAAGCAATTGCGGGCGAAGCGGGCGTGCCTTTCTTCAGCATTTCCGGCTCGGAATTTGTAGAGATGTTTGTCGGGGTTGGCGCTTCGCGAGTGCGCGACCTGTTCAAAAAAGCCAAAGAAAACGCCCCCTGCATTATCTTTATCGACGAGATTGATGCGGTGGGTCGGCAGCGCGGCGCGGGCATTGGCGGCGGCAACGACGAGCGCGAGCAAACCCTCAACCAGCTCCTCACCGAGATGGACGGCTTTGAGGGCAACACTGGCATTATCATCATCGCGGCCACTAACCGCCCCGACGTATTGGATTCGGCGCTGCTGCGTCCCGGTCGCTTTGATCGCCAAGTGACGGTAGACGTACCCGATATTAAAGGTCGTCTAGAAGTCTTGCAGGTTCATGCCCGCGACAAGAAAATTTCTGAGTCAGTCTCTCTAGAGTCAATTGCGCGGCGGACTCCTGGCTTTACGGGCGCTGACTTAGCCAACCTGCTGAATGAGGCAGCGATTCTCACTGCCCGTCGTCGCAAGGAAGCCATGACCATCCTGGAAATCGATGATGCAGTCGATCGGGTTGTGGCGGGCATGGAAGGTACGCCGCTGGTAGACAGCAAGAGCAAGCGGCTGATTGCCTACCACGAAATTGGCCATGCCATTGTGGGGACGCTGGTGCAGGCGCATGATCCGGTGCAAAAAGTGACGCTGATTCCGCGCGGGCAAGCCCAGGGACTCACCTGGTTTACACCGAATGAAGAGCAGGGCTTGATCTCGCGCTCCCAGATGATGGCGCGGATTACAGGCGCACTCGGTGGTCGCGCGGCAGAGCAGGTGATCTTTGGGGACGCTGAAATCACCACGGGCGCAGGTGGCGACTTGCAGATGGTGTCGGGAATGGCTCGGCAGATGGTGACGCGATTTGGCATGTCAGATCTCGGCCCGCTATCGCTGGAAAGTCAGCAGGGCGAGGTTTTCTTGGGTCGGGATTGGACAACACGCTCGGAGTATTCCAACGAGATTGCCAGCCGGATTGACGCTCAGGTGCGTACCATTGCCGAACATTGCTATAGCGATGCCTGCAAGATCGTTGAAGAGAACCGAGTCGTGATTGATCGTCTGGTCGATCTGCTGATTGAAAAAGAGACCATCGATGGCGATGAGTTCCGGCAGATTGTGGCAGAGTACACGGTCGTCCCCGAAAAAGAGCAGTACGTGCCGAAGCTCTAATCTATATAGATGACAGGTACTGCACAGCTCAGGTTGAACAGATGAAACAATAGGCTGAGTCGGACTTCCGGCTCGGCTTTTTTGATTTGAATCAGTTTGATCTGAATCAGCAGATTCACGACCTGCCCAGTTTGTTTGACCAGTTTTCTCTAAAATGTAAAGACTTTGACTGCCCTTTCCCCCAGAGTCCGGCATGATTAGCTACCTCAAAGGCACCGTTGCCGCCATCCATAAGCCCGCTGCCGGACGGGTCATTCTAACGCTGGAGGTGAATCAGATTGGCTATGACCTGCAAATCACGCCTCGGCTGCTGCAAGCGCTCTCTGCTCAAGCCGCCAATGAACCTGTGCAGATCTTCACCCATCAGCAGGTGCGCGATGACCAGATTGTGCTGTTTGGCTTTGGCTCAGTTGCCGAACGCGATCTGTTTCGGCAGCTAACCAGCGTCAGCGGCGTTGGCCCCCAAATTGCCATGGCGCTGCTCGACGGCATGAGCCTCAGCGACGTGATTCAGGCGATCGTCAGCGGCAACACCCGGATGCTGTCGCGCACCCCCGGCATTGGCGCTAAAACCGCCGAGCGCATTGCCCTAGAGCTGAAAAACAAACTGGTCGAATGGCGGCAGCAGTCTGGCATTACCACCACGCCCGATGCCAGCCCTGCCGGAACGGTACAGGAAGAAGTGGAAATCACCCTGATGGCGCTGGGCTACAGCAACAGCGAAATTATTCAGGCGCTCCGCGCCGTAGGCCAGCAAACCGCGCTCGCCAAAACCGACAATGCCGAAGACTGGATTCGCGAGGCAATTGCTTGGCTGAGTCGATAGTAAAAATCTCTCAATCTGCGGAATAGGCACAGTTGAGACCACAGCAGCGTAAAATAGGCCAGCGTTGCTTGGAGTGAAACCCGTGAATCTTGGTCAGTGGCTTAGCATTCTCTGCCTGCTGATTGTGCTGGTATTTGTCTGGCAGATTCGGCAGGTGCTGCTGCTAGTCTTTACAGCAGTCGTGCTGGCGGTGGCGCTCAACCAGATTGTGCGTCAGTTCCAGAAGCGGGGGATGCCGCGCAGTCGGGCGTTGCTACTGGCGTTGAGTGCAGCGGCGCTGCTAGCGGTTCTGATTACCTACGTGATTGTGCCGCCCTTTGTTGATCAGTTTCTCCAGCTAATTGCGCTCGTTCCTCAGGGCCTGAAGCAGGTTGTTTTTTGGGTTGAACGCTTACTGAACAACCGGCCCAACTGGCTAGCCGGGATTGAGCTGCCCAACTCAACTAGCCTGGTTGATCAAGTTCAGATTTTGCTGAGCGCCGTTCTGCCCAACTTTTTTGCGGTGTTCTCAGGCTCGCTTGGAGCTTTGCTGCAAACTCTGCTGGTGCTAATCTTTACGCTGATGCTGCTGGCAAATCCCGCCTCCTACCGCAGTGCCCTAATTCAGATCTGTCCAGCTTTCTATCGCAGTCGGCTAGATACCGTCTTGACTAAAAGCGAGGCGGCTCTGGGGAGTTGGCTGGGGGGCGCGCTGATTAGCTCTTCCGCTGTGGCGTTGCTCAGTGCCATTGGCCTGTGGTCGTTGCAGATTGACTTTGTGCTGGCGCAGGCATTGCTGGCCGGGTTGCTCAACTTTATTCCTAACATTGGCCCAACGCTGAGCATGGTGTTTCCGCTGACGGTGGCCGCTCTGGACACGCCCTGGAAAATGCTGGCAGTAGTAGTGCTTTATCTAGTAATCCAGAACTTAGAGGCTTACCTAATCACGCCCACAATTATGGCCAATCAGGTTTCGCTGCTGCCCGCAATGACCCTGGCCGCTCAGCTCGTGTTTGCACGATTCTTCGGCTTTTTGGGGCTGCTGCTGGCGCTGCCGCTGGCCGTGATTGCCAAGACGTTTATTCAAGAAATCTTGATTGTCGACATTCTAGATCAGTGGCAGCGCCCCCAGCAGCACAGAGATTCCATGAATGCTCACAGTGATTCGCTCAGCGAGAATCCATTTCAGCTCCCCCCTGAAACCGATCTGTACTAAACACAGCAGATTAGCGACCAGATGTGGAGAACGCTGAGGCTTCAAGGTTGCTTCATCAACAAAGCCTCGTGCCAGCACGCTGGCGAGTCAGGCAATTGCTAAGGCGATAATGACAGATGGAGCTTTTAGAGAGAGCTGCCCCGAATATTGTTCAAAGCGCCTCCCATGACTCATCTGCCGCCTGCTATCCACTCACCTGATGCCGCTTCGGTCAGCCGGCTAGATTTGATCACCCACGCCAAGCGACAGGCAGCGCTGACGGCACTTGGACAAAAGGCGCTGGCGGGCATTGAACTCCCTGAGCTGTTTCAGGCGGCAACAGCGATGGTTGAGCAGATTTTGCAGCTACCCCACAGCCAGATTTGGCAGGTGCTCTCGGATGGCAGCACTGTACAGGCGATGGCTGGCTCAACACCTCAATCGCCAGATCTGCCTCAACTGCAAGATATTCAGCAAGCCCTGGGCTGGACGGATCAAGAACCGTTTGTAATTAGCGTCTACTTGCCGCACCAGAGCCCCGACTGGCTGCCGCCTGAGAGCCAAAGCAGCATCAGCTTCTTGATTCCTGGCCAGACCAAGCCGCTGGGCATCCTCTGCGCCCATGCGCCAACTGTCCGCGACTTTACCGCCGATGACCTGCATTTTTTGCAGGCGATTACGCATCTGCTGGCCACCGCCCTAGAACGCAAGCGTTCGGAGGCTCTGCTGCAAACCCAGACCCGCATTCTGGAGAGCATCGCGGCAGGCTCAGATCTCCAGCAGGTGTTCAATAGCCTTTGCCTGCTGCTGGAACAGCAGTCCCCCGGTGTACTCTGCTCCATTTTGCTGCTGGATGCCGAAGCGGGGCGGATGCGAGCCGGAGCCGCGCCCAGCCTCTCTCACGAAGTTGCCGCTGCCTTAGACGGGCTGGTGATTGGCGAAGGCACTGGATCCTGCGGCACGGCAGCCTACCGGGGCGAGGCCATATTTGTTACGAATGTCGCCACCGATCCGGTCTGGGCACTCTACCGCGATTTTGCAATTGGCCACAATATTCACGCCTGCTGGTCAACCCCATTTCTGTCGCAGGCAGGGGAGGTGCTGGGCACCTTTGCGCTGTCGCATTGCATTCCTTGTGAGCCAACCGCACATCATTTGGAAATGATGAAAACCGCCGCTCATTTAGCCAGCATTGCGGTTGAGGGGCATCGTGCCGCCGCCCAGCTCAAGCAGCAAGCACTCTACGATGCCCTGACGGGACTGCCCAATCGGGTGCTGTTTTTGGAGCAGCTACAGCAGCGGCTGCATCAACAAAATCAGCAGAACCAGCAGCAGTCGGGATTTGCAGTGCTGTTTTTGGATGTCGATCAGTTTAAGTTAATCAATGACAGTCTGGGGCATACGGTTGGCGACCAAATGCTGATTGAAATTGCCCAGCGGCTCCAGTACTGCCTCAGCTCGCAAGAAACCTTTGCCCGACTCAGTGGCGATGAATTTGCGATCTTGCTAAATACCGTTGAAGATACAGCCCAGGCGCAGGTGTTGGCAAACGAGCTACAAATGGCGCTCTCACAGCCGCTGAAGCTGAAAGAGCATGAAGTTTTTGCCTCGGTCAGTATTGGGATTGCTCATTCGTCCAACAGCTACGGCTACGCCGAAGAGCTATTGCGCGATGCGGATACGGCCATGTATCGGGCTAAGGCGCTGGGACGCGAGCGATATGTGACGTTTGATCAGACCATGCATACGCAAACCGTGGCACGGCTTCAGATGGAGATTGATCTGCGTCGGGCGGCGGAAGAGCTGACAGTCCAGCATCGCTCTCAGTTTCAGCTCTACTATCAGCCGATTGTCTCGCTCTCCAGTCAAAAAATAGTCGGGTTTGAAGCGCTGATTCGCTGGCAGCATCCAGAGCGCGGGCTGGTGTCGCCGCTAGAGTTCATTCCAATTGCCGAAGAAACCGGGCTGATTTTGCCGATTGGCCGCTGGGTGCTGCAATCGGCCTGTGGGCAGATGCGAACCTGGCAGCAGATGGGGCTGGGACAATCGCTGGTGATGAGCGTCAACGTTTCAGGCTCTCAGTTTTTGCAGCCCAACTTTGCCTCCGAGATTAAAGAAGCCCTGAGCCTGAGTCAAATCGCTGCCGCCAACCTGAAGCTGGAGATTACCGAGAGTTTGTTGATGGAGGCTTCGCCCTCGGTGATTGCTCAATTTGAGCTGCTGCAAGCGCTGGGCATCAAGCTGAGTCTGGATGACTTTGGCACAGGATATTCTTCGCTCAGCTATCTCTATCGCTTCCCAATTCACACACTAAAAATTGATCGCTCGTTTGTGCAAAACGTCGGCAAGGGGCAGGCCAAGTTGGTACAGACGATTGCCGCTTTGGCACAGGGCTTGGACATGGACACAGTGGCCGAAGGGGTGGAAACGCCGGAGCAGCTAGCTCAAATGCAGGCATTGGGCTGTGACTACTACCAGGGCTATCTGTTTTCGCCGCCTGTTCCGGCAGAGGCTGCGACTCGCCTCTTGCAGCAGGCCGGATAGTGGCGACGCAACAATCAAACTCTAGATAGAGCAGTCATGCCGCTTTTGCTGTTCAAGCATTGAGAGCGATAGCGTCTCGTATAGGCGCACTAAGATGCCGTTGTCAGGCGTAATTTGAATGGCTCGTTCAAGGTCGATCACGGCTTCTCTGAGGCGTTTGAGTCCAATCAAGACGATGGCTCGATTGGCAAAAATAGCTGCATCGTTAGGATTTAACTCCAGCGCTTTCGTGAAATCAGAGAGTGCGCTAGACAGATCGAGTAATTTATAGTGAACGACACCTCGATTCGACCAAAATACGGCGTTGTTTGGAGCTAGCCTCAAGGCGCGATTCAGATCCAGAATCGCTTGCTCAAACTGCTGAGTATCGCTGAGCAGACAGCTTCGATCCCAATATAGGAACGGGTTATCTGGTTCTTTGGCAATCGCCTGATTGTAGAGTAGAAGAGCAAATTTAAGTACGTCAGTCTGGGTTTTACGCAGCGTGAAATCATCCCAGGGAATATTGACCGCCGCACAGAATTCGGACATAGTGCTAAACACCTTAAAGATACCCTGATGCAGCTCTTTGCGGGCAACGCCAGTCAGGCTGTAAGTCAAAGGCTGTGAATTGGCAGAAGCAGGAGCCGCAGCAATTTCAGGCTCTTTGGGCGAGAGCACAATCGTCTGATTAAGAAGCTGGCTGAAACACTGCGGATCAAGACGAATCGCCTGCCCAAAGTCAGCCGTTGATCGCTCTGTTTCTCCCAGCTTGTTGTAGGTGAGTCCGCGATTGATATAGAGCGCAAACAGATTTGGCGCAAGTTCTAGAGCGCGACTCAGGTCGTTGAGCGCCTGCTGATAGCAGCCCTGAGTGTAGTAGACTGTAGCGCGATTGGCGTAGGCGCAGATTGAGCCTGAATCATGCTGGAGCGCAGCTGTGAATAAGCCAATCGCGTTCTCTGTCTGACCATTTTGGAAATCGATAATGCCGCGTTCAATCAGCGAGCCAGCGATCAAGAGAGAATTTGTCATTGAGCCTCCTTAGGTGGATAAATTTTGGGGTGATTTTTAGGGTGAATCCAGCGGCACAATTTGAGTCGTCAAACCGTCCTGAATATAGACCGCCGACTGCGAGTTAAATCCTGAATCGAGTTTGTTGAGCGAGATCAGAATCGTAATTTCCTGCGTAATGTCCTGACAGGACAAATTCATTGCTCCAACGGGACTCACAGCGACATAGACAGAGCCAGAGTTTTGTCGAAGTGCCTGCACAAAACAGCTCAACGCCATCTCTAAATCGCCCTGTTGCAGATCGGCCATGCCTTGATCAACCAGATTTTTTAATGAATTCATGTGACTGTCCTGATGAGATTAGTGAGCCAGCGTTGGACTATGGTGGTAAACATCCAGGATCAAACCGTCTCGAATATGCACAATCTGCTGAGTCTGCGCCGCAACATCTGGCTCATGGGTAACAATGACAATCGTGATGCCCTGCTGATTTAATGCAGTCAGTAAATCCATTACCTCCTGGGCTGTCTTCGTGTCGAGCGCGCCAGTCGGCTCATCGGCTAGCACTAGCGCGGGCTGGTTAATCAAGGCGCGGGCAATGGCCACCCGCTGCTGCTGTCCTCCCGAAAGCTGGTTGGGGCGGTTGTTGAGCCGATTGGCCAATCCCACCTGGCTCAGCACTTGGGCAGCGCGTTTTTGACGCTGGGGTTTAGGTATACCCGCATAGACCATCGGCAGCATCACGTTTTCGAGTGCGGTCAGACGCGGCAGCAGATTAAACTGCTGGAACACAAACCCAATCTGCTGATTGCGAATATAGGCCAGCTCATCGTCGCTCAAAGTCGTTAAATCATCGCCTTCTAGCAGATAGCTGCCAGCCGTTGGGCGGTCTAGGCAGCCGATGATATTCATCAGCGTAGACTTGCCAGAGCCTGACGCACCCATAATCGCCATATACTCACCCGTCTTAATTTCCAGGTTAATACCGCGTAGAACGGGCATCTCGACTTCTCCCAGATAGTAGGTTTTGGTAATGTTCTGAAGCTCAATCATGGCTTTATAAAAATAGACTGGCTCATCTATTCACTCCGTAACGCCACAATTGGATCGAGTCGAGCTGCATTTTGAGCTGGGACAACCCCGGCGGCGAGTCCCACCGCGATCGATAGCGAGAAGCCTGCGACAATAGATTGAACCGAAATAATCAGGGGAATCTGAAAAGCGGTGGCGGCGGCAGCAGCTAGAACTATACCGCCGCCAATTCCAATGCTGCCGCCTACCGTAGAGACTAGAACGGCTTCAATTAAAAACTGGCTCTGAACTGTCTGATTGGTTGCGCCCAGCGCTTTGCGAAGGCCAACTTCTTTGGTGCGCTCCACTACCGTTACCAGCATAATATTGGCAATGCCAATGCCGCCTACCACCAGAGAAATTCCGGCCACCGCCGATACCATTAGCGTTAAGGTGCTCATCACGGTGTTAAACGTATTGATAATATCAACCTGATTCGTGATATTGAAGTCATCGTCATCGGGTGGATAAATGTTATGCCGCAGGCGCAGCAAATTCGTCACCTGAAATTGAGCGGTGTCCAGCTCCTCGCTGCTGTCGGTCAACAGCCATAATCCGGTGATTGCTGTCCCGGAGAGGGCATTGTTGCCCACGAGTTGCAGCGACATGTTAGTGAGCGGAATATAGACCATATCATCTTGATCTTGACTGCCGACCGCTCCTTTTGCTTCCATCACGCCAATCACCTGATAGCTCTTTTGCTGAATCCGAATCACTTCTCCCACGGGATCACGATTGCCAAACAGCTGGTCTCGCACTTTTGCTCCCAGCACCGCCACCGAGCGAGCGCTATCGAGATCGGCCTGCGTAAAAAATAGGCCAAACTCAGGATAGATATTTTTGACCTCAGAGTAATTGAGGTCGGTTCCAATAATCGTTGTAGATACATTCTCATCTCCATAGATTACCTGCACAGAGGGCTTTTGCAGATAGGCAGTCACCGCCTTCGCCACCGTCACCTGCTCGGCAATCACTTCTGCATCTTCCCAAGTGAGCGTTGAGCTAGAACCTATTCCCTGGCTGATTCCCGCTTGAGTTTTAGAAGCGCCAGCCATTACCATCATCACGTTCGTTCCCAGAGCTTGAATCTGTTTCTCAGTCGATTTCTGCACGCCTTGACCAATCGAGGTAATGGCCACAACTGAACCAATGCCAATAATCATTCCCAGCATGGTCAAACCTGTGCGGAGTCGATTACTCAAGAGCGAATCAACCGCCATCTGGGTCACATCCAGCAATAAAGCTGAGCTAGATGCGGCAGATTTGGGTGCGGCAGGTTTGGATGCAGCAGATTTGGGTGGGACAGTTCTTCTCCACATATGATGTTTCATCTCGGTTCACGGCCTGCTGTCAAAGGGTGGAAACGCGAAGGACTTCGCAGACTTGGGCAACCCAATCAGCACCCGTTCATCGCCCTGCAAGCCTGAATAAGCCTCGGTCTGATTCCCCATTGTCAGACCCGTCTGAATCGGCTGAAACTCAGTTTGATCATCATCTGACTGGATGTAAACACCCGTCTGGTTCTCTTGCCGCACAATCGCCACCGTGGGCACCATGACGGCATCCTCCAGCTTGCCCACCTGGAAATCCACAGAGACATTCATCCCAGAGCGCAGCAGTTCCTCTGGATCGACCAGGGAAACCTTGACTTCAAAGCTGGTGACGTTCTGCTGCACTGTAGACTGAGGCGCAATTTCGGCGACGGTTCCCGTAAAGGTTCGCCCTGGAAACGCATCGGCTTGAATTAGCGCAGTCTGCCCGACGCGCAGTCGTCCAATGCTGGTTTCGGGAACGTTTGCCACAATCCGATTTTTAGTGCCCAGCGCCAAGATTGAAGAAGAAGTGGCCGAATTTTCGGCGCTGGCTGCGGTGGTGGGCGCAACGAACGCACCCGGATCAGCATATTTTCGCACCACCGTGCCGCTAAACGGAGCGCGAATCACCATATCGTCTAGCTGAGACTGGATTTGATCAACCGCCCCCTGCGCTGCGGCCTCTGCGGCCTCTGCGGCCTGAATATCTTCGATGCGCGGCCCCGTTGTCTGGATCGTTAGACCTTCCCGTGCCTGCGCCACCTGCGCCTTTGCCGTCGCTCGCCGGGACTCAGAACCTGCCAGATCGCGGCGAGATAGTGCCCCATCTGCATAGAGAGCTTTGTCTTGCTCTAGGGTTAGCTCTGCTTCTTTTAGGACGGCATTGGCCTCGTCGAGTTTGGCTTGGGCTTCCGCAATCTCTTCCGGGCGATTGCCTGCCCGCAGCTTTTGCAGATTGGCTGAGGCCGAGGCGAGATTGCCCGTCATTTGGGCGAGCTGACCGCGCAGATTCGAGTCATCCATTTCGGCAATGATCTGGCCAGCCTTGACCTGATCACCCTCCCTCACCAGCAGTCGCTTCAGCAAGCCCGACGTTTTGGGGCTGACGTTAATCGATCGCTCTGGCTCGACCGATCCATTTGCCGTCACAACAATTGGTAGGGTTTGACGCTTCACCTGGACGGTTTCAGCCCCATCTTGAGTAACGGGATTGCGGATTGACTGCTGTATAGTCAGCAGCGTTCCGCCCGTTAGCGACAGTAGCAGCAATCCCTGTATCCAGCGGCGGGCTGTAAAGAAATTGGATGGCGCAGTCCGCATTGTTTTTTGCATCGCTCTGGCACTCGTGAATCATTAGCCTTGATCTTAGGAAACTCGCTGAGCTGGCACATGGATCAAACTTCCTAAATCAGCTGCGACTAAAGTACCAGATTGAATACAAGCGAGACAAAAAACTAGATAGCAAACTAGGGGCGCTGTCGATTCAGCAGTTCCTGCACATCGCGATCAGAGGTATAGCGGTAGCCAAAGGCCGCATCGCCAGACTCATCCAAAATTTCGGGCGTGAGCAGCACGATCACCTCACGACGCTGATTGTTTTGGCTCGTGCTGCGGAATAGCGCTCCCAAAATCGGAATATCGCCCAAAATCGGCACTTTGGTAACGGTAGATCGATCAGAATCCTGGATAATCCCAGAGAGGATCAGCGTTTGGCCGTCGCGCAGCCGCACCTGTCCTGATTGCAGCGAGCGTGAGGAGAGCAGGGTGGTTAACGAGCCGTCCGGGTTTTCCTGCTGTCCTGCCGGAGCCGTGATTGTCGGCGCTACCGAAAGCGAGACAAAGCCATTGTCGTCGATGCGGTCAATCGCCACAGCCAGCGTCAGTCCAGCGGCTCGCGGATCGTCCTGATCAAAGCTCACTACCTCGCCTGTATCGCTGAACGTGGTTGTGCCAGTCGTCGTCGAAACTTCCTCGGTAATCGCCACGGTTGCGGTCTGGCCTTCCTGCACCAGCAGGGTGGGATCAGTCAGCACTTGGGCGTTGCCTTCCTGGATTTGGGCGTTCAGCTCAGCCGCAAAGGCGTTGCGCGAGTTGCCCTCTGAACCCTCACCATTAAAGTCGTTAATATTTACCGTGAGTGCGCCCTGATTTGACTGCGTGAAGATATCGTTGATGCCAAACGAAAAGCTGCTGCTGAAGTCTTCAATTGCCGACAGATTGATATCAATCACCCGCACATTCACCGCCACCTGCCGCCGCCGCAGATCGAGCTGAACCAGTTGAGCGGTGGCAATGCGGATTTGCTCAGGCGAGCCAGCCAGCGTGATCATGTTGGTGCGCTCATCGCCAAATACCAGTAGTCCCCGCAAAGGCGGTGCTGAATCCTGATAGTCTACTCGCTGGGTTTCTAGCCGCTGCTCTGTGGTGGTCTGCGTTTGGGTCACGGCTGCTGGAATCGCGGCGGTGTCCTCCTCAGATAGCGACTGCACTGCAACGGCATTGACGCTGGTGACTAAGCGCTCTCGGCTGACCGCGCTCTCGGCTCCCATTGCTACCAAAAAGTTGAGCGCTACGCCCACCTGCACCTGATTCACCCGCAGGCTGCGAACGGCCAAATTACGCGCCGCAGTTGGCAGCCGACTGCCCACAAAAATCGTCCGGCCTCTGCGGTTGGCCTCTAGCCCCACGAGCTGCAAAACCGAGTTAAATACGTTTTGAATCGACTCATTTTCGATATCCAAAGATACCGTAATCTCGCGGTTGGCCAGCGGATCGGCAGCATTGGTTACAGCATTGGTTGCAGCATTGGGTTCAGACTCAGGATCGCTAAAAGCTAGGTTGAGATCTGCCGCCCGCGCCAGCAGCGCCAGCACATCTTTGACAGGCGCATTGCGGAGCACCAGACGCGGCACGACTTCTGCTGTCTCCAGATTGACTAAGCCTGCTGAAGCATCTGTGGTCGCGACCGCAATATCTCCCACCGGAGGCGGAATTGCTCTCGGCAATGTATCTGGGAATGCATTTGGGACAGATCGCGCCGCACCTGGATTAGGGCTAAACGAAACAGCTGGATCGGGGACAAGCACGGCTGGATTGGGAACTGGACTAACGGCAGGACTGGTAGAAGGAGTAGCAGAAGGACTAGCAGCTGCTTGATCAGGAATCGCGTAGACATTAAAGGTAATGCCTGGTTGACCTCGCCGAGTTAGCTCACCTGAAAGCGTCTGGGATTTACTCGTGACCACAATTCGCACATTATCCGGCTCAAATTGGGTAACGACAATTGAGGCAATGCCGGGAGCGGGATTATTCTGCTCAAACGAATCTCCATCTGCCAAATCTAGCGTTGCATTCACCAGATCAGCAGTCCAAACATTTTGGCGAGTTGCCATCAAAACCTGGGGCGGCTGCGGCATTTGGGCTGCTGACAGCACCAGTTCAAAGCCATCGCTAGTCGGCTGAATGGAGATAGCCTGAATCTTGACGGGAGCTGCCCAAACGGGCTGAGCCAGCCCCAGAATACTGCCCATTAAAACTGTTGACACGACTGCTGATACTGCCGTTGGTACGGTCGGTAACGGATCACTCCAGATCACTTGATTCTCCTCACGCTACAGGTTCTAGTCGGTGAATCCCTAAATGCTAGGAGGCAAGTGTCAGTCCAGCATGGAGCAAAAGTCCCAGGTCGATTAGTCCTATAGTCTCAAGTCAGCCTTGGCGCAATCGGGACTATAGAGCTAGACCGCGAAGGCAAGGTAGGACTTTAGGGCGATGGCAATTTTGCACAAGCCCGATTTAATCAAGCTTGAGCTGCGGTAAAAATGTATTGGCCAAGATGGCGGCCTGGGTGCGATCTCGCAAATTTAAGCGGTTCAAGATGCTGGTAACGTGATTTTTGACAGTTCGCACTGAAATAAACAGCTTTTCAGCAATTTCCTGATTGCTCGACCCGGTTGCAATGAGCTGCAACACTTCACGCTCTCTGGGGGTCAGCTCCGCTAGTTCTGGCGGCAAGCTAGCCGTCGGAACTGACGGAGCTACTGGAGCCGAAACCTCATTAGAGACGAGAACCGTAGGCATCAGCGCTTTCTCAAACAGCCCTGGCCCTAGATGCGTATAGCCCTTATGGATGGCTCGAACAGCTTCTGCCACCTCATCTGAAAGCGTATCTTTGAGTAAATAGCCTCTAGCGCCAAACCGCATGGCTTGGAGCAAATATTCATCATCATCAAAAGTCGTCAGCACCAGCACTTTCACAGTCGGAAATCGCTGATTGATCTGCTGAATTGCGGTCACGCCGTCCATCACCGGCATGCGAATATCCATCAGCACGACATCTGGCTGCAAGGCTGCCACCTGTGCCAGTGCCGTTTGGCCATTATCAGCATCACCTACCACAGCAATATCTGGCTTTGTATCCAGCAGACTTTTAAGTCCTTGCCGAATAATGGCCTGATCATCAACGAGCAGTACGCGAATCATGGAACTTATCCGGGTAAGAGATCGGGTAAAGGAATCGACACAGTGATATAGCAGCCGTGATTGGGTTGAGCAATCAGCGTAAACTGACCGCCCAACGCCATGGTGCGCTCGCGGATTCCTTGCAGGCCAAATCCCGTTCTGTTCAGGCTTGGGTCGAAGCCACAGCCGTTGTCAGCCACGACGAGAATCAACTCTCGATCTATAGATCGCAGCTGTACTTTGACACGAGTTGCTGAACTGTGCTTATATGTATTTACTAACGCTTCTTGAATGATTCGACAGACAACAATGCTAACTTCAGCAGGGACGGCTGCATTGAGATCAAATAAATAGTCGAGCTGCACCGCTGAACTTTGCTGGAACTCCTGCACCGCAGTCGTAATAGCCTGCTCTAGCGTCTGGCCTTTAGTGGAGCGAGACCGTAATGTGGAGACTGACTGCCGCACCTCTTGCAGCGACTTCGAGCAGAGCTGCTTGGCCTGAGTCAAGAACATCTGCGTTTTTTCGGCCTCGGCAGGGCAGAACAGCAGCGCATTTTCCAATTGAATACTCTGAGCTGTCAGCGTATGCCCTAAGGCATCGTGAATCTCGCGCGCAATTCGGTTCCGTTCTTGAAGCGTTGCCTGATTTTCGATCTGCGCGGCATAGCGCTGAAGCTGCTCATGAGCCGTGGCCAAATCCTTGCGACTCTGGCGTTCTGCAAGCAGATGATTGACGAGCAGCATTACGGAGGTGAGCACCAGCCCAAATGAAAGACCCCCATGAAACTTTAAGAGCAAGATTGTGTTTTCAGAAGATAAGGACTGAGGAGTGTTTGTATCTCTGACTGAATTTAGAACTGAAGTCATAAACTGATCCATCGGGCCACTCTTGTTAAAGAAGAGTACTGCAAGTGTAAAGGCCAAGCAGACCACAATCAATTGTCCCAACGGCTTAAACATTTGGCTGCTGCGGATTGCAATCAGCATGACCAGAATTGGAATGGTGCGATTCTGACCCGTCACCAGAATTGGCAGCAGCATCAAGCCGAACTCTAAAGCGGTATACAGAATCTTAGAGAGCGTCTGGCTGGGCAACCGCAGCCCCATCATCCCTAGTCCAACTGTGCAGAGCAGCTCCAGAGCTGAGAACTGGATAAAAGGCTGGAGCGGAACGGGCATGACAGCTGTTACCAACGCCATGCCCAGCAGAAGCCATTCTAAATAGAGCAGCAGACGGAACGGGCGGCTGGGTGCTGGCATAAGCTGACGAGCAGAGATTTTCATCCGGTAAGTTAAAAAGCGACAATACCGCAGTCTGAAGCGGTTGTCCTCTAGTGTATTTGACTGGCACGAATTATTCCCAGTGTGAAATGTCCTAATCTTTCCCGTCCAGCCTGGTACTTTAGTCTCATTTTACTGAGTCTAGCTAGAAATATTCACCCTGCTTCTCTGCACACTCGCTCTCTAAACCTGCTGCCCCGGACAGTTCTAGGACTTTAGTCCTGTCGCATTTGGGACATTTGCCTCATGTGCTGTAAGTCTCTCAGCCTCTATAGTTTTTCTATGGAAATTCCACGATTTTCTCTATCCAAGGCTTGTCAGGTTCGCTGATGTTGAAAGCTCCCACCATCCTAAATTGGTTTGCTATGAAGTCAAACAAAACGCAACAAGAATTCTACTGTCGAGATTTGCGATCCAATCAATATCCGTTTCACCTCTCGCATCGAGAACAGGAAGTGCTGAAACTGCTTGTAGAAGGGCACAGCAACAGTGAAATGGCAACTCTGCTTCACCTCAGCGTCAGCACAATCAAAACTTATATTCGCAGTCTGATGAACAAATTTGCAGTTGAGCATCGCATCCAGATTGCGGTATTTGCAGTTCGTCACCAAATGGTCGAGTGAATGGTTGAGTAATCTGTAGAACTCATTAATCTTGCGCTTGAATATCCTACGGATACAGACGAGTCAACTTATGGAGATGTAAACATGAAGACAATTCGTGCCAACCTATGGGTATATCCGCTGCTGAGCGCTGCTGTAGCTCTCATGGGTTTACCTGTTTCAGCAGAGCCATCATCAATCACCGTCAACGTGACCGGAGTTCACTCCCAGTCGGGATCGGTCATGGTTTGCCTGTGGCGACAGCAAGACAAGGATTTCCCGGTTTGTTCGAGCACTGCGGCAATGCAGTACATCACGGCTCAGTCAAATAATGCAAGCGCTACCGTGACATTTCAGAATGTTCCAGCTGGCGAATACGCGGTTTCGGCCTTTCACGATGAGAACCAAAACGGCACGCTGGATCGAGGCTTCATGGGTAGACCTGAAGAGGGGATTGGGTTTTCCAACATGACGGCTCAGGGAGGACAGGGGCGACCAACGTTTGACAAGGCAAAATTTACAGTGAATGGTCAGAAGTCGATTGCTCTATCACTCTTGTACTTCTAAAGTTTCATGGATTTGCAAAAACGTTTTGCTTTTATTCGCATCGAGAATTCACAGTTGAGAATTCTCGATTCTTATCGTCTAGCTTCTTATTCTGACGCGACTTAACAGATTCAATCACTTTCAATCACTTCTGACATCTTACCAAAACCACATGCTCCACCCTTCGACTCGGTTGTTTTCGATGGCTCTCAATATGGCTCTAATTCTGACATTGGGGGAGCAAGTCGTTCAAGCTCAATCTTCGCAGACCGCAGTCAATGCTGAAACTTCTTCTCGTCTAGCTCAACCCTCGCCGTCACCTGATGTAACACCATCTGATGTAACACCATCTGATGCGACACCATCTGATGAAACTGCTGAACCGACTGAGTCGCGCCAACCGCGTAACTTCATTGGCGTGGGCGGCAGTATTGGACTGAGCGGTGAAGATATAGGGCTGAGCGAAAGTGGGTTCGCCATTATGAATAGAAAAGACCTGAATGACAGATTGTCAATTCGAGGCGCTAATGTATTTGGCAGTACTCGGAACGATAATACAATAGCGCTAACCGTCAACTTTCCAGTTCGATCTAGCTCTGGAGAAACGCAGTTGATCCCTTTTGTGGGCGGGGGTCTACTGATTTCGTCAAAGGGTCTGTTTAACGATGTGCTTGTGCGCGGACTAGCAACCGGAGGCATTGATGTTCCGCTCTCCCGTCGATTTACCGCCACCAGTGCCGTCAACGTCGGATTCACTGACCCGGTCGCTGTAGGTGTAGGACTAGGCGTAATGTACGGATTCTAGAGCTTGAGCTAAAAGTTCTGTTTTGAACACCGCTGAGCCTAAAGTCCTAGAAGCGATTTAGGGCTGGAGGCTCATGCAGGCGAGCAACAGTCGAGCTTAGAGTAGAGGCATCAGAGATGACAATATACGCAGAGAGGAATTAAATCATGCGGTTAATTTCAAAGACATCACCTTTGCTGGTAGTGTCTCTCAGCCTAATATCCGGCATGTATGACCCGGCTTTCGCTGACAGCCTAAGAAGCGCTTGGGGTCGCCATTCTGCCAATCAAGACACTCCTAGCGTCATCAATCGCTCTATTCCATTACAAGCACAGTCTCTGCCTTTTCCGCCCTTTAGAGATGAACATAGAAATTTTGAAGAGGATGTCCAAGACTGTTATGCTGAGAACAGCCGCCGCGATCGCAAGGAATGCTTCAAAGACCTACGCCGCGATCAAGCTGATAGTCGAGAAGAAATAGAAGCAGATCTCCAAGACTGTTTTGACGAAGACGATCGGGATGATCGTCAAGACTGCCTGGAAGATTTGCAGGATGATGAACGCAACAGCTGGAATCGCTCTCGACCCGGCTGGAGTCCAATCAGTCCGCCTAGACCAACATCGCGAAACAGAGATTTCTGGTAGAGTGCAAGTCATAGGGGTTTAGAGAGCAGAGTAAAGTTCTTGACCCCAAATTTTCGCACCGTTCCACCCAACGATTGGAACGCTCAATCACCCAACGCACTGCCACAGGCACAAACTCTGTTTCCCTTGCGCTGCCTTCTTTTCCCTTGCGCTGCCTTCTCTGATTTCGAGAGTTTCGCTGACACTTCAAACTAAATCTTGCTCATAATCTCTGGATAAACCTGCTCTAGCGCCTTCTGTACTTTCTCACAATGCTAGCTAGAGTCGAGCATCATCGTCGTTTTGGCTAGTTCTAGAGGTTTCTGCTGAACGTCGTCAATCTGGTGAGCGAGCATCTCAATAGCCCCTTGCTGATCAGTGACATTGGCACGGGTGCAGTGAGTAAAAAACGGCAATCCTAGACTATCGACTGCCAGATGCTGGTATAATCCCGTTCGTCGCTTTGTAGCAACAGCAGTCCTTTGATGGCGCGACTGCGAACGCTGGGAGCAGTGCAGAGGGTTTGTGAGAGGGTTTGTGATCTGCCCGTTTCCTGCCTACCATTTGTCAAATATTTGACAGGATTTCCCTACAGAGCAGATTTGGGATGTCGATTGCCGCTTTAACTTGGACAATAGAGACAGCAGGATCGCTATCGCTCCATGCTGCTAGTCTTGCCTGACCTAATTTTGAACTGAGGACGAGTTGCTATGGTTTTACAAGCAGAGAAAATTTTTAACCCCTACGAGAGTCAGACACAGGCCATTGCCCGTCAGCTCCTGAGCGCCACCCGCGAGAACCGCAATTTTTTCAGCCAGATGCGCGACCAAATCCGTTGGGATGACAAGCTGTTGGCTTGGACAATGAGCAATCCGGGGCTGCGAGTGCAGATGTTTCGGTTTATTGACTGTCTGCCCGCGCTACACAGCAAGCCAGAAATTGCGCGGCACATGCAGGAATATTTGGGCGATGCTTCGGTGGAGCTACCCGCTGCGCTCAAAGGTCTGCTCAGCTTTGCCAGCCCTGAGTCAGTGCCGGGACAGATGGCCGCGACGACAGTTTCAACGGCGGTGGAAATGCTGGCGCATAAGTATATTGCAGGCGAAACGATCCAGCAGGTTGTCAAAACAGCAGAAGGCTTGCGGAAACAGAAAATGACTTTTACAGTTGATCTGCTGGGTGAAGCTGTCGTCACCGAATCGGAGGCCAAACTGTATCAGGAGCGGTATTTAGAGCTAATGCAGCAGTTGGCCGAAGCTGCCCAGCGCTGGTCTACGGTCGAGCAGATTGATCAAGCCGACGGACAGCCGCTTCCCAAGGTGCAGGTGACGATGAAGCTGACGGCCTTTTACTCGCAGTTTGATCCGCTGGATGCGGCAGGCAGCGAGGCACGGGTGAGCGAGCGGATTCGGACGCTGCTGCGTCGGGCGCAGGAGCTAGGGGCGGCGGTGCATTTTGACATGGAGCAATATGTCTACAAAGATCTGACGCTGGCAATTTTGAAGAAGCTGCTGCTGGAAGAGGAGTTTCGTCACCGTAGCGATTTGGGCGTGACGCTGCAAGCCTATCTGCGCGATTCCTACGGCGACCTGAAAGACTTAATTGCATGGGCAAAAGAGCGGGGCACGCCGCTGACCGTGCGGTTGGTCAAGGGCGCTTACTGGGATCAAGAAACGATCAAAGCCAATCAGCATGAGTGGGAAACCCCGGTTTACTCGCAGAAGGAGTCTACCGACGCAAACTTTGAGCAGATGACGCGACTGCTGCTGGAAAACCATGAGCACCTCTACGCTGCGATTGGTAGCCACAACGTTCGCTCACAGGCTCATGCCATTGCAATTGTGCGGGAGTTGAACATTCCGGCGCGGCGGGTGGAACTGCAAGTGCTCTACGGCATGGCTGATAAGCTGGCCAAGGCGCTGGTCGATCAAGGCTTTCGGGTGCGGGTCTACTGCCCTTACGGCGAGCTGATTCCCGGCATGGCCTATCTGATTCGGCGGCTCTTGGAGAACACAGCCAATTCGTCGTTTTTGCGTCAAAACCTAGAAGAGCGCCCGGTCGAGGAATTACTGGCAGCTCCGGTGCTGGCGGAAGAACCCGCTGCCCATAAACCCTCCGGCTTCGCTCACTCGCCCGACACCGACTATGCTGACGCAAACCAGCGTCAAATCGCCGCCGCCGCCATGCAGTCCGTGCGCCAGCAGCTTGGCAAAACCTACCTGCCGCTGGTAAATGGCGAACGCATCGAAACTGATCATCTGGTCGATTCAGTGAATCCTTCCAGCCCCAGCGAAGTGATTGGTCGCGTCGGCTTACTGAACCTCGAGCAGGCCGAAGCCGCCATCCAAGCCGCCAAAGCTGCATTCCCCGCCTGGAAGAAAAAGCCTGCTCAAGAGCGCGCCAACATTTTGCGAAAAGCCGCTGAGATTATGGAGCAGCGCCGCGCCGAACTCTGCGCCTGGATGGTGCTGGAAACGGGCAAAGCGCTCGCACAGGCTGATCCGGAAGTGTCCGAGGCCATTGATTTTTGCCGCTTCTACGCGGACGAAATGGAGCGGCTCGACCAGGGCACAAACTACGACGTATCTGGCGAAAATAACCGCTATCACTATCAGCCGCGCGGCATTTCATTGATTATCTCGCCCTGGAACTTTCCGCTGGCTATCCCGACCGGCATGACCGTGGCTTCGCTAGTGGCAGGTAACTGTACGCTGCTGAAGCCTGCCGAAGTCTCGTCGGTGATTGCCGCCAAGCTAGCCGAAATTCTGGTCGAGGCGGGCATTCCCCCTGGCGTATTCCAGTTTGTTCCCGGCAAAGGCGCCACGGTCGGTTCGCATCTGGTGCGCCACCCAGATGTTCACATGATCACCTTTACCGGCTCCCAAGAAGTCGGCTGCCAAATCTACCGCGAAGCTGCCGAACTCCAGCCCGGACAGAAGCACCTGAAGCGGGTGATTGCCGAGATGGGCGGCAAAAACGGCATCATCGTAGACGAGAGCGCTGATTTAGATCAGGCGGTGCAGGGCGTAGTCTATTCGGCCTTTGGCTACAGCGGCCAGAAATGCTCAGCCTGTTCGCGGGTGATTGTGCTGGAGCCAATCTACGAGGCTTTTGTGAATCGGCTGGTGGAGGCGACGCGCTCGCTCAATATCGGCGCGGCAGAATTGCCCAGCACGCAGGTTGGCCCGGTCATCGACGCGAACGCCCAAAAGCGAATCCTAGACTATATCGAAATCGGCAAATCGGAGGCCAGCGTCGCATTAGAAATGGCGGCTCCCGAAGGCGGCTATTTCGTCGGCCCGGTTATTTTTACCGAGGTGGCTCCAACTGACCGGATTGCCCAGGAGGAAATCTTTGGCCCAGTGCTGGCCGTGCTGAAAGCCAAAACCTTCGACGCAGCAATCGAAATGGCCAACAGCACCAACTTTGCCCTGACGGGTGGCCTCTACTCACGCACGCCATCCCATATTGAGCAGGCGCAGGCTGACTTTGAGGTGGGCAACCTCTATATCAATCGGCACACCACCGGGGCTGTGGTAGCGCGTCAGCCGTTTGGCGGCTTCAAGCTCTCTGGCGTGGGTTCTAAGGCGGGTGGCCCCGACTACCTGCTGCAATTTCTAGAGCCGCGCCACATTAGTGAAAACGTGCAGCGGCAGGGCTTTGCGCCGATTGAGGGAGCCGAATAGCCA
Organism: Pegethrix bostrychoides GSE-TBD4-15B; assembly: GCA_019359155.1. GTDB lineage: Bacteria > Cyanobacteriota > Cyanobacteriia > Elainellales > Elainellaceae > Elainella > Elainella bostrychoides. Next base: position 52,633 of record JAHHHV010000013.1, read on the forward strand.
GCGCCCTCAGCGGCGATCTAAACTGAGCAGATCGCAAATCGATCTGCTCAACATCAACCCAGCGCGAAAATCTGGCGCTAGATTTGGCGCTAGATTTGCAAAATCCCCTCTGGATTGACCGATAGAATGGGGCGGCGCTGGAGTCCTTCGCGATGCAGGGCTTCGTTGGCGGCTAAGAGGCCGCTGCTGACAGCACGCTCCATCAGGCCGCAGGGAAACGGCATTTTTACCCAGTCTCCCGCGAACAGCAGATTGCCAATCGCGCTGCTGGTTTCGGGACGGGCGGCGTAGCTGTTGGGCGGGTAGCCTGAGAAGTTTTTCTGATTGACTAGCTCGCGGTGCAGCAGCTCGGCCTGCCGTAAGTCGGGCACGATTTCGTATAGCTCTCGCTCAAAAGTAGCTAGTAAATCGGCCTGAGTGGGAAACTCTTTTTCCTTGTAACAGTAGGCATGCAGCTCCACAACGCTGCCGCCAGTGCGCCCCGCCCATTCGATAAACTGCGCTTGAATCCGGTGGTAGAGCGTGATGCTGTCGGTGAGCTGGTAGCCGGAGAGCGAAGTAAAGTCGCTATGCGTCCAGTCAAAGTCGCGGTCAAACCAGAAGCGGCAAACCGCAAACGGATCGGCAATCGCCAAGCCCTCGATCTGCTGCTGGAGGGCAACAGGCGCACCCACCATCCGCGTCGAGAGCTGCTGCACCCCTGGGACATCGGTGGCGATCACGTAGTAGTCGGCTTCTAGAGTCTGCGCGGTTTGTCCAGTCGGCGATGGGACGGAGGCTGTGCCCGCCAGCTGGATCTGCTCGTCTTGGCGTTGCAGAATCTTGAACCGGGGCAAATCACGCTCAGCAGGCGCTTTGACAACGCGCCCCTCCGCATCAAAAATCGCGCCGTGGCAGGGACAGTGAAACAGCCCGTCGGCCTGTGGCTGCACCGTACAGCCCTGATGCGTGCAGGTGAGCGAGATCGCCTCTTCGCCGTTGGCAGTAACCGCATACATCTGGTCGCCTGCGCCGTAGTAAGGACTGCTGGAATTCTCCGGCAGAGCCGCAGATATTGGAGCAAACAACGGGTTGGGCGTCACCCAAAACGGTACAGCACTGGCGGCATTTCCGGTTTCGTACTGCACTGACTGAATCTGATTCTCGGCACAGTCAATTTGGCTCACCGAGGCGCTGGTGATAATCTGGCCGCCGTTGGCAAGGATCGCCTGCGCCATTGGCTCCACCAGCGAAGTACCCATATCCTGCTTCGTGCCGTTGAAGGCTAGCCCTTCCGGATTGCCAAAGAAATAAAAGTGGAAGAACTGCATCAGCTCAGCCGCACTCATCAGGTCGGGCGCGTTCAGGCTGGACTTGGCAAAGGGTAAAAAGTAGAGGTCGTAGAGTCCCTGCGGAAAGTCGTCGGCCACCCAGTCCGAAACCGAAAGGTGATCGAGCTGCTGGTAGCTTTTTTGGGCGTTGAAGCCGCTGATGGCGCGAAACACCTGCCAGTGCTTAGGATGTGTCAGGTTGATGCCCCACTGTAGGCGGTTGGGCGAAGAGATGGCTAAATCGACAATGTTCCAGGGGAAAGCCGAATGGCTAGGCCGGAACACCTCCGGTTGGTACTGCTGCTTAAACACCACCGAATAGGACTTTAGATCCACAAAATTATCTTCAGCGCCCAACTCGCTCACCAGGCTTTTGAGGTTGTAATACTGTGGGAAAAAGCCGTGAAACCCGTGCTCCATCCGAAACTGCTCGTCACCCACCTGAATAGTCCAGCTGGCAATCTTGCCCCCCAGCTGCGGCGAACGCTCCAGCAGCGTCACGGCAAATCCGCGCTGGCTCAGCTCGTAGGCCGAGGCCAAACCTGCTAAGCCGCCGCCGATCACGACTGCCGTTTTGGGGCTGCTGAGGCGATAGGGCAGCGTCAGGCGGTCGGGCTGATGCACCGTCGGCTGGGGCTTGCTAAAGCGCGAATAGCCCAGCAGACTCACGCCAGCCCCAACGCCTGCTAGCTTCAGCAGGGTGCGGCGAGAAACTTGGGGGAAGGGTAGTTCTGATTGCTGTGGGGATTCTGAGGATGGCTGAACGGATGGCTGAAAAATTGGCTGGTCTTGACTCACGCGGATATGAACTCCTCACAGTAGACTTCGACTAGAACTCTATTAAGCATCGTACCGATAAAAAATAACTCTGCCAATTCCACAAGATCTCTTCCAGGTTCTTTAAACTTTATGAAGTATTGGTACGAAACGCTGGCTGTGGCGCAGCGCATTCTCATCGAGCTGTTGCGCCGTCGCCGCAGCCTAATTTTCTGGAGCATTTTCCCCATTTCGGTGCTGCTGCTCAACGGCACGATTCTAGCTGCCCGCGCTAATCTGCCCATGAAACAGGCGATGGAAGCCGCCGCACCGGCAACGTTGGTGGGAGCCGCGCTGTTTTTTAGCTGCTTGGGCGGCAGCGTCGCCACGGTGGTTTCGGAGCGGGAGCAGTTGACCTTAAAGCGGCTGTTTGTTTCGCCTTTGAGCGGCATCTCGTACTTTCTGGGGATTTTTCTGGCGCACTGCTGTATTGGCCTGGGGCAAACGCTGTTGGTCTACGCGCTGGCGGCTTTTTGGGGGGCGGAGTTCAGAGGCCAGATCTGGCTGGGGGCGGTGATTATCTTCCTCAGCATCATTGCTTACGTCGGGGTGGGCTTTGTGCTGGGGACGCAGTTGGCGAAGCGCACCGAGGATGTGAATTCGCTGGTGGCGGCGTTTGGGGTGCCGCTGCTGATTTTGGGCGGTGCCTTTTTGCCCAGCTCGCTGTTTCCGCAAAGCCTGCTGGACATCGCTCAGTTCAACCCGATTTATCACATGAATGAGGCTTTGCTGCGGGTGTCGGCAGGCGGTGAGAGCTTGAGCGAGATTGCACCGCACTTTAAGTTTTTGAGCATTTTTGCCGTGGCAATGGTGGCAGCAGGCTGGCTGTCTTATCGACGAATGCTGCAAGTTGAGCGGCGGCTGTAGGCTGCGTCAATTCGGCTGGATGGGAGACTGAAGCTGCATTTGGGGTCGGTGTTAGATGAGACGCTTAGATGAGACGCAATGTTTCTGGCTCTATTCATGCAGCTTCGCTCAAGAAATCAAGATACGGGTTTCGACTATCTTTTTAAGATTATCTGAATGTTCTCAAAGGCAATTCGGTGGGTGCTGCGTCTGAGTCAAACATGACCTGGAATTCGCCTTGCTTCACATAGCGCCGCAGAAATCGGGCGTGGGCATCGGCATCAGAGCGGTGGCGGGTGCGGGCAATTTCTTGGGGTTTATGCGTGGGAAAAATGGCGATAATCACCCAAGGCTGATATAGATTGCTCATGGCAGCTTGCAAGGAAAGGACTGCTTGCACCATAGGAAACTTTCAAATATGAGTCAATAGATTTACTGTAATAGTGAAAGTAAAAACTTTGGCAGTGAGGGGACAATTAAGTTTCATGAATCTTCAAGCTGCTTCAAGACTTCCAGAAAGATATCGCGCTGAGCCTTGCCGCCTTCTTCTAGCATCCGCTTGATTGTCAGCGCGTAGCTCAAGGTATTTTCGTATTGGGCAGGCATTCCTGGAAAATCGATTCCAGACCCCCAACGCTCTATGGTGTTTTCTTCCACGCCAATGATTCGAGAAAGCAGCTTGACGCACTGGGTGCGGTAGCCTCTAGATTGCTCTTCATCCTCGGTGGCATTCAGCCAAAGACGGCAAAACTGTCTGGGTTTCATGTGGTGCGGCAAATCATCTGGTGTGATAGATGATCTACCTTTACGCTTTAACCACAAAATTTTCACCTGCAAGCATGTAAGGATTAGGGTTAATGTAGCACTAATCAGCAAGCAAAATACTGTAGTTTTTACAGTAAGAATAGCTTTGAGCTTTACCCGACTCCCTAATCTGCCACTTGGATAAAGCATCTGTAGACTGAAGGCTCTAATTGCTGCTGTAATTCGCTGGAGAAATTATGATTTGGGTAGATCCCTGTTTGGCTTGACGCATGATCGACCCCCGAAACCTTGAAGGCATTTGTAGAGTACTGCCAGCAGCATTTGCGCGGCGACGAGAAAAGCGAGGCGCAGACCTTTCTCACCAAATTTTTTCAGGCGTTTGGGCGTGAAGGCATTAAAGCTGAAGACTTGATAGATTGACTTACAACATTGCCTTGCCAAAAATTTTAAGTACGATAACGTTCCGGCTGAGCAGCTGCAAACAACCTTTACAACACCACAAAGTTCTCTCGGCAATCTGCTCCAGTCGGGTTGTTATGCGGCTGGCAATTGTACTAAACATTATTCTACAAGTTTCCAATAGAATTCATCTCTTAGATCTATCGCTTCGGAATTAAAACATGATATCAATTTATATTTTTTGGAAATCCTACAGATCTTGCTTGCGCCAAATACATTGGAGGTGTAGTAAACCTCTAGTCGAACTCTATATGATTTCTTTATGGAGATGCAGGAATGGATTTTCTGATCTTCAATAGATACAGGAGGCTCAGGTTCATAACCTCTTTCTTTGAGCCATTGAATTAAATCATCACTAGACATACCGGACGGCACAAAACTCTCAAGAGGTTTAAGCCTTGTAAGTTTTTCTACAGTGTAGGTAAACCATCTACCTCTAAAGACGCTGAATTCTAGCCAGCTTCCAATACCAACTTCTATCCGCAGATCATTAGCTGTAATTTTGTCACTCTCGTTACGAACATCGTAAACAGGCAGTGTATTTCGATTAGGCAGATAGCAGGGTTATTTCATTCTAAATAATAACTTGAGTGTGCTCAGACCAAAGCCAGCGAGCCGTTGAGCTTGAGCCATATTCTCAAAACCATTGTGGCGATACAAATTCAGGGCAAA
>JAHHHV010000014.1 GCA_019359155.1 Pegethrix bostrychoides GSE-TBD4-15B
TGCGGTTGTTGTTGCACTACTTGAGGTATCGAACAGTGCCTTTGCCCGTATAAATCATTAGCCTTTCAGCAACGCCCAAAAGATAAAACGCACTGAAATCTTTAGCTCCTATAGGCCGCTCCACAGCCGCATTTTACGCAGCAGGAACCTGAAGAACGTTTCTTCTTGAGCAATGATGGTGGCTTCTGCTTCCATGCCTGCCTGAATCGTGCAGCGGCGATTCTGCTGCAATAGCTCCAGTCGTTCGGGGCGAATGGTGACTTCAAAGCCAGCGGGCTGAGAGGATTGAGAACTCGCCTGGGAAATCAATTGGGAATTCAATTGGGAACTCGCTTGAGCAGAGGTAATTGCATCCGGCGAAATTGCCACCACCTCGCCCTTCAGCAGGCCGTAATCGGGGTAGGGGCAAGCCGTGACGCGGATTTGAGCCACTTGGCCGAGCTGGACACTGCCGATATCCTGGAGGGCGACAGTGGCTCGAAGATTGAGGGCATCGCCGCTTGGGGCAATTTGAGCCAAGGTTTCCCCAGCCTGGACAATTTGATTGGGGTTGCGTAGCGTCAGCTGAAGAATTACACCAGCCTCAGGAGCGCGAATTGTGGTTTTAGCCAGTTCGGCCTGCTGCTGCCGCAGGGTTTGCTGGGTCTCGGCCTGCTGCGACCGCAGTTCAGCCTGCTGCTGCACCAAAGCCGCCCGTTCTTGGCGCAGGGCTGCCAGATTGGTGGCTCGGCTGGATGCAACCTGAGCCAAACGCTGCTGGGCGATGGTCAATGCTGCTGGATTGGGATTCAGAGCAGCTCTGGCCCGCGCAACTCGCTGTTCGGCCACCCGGACTGCCGCCTGCTTTTCTTCGATCTGAAGCTGGGAGACTGCACCTTCGGCCAACTGTCGGTAGCGCTGAAACTCGGAGCTGGCTAGCGCAAAGGCTGCCTCAGCTTCAGCCAGCTCCGAGCGGGTGGTAATCTGCTGGTCGCGAAAGCTGCGCTGGTCTCGGTCTAGCTCGGCCTCAGCGATGGTGGCAAGTTGGTCAGTTGAGTCAGTTTCGGCAGCAATCCGGGCATCGAGCAACTGTACCTGCCGATCGAGCTGGTTGAGCTGGGTTTGCTCCTGCTGCAGGCTAGCCTGCAACTGCTGAATTTGCTGATTGAGCTGGGTGGGGTCGAGTCGTGCCAGCAGATCGCCGCGCCGCACAGACTGGTTGGGCTGCACCAAAATCTCCGTGACCCGGCCCGCGAGGCCAGACTGCACTAACCGCAGTTCTCCCATCGGTCGCACAACCGCCGCCGCCCGAACGCTGGTGCTGTATTTCAAACCAGCAGCTAAGGTGACAGTTGCGCCAATGGCTCCAATCAAAACCAACCCACCCAGCTTGGCCCAGCGGCCTACCGAGGGCAAAAATTGATCGGGTTGGAGGGTACGCAGAGCAGGAAGATTTGACATATTTGATCTGAGCTAAATTGCAGGGAGCAGCTTAGAGGTTAGCGTCGAGGAAGTTGAGGTGGTCGCCCGGCAAGGCTTTCAGGTCAGCCAGTTTGCCCTCCAGCTTCAGCTCGCCAGCTTCTAAAAAGACAATCCAGTCGGCTTTGGCAATCACCTGCGGGCGGTGGCTGATCAAAATCGTGGTTTTGCCTTGGCGCTGGTCAAGCAGCCGATCCAGCAGTGCAGCTTCGCTGGGGGGATCGAGGCTAGCAGTCGATTCGTCCAGAATCAGAATTGGCGGATCAGCCACAATGGCCCGAGCAATTGCCAGCCGCTGCCGCTGCCCACCCGACAAATTGCAGCCAAATTCACCCAGCACGGTTTGATATTTCTCAGGCAGAGCGCCAATCACCGCATCAATGCCAGTCAGGCTGCAGGCGGCCACAATCTGCTCAAAGCTGGCTTGGGGATGAGCCAATCGCAGGTTTTCCAGAATGGAGCGGCTCCAGAACTGGGCATCCTGGGGCACCAGCACAATCTGCTGACGAACACAGTCCAGTGCCAGATCCGACAAGCTGTAGACCCCGACGCGAATGTTGCCCGTCTGCACCGGATAGAGTCCAGCTAGCAGTTTGGCCAAACTGCTCTTGCCGCATCCCGACCGACCAATCAGCGCGATGGCCTGCCCGCCCGCCAGCTTCAGCGAAAAGTCGGTCAGCAAATCCATCCGGCCCGGATAGTGAAAGCCCAGATGGGAGCAACTGATTGCAGCATCAGCCGCCAAATTCACCCAGGGCTTCTGAACATCGCCTTGGGTTTCGGGCTTGGCCGTAATCACCTCCTGAAGCCGACTGTAGGCAACTTTGGCTTTCGTCCAATCATCCACCAAATCAATTGATTCGTCGATAAATGAGGTGAGATAGCGATTCAAACTGGTGAAGGCTAGCAGTTGGCCAATAGTGAGCTGATTTTGAATCACAAATGTACCGCCCAGCCCCAATAAAATAACGCTGCTAATATCCGCAATCCATTCGCTAAAGTTGGCGTTGTAAATACTAATTTGCGTGACCCGCAGCATTAGCGTCGCTAGCCTGCCAAAGCGCTCTTGCAGTTCGTCCCAGAGCTGCGGACTGGCTGCCGTAGACTTGAGGGTCAGTGCGCCCTTGAAGCTCTCTACTAGCAAACCCTGGTTTTCCGTCTCTAGCACCATCGCTCGCTGAGCCTGCTGACGCAGAGTGGGCTGAAAAATCACGGTTGTCAATAGCATGACCGCCGCCATCAGCAGCGCCACCAGCGCCATTTGCCAGCGGTAGATCAGCATGAGGCCAAGCGAAATAATCGCAATCAGAGCTGAACTTGGCAGGCTGACCACAACCTGAGCCAGCAGGCGATTGATCTTCTCAATATCGCGCAACCGGCTGGTCACTTCGCCGCTGCGCCGGGTTTCGTAGTAGGTCAGAGGCAAGCGTAAAATTTGCTGGCCAAATTCCAGGATTAACCCCAGCTCTAGCCGCTGGGCAAAATGGGCAATCAAATAATCTGAGACTAGCCCTAAACCGCTTCGCACCGTGTAGAGGGCAATCACCGCAATCATGATTCCTGGCAGCAGGCGGGCATTGCCGCGAATCAGCACCTCGTCCGTGAGAATTTGAATAAAAAACGGCGAAGCCAGCGACAGTATTCCGATCAAACAGACGCAGACAAACGCCTCCAGCAGAATACCGCGATAGGGCAGCAGGCGCGGCAGCAATGTGCCCAGCCCGCCGATTGGGTCACTCGGCTGGGCATAAAACCGCTCGGCATCGGGTTGCAGCAGCAAAATCACGCCATCGGTCCAGCCCTGCCACAGCTCTTCCTGCGACAGGTAGCGCAAGCCAATCGCCGGATCGGCCACGACAAACTGCTGGCCGCGCTGCCCGTACAGCAACACCCAATGCTTGCCTTTCCAGTGAATGATTGCCGGCAGGGGTAACTGCGAGAGATGCGTCAAGATTTCATGAGATGCCACCGCCGAACGGGTCAAAAACCCCAGCGTTTCGCCGCCTCGCCGCAGTCCCAGCAGAGTGGTGCCCAGTTGGCCTGTACCAATTGCCTCGCGCAGACGAGCGACAGCAAAGGTTTTGCCATAATGTTGAGCTATTGACGCTAGACAAGCTGCTCCGCAGTCCTCTTGGCTGTGCTGTAATACAAGCGAATACTTCATCTCCTACCCTGGCAGCTAGAACAATTTTAGCGGTTGAAGATATAGCAATCTAGTGAACCAGAATTGAGATAGGGCTGCTGCCAGTCTAGTCCCTGCTGCTGGAAAGCTTGCTGAATGACTTTGATCTTTAGATCTGGTGCGGTGATCTGCTGCTGCCAACAGTGAATCAGAGCTTCGGCAACGAGCTGACAGCGATGCAGACTCAAGGTGGAATAGGTGGAATCAGCGGGCTGTTCGGCCAGTCCCAATCCGGGAGCTAACGGTTTCATAAACAGGGGAATGCTGGCGCGAAACTCTTGGCAATGGGTCTGATAAACCTGTTCTAAAACGGGCTGAACCGATTGGTAGTCAGACTGGGCAAATTCCAGAACTGCGGTATCTCGATAGCTGTATTCGCTGGGGTCAAACCGAGCCTTGAAGATAAACGGTATCTGGAGCTGATTGAGCCGTTCGGTGAGGCAGCGCAGCGCCGCGATCACGCCTACTGTGGTCAGGTTCAGGCAGATTTGCAGCCGATCTGCCGCCTTGAGTTTGAGGTTCAGAACCTCGCCTAACCCGCCCGCATTGCCGACAGCAACATAGTACCGATCGTGGATGCGATTTTTGGGCAACTGTAGGGTGATGAGCGGAGCTGCTGCCTGCTGGGATTGAGTTACCCTGTCGAACGATGCGAGCAGCGTTAATCCCTGCTTCTGAACCAGCCCGCCCGCCTGTGTTTCAGTCAAAATCTGCCAGTCGAGGTCAGGATAGCCGCTGCCGCTGTTGGCTTGATGCAGCTGACTGTAGAAGTCGAGCTGAACGCCGCGATAGGAGTCGTTTTGCAAGTTGAGCGCCAGGGGATTGCCGGCCTCCGGTTCATTGCAAGATTCACCACAAGATTCACCGCAAGATTCGCCACTGCAATAGATCCGATCCAGGTAATTGCGGAGCTGGCAGCTCAGATGCTGATTCTGCAAGGCTGGAGACAACTGCTGGTAGTGGGTGATCAGCGCATCTGGAAGCTGGAGTGGCGGATGGTGGCAATGGGTAATATGGCTCGTGGAGTGGATTTCCAAATTTTCAGCAATCTCCGCAATCTGCTCAGGAAATGAGCTGAGCCTCGGCTCAGCGTTAGCGGCATTAGTCATTACAGGGGCAACTGCGGCAAAGCCTTCGAGCCTCTGTGCTTTTAGCGGCTGGCTGGTTAATGCGCCGAATTCGCTGGTTAAAGTTCTGTGCTCCCAGGCTGAGTCATACCATTGCTCTACGGCATCCACACGACCAAACACGGTTTTGCTGGCTGTTTCTGGCTCACAGAGTAATGCTTTTGCCACCTGAAGCATACAGATTTCCTGATTGCCAAACGGCTCGTAGTAATGCAGACTAGCCCGAATGCTCTCAAGCAGCGATAGTCCGGCAAACTGAACCACGCTCTTTAAGAAGTTAGGCCGTTGCAGCGAGGCTGGGAAAGTTTTGACATAGGCGGCCACGAGGGCCACGAGCGACGGTTGCAGCCGTTCTAGCGGACGTTCGGCTAGCCGCAGCGACAGCTGAATCTCCATACCCGCACTCACCAGCAGGCTTTGCAGCCAAAGCTTCAGATAGCTGGCCACCAGCGCCCCCAAATCGGCAGCCGGATCGCCCCACTCCCATTTCTCCCAGTCGATTAACTGAATGATACCCTGTTGTGATAGATCATGTGATAAATCGACTGGGCGAGCAGATTCATCTAGTGATTCATAGTTTTGTGATTCGTAATTTTGTGATTCGTAATTTTGTGATTCACGGTGCAGCAAAATATTGTTTAGTTTTAGGTCGTTGTGGGTTAAACAGCAGGGCTCGATCTGCTCCTGTAAATCGTTGACTGCTTGCCCAAGGCTTTCATAGCGCTGATAGAGCTGGTAGAACCTCAAGCCCGCCGTCGAGAGTTCGGCAAAGTCATCAGGTGTGAGCATACCCCAGTCGGCGACATCGGTTGTATCCAAAGCTGAGTCTGCCTCTGAAGCTGAATCGGCTGGCTCGCCTAGCAACCGCTCTTCAACGTCCAAATTGAAAAGCTCTAGATTGCAGGTGGCAGCATGAATTCGAGCAATGGCGCTGCCCAGGGCGGCGGCAATTTCAACGGGGAATTCAGTGGCTTCTTCGTAGAACTCACTCAAGTCGGTGTAGTCCGGTCGGTAGCGAAACACAGCCACGCCGCTTTCTGGCTCGAAATCCAGCATCTCTGAAACCAAGCCGCATAGTTCGATCAGACCAGCCTGCTGGAATAGCTGATGGAGGTGCCATTCGTGCTGTAAATCTCCTTTAGCTCCGTCAGGGCGGCGCGGCTCCTGCTTAACAAGCCAGCTCTGCTGACCAGCCGCAACCAGTAAATTAAAATTCTTCGCCAGCTTCGGCTCAATTATAGCTGTCAGACTCTCACAGATATGGCGCTGCTGTAGATGTGCCAGAACATTTTCTTGGGATAGAACGAACGACATACTGTAAACGGGCTGACGGGCTGACTGTAGGCTAATTATTTGGCTCATTCGTGAACAGTTCAGGAAATCAAACTGTTCACGAACCAGGCTTAAGGGACTAGAACACCAGCTCTGCCCTTCAGCCCGATAGAGAGAGGTTAGGTGCTGCTGCGACGAAGACGACGGCGGCGAGGACGACGACGGCGAGGACGACGACGGGAGCGGCTATTCGAGTTAGAGCGATCGCCACCCGTGATCAGTGCCTCATCTTCAATTGATAGATCTGTCAGGAAGCTCTCGGCTCCCAGCAGCAAATCAGCACCTACAGGATACTCTGTTGTTTGTTTTAGCATGGTACTCTATTCTCCAAATCAGCAATGTGAGCAGGCTAGAACCGCCATACAGCTTCCTGTATTGGCTTTAGCCTATCGGCCTTAGACTGACGAGCGTCCGCTACAGAAGCGTTCACGCGGGTTTCGTGTAAGTATGGAGATGTCTATTCGCGCACCTATCCACAGTACTTACCATTAAATTTGACCCGCCATCGGCAACTACTCAGCTCAAACTACTCAGCTCAAGTAGAAAATTGAGAGTTAGTTCGGAAATCACTGGTTTTAAGCAGCAAAATAGCAAACCGCTCAATTCAGTCTGTAGACGAATAGCCACATTGTAGTCAGGCTGGATCTAGGTTTCAATATACATGAGAGAGTTCTCATCATATTCTCATCTTCACTTCCTACGCGAACTGACTAAATCGCTACCTAATCACTATTCATCAACAAGCTTCTTAATAAAGCGGTTAGTCTAACCTGATTTTTGGGGTCACTGAAATCTATCGCAAGGTATAATTATTGACCTTCTAGCCGACAGCAGATCCATAAGCGAGTTTGGCAGGATCTGAAGTCAGATCTCAAAAGTTAGATCTCAAAGGAGAGTTGTTGACCGCGATTGATTCTGCTGTTGCGATCGACATCTCTGTTTAACTACGTTTAACTACCCTCAACCTTCAGGAGAACCTTGCATCTGTAACTCTGCGATTGAGAAGCTAACGGTTCTAGCCTTGCCGGTAGCACTCAAAAGGCTGCAACTGCTTGAAGGGCAATCTGAATGCTAGCCAGAGAGTTGATCGAAAGCTAAAGCATTTATAAAGAGCCGGTGTAGCAAACCTGCTTTCAAGCAGCAATCTAGCTAGAATCTGATTAAAACTGTTGCAAACTGTTGCAAACTGTTACGGAAACCGCTAAAACAGTTAGAACATTGCCCAACCCGATCCCTCGCAGCATCCCCAAAACTATGTCTTCAGAGCGTTCGCCCGATTTGCTCAGTCCCCTCCAGCTAGCGTCTGACTCGTCTTCTAGCCTTACGTCTGACCTTACTTCCGACGATTTCTATAGTCCGGTGAGCGGCGTTTCCTTAAGTCCCGTGGCGCAAAAGTCCCAAGACGACTTTCAGCGACGGCACATTGCCCCCAACGCCGCCGAGATCGAAGCGATGCTGGGCAAGCTGGAGCTAGAGTCGCTGCAGGCTCTGGTCGAGCGAGCCGTGCCCGCCGCAATCCGGATTCATCGCCCGTTGCAGACTGGAGCCGCGCGTTCGGAGCCAGAGTTACTAGCTGAGCTGAAGGCGATTGCCTCCAAAAATCAGATTTTCCGCTCCTATATCGGCATGGGGTATGCCAACTGCTTCACCCCTACCGTCATTCAGCGCAACATCCTCGAAAATCCCGGCTGGTATACCCAATACACGCCCTACCAGCCCGAAATTGCTCAGGGTCGGCTGGAAGCGCTGCTCAACTACCAGACGCTGATTATCGACCTGACCGGATTGGAGATTGCCAACGCCTCGCTGCTGGATGAGGGAACGGCTGCGGCTGAAGCAATGACCATGAGCTACGGGCTGTCTAAGAGCCACGCCAAGCGATTCTGGGTTTCGGAGCTTTGCCATCCGCAGACGATTGACGTGGTGAAAACACGAGCCTTACCGCTGGGGATCGAGATCATCGTGGGCGATCATCGGCAGGCCGAGCTAGATGGCACATTTGGGCTGCTGCTGCAATATCCAGCCACCGACGGCGCGGTGTACGACTACGAAAGCGTGATTCAACAGGCTCATCAGGCGGGTACTTTAGTGACGGTGGCGGCGGATCTGCTCAGCCTGACGCTGCTGAAACCGCCCGGTGAGTTTGGAGCCGATATTGTCGTGGGCAACAGTCAGCGGTTTGGCGTGCCGATGGGCTATGGGGGGCCTCACGCCGCCTTCTTTGCCACCCGTGAAACCTACAAGCGGCAGATTCCGGGGCGACTGGTGGGCATCTCGCGCGATGTGACTGGACAGCCTGCGCTGCGGCTAGCGCTACAAACTCGCGAGCAGCATATCCGCCGCGACAAGGCCACCAGCAATATCTGCACGGCGCAGGTGCTGCTGGCAATCATGGCTGGAATGTATGCGGTCTATCACGGAGCAGACGGGCTGCGCCGGATCGCCAGCCAGATTCACAGCCTGACGGTGAGTTTGGCAACAGGCTTGAGCGAGTTAGGCTACAGCTTGGGCAGTCAGCCCTATTTTGATACACTGCGGGTCGAGGTGGGGCATCAGCAGGCCGAAATCCTCAGCCGCGCTCTGCTGCATCAGATCAACCTGCGGCCTCTTGGCAAGACAGCAGTTGGCATCTCGCTGGATGAAACTACGCGCCCAGAAGATGTGCAGGAGCTGCTGGCGATTTTTGCAGGTGCGCCTGTGCCCCATGCCGTGATTGACTCCAGCCTGCAAATCCCAGATGCCCTCCAGCGCCATACGCCCTACCTAACGCACCCGGTCTTCAGCCGCTACCAGTCTGAAACCGAGCTGCTGCGCTACATGCACCGCCTACAGGCTAAAGACCTGTCGCTAACCACAGCGATGATTCCGCTGGGTTCCTGCACGATGAAGCTGAACGCCACCTCCGAGATGATTCCAGTGACCTGGCCGGAGTTTGCCAATCTGCACCCGTTTGTGCCGCTGAATCAGGCCGAGGGCTATCAGATCATGTTCCGGCAGCTCGAAACTTGGCTGGCTGAGATTACAGGCTTTGACGGGATTTCGCTTCAGCCCAACGCCGGGTCGCAAGGCGAATATACGGGTCTGCTGGTGATTCGTCAGTACCATCAGCAGCGTGGGGAAGCGCACCGGCATATTTGCCTGATCCCGGAATCGGCTCACGGCACAAATCCGGCTAGTGCAGTGATGGCCGGGATGAAGGTCGTGCCCGTCGCCTGTGACGAGCAGGGCAATATCGACATCGCAGATTTGACGGCCAAAGCCGAGAAACATGCGGCCAATCTGGCAGCGCTGATGGTGACGTATCCTTCCACACATGGCGTATTTGAGGCCGGAATTTTGGAGATCTGTGAGGCGGTGCATCGGCAGGGCGGTCAGGTTTATATGGACGGAGCCAACATGAACGCGCAGGTGGGACTCTGCCGCCCCGCTGACTTTGGAGCCGATGTCTGCCACCTTAACCTGCATAAAACCTTCTGCATCCCGCATGGCGGTGGCGGTCCCGGCATGGGGCCGATTGGCGTGAAGGCGCACCTGATTCCGTTCCTGCCCGGTCATTCAGTCGTGACAATGCCCAGCAAAACGCCCAATCAGACAGCTGCGCAGATTGGCGCAGTGGCGGCAGCTCCCTGGGGCAGCGGCGCGATTCTGCCGATCTCCTGGATGTACATTGGCCTGATGGGTGGAGCCGGACTCACCCGCGCTACTGAGGTGGCCATCCTCAACGCCAACTACATTGCCAAACGGCTAGAAGGCCACTACCCGGTGCTTTACAAAGGCGAGAGCGGTTTAGTGGCACATGAGTGCATTCTCGATCTGCGGCAGTTTAAAAAGTCGGCTGGCATCGAAGTTGACGACATTGCCAAGCGACTGATTGACTATGGGTTTCACCCGCCTACGGTATCTTGGCCCGTTGCCGGCACGATCATGGTCGAACCTACCGAGAGCGAGTCGAAGGCAGAGCTGGATCGCTTCTGTGACGCGATGATTGCGATCCGACAGGAGATTGCGGCCATTGAGTCTGGCGAGGCCGACCCGCAAAACAACCTGCTCAAACATGCGCCTCACTCGGCGGCGACGCTGCTGAGCGACGACTGGGATCGCCCCTATTCGCGGCAGCAGGCGGCTTACCCGACCGCATGGACGCGCCAGCATAAGTTCTGGGCGGCGGTGGATCGGATTGACAATGCTTACGGCGACCGTCATTTGGTCTGCGCCTGTCTGCCCATGCAGGCTTACGCTGACCAGAGCATGGTAAATTGACCTCTGTACCAAATCTCTGATTGCCGCAGGTTTGCGGCACTGGCGCTCTATGATTCCAGATACCGATCGGAGCTGGCTTGAGCTACGCGATTTTTTGCAGGCGCAGCTCAAACCCACCGATGCCATTCTCGCACCGATTGAGTTTCTAGACGAATTTCCGTCTCAAAGCTATCCCTACAATGTTGCGGGTACTGTTTCACTAGAGAAATTTGAATTCGTCGTATTTCATAAAGGAATGCTCGCAGACGTAAACTTTGAATTTACGCTGCAGGTGTTTGACCGCTTCCAGCCTGTTTTTGCCAATCCGGTCTTTGTCGTTTACAGCGCGAATTCCATCCCCAATCTGCCAGATCCCAATTCAGCCGATCTCAACCCATTGCTGGCGCAGATTAAACAAACTAGATTGACTTCAGATGTTCAACCAACTCAGCGCTGTGCAATTGTCGTCACGACCTACAACAATTCGGCAGCGCTAGCCAAAACTCTGCCTGCAATTGCCGAGCTGGGGATGCCCATACTGCTCGTTGACGATGGCTCAACTGAGCCGCACGCGAGGCTCAATCAGCAGATTGTCTCAGGATTAGATCCAGCTCAGGTGAGCTTGCTGAATCTCCCTAGCCACCAACAGCAGCCCACCGCCTTGAATGCGGGTCTCTCGTATTGGCTAGCTGACCGCTCGATTGAGTGGATTTCTTGCTTTGCCGATCATGTGCAGGTACAGCCCGATCTATTTCAGCAGCTCAGGCTGGTGCAGGATCGCGAACGCTATCCGCTGATTACGGGCTACGACGCGCCTGAACATTCCGGGATAGAAGCCGTGATTGGGAACCAGACTGTGCAGCTTAAAACCGCCACTTCGGGGCAGCATCTTCACGCCCACCGCCAATATTGGCAGGATGTGCTGCCCATCCCGACGCTCTATGCAGCCGATCAGCTCAGACTGGGGCAGGGAAGCGATGCCGACTGGTGGATTACGGCTTGGTCGCCCAACTCAATTGTAAAGCGCGGTGGCCATGTCGTCTGCATTCCCAATCTGGTGGCGAGCTTTGACGCAGCTCCAAAACAGCTGGCCACAGCGTTAGAACCTGCTGTTGAGCGCATCTTAACCGATCTCAGCTTGCATGGCGTGAAGGTGCTGGTGGATGGCTTTAATCTTCAGCTCACGAAAGGGACGGGAATTAAAACTTACGGGCTGAGCCTAGTTGAGGCATTACAGCAGATGAACGCGCAGGTCGATGTATTGCTGAGTCGGGGTGGATATAAGTCTAATGAAATTTTGGACGAGATTTTCTTTTTTGATAATCAAACCTCACAGCAGGATCTTCTGACCGTCAGCAAGTGGATCTTAAAGTCTCTGTCGCCGCTCTATCGCGCCAAGCGCCGCAAGTCGTTTGCAGGGCTGGTGGTGAAGCGCGGCCAATATAGCGAAGACTTCATGAAATACGCGACTTCTTTTAGCTTACCGCAGTGCTATGACTTGGCGAATGGCCTGTACAACAAGCTGCGCTGGACAACTCAGGTTGCGATTGCTGAAAAGGTTGACATTTGGCACGCGACCTATCCGTTGCCGATGCAGGTGCGGGGTGCTAAAAAAATCACGACCGTTCACGATTTAATCCCGTTTCGATTACCCTACGCGACACTTGATGACAAGAAAGTATTCTATTTCAAAGTTCGGGACGCGCTCAAAGATTCTGCTGTCACGATTACAGTTTCTGAAAACTCGAAGCAAGATCTGCTCACTTACTACGACGCAGACCCAGACAAAATTATCGTGACCTACCAGCCGATTGCCCTGAAGCCGCTGGATGCTGGCGAGGCAGAAATTGCATTCTTCCTGCGCCGCTATGGCCTGAAGTTCCAGAACTATATTTTGTTTGTTGGAGCAATTGAACCCAAAAAGAACGTCGGCAGACTGATTGATGCCTACGCCTCAATGGACACGGATATGCCGCTGGTGATCGTGGGTAAAAAGGGCTGGCTTTGGGAAGATGAGCTAGGCAAAATGAACCTGATCGACAGCAAGCAGAAAACCATCAAGCTGCTGGAATACATCTCAGTCGAGAGCCTGCGCTATCTCTACAGCGGCGCTTACTGTCTGGTGTTCCCCTCGCTCTACGAAGGCTTCGGCCTGCCGCCCTTGGAGGCCATGAGCTTTGGCTGTCCAGTGATTACCGCCAACGTCTCCTGCCTGCCCGAAATCTGCGGAGATGCAGCGCTCTATGTCGACCCCTACAGCGTTCAAGATATCAAGGCCAAGCTGGAAACTCTGATTTCAGACTCCCAGCTGCGCGAGCGGCTCGTGCGCTCTGGCAAAGTCAATGCTCAGGCGTTCAGCGCGGCCAACTATCAAAAGCGGCTACATCAGGCATACCGCAAGGCGTTAGAGTCATAAAGTAATGAGAGTTATAAAGTAATGAGAGTCATAAAGTAATGACGTTCTAGCTAGCCATGAAAAACAGGGAGAACGCTTGAGCATCTTCCCTGCTTCAATCAACACCCACAAATATTTAACTCACCTGGTTTAGATATCCGTCTCGCTGAGCTGGCGCGTGATGTAGTCAAACGGCTGGTCGAGATAGTCGCCCGCTGGAATTCCGGCGGCGGCCACCTGCTCTCGGACGATATCTTTCATGATTTGCACGCCTATAACCGTGGGGCCAATCGGCACAGCCAACGAGTTGTAGGTTTCGCGCAGGCCGTAGAGGACGCGCTCGTCTAGTACGTCGTTGTTGCCAGCCACCAGCGCGTAGCTTGCGTAGCGCAAGTAGTAGTCCATATCGCGCAGGCAGGCGGCGTAGCGGCGAGTCGTGTAGGCATTGCCGCCCGGTCGAATCAGCTCAGGCTGGTCTTCAAACAGCTGGAGTCCGGCCTGCTTGACAATGGCTGCCGCATTGCCGTTGATGACTGCCGCCGCCTGGACGCGAGCGGTTCCGCTTTCAAAATAAGACTTTAGGCTATCGAGCGCATTCCGGTCGAGATAACGTCCGGTGCTGTCGTAGTTTTTGATGAGGCTAGTTACTGCGTCCCGCATGGCGAGTCTCTCTCCCAAATTTGTGTATCAATCTGCTTATTTCAAAGTTGACCCGCTCAGATCGCCCATAGCCTTGAAGCTATTGCTGAAAAGCTACCGCTTGAAGCTGCTGATCTAAACCCGTCGGCCAAGCCTCAGTCTATCATGCGCTGTTTGCTAGATTTTGACTCTCACTGCCTTGATCGCGCTGTCCTCTGTTAAGTTTTTTGTCTGGACTTTTGCCTGGGCTTTTGTCTAGGTTGGCAGCTGTCTGTACTGTTCAACACATTCTGCTAAACTTGCCGTCAATTTGTATATTTGGATACAAAACTTGGACAAGCCTATTTCTAGACTCGCAAATAGCCGTAAGAGCTAATCCCGAAGCTAAGGAGTAGTAAGCACCCCATGTCAACTGCACAAGAGATCTTGACGATGATCGAAGATCAGGGAATCGAGTTAATCGACCTGAAATTCGTTGACCTGTACGGCATTTGGCAGCACTGCACGTTTCACAAGAGCCTGATTGACGAAGAGTCGTTTGTGAACACAGGCGGCGTCGCGTTTGATGGCTCCAGTATCCGAGGCTGGAAGGCGATCAACGCCTCTGACATGGCGATGGTGCCTGACCCTACCACTGCCTGGATCGACCCGTTCATGGAAGTGCCGACGCTCAGCATGATCTGCACGATTGTTGACCCACGCACCCAGCAGATGTATGAGCGCGACCCGCGTTCGATTGCCCAAAAAGCGATTGACTATTTAATTTCAACCGGGATTGGCGATAAAGTCTACTGCGGCCCAGAGCCGGAATTCTTTATTTTTGACAGCATCCAGTACGGTCAGTCAGGGCATGAGAGCTACTTCTTCATTGACTCAGACGAAGGCAACTGGAACTCTGGCAAGGATTCCAGCCTCGGCCACAAGATTGGCAAGAAGCGCGGTTACTTCCCAGTCGCCCCATCCGACATGTTGCAAGATATCCGCACCGAGATGCTGCTGACGATGGCGCGCTGCGGTGTGCCGATTGAGAAGCACCACCACGAAGTTGCGGGCGGCGGGCAGTGCGAGCTGGGTATCCGCTTCTCGGATCTGGTTCATGCAGCGGACTACGTGCTCACCTATAAATACGTGGTCAAAAACGTGGCGCGCAAATATGGCAAAACGGCCACCTTTATGCCGAAGCCAATCCACGACGACAACGGCACCGGCATGCACAGCCACATGTCGATTTGGAAAGACGGCCAGCCCTTGTTTGCAGGCGACAAATATGCTGGATTGAGCCAGATGGCGCTCTGGTTTATTGGCGGCTTGATCCAACATGCGCCTGCGATTCTGGCCTTCACCAACCCGACGGTGAATTCTTACAAGCGGTTGGTTCCGGGCTTTGAAGCGCCAGTCAACCTGGCTTACTCAGCCGGCAACCGCTCCGCCTCGATTCGGATTCCGCTCTCTGGCAGCAACCCCAAGGCTAAGCGCCTAGAGTTCCGCTGCCCGGATGCCTCCAGCAACCCCTACCTCACCTTCTCAGCCATGCTCTGCGCCGGACTCGACGGCATCAAAAACCAGACTGATCCGGGCGAGCCACTGGATGTGGATATCTATGAGATGGCTCCTGAAGATCTGGCCAAAGTGCCCAAGGCTCCAGCCAACCTGGGCGAAGCGCTGGCCTGCCTCGAAAAAGATCACGAGTTCCTGACCGTCGGCGGTGTCTTCCCGGAAGATTTCATCGCTAACTGGATTTCGCTGAAGCTGGAGGGCGAGGTGAAGCCGCTGAGCAAGCTGCCGCACCCCTATGAGTTTGAGCTGTATTACGACTGTTAATCGCTGACTGCTAATTACTGGCTGCTAAAAACCAACCGAGACTTGCGGAGGCTCTTTTCACAGAGCCTCCTTTTTTACCGATTAGAGCTTTGTTAAGAATTATGAGAATTTACGTTCAAGCTCAAAACGGTAGCTTAAGATACAGAAGTAATCAAAAAACGTTCATCCTGCTTTGAATTGCGGAGGCTAAGCGATTAGTTTAAGCATCTCTCGCAGGACGGAAATAGGGAATCTCCCGAAGGAACGCGCCCACTTAACCCTACAAAAGTGACGAGTTCAGGAGCTGATTGCTATGAAATTTAGATATCGTGGCGCTGAGTATCAAGACCAAATGCCCTCGGATGCTCAGATTCAAACCGAGCGCACCGCTCAATATCGCGGCCATGCTTATACCGTCGTTCAACCCAGCCATCCAGGCTCACAGGCTCGCGCTGGTCTGAGCTATCGGGGCGTGCCCTACCGCGTCACCGAGACGGGCAAAAACGAAACCCTCACGCCCAGAGAGCGAGCTGAGCTGAGCCGCGCCAAGCCGAGTCCGGTGCGCTGCCAGTCACCTTTGGCGGTTCACACCCGCGAGCAAATGGTGGATGCCAGCAGTCAAGTCCATCGCCAAACCATCATGAAGTATCTGCAACAGCGGATGCGGATTGCTAGAGCGAAGCGGGACGTGCGGCTGATGAACCAGCTTGAAGCTGAAATGCGTAATCTAGAGCTGAGCTAAAACAGAAGTTGGAACGCATTGACATAAATTCTAGGAGGATCAGTCCTCCTTTTTTTTATGGAAATTATCCGCGAGAGCAATGGCTTCTTGTAAAAGCGTGGTATCGACGTTGAGGCTTGTAGCCCTGTTCTGCGGCGGCGCTACGGTCTGATGATAGCGTTGCGGTTTCCCTACACCTGACCCTCTGCCACAATGGAGCCATTGCCCGCCCAGTTAGAATTATTTGTAGGGCAGTTTTTTAGGGCAGTACAGTTATGACAGGCTTTTAATAGGTGAGTCAGATGACGCTCGCACAACTCCAAATGCTTGTGAAGTATGTCACCAATCAAAATGGTGAGACGACCGATGTGTTAGTGCCTCTGCCGGTTTGGCAGAGGTTGCTTGCATCGCTGGCTGCTGAGGAAGCTTGGCAGGTTGATGAGGCAGAACCCAAGGCTAATATTTTGGCAGATTTGCAAGCGTCGATTCGGCAAGGCAGGGCGGGCGAGACGTTTCCGATTTCAGAGCTATGGGATGAGGCTGATGGCTGATGGATCAGTCACCGTTCGATTTACGCTACCTTTTAAGCGCCGATTCAAATCTTTGGCAAAACGCTATCGCCAAATCCAGCAGGATATTCAGCCGATGATTGAGCAACTTCAGTCGGGTGTTTTTCTGGGCGACCAAATCAGCGGCACGGACTACACTGTTTTCAAAGTGCGCGTTAAAAATAGTGATATCCCAGTGGGTAAAAGCGGTGGTTATCGGGTGATTTCTCAGGTGCTTTCGCCTGATGCGCTCTTGCTGCTGCTGATCTACGCCAAGTCTGACCAAGCCGATGTGACAACCGCCGAAATTGAAGCGGCTGTTGTGGAAGCTATCCATGAATCGTAAATCCGTCCTACCCACCCGCACTCCACCATGCCCCCAAACGAACTGCTTGCGCTCATCGATCGCCTCGCCGCAGAAGGCGCAACCGAACTCGATTTGTCAGGGCAAGGGCTGAGCGAACTGCCGCCGGAAATTGGCAAGCTGACGCAGCTTGAGACGTTGACTTTGGGGAAATGGGATGAGGAGAAATATGAACACGTTGGAAATCAACTTACAGATTTACCCGATGAGATCGTCAATCTCACCAATCTAACGGAGCTTGACCTCAGCAGCAACCGAATCACGCAAATTCCCGATTCGATTTCACGGTTGTCCAATCTAACAAAGCTTTACCTCTGGGGCAATCAACTCACGGAGATTCCTGATTCAATCACTCAACTCTCCAATCTGACAGAGCTTCACCTCGGCGGCAACCAAATCACGCAGATTCCTGATTCAATTACTCAATTGTCTAAGCTGAGAGTGCTTTACCTCTGGGGCAACCAAATCACGCAAATACCTGATTCAATTACTCAACTGTTCAATCTGAAATTGCTTGTCCTCTGGGGTAACCAAATCACGCAGATTCCTGATTCAATTACTCAATTGTCTAAGCTGAGAGTGCTTTACCTCGGCAGAAACCAAATCACGCAAATACCTGATTCAATTACTCAACTGTTCAATCTGACAGAGCTTTATCTCGACAACAACCAAATCACGCAAATACCTGATTCAATTACTCAACTCTCCAATCTGATAGTATTTTCCCTCCACAGAAACCAAATCACGCAAATACCTGATTCGATTACACAACTCTCCAATCTGACGAGACTTGATCTTGAGAGAAATAAAATCACGCATCTTCCAGAATCTCTGGAGAGTCTACCCAAGCTCGAAAAGCTCGATCTGCGCGGCAACCCATTACCCATTTCGCCTGAAGTGCTGGGGCCATCAGACTCTGGAGAAGATCCCGGCTCAGTCGAAGGTATCTTCAACTACTGCCGTCAACTCCGTAGCGGTAACGTGCTGCCGCTCAACGAAGCCAAGCTCCTGCTCGTTGGGCAAGGCAGCGTCGGCAAAACTTCGTTGATCAATCGACTGCTTTACAACCGCCACAACCCCAACGAAAGCCAAACCGACGGACTAAACGTCACGCCCTGGCCAATCCACGTCAACAGCAAAGACGTAAAGCTAAACGTCTGGGACTTTGGCGGACAGGAAATCTACCACGCCACCCATCAGTTTTTTCTCACCAAACGCAGCCTCTACGTGCTGGTCACAAACTGCCGCACCAGCGAAGACGAAAACCGCATCGACTACTGGCTGAAGCTCATCGAAAGCTTTGGCGACAAATCGCCCGTAATCATCGTTGGCAACAAATGCGACGAACAGCCACTCGACCTCAACCGCCGCGCCCTCCGCGAAAAATATCCCAACATCAAAGCAATTCTGGAAACCTCCTGCCAAGATAACAAAGGCATTGAAGAACTACGAGAGGCAATTTATAACGAAATTAGCATTCTCAAAGAAGTATACGATCTCTTACCGCTCTCGTGGTTTGAAGTCAAACAGCAGCTAGAACAGCTCAACGAAGACTGCATTAACTACGCTCAATATATTAAAATCTGCGTCAAGCAAGACATTGAAGCAGAGAAAGATCAGGAGCGGCTGATCGGACTCCTGCACAACCTCGGACTGGTGCTAAACTTCCGCGACCATCCCATCCTACAAAACAACACCGTCCTCAAACCCAACTGGGTCACAGAAGGCATCTACAGCCTGCTCAGCGACGACGACCTAAAAACCATCGGCAAAGGCATCCTCACCGCCGCCGATCTACTGCGCGTCCTCGATGCCGAACGCTACCCCACCAGTCGCCACCATTTCCTCACCGAACTGATCAACGAATTCCAGCTCGGCTTCCCGCTCGACCTCCAAAAAACTCGCTTTCTCATCCCCGGACTTCTGCCCAAAGAAGAACCCGAAGACACCCAGCTCGAAGGCGAAACGCTAGGGTTTCAATATCACTACGCCATTCTACCCGACAGCGTTCTCTCCCGCTTCATCGTTTTAATCCACAAAAAAATTCATCAAAATATCTACTGGCGTACCGGCGTAATGCTTGCCTACCGCGAAGCCAACGAGATCTCTAACCTCGCCCGCATCAAAGCCGACCCCGCCGATCAAAAGATCTTCATCTCGATCAGCGGACGCGAATCCACCCGTCGCTCATTTCTAGCGCTAATCCGCGACGTATTCAACCGCATTCACGACAGCTTCGCCAATTTAGAAGTCACCGAATGCGTTCCCGTACCCGGACATCCCGATCACCCGCCGCTCGACTACCAAGAGCTTTTGGGACTCGAAGAAATGGGCATTCAAGATTACCCAATCGGCAAACTTCGGATTAAAGTCAACCTGCGCTCGCTGCTCGACGGCTACGAACCAATCGAGTCCCGGCAGCGGCAGCGGATGAAAGATCAGGGTATGGAGATAGAATATCGGGAAGAAATGGGGATGTCCGGCATTCACCTGCATATTAACCAAAAAAACGAAGATCGCCGCAACACAACGCATCAGCACGGAAAGGGCGATAATGTTGCTGGTGATTACGTGCAAGGCGACAAGCGGAGCGGATCAGATGAAGCTGCCGAACGCTAAACTTGCCTTCATAGACCTCAACAAACTTCAAAACTACAGCCTTAACCCGCAGCACGATCGCGGCAAGCACAAAGCCCGATTATTTCTTGCTATTCTAGGACTTAGCGCCAGCGATGCCAAAACCCTAGCAACGCTGATTCTAGAAGCCATCCAGCTTCACGACGTTATCTCCAGCACTCAAGACGGATATGGTCAACGCTATCTCGTTGATTTTCCAGTCAGCCGTAATCAGCAGACCGCATTGCTCCGCACAACCTGGATCATCCGTCCCACCGAAACATTCCCTCGCCTGACAAGCTGCTACATTTTGAGGTAACGCCAATGGTCAGCACAATTTCTCAGCTTTGCCTGCTGGATGTCGTCGCCCTCAAAGCTGCCCTACCAGAACAAAATCTTTTCCCAGGCCAAGTCGGCACAATCATCGAACTGCTGGCTCCCGAAGTTTACGAAGTCGAGTTCAGTGACGATCAAGGCCAAACCTACGCCATGCTGCCGCTTCATGCCAGCCAGCTTCTTAAGCTCCACTACAGCCCCACTCAGGAGGATTCACCCATGTCCAATACCATTCACCAGTACGGTCAAGGCGACAACATTTCCGGCGATAAAGTCATGCGCGACAAAATTGGCACTCAGATCAACAACAGTCAAAACCTTGCCCAAGCCGCCCAAGAGATCAAAGCCCTGCTCACCCAGCTCGATCAAGACTACGACAGCGGCACACCCACCGGACAGGCGATGATCAGCGCCAAAACGATCGAAAAAATTGAAAGCAACCCCACCTTGAAAGCCCGTGTCGTCAACGCCCTCAAAGAAGGCGGCGCGGTCGCACTCGAATCCGCCATCGATCACCCCGCCGTCAAACCCGTCGTCGCCCTGCTCAAAGGTTTCATGGACGCATAAAGCTAATCATGTAAGTACTTTAAGATAGCCATGAATAAGCCATGAATAAGCCATGAATGCTGTAACTGTCACCCTCAACCCCGTCATCAAGCTCAGCGATGATGCGTTCTACGAGCTGTGTCAGCAGAATCACGACCTGCGATTTGAACGCACGGCACAAGGAGAGCTACTCATCATGGCCCCAGTTGGTGGAGAAGGCAGCAGCCGCGAAGCAAGTGCAATCGCCCAGCTCTGGAGTTGGAACAAGCAGGCGAAGCTGGGAGTTGTCTTCAGTTCGTCAGGTGGATTCAAGCTGCCAAACGGAGCCGACCGCTCGCCTGATGCCGCCTGGATCGCGCAGGCTCGCTGGGATGCCCTTACGCCAGAGCAGCGCCGCAAATTTCCGCCCATTGCCCCCGATTTTGTAATTGAAATCCGCTCTGCCAGCGACGATCTGAAACCGCTGCAAGCCAAAATGCAGGAGTATCTAGAAAATGGCGTGCGGCTAGGCTGGCTGATCAACCCGCAAGATCGCCAGGTTGAACTCTATCGGTTGGGGCAGGAAACAGAAGTTCTGCAATCACCAAGCAGCCTCTCTGGAGAGTCCCTGCTGCCAGGATTTCGGCTTGAACTAGACGACGAGCTGTTCGGCTAGTTTGGGCAGGGGCAAACCGCCGTGCTGGTTTACCCCATTCTCCCAAGCTAAACCCTGGCAATCTGCCCCTTCATCTCGCTGGCATATTGATCAGCCCCCAGTCCGATGAGCAGATGCAATTTGCCGCCCGGTAGCCGCAGTACGCCCTGCACACCCGCCGCCTTGAGTGCCGCCTCGTCCACTGCGTCGCTGTCCGTCACTTCCACCCGTAGCCGCGTCAAGGCCACCGAATCCACCTTGCGGATATTGCCAGAGCCACCCAGCGCGCTGATCATGCCTTTGACCTTAGCGGGCGCATCGGGGTCGGCTGCGGGCAGACCGTCATTGCTGCCGTTGCTGCCATTGCTGCCGTTGTCATGACCGACAACCGCCACAGGCGCTACCGCCGTCATGCTGTAGGCCTCGTCAGCTTCAGCGCCAGCAGTTTTGAGGTATTCAATCATGTCGGTCTTTAGGTTCTCGGAGCGGGGGCCAAAGATCGCCTGAGCGCTGTTGCCCACTTCCAGCACGCCTGATGCGCCCAATGCCTTAAGCCGCGCTTTGCTGACTCTACTCATATCTTTGACACTGATCCGCAGCCGGGTAATGCAGGCATCCAGCACCTCAATGTTGCCGCGTCCGCCAAAGGCTCGCACCAACTCCCGCGACATTTCGGCAGCGCCGCCAGTCAGCGTTACGGCTTCCGTGCTTGCTTCGCCTTCCACCTCTAGCTCGCGTCCAGGCGTCTTCAGATCCAGCGCTTTGATGCCAAAGTAAAAGATCACGTAGTAGAGTGCAAAGAACAGCGGCCCGAAGGCAATGATCAGCCAGGGTTTGGTGCCGAGTGTGCTAAACAGCGCAAAGTCAATGAAGCCCTGTGAGAAGGTAAAACCCATCTTGCCGCCCATGGTCTGGAACAGCCATTGGCAGAAGCCTGCAATCACGGCATGAATCATGTAAAGCTGCGGTGCCACAAACATGAACGAAAATTCTAACGGCTCGGTGATGCCCGTTAAAAATGACGTGAAGGCTGCTGAGAGCATCAAGCCGCTGACCTTGCCTCGGTTTTTGGGATAGGCCGCTCGCCACATGGCAATCGCCGCCCCAGGCAGGCCAAACATCTTGAACCAGTAGGCTCCGCCCAAAATTCCGGCGGTTTTGTCTCCGGCAAAGAAGCGAGCAATGTCGCCCGTCACCACCTTGCCCGTCGCGTCCGTGAAGGAGCCAATCTGGAAGAAGAACGGCACGTTCCAGATGTGATGTAACCCAAACGGCAGCAGCGAACGTTCAACTACGCCATAGGTAGCCGCCGTTAAAGCCGTATTTGAGCCAGCCGCCGCCGTATTCGCCGCCGAGTCGATCGCGTTCCCAATCGGCGGCCAGATCACGCTCATCAGCACGCCCAGACCCATCGCGCAAACGCCGGTAATGATCGGCACAGCCCGCTTGCCTGCAAAGAAGCCGAGATACTGGGGCAGCTGAATTCTGTAAAACTTGTTGAACAGGTATGCCGCCAAGCAGCCGACCAGCAACCCACCAAACACGCCCGTATCAAGGCTATTGAGTCCCAAAACTGGCTTGAGGACATTCAGCGTTTCGGGCAGTCCCTTAGCCACCAGCTCTTGAGGGCTGAGCTGTGCGACTGTGCTGGGGTCGATGCCTTTGGCAATCAGATCTTGCGGCGTGACATAGCCAAAAAAGGTCTGTGCCGCAGCGCCCAATGCCGCCACAAACACCGCAAACCCGACAATTGCAGCCAGTGCCGAAGCGCCGTCGTTGCCCGTAAAGGCAATCGTCACGGCAATCGCGAAAATGACCGGCAGGTTGGCAAAAATCGAGTCGCCCGAATTTTTCATGATGGTGGCCACCGATTCGGGCAGCCAGCCAAAGGCTTCGGGCTTGCTGAACTTAGCTGAACCAATTCCCAGCAGCAGTCCCGCAATCGGCAGCACCGAGACGGGCAGCATCAGCGCTTTGCCCATCTGCTGCAATAAAGCAAACAGTTTTTTGAACATAGGTCAGAGGATAAAAATCATAGAGTGAGCAGAACTGAGTGGGCTAAATCTGGCTAAATCTAGCTAAATCCTATGGCTCTGGCGGGCTGTAGAGCGCTCTCACTTCGTCAGCAGTATCGACTGAGATGGCCTGCTGCGCTAGCCTTTGACAGTCGGGGAAGCTGAGTTCGCGCACCTGTGCCTTGATGCTGGGAATCGCCGGGATGCTGCAACTCAGCTCCTTCACGCCTAGCCCAATCAGAATTGGCACAGCCTGCGGATCGCTGCCGATGCCGCCGCAGATGCCGCACCACTTGCCATGCCGATTGGCCGCCTCTGCCGCCATGCCGATGAGCTTCAGAACTGCTGGGTTGAGTCCATCGCAATAGGGCGCGAGTTTGGGATGGCCGCGATCCATCGCCAGCGTGTACTGGGTCAGGTCGTTCGTTCCCACCGAGAAGAAGTCGGCAACTTGAGCAAACTGATCGGCAATCACCGCCGCCGCCGGAATCTCCACCATAATGCCAGTCGGAATGGGTGCTACGCCGAGCTTCTGGCGCTCCTCTTCCAGCATCCCTTTCGCCATGTGGAACTCTTCGAGCCGCGCAATCATTGGGAACATCACCTTAATATTGCCAACTTGGGAAGCCCGCAGAATCGCCCGCAGCTGAGTCCGCAGCACCTCTGGCCGATCAAAGCCAATCCGCACGCCGCGCTCGCCCAAAAATGGGTTTTCCTCATGCGGAATCGGCAGGTAAGGCAGGGGCTTGTCGCCCCCCACGTCCAGCGTTCGGATAATTAAGGAGCGATTGGGGCCAAGCAGCTGCGCGGCGCGGGAATACAGCTGGGTCTGCTCATCTTCGTCAGGCGCAGCAGAGCGCTCCATAAACACAAACTCAGAGCGCAGCAGCCCCACGCCTTCCGCTCCGAACCGCACGGCCTTTTCGGCTTCTTCCGGGTTGCCAATGTTGGCGACGATTTCCATCGAGTGGCCATCGGTGGTCACGGCAGGCTCGTCTTTTGTCGCCATGTCGCGCTCGCGCTTGGCCTTGATTTTTACCTGCTTTTGCCGCACCTGCTCCATCTCATCCTGGCTGGGGTTGAGCCGCAGTCGACCTTTGCTGCCGTCGAGGATCACAGGCATGTTGTCAGGCAAATCGAGGACGCGGCCTTCGGTGCCAGCAACAGCGGGAATATCCATTGCCCGCGCCAAAATTGCCACATGTGAGGTTGAGCCACCCGCCACCGTCGCAAAGCCGATCACGTTGCGATCCAGCGTCGCCATATCGGAAGGGGTGAGGTCTTCAGCCACCAGGATTGTGTTGGGCGGATAGCTGATGGTTTCAGCCTGCACGCCCGTCAAAATCCGCAGCACCCGTCCGCCTACGTCGCGCATATCGGTGGCGCGTTCGGCCAGCAAGGCGTTCTTCAGCTTTGAAAGCTGCTCAGCCTGGGTGCTGTAGGTCTGCTTCCAGGCAAAGGCAGCACTACGCCCCTTGTCGATGGCGCTGGTAGCCATATCGGTGACTTCTGGATCTTCGAGTAATTCTTGGTGCGCGGCAAAAATGGCGGCTTTTTTGGGGTCGCCCTGCTTATGCACGTTGGCTCGCAGCGCCTCGATTTCGCGCTTGGCCTGCCCCAGCGCCTGCTCCAGCTTGCGGCGCTCTTCGTTGGGCGTACCGCCAGTTTCGGCCACGGCGATATCCTGCTGCTGAACGTGATGAATATTGCCCACCGCCACGCCTGGAGAGGCCGAAGCCCCCAGCAGAACGTTGGGATCTTCTGAGCGGGGGCGGGGCGGCGGCGCTTGATTTTCGGTTTGGGCGACGCTGGCGGGAGCGGCCATCGGCTTGGCGCCTTCTTCACCTAGACCTGAGCGCAGGGCTTCACTGAGTTCGGCCACTGCGGCCTCGGCATCTGGCCCGGTCGCAATCAGCTGCACCTTGTCGCCATGCCCAACTTCCAAGCTCATCAGCCCGACGACGCTGCGGGCGCTCACGTCTTTGTCGCCGCGCTTTAGGCGCAGGCTGGACTGATATTTTTTGGCCAGATTGACCAGCACTGCTGAAGGGCGGGCATGCAGGCCAGTTGGGTTAGGCACGATGATTGGGTCAGAGGTGACGATTCTGCCCGATTGCGCCGATTGCGCTGTCGCTTCGCCGCCTGCACCCGCTAGCAACAGATCCAAAATCACGTCGCCCGCCGCCACATTGCCAGAATAGGGCGAGAACTGAGCCACCTGATCGCTGTTGGTAATCACGATTTGGGTGAGCAGGCTGCGGGCGTTCAGCGCCACATAGTCGGCATCAAACTCGATCAGCGGCTGGCCGGTCTGCACTCGGTCGCCCACCTTGACCTGGGGCTTAAAGCCTTGGCCGCGCAGCGTCACGGTGTCAAGACCGATATGCATCAGCACTTCTAGTCCTGCGGCAGTTTTGAGCGTGACGGCATGGGCGGACGGATGGAGCTGGATCACCTCGCCATCGCAGGGAGCCAGCAGCGTCTGGCTGGTTGGGTCAATTGAAATGCCGTCGCCCACCATTTTTTCGGCAAAGACGGGATCGGGAACTCTTTCAATCGGTACGAGTCTTCCAGCTAGGGGAGCGACCAGCGAGACGGCGGCACTGGTTTGCTGCGCCGATGGAGCAGTATAGGTCATCGTGGTTTCCTTCAAATATCGGGTTTCGCGCGTGAGGTGACGCGGTTGCGGCGCAAGTTGTTACAAAGCTGTCCCTGCCTAAAATAGACAAGAACGCAACTTTGGTATAGCTCTCTAGCTGTGCAGCACATTCACCACAGCATAGTTAGAGCGTTCAGTTCGTACGACATCATCACATAACTAGCAGGATAAAGTGACGACATCAAATGCCAAGCTTTAGTACAGTAGCCTATTCGCAGCCAAACTTATAGTCTTGGCTGACACGATTACCGGCTGTTTTTAGGAAGTTTTAACAAAGTGCATTTAAATCATTTAATGAAGATTTGGGCTTGAGGGCAGCTGCCTCAAGCCCAGCCAACTACAGCAAGCCCGCGTTGCTCAGTCCCAGAACCATCCCTGCGCCCAGCACATGCCCGAAGCTAGTGGTGGCCAACAGCTCTGGTAGGCCAAAACCTGTAAACATGGCAGGCATTGCTACTGGCAGCCCTGGCCCAACGCCGCGCTTCTGAATTGCGTAGTAGCCGACCGCAATCGCAAAGAGGTTGCAGGTGATCATAATTAGGCCGACGCTAGGCGACCACTCCGCAGTCCGGGCAACAGCAGCCATCTGGACAGCAGCCATCTGAAATGTTAAAGCTTGAAATACCACGGCAATAAACTCCTGTTTAAAATTTGAAAGACATCCCAGGATTATAAAAAAGTAAGTGATCTCGGATAAAGTTTTGTTTGAAGAGTTAACAGTTCTGGTCGATTTGACGATAGTTTTCGACACAAATCTCAATCTCTGCTAACGTAAATTAAAATATAATCAGCAATTGAAATACAATCAGTAATTCGCTGAGCTTCAAATGCGCCTCAAAATCTGCGGTATTACTCAGCCCGAACAGGCGCTTGCGATTGCCCAACTCGGCGCTTCGGCGCTCGGTTTCATCTGCGTTAGGCAGTCGCCTCGCTATGTTACCCCGGCTCAAATTGCCCAAAGCGCAGCAGCATTGAGCCAATTACCTCAAGCCCAGCAGCCCCTACGAGTCGGCGTTTTCGTGGATGCATCGCTGAGCGAAATTCAGCAGGTGGTGGCTCAGGCGCAGCTGAATGGAGTACAGCTGCACGGCAGCGAGTTGCCGCAATTTTGCCAGCAGCTGCGAGCGGCTTTGCCAGAGATCCAGGTGATCAAAGCCTTTCGCGTCCGGGATGCCGAGAGCCTGATCCAGATCCGCGCCTATGAAACAGGGGTCGATGCGCTGCTGCTGGATGCCTTCCACCCGGCTCAGCATCCTGGCGAATATGGCGGCACGGGACAGCAGATTGACTGGCGGCTGTTACAGCAATTTAGCCCTCGCTGCGCCTGGTTTCTAGCCGGGGGCATCACGCCTGAGAGCCTGCCGTTGGCCTTGCGCTGCACCACGCCCGACGGCATTGATGTCTCTAGCGGGGTTGAAACAGCCCCCGGCATTAAGAACCTGGAGAAAGTGGTGCTGCTTCAGCAGATTTTGGCTCAAAAGGTTTTAGCTCAAGCTGATCAGGCAACTGGCTGCGTGGATTGAGCTGACTTCGGCATCGCCAAATCTCGCAGGGTTTCGAGAAAGGCATAGACTGCCGGAGGATGCAGCGCGCTGGCTAAAGTTGCTACCCGAATTGGCCGCTTCAAAGGCTGAGGCAAAGCCCGCACCTGGATCTCAGGTGGAAACGGCTCTGCAGCCAGTCGCGCCATAATCGTTGCGCCCAAGCCCTGACTGACCATACTCACCATCGTCGAGTCCTCCATAATTTCGTAGGCCGCTTTGAGGGTTTGATTAAGGCGAGTCAGATGCCCCCAAATCAAAATGGCGCAGTAGTCGTGGGTAGGCGGTGCAATAAACGGATATTGCGCTAAGTCAGCCCAGGTGATCGGGTCGGGAATCTGAGCTTGGGGAGGAAACAGCGCAATATATTCGTCTTGCCACAGCTCCCAGGAGTCAAATTCTGGCGTGCTGGGCTGACAGGTGAGGCCGATATCCACCCGCCCTGCGCGCAGCGCTTGCTCCACGCCATCATCGCCTCGGTATTCATTAATGGTCAGAGAAATGCTGGGATAGCGCTTTTGGAATTCGGCAATCACACTGGGCAGCAGATGCGTGGCGGCGCTGCGAAACGAGGCAATCCGCACCTGTCCACCTTGCAGCCCTTTGGCCAGATTGGCCTCGCGCCCAATTAGCTCCAGCAGATTGAGCATCGACTGCGCATGCACCAAGACTCGCTCTCCCACGGGCGTTAAGGTGGCTCCATGCCTGCCGCGCGAGAGCAGCACCACGCCCAAATCAGCCTCTAGGCTGGCAATCGCATGACTCACCGCCGACTGCGACACGCCAATTTGCAGCGCCGCCTCGCTAAAGTTGCCGCAGTCGGCAATAGCGTTGAGGGCGCGCAGCTGCGAAAGTTTGATCGCCTCTAAATTCATGGCAGGATCGCTCAGAATGGGGCTAGCTTCCATTCTTCCGCAAATCGGCGGTTTTGGCCTGTTCCATTTATGAATAAAATTCATGGTGTCGATGAACAGATCACTTGAAATCAAGATCAGCGCCATAGCCTAGAAGATCTGGCCGAGCAGATTCGGATTGCGCCCAAAACGGCTGCCAAAGTGCTCAACGCTCAGCCTGTTGATCAGCGCAATTAGTAACGGTCTGAGTGGCGGTCGCTGTGAATCCTTGCAGCCAGACTATTCATAGGCTGGCATGAGCGTTGTAGGCTGGCATGAACATTAGAGATATCGTGGGATTGAGCAAAATGATGATTGCGAATCTGGAAGCGCTGGGTACAGTTCAGGCGTGATCCTGCTTAAAATTTTCGTATTTATTGCGTGACTTGTATTCTGAGGGATTCACCTGTTCCGCAATTCGCAGCTTGGCTGAGCGAGCGCGGGGATTCTGCTCGGCTTCGGCTGCGCTGGGCGTAATCGGCTTTTTGGTGATTACCCGCAGTAATTCTGACTCTTTTAAGGCATGTTTGACGATCCGATCTTCGAGGCTATGAAAGCTGATAATCGCTAACCGGCCCTGCGGCTTGAGCCAGAGCGGCGCGACCTGCAAAAAATGCTCCAGCACCTCTAGCTCGCGGTTGACGGCAATTCGCAATGCCTGAAAGCTACGGGTGGCAGGATGGATGCGGCCATAGCGGTAGGAGCGCGGGACGCTGTGAAAAATCGTTTCGGCGAGTTCGGCGGTGGTGTTGAGCGGGCGACGTTCGACAATCCGGCGGGCAATCTGGCGTGACAGCCGTTCCTCGCCGTAGCTGTAGATTAAGTTGGCCAGCTCGGCTTCGTCCCAGGTGTTGACAATTTCGGCGGCGGTGAAGCGCTGCTGCTGGTTCATCCGCATATCCAAAGGCGCATCCTGCCGAAAGCTGAAGCCGCGTTCGCCCCAGTCAAACTGCGCCGAGCTAACGCCCAAGTCAGCCAAGATCCCGGCAAACCGCAGCTCGCCCGGATCAAACTCGGCAAAGTTGCACTGCTGAAAGCTGACCCGCTCGCCAAATTCAGCCAAGCGCTGACCCGCCGCCGTCAGCGCCTGAGTATCTTGATCGAGCGCAGTCAGCCGGACATCGGGATGAGCCGCCAAAATCAGGGCGCTATGGCCACCGCCGCCGACTGTCGCATCCAGATAGTGGCCAGCCTGCACCTGCAAACCCGCCAGCACCTCCTGACTCAGCACCGAGATATGCTGAAATTCGCAAGGGGTAGGGTCTGGTCGTGAGGTTCCTAGCGATTGATTTGGCTCCATAGTTGGTTCTGTATCAGGCGGGATTCCCAGTCTAATTTGCGTCATGCGGCATTTGCGTCATGCGGCATTTGCCCCCATGATAGGATGATCTCCTGAATCCTTAGGCTAGCCGATGCGCTTCGACAAAATCTTGATCGCCAATCGGGGAGAAATCGCGCTCCGCATCCTCCGCACCTGTGAAGAGATGGGCATCTCCACCGTGGCCGTCCACTCCACCATCGACCGCCACGCCCTGCATGTGCAGCTCGCCGATGAGGCCGTCTGCATTGGCGAGCCTTCCAGCAGCAAAAGCTACCTGAACATCCCCAACATTCTCGCCGCTGCCCTGACCCGCAACGCCACCGCTATCCACCCCGGCTACGGCTTCTTGTCAGAAAACGCTCGCTTTGCCGAAATCTGCGCTGACCACCAGATTGTCTTTATTGGCCCCAGCCCAGACTCAATTCGCTCGATGGGCGACAAGTCCACTGCTAAAGAGACCATGCAGCGGATCAACGTGCCCACCGTACCAGGTAGCGATGGCTTGCTCAGCGACGAGAAAACGGCAATGCGGATCGCCCAGAAGATTGGCTATCCGGTCATTATTAAAGCTACGGCGGGCGGCGGCGGGCGCGGGATGCGGCTGGTTCGCAGCGAAGATGAGCTGATCAAGTCGTTTTTGGCAGCGCAGGGTGAGGCGGAGGCGGCTTTTGGCAACGCCGGGGTTTATCTGGAAAAGTTTGTGGAGCGTCCCCGGCATATCGAGTTCCAGATTTTGGCCGACAGCTACGGCAACGTGATTCACCTTGGTGAGCGCGACTGTTCAATTCAGCGCCGCCACCAAAAGCTGTTGGAAGAAGCGCCTAGCCCCGCCCTCAGCCCCGAACTGCGTCAGAAAATGGGCGATGCCGCCGTGCGTGCCGCGCAGAGCATTAACTACATGGGGGCAGGCACGGTTGAGTTTTTGCTGGATCGTTCCGGCAGCTTTTACTTCATGGAGATGAACACGCGCATCCAGGTCGAGCATCCCGTCACCGAGATGATTACGGGGTTAGACTTAATCGCCGAGCAGATCCGGATTGCCCAGGGCGAGAAGCTGCGGTTGACCCAAGAGCAAGTCGAGCTGCGCGGCCACGCCATCGAATGCCGGATCAACGCCGAAGACCCCGACTTCAACTTTCGCCCGCATCCCGGACGGATCAGCGCCTATTTGCCGCCTGGTGGCCCCGGCGTGCGGATGGATTCGCATGTCTACACCGACTACGAGATCCCCCCCTACTACGACTCGCTGATTGGCAAGCTGATTGTCTGGGGGCAAGATCGACCCACGGCGCTAAACCGGATGCGGCGGGCGCTGCGCGAATGCGCGATTACCGGATTGCCGACCACGATTGGGTTTCATCAGCGAATTCTGGATAACCCGGAATTCATCGCGGGCGAGGTCTATACCAATTTCGTCGAGCAGATTATGATGAAGCCGACTGAATAACCAGACTGAAATAATCAGACTCTAGCCACCTTCTCCACCGCCCTGATGTATGGATGATTTTCGCCAGATCAGCAGCCGACTGACACGGGCATTCCATGTCGGTGAAGCGTTGGTTTCTCAGACTGGCTCCAAGATTAAGGCCACCCGGACTAGAACCCGGTTGCGGGGAACGGCATTAGTGGAAACCGAGCAGGGCATTTTGATTGTCTCTGAAGACGGTCTACGATTTTCGCTACCCGGAGGCGCTGCCGAAAAAGACGAGCTGTGGATTGAGACCGCAATCCGGGAACTGCGCGAAGAAACCGGACTCAAAGCCTATTCCGCCATTTACCTATTCAGCCATATGGGCGGCATCCGCAAGCGCAGCTCTGGCTACAGCCGCAATTATCACAAGGTTTTTTTGATCCAGGCTGAGGGCGTTCCCAAGCCCAGGCAGGAGATTCAGGCGATCCAGTTTTACCAACCCGGCGATCCGGTGAAGCTCTCTAACTCGACGCGAATTATCCTCAACCGCTACAGAATGCTGTAATCGCAGTAGGAATTCGCGCCAGATTTCGCAGGATTCGATCTCCACTTGAGCGACAATTAAAGCAGCAAGTTAGAGCAAAAGCAGAGGTTTGATTATGCTGAAAGCAACCGATGTGATGTCAGAAGCGGTGACGATTCGCGGCTCGGCCACCGTCGAAGAAGCCGTAAAGCTGATGCGCGAAAAGGGCGTTCATGCACTCATCGTGGCGCTGCGGCATGACCAGGACGCTTACGGCATTGTCACCGAAACCGACGTGATCTATAAAGTGACTGCCTACGGCAAAGACAGCAGGCGGCTGCGGGTTTGCGACATTATGGTGAAGCCCTGCATCGTCGTCAATCCAGATTTGGGCGTGGAATATGTGGCGCGGCTGTTTGCCAATACAGGCATCCATCAGGCTCCGGTGATTCAGGGGGCGCTGCTGGGGATGATCAGCATTCGCGATATTCTCACCAAGGGCGACTTCATTGAAAAGCCCAAAGAAACCGTGCTAGAAGAGCGCATCCGGCTAGCGATTGCTCAGGCGCGGACAGTCTGCACCGAAAAAGGCCCGACCTCACCTGAATGCGCGGTTTGCTGGGATGAAGTCGAGGAGCTTCAGGCCGAAGCCTCACACCAGCGCGCTGAAAAGTCTCACGCTGAGCGCACTGCCTTTGAGCTGTTTTGCGAAGAAAACCCGGACGCGCTGGAAGCTCGAATTTACGATAACTAGAACTAGCTGGCAGCTTGGAAGCGCTGCTTCAGCCAGCTAAAGGGAGAATCAGCCGCCAGATCTGTCAGATCTGGCTCATCGGCATCCAGCCCAGCACCGGGATGATCCAGAGTGACTAGCTTTTGCCTCGCCCAAATCTGCACCTGTGCGTTGGGGCAATCCAGTAGCTTTTGGCAGAGCGCTATAGCCCGATCCAGCTGATCCTGTTGCTCATAGACCGCAATCAGATGCATCTGCGCTCGAAAGTAGTCTCGATCAATCTGCGCTTCCACAACGCAGTCATGGCAGAAGGCTTCCAGCAGGCCAATCGCTTTGCTGTACTGCTGCTGCTCTAGTGCCACAAGGCTCGTTTCCAAAGATAATAGGGTAGAAGTCTGCACGATGAGTTCTCCAGGTGAATTTTAAGAGGTTGGTTTTGTCTCCAGCGGTCAATCAACCAGCCGCGAGTCAGCCACTTCTATAGATACCCGCTCGCCTTAGCGATTGCGAACAGTAAAAATCATCAAACTTTTCCTAACAGCCCGCTCTAAATCTTCGTGATTCCGTAGTCTTACCCTGATAGTCTTACCCTGATACTCCTAACCTGATAGCCCTGACATGACAGCCGAGACTCTTTTCGTTTCGCTCGCCGCTTTAGCCCAGCAAACCCAAACTGCTGCCCGTAGCCTCGCCACTCTGCCGCTGGCCGTCCGCAATCAGGCCATTGCTGCCATTGCTGCCGCTCTCTCTGCCGCCGCCCCCGAAATTTTGGCCGCCAACGCAGCGGATTGCGAAGCCGCTGAGCGCGACGGCATCTCGAAGCCGCTCTACGGCAGACTGAAGCTAGATGCGGCCAAGCTGAAGGGCGCAATTGCTGGCGCGCAGGATGTCGCTCAGCTTCCTGACCCGATCGGCGCAGTCCAGATCCACCGCGAGCTTGATCAGGGCTTGATCATGCAGCGGGTTGCCTGTCCGCTGGGCGTGCTAGGCGTGATTTTTGAGGCGCGTCCCGATGCCGTAATCCAAATTGCAACGCTGGCGATCAAGTCAGGTAACGGCGTGGTCTTAAAAGGCGGCAAAGAGGCGGTGCGCTCCTGTGAGGCGCTAGTGCAGGCGATTCATCAAGGGCTGAGCGCGGTCAACCTCGATCCGGCCACCGTGCGGCTGTTGACGACGCGCGAGGAGACGCTGGCGCTGCTGAAGCTGGATGCCTACGTGGATTTGATTATCCCCAGAGGCTCGAATGCTTTTGTGCGGTTTGTGCAGGAAAATACGCGGATTCCGGTGCTGGGTCACGCCGACGGGCTGTGCCACCTCTATATCGACCGCGCCGCCGATCTGGCTCAGGCCATCCCGATTATTGTCGATGCCAAAACCCAGTATCCGTCGGCCTGCAACAGCATTGAAACTTTGCTGGTGCATCAAGAAATTGCCGCCGACCTTTTGCCTCAGCTGGCAGCAGCCATGCCCAACGTCGAGCTGCGCGGCGATGCGCCAACCCGCGAAATCATCGAGATTGCCGCTACCACTGAGCAGGACTGGTCAACCGAATACAGCGATTTGATCTTGTCGATCAAGCTGGTCGATTCGCTGGCGGCAGCGGTTGAGCATATCAATCACTATGGCTCTCGCCACACCGAAGCGATTGTCACCGAAGACGCTGAGGCCGCGGCCAGCTTCATGGCGCAGGTCGATGCCGCCGGACTGTTTCACAACTGCTCCACCCGCTTTTCGGACGGCTTCCGTTACGGCTTTGGCGCGGAGGTGGGCATCAGCACCCAGAAGCTGCCGCCGCGTGGCCCGGTGGGGCTAGAAGGACTCGTCACGTACCAGTATCGCGTTACGGGGCGGGGGCATATTGCTGCCACCTACAGCGGCGAGGCAGCCAAACCCTTCACGCATCGGGATTTGCTGTGAGCTATCTCAAGTGCTCTCTCAATCTGGGGCGTCACTGCTGCCAAAACCGGGCAAAATATAGGGATTCATTTCAGCCAGCGATTGCGATTGACCTATGGATGCTCAGCCTTCAGCCCAAGACGCTCTCCTGATGGACAATCTTCCGGCAGATAGCCAGCTTGAGCGCCTGCCCGTAGTGCAGACATCGGGGCTGCGGAAGGTGTACCGCACGGGGTTTTGGATGAATCAAAAGGTGGTGTCGCTGCAAAATTGCAGTCTAGAAGTCTATCAGGGTGAAACCTTCGGGCTGCTGGGGCAAAACGGCGCGGGCAAAACCACCCTGCTGAAGACGCTGCTGGGCATCATTCGCCCCACCGCCGGACAGGGAACGCTGCTGGGTCGCAGGCTGGGCGATCGTCAGGTCAAGCAGCGGGTCGGCTATCTGCCCGAAAACGCCTATTTCTACGAGTTTCTCACCGCCTGGGAGTTGCTCCAATACAGCGCTAGCCTGTTCCAGATTCCGGCAGCGGTACAGCGACAGCGGATTCCCGAGCTGTTTGATCAAGTCGGGCTGTCGCAAAAAACGGCTCGCAAAAAGCAGCTCAGGCAATATTCTAAAGGGATGCTCCAACGAGTCGGCATGGCGCAGGCGTTGGTCAACGACCCGGACGTGGTGTTCCTGGATGAGCCGATGTCGGGACTCGATCCGCTGGGGCGCTACCAGATGCGGGAGATTATTCTGGCGCTGAAGGCGGCAGGCAAGACGATTTTTTTTAATAGCCACGTCCTGTCAGATGTCGAGAAAATTTGCGACCGGGTGGCAATTTTGGCGCGGGGTGAGCTGCTCTGCGTCGGCTCGCTGCAAGATCTGCTGGGCACTGCCGATCTGTATCAGGTACAGGTGCGCGGCGGCAACCCGGACGTGCTGCGGCGCTGGCTCCCCGATTTGGAGTTTCAAGAAGGCGCATGGCGGGGACATTTGCAGGGCGACCCGCAGGATTTTTTGACCAGTCTGGAGCTGATGGATGCCCAATTAATCGGCATGAACCTGGCGCGGATGTCGCTGGAAGATTTTTTTGTACAGCAGCTTCGGCAGCGCGGCATTCAGGCCAGCGAGTAGCTAACCCGATCGCCAAGTAGCCTCAGCTATCCCAGAGCGGCGCGTTTGCGGCTAGCGCGGCGTTTAGCCGCTTTTTCAGCAGATCCGTTCAGCGCAGGAATGTTCAGCTCTAGCGACTCCTGAGCCAGCGGTAGCGTGAAGTGAAAGCGGCTGCCCTGATCGCGGCCTGCGGACTCCGCCCAGATCTGCCCGCCCAGCCCTTTAACAATCTGGCGGCAAATCGCCAGCCCCAGCCCTGTCCCGCCCGTCGTGCGTCGCAGCGCTCCCTCTTCTTGATAAAATCTGTCAAACACTGTTTCCAGCCGATTGGGCTCAATGCCGCGTCCGGTATCGGCAATCGTCACTTCTAGCATTTTGCCGCCGTTGGGCTGAGCGGTAATCAGTACCGTGCCGTCCGGCTGCGTAAACTTGCAGGCGTTATCCAGTAGCTTGGAAAGCACCTCCACCAGTCGTTCGCCGTCAGCTCGCACAGGCGGCAGCTCCCGCATCATCTCTGCCGTCACTTGGGGCAGCTGTGTTTCAGACTGGCGGGTACGGAGGCTGCTGAGCGCCAGCGTCACGCATTCATCAATCGCGACTGGCTCTAGGTGCCATTCCACCCGCCCGCTCTCCAGCCGCGACAGCGTAATAAAATCCTGCACTAGCTTCCGCATTCGCTCGGCGTCGGTGAGCGCCGTACTCAACATCACCTGCCGCAGTTCAGGCAGCATGTCTGGCTCGCTGGCTAGACTTTCCAGGCAGACCTGAATCGTGGAAAGTGGTGTTCGCAGCTCGTGGCCGGTAATCGCAATCAGATTGCTGCGGGTGCGCTCTAGGGCTTCAAGCTGCTGGTTCAAGTCTTCTAGGTTGGCATAAGACTCAGCCTGAATCAGCGCTACGCCCAGCTGAGCAGCCACGGCCTCGACCAAGCCCAACCCGTCGGTGCTCCAGCTCTGCGGCTCGGCCTGATGCAGCTCAATCACACCCAGTAGCCTGCCCTGATAGACAATGGGCACAATCAGCCAGGCACCGATCTGCCAGCGCTGAATCTGCTCTGCCAGGGGCGCGAGATCAATCGAGTCGTTCGAGTTGGCGGCCTGAGTATTGACAATGCTGATGCTCTCCTGCTGCTGCGCTACAGCTTGAAACAGCCGATGATTTGCCAGTGGCCAGATCTGCCCCAGCAGCGAAGGCAGGTTAGCCCTACTCAAAAACTCATGGCTAATCGTCACCTCGCGGTCGGTGGCTTTACCCCGGTAGATCAAGCAGCGATCGGCCTGCATTGCCGCACCTAGCTCGTTCACGGCCACCTTAAAAATTTCGTTGGGGTCAAGCGACTGCCGCATTGCAGAGGTAATCAGGTTAACCAGGCGCTCCTGCTGCTCCTTGGCCGCGATCGAGCGGTAGGCTTTTTGTAGCTTGTACTGTCCTGCTTGCAAGTATGTGACAAGCCGCTGGGCAAATGGATCAGGATCAACATCTCGCGTCGCCGGCATCTGCCCCACAAACTGGGCTTTGGCCTCTGCTAGCTTGGCGGCAATTTCCGGGCGATAGATGCCGATGCGATCCAGTAGAATCTCGGCGGCTTGGCGGCTCACCTCAGGATCAAACGTCCAGATGCCCTCAAACCGTCGCGTCTGATCCATCGCCAGCAGGTGCGGCGTTTCTGCCCCCGCTGCGGGTAAGTTCTGGCGCTCCTGGCAGATGAGACAGGTGGAATACTTGGGGCCAATCACCACTAGATGCCATTCGCGGCTGAGCTGGTCGGTCGGGTCAAAGGCAATGGTTTCGTAGTCGCGGGAGGCGTTGGTGAAGCTGGTCTCAGGCGCGGCCAGCACGTAGACATGTGGCGTGATCGCGGCAATCCGTTCATAGCGATGGGCTTCTTGGCGGTAGAAGCGCTCTTTTTGAAAGCTGGCGATAATCAAGGGCTGGGCATCGCTTGCCAAGACCTGATCCTCCATCGCGTGGGACAGCGCGGTGAGAGAAGATTTGAAGTAAAGCTGAGGTCTCAACTGGGTTGAGCGTTGCAGCAACTCTCCCAGTACGGAAGTTTGAATGCTCATCTGAAATCTGGGTCTCTGAGCTGGGGGTTGAGCTGAAGGGGAGTCGATATAAATTCCGCTATGAATTTACAGATTGCCAATGCCCTTTATCATTCTGAGTCAAAACGAGCCGGACTTCAATTGGTTTTATCCAGCCGTTTCTAGCCTCGGCCTCCAGAAAAGCGAATGCCAGCCGTCTCGGTTCGCGATTCTGCTGGCAACCTAACTGGCAACCTAACTGGCAACCTAACTGGCAACCTAACTGGCAATCTGCTGTAAAGTGACAGTATGTATGACGATGACGAGCTAGCCCTTTTAGAAGCCGAGATAGAGCTGGATCCGCTCGATCAGGTTGGCAACGAACCCGCCGAGTTCGTCCAGCCTGACCCAGAGCAGATGCTGGCACTGCTGGACTCGCCCAACAACCAGCAGCGAATGCTGGCGACTCGCGCTTTCTGCGAGATAGAAGATGCACGGGCGATTCCTCGACTGATTCAGCTTTTGAGCGATCCTTGTCCGCTGGTGCGGGTGAGCGCCGCTTATGGCTTGGGACGCAACCCCAGCCCCACTGCTGTCGAGCCGATGATCCTTCAGCTCCGGCAAGACTGGAACGGCTACGCCCGCAAAGGCATGGTCTGGGCTTTGGGCAACTGCCGCGACCGCCGTGCCTTAGAGCCATTGGTTGAGGCGCTCAAAACCGACATTTCTGCCGTGCGGCTCTGGGCAGCCAGCGCCTTGGCTCAGATGACTGACGTAAATTATGAGAGCATTATTGGCGCAATTCCGCCTCTAATCGAAGGGCTGCGCCGCGACCCAGAAGCCGCCGTTCGCAGCAACTGCGCCTGGGCAGTCGGGCAGCTCTGCCGCGAACTACCCTCCAATGTCGTCTACGCCACTGCCATTGACGCGCTGATTGAAGCCTTTGCCGAAGATCCAGAGATCGGCGTGTGCGAAGATGCCAAGACCGCCGTGCTGAAGGTGGGCGACACCAGAGGCTTGCAGGTGATTGAAGAAATTGAGCGCAACGGGTCGCTTTAGCTAGGGCTTGCTAGAGTGCTAGCCCATCAGAATCACCCGATCAATGACGTGAATTACGCCGTTGTCGGCCTCGATGTCGGCGGCGAGCACGGTGGCATTTTTGACCTCGAAGTCGCCCTCAGCGTCATCCGCAGCACCGCAGCGAATCGGAATCGGCGAACCCTCCACTGACGTCACCGTGCCCAGCTTGACCAAATCAGCTTTCATCAGCTTTCCAGGCACAACATGAAAGGTCAAAATCCGGCTGAGCTGTGGAATATTCTGCACCAGCGTCGTGATCGTGCCGGACGGCAGCTTGGCAAAGGCCTCATCGTTAGGCGCAAACACCGTGAATGGGCCAGGGCTTTTCAGCGTCTCGACCAAGCCCGCTGCCTGAACTGCCGTCACCAGCGTACTAAACGAACCTGCGCCAACCGCAATCTCTACAATATCTGCCATTAATTTCCTCTGAATCTGCTCTTGTAATAAAAGCGCTGCACAGCCTCAAAGCTCTGTGAGTCAATTTTACGACTCTTTGCAGAAACTTCAGCCCATACAACGCTGACTGGAAGGGAACTCATGGAGTTGCCGTTAGGCTCATCATACTCGTAAAATTCATAGATAAAAATCTCTAGTTCCAATCTTTGTGATAGATTTAATTCTATTAAGATTTTTTAGTTTTGAACGCGCTGGTACGTTATCTGAGCCATTTCACAGGAGGCAGCACCCTTGATCCACGCAACTCTCCATCAACTCAAAGTTTTTGAAGCCACGGCGCGGCACGGCAGCTTTACGCGGGCGGCAGAGGAGCTGTTTTTAACGCAGCCCACGGTTTCGATGCAGGTGAAGCAACTCACCAAAGCCATTGGCCTGCCGCTATTTGAGCAGGTCGGCAAGCGGCTGTTTCTCACCGATGCTGGCCGCGAGCTGTATAGCACCTG
The DNA here is from genome assembly GCA_019359155.1 of Pegethrix bostrychoides GSE-TBD4-15B. Classification (GTDB taxonomy): domain Bacteria; phylum Cyanobacteriota; class Cyanobacteriia; order Elainellales; family Elainellaceae; genus Elainella; species Elainella bostrychoides. Next base: position 39,032 of record JAHHHV010000014.1, read on the forward strand.
CCAGGAAATCTTTCAGCGGCTCGATCAGCTCGAAATGACGGTGGCTGACCTCAAGGGCATGAAGCAGGGCAAGCTGCGCCTCGCTGTGATTACCACCACCAAATATTTCATGCCGCGGCTGCTGGGCCCCTTTTGCCAGCACTATCCCGGCATTGATGTCTCGCTAGCTGTCACCAACCATGAGCAAGTGCTTGAGCGCTTGGCCAACAATCAAGACGACCTCTATGTGATGAGTCAGCTGCCTGAGCATACCGATATCAGGTCGCATCCGTTTTTGGAAAATCCGCTGGTTGTCGTTGCGCCTCAGGATCATCCGCTGGCGGGCGAAAAAAATATTCCGCTGAAGCGACTAGCCGACGAGTTTTTCATTATGCGCGAGCCAGGGTCAGGCACCAGAGGCGCAATTCAAAAAATGCTGGATGAGCAAAAGATCTCCGTTAAAGTCCGGCTAGAGCTGGGTAGCAACGAGGCAATCAAGCAGGCAGTGGCAGGCGGACTAGGGATTTCGGTGCTCTCTCGCCATACGCTGCTGCCAGAAGCCGCCAACACCGAGCTGACGATTTTGGATGTCGAGGGCTTCCCGATCTCGCGGCAGTGGTACGTGGTGTACCTATCGGGCAAGCAGCTCTCGGTTGTGGCAACCACTTTCTTGGAATATTTGCAGGATGCGGCTGACAAGCTCTCAGGCGGGTTTGCCGATATTGCAGAATGGGCGAAACGTCGGGCGGCGATAGATTTGGCTGCCAATCAGGCCGAAAATCAGGCCAAAAATCAAGCCGAAAATCAGGCGACATCCTCGCCTATCTTGGAAGATATAGAGAGTCCAGATATTATTCTGCGCTAGTCGCCAAGAAAAATTGAGTAGAGGATATAGGCTATGAATCAGTCGCCCCAGCCGCTAGTCAGCGTGATTATCCCGTCCTACAACTGCGCGGCCTACTTGCCTGAAGCGATTGACAGCGTACTGGCTCAGACCTACAGCTGCTTTGAGATCCTGGTGATTGACGACGGCTCCACTGACCAAACTGCCGAGCTGCTGCAAGCCTACTGCAATCAGCATGACCGCATCACCGCCATTTCTCAGCAAAATCAAGGAGTAGCTGTCGCCCGCAATCACGGTATCGAGCGGGCTAAGGGCGAATGGGTGGCTTTTCTGGATGCTGACGATATTTTGCTGCCCGACAAGCTAGCTGCTCAGCTGGCAGTCGCGGCGGCAAACCCAGAGGTTGGCATCATCCACAGCGGCTGGCAGCGGGTAGACAGTCAGGGCAACTTTCAGCTCAACGTCGAACCCTGGCATTGGGTGCCCGACCTGACGCTGGAGAGCTGGCTGCGCTGGAAGCCCGTGCTGCCCAGCGCCATGCTGTTTCGGCGGCAGTGGCTAGTGCAAGCAGGCGGCTTTGACCGTAGGTTTCCACCCGCTGAAGATACTGATCTAGTGCTGCGACTCGCGCTGATGGGCTGCAAGTCCCAGTGGTTGCCCCAAATCACAGTCAAGTATCGACAGCATGATTCTAGCGCTATGCACAAAGGCTTGCCTCAAGCCAAATCACTGGCTGCCGTGATCGACCAGTTCTTTCAGAAGCCTAATCTGCCTGAGCCGATCCGCTGGCTAGAAAATCAAATCCGCTACAACACGCTGGTCTGGATCGCCTGGTATCTGCACTACACTGGACATCCAGCCGAAATGGTGGCTTATCTCAAACAAGCCACAGACTACTCGTCCTACAGCCCGTTTGAGATGGTGGTGCATTGGGCAGATAGCTTTACAGGCTTTGCCCAGAGCTGGGGGCATGAGTTTGATGCCGATGCTCTGACCCGCAGCCCAGAATGGCAGGAGCTAGCTGAATGGGTGCTGAAGCTGCGTCAGCCCTTGAAAACAAGCTAGCAACCCGCTCAAGCAGCTAGATAAAGCACTTGACCCGATGCCACTGCTTCGCCTCATCGCGGCAGTAGTAACAACCTTCCCACCAAGTGCATTGCGTGTAAGCCAGATCGACCAACCGGCTTTTGGCGGGCTGCTCACCGTTGAGTAATTCCACCACCTGCTCTTTGCAGTCCGCGCTCTGCTCGGCCATTTCGTTCAGACTAGCCTGGAGTGCCTCAGGAACTGAGTTGGCTGTATTCACCATCGTTAAACCTCATATGATCTGCGTCTCAAGTCAGGTAATCTGACCTGACTTCTACTGTTGTTTTACTCGCTCAGCTACCAAAGCGAATCATTCTTTAAGCATTTCTTCAGTCCTGCAAGCTGATTAGTCGGGGCAGCCCTTGATAAAAATGAGAGCCTCTTAGCATAATGTAATAGAGACCCCGCTTATGTTTTAGGAGAACGCAGTGACTGGATTTATCAAAAAGCTATTTCGCTCGAAGCCGAAAGATGCAGAGACGACCGAGGCCATCAAGCCAGCCCGGATTGAGCGTGGCAACGCCTACTACCTCAACGCTGACGACGCTCAGACGTTTGGCAACGTAGAGTACATGCGCTCGTCCAAAACCGTGCGCCACACTTTTCCGAAAGCTAAAGTCGGTAAAGAAAACGCCCGGATTCGAGCCATTTCCTATGCTGAATCGATCAACTCAGACGGGAGCTTGCCGCTAGCCCCGCTGACTGCCAGCCAGTCCGCTAATCTGGGCAGCGACTCGGTGCGTTCAGATGCGTCAACCCGCCGTCGCCCCGATGCCAGCCTGGATAGCTTCCGCAACATGGCGCGCGAAATTAAGAAGAGCTAGGCGCATCTCCAGAGCTTCTGACGTGCCTTCTTGCGGTAATCTGAGTTCTGGACGCATTTGACATAGGAGCTTCCCTTGGAACGGACATTCATTGCTATTAAGCCAGATGGTGTACAGCGGCAGATCATTGGCGAAATCATTCGTCGCTTTGAGTCGAAAGGGTTCACTCTAGTCGGTCTGAAAATCATGCAGGTCAGCCGCGAACTTGCCGAACAGCACTATGCTGTTCACAAAGAGCGGCCTTTCTTTCCGGGTCTGGTCAACTTCATTATCTCAGCGCCGCTGGTCGCGATGGTTTGGGAAGGCGAGGGCGTAATCGCCTCTGCTCGCAAGCTAATTGGCGCTACCAACCCGCTGACTGCCGAACCAGGCACGATTCGCGGCGACTTTGGGGTGAGCGTTGGTCGCAACCTGATCCACGGCTCTGACGCGCCTGAGACTGCTGCTGAAGAGATTAAGCTGTGGTTTAAAGACGAGGAGCTAGTCAGCTGGCAGCCAGCCAGTACGCCCTGGCTCTACGAGTAAGGCTGAAGCAATAAAAAAGAGGCCACCGCGAGCCTCTTTTTTATTGCTTCAGTAGTTAAGTAGTGGCCTTATCGCTTGACGGTAGACTCCGGAGCGACTTCAATCGGCGGCTCAGCGGCTTCCGCTACGGCAGGCGCAGCTTCATCATCAAGCGGCTGTCGTTTAGAAAAGCCCCAGATAAACAGCAGCCCAATTGCCGAGATCATTAGCCACTCAGGCGGCACAAACTCGGGCGAAACTACCCGTACGAGCAGCCGCAGGCCAACCAGCGCTACCGTTACAAAGCCCGCATCTTCTAGATAGACAAACTCATCCAGCCAGCGGATAAACAGCCCTGCCATAAACCGCAGCGCCACTATGCCTATCAAGCCGCCCGTCAGAACCAACCGCAGATCTTGAGAGATCGCAATTGCCGTGGTAACGCTATCCAGTGAAAAGGCCAAGTCCGTAATCGCAATCATCGGAATTGCCTGCCAAAGCGAGGCAAATTTGGGTGCATGCAGGCGCTCGCCGTTCTCGTCCAGCTGATCGTGATTGGCAAAATGCTGGAACACCAGCCACAGCAGATAAGCCGCCCCCAGCAGCTCAAACTGCCAGTAATTGATCACCCAGGTCGCCGTCAAAATTAAGCCGATGCGCAGCACAAACGCCGCGACAAGCCCAAAGTTGAGCGCTCTAGCTTGGAGTTTCTGCCCTTCTAGCCCCTGAGCAATTGCCGCTAGCGCAATCGCGTTATCTGCCGATAAAATTGCCTCCAGCGCAATCAGCACGGGCAGCAGCAGCAGCGTGTCCATCCCCAGGTTGGGAGAATAATCTAGTAATTGGTCTAGCATTAATCAGACGATTTCAAATGTACAAAATTCTCTAAGAAACTGAACGCTAGGGTAAAGCCGCCCCTAAGCTGTATTTGCTCAGTGTCAGAATAAATATTTCCCATATCCTAGCTTAACGCTATAACGAGTTTAAGGCTGAGCTTGCTGGCTCAGCAGTCTTCAAGAAGACGAGCTACAATGACCCGACAAAGCCTCTGAAAAGCTTCTGAACTCTCTGTTTACCCAAGTATCCGCCATGCCAGCCTCCTCAGTTAAATCCTTGCTCAGTCAGTTTCAATCGCGCTATCCAACAGGTTGCCTTTCGGCTGAACTGTTGACTATTCACCAAGAGCAATATGTGGTTCGAGCGGTAATTCAGATGGGGGGGGTGACGCTGGCAACAGCCATGGCGGCAGATGCGAACCTAGAGGCAGCTGAGGATCGCGCCAAGCTGCGGGTTCTAGAGACTCTGATTACTACTGCACCGGTTACTACTGCACCGTCTGTAGCCTCAGAGCCGATTTACCCAGGTAAAGCGATAGAGCCAGCGCAGCCGCTACTCGTGCAGCCGCTACCCGTGCAGCCGCTACCCGTACCACCCCTCCCGACTCCGCCACTCACGACAGAGCTGCCCATGCCTCAGCCGACATTTGGGGCAGCGGTTGGGGCAGTGCTTGGTGCAGAACCCACAGCGATGGCCGCAGCGATGGCCAGCACAGAATCCGAACGACCGAGCTGGGAAGCCGAATTCCAGTCTGTGACTCAGCTAAGCCCGCTGCCCGTTGCCGAACCTATTGAGCTGGAGCCTGTTAAGGCAGGCGTCACCAGTGGCCTGAGAACTTCCAAGTCAGAGCGCGCTAGCAAACGCTCCGCTGAGCCTGCACCCGAGCCAGCAGTCGAGCAACCTGCCGCCGAACCTGCCGACCGCTCTGAGGAAATTATGCGAATTGGCATTGAGATGAAGCGACTGGGTTGGAGCACCGAACAGGGACGGGAATATCTGAAGCGCACCTACGGCAAATCGTCCCGCTCTAAGCTCGACGACGCTGAGCTGCTCGATTTCCTGCACTACCTCGAAATGCAGTCCTCGCCCTTACAGACGCAGACCCCGTTCTGAAAGCATCGCCCCGCCACTAACTTGAGCAGCAGGGCGATGGATATTGGTTTGGCTGAGTTTGGCTTGAGCTTGGCTGATAGAGCCTAGACAGCTGCCATCTCAGGCCGACTGCCAACTGCCTGGCGATCAATTACCTGATCAATTAGGCCGTAGGCCATTGCTTCTTGAGCCGACATGAAGAAGTCACGCTCGGTATCGCGTTCGATGCGCTCTAGCGGCTGATTGGTGTGGTTCGCCAAGCTTTCGTTGAGCTGCTTTTTCAGGTAGAGAATTTCTTTAGCCTGAATCTCAATATCGGAAGCCTGCCCTTGAGCACCGCCCGAAGGCTGGTGAATCATAATCCGCGAATGCTGCAAGCTCATCCGCTTACCTTTGGCTCCAGCGCTGAGCAGAAATGCGCCCATACTCGCTGCTAGACCATAGCAAATAGTGCAGACCTGAGGCCGAATGTGATTCATGGTGTCGTAAATGCCCAAGCCAGCCGTTACCGAGCCACCCGGAGAGTTGATGTAAAGATAAATATCTTTCTCAGGATCTTCAGCTTCCAAGAAAAGCATCTGCGCCACAATCCGGTTGGCCATGTCAGAATCCACGACCTCCGATAAGAAAATGATCCGCTCCCGCAGCAGGCGAGAGTAAATGTCAAAGGCACGTTCGCCTCGACCTGATTGCTCAATAACGGTAGGAATCATGCAGTCTTCTCTCGTATTTGCCTTAAGTTCTCTAATTCTAGCGAGTTCCTGGATCAGAATTAGGTCGGCTTCAGGAGAGCTTCCCGTACTGGGTTTAGGGACTTTGCTCAGATGTCACAGCTTGAGAATCAGCAGCTTCGCTTTCTGGCTCGCTCTGTGGGGTTCTATCTGCGGCTTCGGTAAGGGTTTCAGTCGAGGCTTCGGCTAGCTCCACGACTTCTGACAAAAAGCTGGTCAAAAACGCCTGGAGCTTCATGCGATGGATATAGGGCCAGCCGCCCTGCTGTTCAATATCGCGCAGCAGCGCATAGAGCGCCTGTCGGTTTTCGGGCAGGGACTCTTGAAACAGCCCGTCTCGGATCTCTTGATGCAGACGTTCGAGCAGCCGCAGCACGGCCAAGAGCGCCATACTCTGCCCCTGCTGTGGCTGTACAACCGTCCAGACGCTCGTTGCAATACTCTCTAGGTCGGTCTCTAGCTTGGCTCTAGCTAGCGCTGTTGTTTCTGTCTCTGCTGTCTCCTGCACTCTCTCCTGTACTGTCTTTGGCTCTGACACTTCGTTCATGCTGCCCATTGCTCTACCGTTGTTTTTAGATTTAGCCAATCTTTAGCGTACTGCCTCGGTCAATCTGCCTCGGTCAATTTGCCTTGGTCAATTTGCCTTGGTCAATCTGCCCCAGAACACTTCTCCACCAGGAATTTTTAGCTAAGAACAAAAGAAAGGCAGCAAGGTCTTGTAAAATTTAGCATGGGGTCATAGCTAGGTTATCAATGTTAGGCGACATCAACCTCTGAGCAGGTTCGACTCGCAAAAGTCCAGCGTCAGGCTGAACACACTCTGGGTTGCCTTAAGCTACCTGAAGCCATTGGCTCCAACAGTTTTGAAGCTTGCTTCAGATTTGATTCCAGCAATGAGTTCATGCAGAAGATCCTGCCTTTGCACTTTCAACATGACTCAGATTTTGGCTAGTGAGACTCCTTGCTAGTCGAGATTTATGGGGTTTTCACATTAGTTCCAAGATACAAGAGGTTGAATATGAGGTATCGCGCTTTAATCGTTTCTGTCCTGGCGCTCTGTTTTGGACTGTTGACAGCTTGCAGCGACGGCCCAGCCAACGCCACGACGGCTCTCACCTACGAAGAAGTCAGAGGTACAGGAATTGCCAACACCTGCCCCCAGCTAGAGACCACTCGACGCGGCTCAATTCCGCTGGAGTCGGGCGAAGAATATGTGCTGACTGAGCTCTGTATGGAGCCGACTAATTTCTTTGTGAAGGAAGAGTCTATCAGTAAGCGCAAAGAAGCTGAGTTCATCGCTGGCAAGCCCATGACCCGCATGACCTCTTCACTGGATCAGGTCAAAGGCAAGCTGACGCTGGGCGCTGACGGCACCCTCACCTTTGAGGAGCAAGGCGGCTTCGACTTTCAGGCCGTCACGGTCAAAATGCCTAGCGGTGAGCTAGTGCCTTTCTTGTTTACCGTTAAGGGGCTAGTCGCTAGCTCTGCACCAGGATTTGACGGCATCACGACCTCCACTGACTTTGAGGGTGAATATCGAGTCCCGTCCTATCGCACCTCTAACTTCCTCGATCCCAAAGGCCGAGGCTTGACCGCAGGCTATGACAATGCCGTGGCGCTGCCTTCCCGTGCCGACAGTGAAGAGCTGCTTAAGGAAAACCTGAAGCAGTTTGACACGGGCAAAGGTCGAGTTTCGTTCCAAGTCGCCAAAATCAACAGCGCTACAGGCGAGATTGCTGGCACCTTTGAGAGCATCCAGCCTTCTGACACCGATATGGGTGGCAAAGCGCCGCTAGATGTCAAGATTCGGGGTCTGTTCTATGCCCGTGTTGAGCCTGCCCAAGTCTAGGGATTGGCACTAGCGCTGTACTCTAGTGCTGCACTAGGCAGATTTATCTAACGATCGGGAGGGGGAAACCCCTCCTTTTTGCTGCTCAGCCTTCTTCTGCCCAGCAGCTTATTCCTGAGAAGCCTACCTTGCAGCTTGGCTATTTATACCAATACGCATCTGTATCCAACGTAAAAATTCGTTCGTATAATAATTCCATTGGGATTTGCATCTGAAATTTGCATCTAGAATTTGCATCGACCGGACAACTGACTAGACCGTAAGTCTTGGCGCTCCCGTGCAATAACTGATCACACTCATGTCCTACGAAGTGAGCCTCCGTGGATCTGCGATTGCTGAGGCTTCAACGGCCAGATAAATTATTCAGTACGAGCCAAGCAGATCTGTGCTGAAAATCACCTATTTGGCTTTTCAGCTCCCGAATGCCACCATAATGGAAGCAAACTTGCAAGTCAACTTGGCGCATTGATTCCCTCAACCTGTCTACCCCATTCTTGTCATGCATACGCCCGTCACGAACGAACTCAAAACCGAGAGCTTGGAGCTATTGCGCGCTTACTACCAATCCCCTTCAGCAGCGCTACGCAATCGGGTCGTGGAGCTGAACTTGGGGCTAGTCCGTCGAGAGGCGCACCACTGGGTAAACCAATGTACCGAGAGCTACGATGACTTGATGCAGGTGGGCAGCATGGGCTTGCTGCGGGCCATTGAACGATTTGATATAGCCAAAGGTCATGCCTTCAGTTCGTTTGCCGTGCCCTATATCCGGGGTGAGATTCAGCATTACCTGCGCGACAAAGGCTCACCCGTACGGATTCCGCGCCGCTGGCAGACGATTCAGCATCAGGCCGCTGCGCTGACTGCTGACCTGCGTAGCCAGCTGAACCGCCAGCCTACTGATGCTGAAGTGGCTGCTGGGCTGCAAATTTCGCTGGCCGAACTGCAAGAAGTGAAGCTAGCCTTCCGCAACCGCGCTCCGCTGAGTCTGGATGCGCCGATGAATGACGATGATGACGGATCGGTTTCGCTGGCTGAGCTAATGCCCGACAACCGCTACCAGAGCTTCCAACTGGCGCAAGAAGACCAGATTCGGCTTCAGCAGGCGCTCGTGCAGCTTGAGCAAAGAACCCGCGACGTGCTGGAATTTGTCTTCCTTTACGATCTAACCCAAAAAGAAACCGCAGAGCGCCTCGGCATTAGCTCTGTCACCGTCTCGCGCCGCGTCAAGAGCGGTCTCAAGTCGCTGCGGCAAATGATGATTGCGCCAACAAGCTGAGCCAGATTATCTCAGTCAGGTCTGAATCGAGCCAGTCTAAATCAAGCCAGTCTAAATCAAGCCACACTGACCCTGATGTCGCAGCAGGTGATCGCAAAGCACCAGCGCTACCATGGCCTCCACCATTGGCACAGCGCGCGGTAGCACGCAAGGATCGTGACGGCCTTTGGCGGCGAGCGTAGTTTCCTCGCCCTGACTAGTGACAGTGCGTTGAGACTTACGAATCGTAGCCGTGGGCTTAAACGCAACTCGCAAAATAATGTCTTCGCCGTTGCTGATGCCGCCCTGAATGCCGCCAGAGCGATTGGTGCGGGTGCGGGTCTGACCTTGCTCGTCGATGTAGAACTCGTCGTTATGCTCGCTGCCGGTGAGCAGCGTACCCGCAAAGCCTGAGCCGATTTCAAAGCCCTTGCTGGCGGGTAGCGACATCACACCCTTGGCTAAATCTGCCTCTAGCTTGTCGAAAACCGGCATTCCTAACCCTTTGGGCACCTGACGCGCCACGCATTCAACAACGCCACCAATTGAGTCGCCTGCTCGCCCAGTCTGTTCAATTAACTCAATCATCTGCTCGGCGCAGTCGGCATCCGGACAACGGACAATGTTGCGCTCAACCTGCTCTAGTGTCACAGTCGTTGGGTCAACTACGCCTTCTAGGGTTTGGATCCGCTTGACGTAGCCGATAATTTCTACCCCTGCAGCCTGCTTGAGAATTTTTTTGGCGATCGCGCCTGCCGCAACACGGCCAATTGTCTCGCGAGCTGAGGAGCGTCCGCCGCCCTGAAAGTTGCGGATGCCGTATTTGGCATCGTAGGTAGCGTCGGCATGAGAAGGGCGATAGGACTGAGCAATCTCGTCGTAGTCCTGGGAGCGAGCATCTTTGTTCCGCACCAGAATCGAAATAGGCGTACCTAGCGTTTGGCCTTCAAACAGACCTGACAGGATCTCACAGCTGTCGGCTTCCCGGCGCGGCGTGGTGATTTTGCTTTGTCCAGGGCGACGGCGATCTAGTTCAACCTGAATCTCTGCGGCTGAAATTTCTAGACGGGGCGGACAGCCATCAATAATCACGCCTACGCCGCCGCCGTGCGATTCGCCAAAAGTCGTGACCCGAAATAAATGCCCGAACGTATTGCCCATTGCTTGCTCTTGCGCTGCTCTCGATGGCTTATCCAGCCTTGATTGTAGCTGAAAACGCTATATCCAATGGGTGTAGCTCGGTGACAGCTTTGGCGGCAGTGCAGGACGGCAGTGCAGGACGGGCAGTCGAAAATACTGAAATACTGATTAAAAGCTTTATTAAAAGCTTAAACGCCCCGATTAGTAGTTCTGATCAGCAAAGTGAGGAAACTCAGGGAGGCAGCTTTCTGAGAGTTTGTTACCATATGTAGAGACTGCAATTATGAATAATTTTTAAGATGATTCTCATTTTAGTCATTGTAGTTGGATTAGTGGCTTGGGCACTGCACCTGATGCAGGAAGCGATCCAGCGTCGCGAGTTTTCCCTGATGCTGGCAGGCTTTCTTGTCTCAACCGCTGCCGCAGGGATGATGGCCGTCTATTTTTTGATGAATCACTACTTGGGCTATATGTCAGAGATGGCTGAGCGAGCTTACGTCATGGAAGAATGGGCGGCTCCGGTCGTCTGGTTGGCCGACAGCGAGGCCTGGGGAACGGAGGCCTCGACGGCAATTCAGCTAGATGGATATCGCGCCAACTGAAGCAGCATCAACTGGGGTTTGGCCTGTCTGACTTTGCTGATCTACCTGTCAAGAACTCAGTCTAATCATCAGGATCAAGATCATAAATTGATCAAGTTAACGGAATTTAACTGCGCTATTTCAGCCAGTTGCCCTGTAAAATCTGCTTTGTACGCAAACAGTCTGGATAGTCTGGCTGAGCAGCTTGGCTGAGGGTGAGTGAGATGGTTTAGATCGATGAATAGCTAGATCCAAAATCTAGCGTCAACAAATCTAAATCATGTGCTAAAACTACTTTCGGCAAGTGAATCTTGAGCGCGAAAGGGGTGAGCCTACTTCTGCCATACTCAGTTGCCGTACTCAATTCTGTACTTGAGCTGAATCTGATGCCCCCTCAGTACTACCATCTGGCTGCATTCATTATCTCTGCTGCGGTCGTGCTGTTGACCACGCCGCTGGTCAAAAAAATTGGCCTGGAAAGCGGCTACTACGACCCGCCCGGTGGCCGTAAGGTACATCAGCGTCCTATGGTGCGACTTGGCGGCGTGTCGATTTTTTTGGGGACGCTCGTAGCGCTGCTGATCGTCTGGTGGGCAGGCGGATTTGGCGTACTGCCGCCCGATAGAGAATATGAAATCTGGGGTGTGGCGCTGGGCGGCATTGCCTTCTTTCTGATCGGGCTGGCTGACGATCTGTTCAATCTATCTCCGTTCCTCAGGCTGCTGTTTCAGGTGTTTGTGGCAAGTCTGGCTTGGCAGGCGGGCGTGCAGATCGAGTTTTTGAGCATTCCACTTGTGGGAGTTGTCTCTTTGCCCGTCTGGATTAGCCTGCCAGTAACAGTCGTTTGGCTCGTCGGGATGACCAACGCAATCAACTGGATTGACGGACTAGACGGGCTGGCGGCAGGAGTCTCCGGGATTGCGGCAATTATCATGCTGATTGTCTGTCTATTTATGCATCAGCCCGGAGCAGCGCTAATTGTCGCCGCTCTATCTGGCGGAGCGTTTGGATTTCTGCGCTACAACTTCAACCCTGCCCAAATTTTCATGGGGGACGGGGGCGCTTACTTTATGGGCTTCACGCTAGCAGGCGTGGGCGTGATTGGCTTGGTCAAGAGCGTCACTACGGTGGCGGTGCTGCTGCCGCTGCTGATTTTAGCAGTGCCGCTGTTAGATATGTCGGCGGTGATTGTCGATCGGTTGCGGCATGGTAAGTCGCCGTTTATTGCCGATAAGCGCCATCTGCATCATCGCTTGCTGGAGGCAGGGCTGTCGCATCGCCTCACCGTCTTGTTTATCTATGCGCTGACGCTCTGGGTGGGCAGTCTGGCGCTGGCCTTTTCGGGAATTCCGAGCGGCCTGACCTATGCTGGGGCGGCGACCCTGCTGCTGAGCTATGCAGGCTGGCGGGTGAAGCAATATGCCAACTCCAACTAGCCTTTGCACTTACAGCCGTAGTCAGTCACCGCAGTCGGGCAGACTTCTATCGTTTATTGCCGACTTGCCATGACTGCAACGAATGTGCCTGCCGCAGCAGAGATTATTACAGTTGGGACAGAGTTGCTGCTGGGCGAAATCCTCAATAGCAACGCCCAGTTTTTGGCGCAGGAGCTAGCCAAGCTGGGCGTGCCGCACTATTACCAGACGGTTGTGGGTGACAACGTGATGCGCTTGCAAAAGGCGGTGGCGATCGGCTGCGAGCGCGCCCGGATCTTGATCTTCACGGGCGGGCTAGGGCCGACTCCAGACGACCTGACGACCGAAACGCTGGCCGACTTTTTCCAAACGCCGCTGATTGAACGAGCCGATGTTCTAGAAGAGATCACCCAAAAGTTTGCCCGACGCGGCAGAGCTATGTCGCCCAGCAACCGCAAGCAGGCGCTGCTGCCTGAAGGTGCAGAAGTGCTGCCCAACCCAACCGGCAGCGCTCCTGGCATGATCTGGCAGCCTCGTCCTGGGCTGATTCTGCTCACTTTTCCAGGCGTGCCCAGCGAAATGCAGGTGATGTGGCGGCAAACGGCAGTACCATTTTTGATTAGCCAGGGCTGGGGGCAAGAAGTGATCTACAGCCGCGTTTTGCGGTTTTGGGGCATTGGCGAATCAACGCTGGCTGAGAAGGTGGCTGAGCAGATCAGGTTGCAAAATCCGACGGTGGCTCCTTATGCGGGTAAGGGCGAGGTGCGGCTGCGGATCTCCAGCAAGGCCAGAACTGAGGCAGAGGCGATGCAGGTGATCGATCCGGTGGTGCAGCAGATTCAGCAGATTGCTGGAGCAGATTTCTACGGCATCGACCAAGAGACGTTGGCCTCGGCGGTTGGGCATCTGCTCCAGCGGCAAGGCCAGACTGTGGCAGTGGCTGAATCCTGCACGGGCGGTGGATTGGGACAGTTCCTAACCGAGACTCCCGGCAGCTCAGCTTACTTCCGGGGCGGCATCATCTCCTATGACAACCAGATCAAGATTGAGCTGCTGGGCGTGGAAGCGGCTGTTTTGGCTGAACAGGGAGCTGTGAGCGCTGCGGTGGCTGAGCAGATGGCGGTGGGCGCACGCGATCGACTCAAGGCGAGCTGGGGACTGAGCATTACTGGGGTGGCTGGCCCAGATGGCGGCAGCGACGAAAAGCCAGTCGGTCTAGTCTATCTTGGCATTGCCGCTCCCACTGGCTCAGTCGTTAGCTTTCGCTACCTGTTTGGTAGCTCTCGCAGCCGCGAGATGATTCGCTGGATGAGTCTCTGCACGGTGCTGGATCTGCTGCGTCGCCAGCTAATTTCAGGCTAATTTCAGGTGGGTAACGTTATGCATGATCTTGAGCATTGGCAGCCTGTAGTGCTTTTAACATCGTATCTGCTGCCTCAATCGCATCAGAGGAATTACATGCGTTTGTTGCAATTAGAATTGTAGCCGTTGCACTGGGACTGTCTTGACTCGCAGCAGGATTGTCAGCGATTGCAGTCTGATTGCAGCGGCTACAGCGGGATTGTGAGGGTTGCAAATTGCTTTGTGGGTGATGGCGATGGCATTGTGGGGGGTGACAGTGCCTTTGGAGAGTGTGACATTCTTGAAGCTCTATCTCTATGAAGCTCTATCTGTGCATCACAGACAAACGACTTTGCAGGTGGCATAGTAGAGTTGCGTCGTCGTGGAACCTGGGATCATGGTTGATTGGTTAGCGATTTGGGGAGTGGCGCAGGCTGCTGGATTTGTGTTTAAGCCAATTTTGGAAGATCTGGCGAAGGACTCTGCCAAAGATTATGCCAAAGATTTTTTCAAGGATTGCCTCAAGAAGGTGATTCGTCTGCCTGAAAAAGATGCTCAGAAAGAGGCTTATGGCAAAGCGCTAAAGGAATTTCTGCAATTTGTGCAGCAAGAGCTAGAAGATGCTGATTATCAAGACGTGCAGATTAAACAGTATCTTCAGCCCCTGCAAAAATTTGTGGAGCAAGAAGAAGTTGCGGCTGCATTGGGGCAGGCATTTGAGGAGAACTGTCGAGAATTAGATATTCCGACGTTAATCAAAACTTGGCAAAGCTTAGAGTTACCATTTTTGCCGGATGAATTTAATTGGCAACGGGTGAGTAAACGCTATCTCAAGAAAGTCAAGGCAATTGTTCACGAATCTGACAAGTTGCGCCCAATTTTTGAGGTACAGGCTCAAGCTGCAATGGCGGAAGGTGTACAAGAGCTGGTGGGCGTTGCGCCAGAGTTTGATCTGGGTCGCTATGCAGAAGGATTGCAAGAGCAGTATGGCAATCTGAAGCTGGAATCAGTGCATGTGGATGGGGTGTATTACAGCAGCCTGAAGCTTTGGAAACTATTTATTCCGCAAAATTTGCGCGAGTGCCAGGAGTTTTTGCCGCAGGTCTATGAGATTCCAAAAGAGCATGGGCGGCGATTGCGAGCAGAGGGGCAATTGGATGAGGTGGAAATTGCAGAGACGGAGCTAGAGGGGCATCGTAAACTTTACGTGGAGCAACCCATTCGATCGGTTTTGGATGTGGTAGGTAAACCGATGACGTTGGGGGATATACATCGGGTTGCTGCTGGTGTAGGTGGGCGGGAACAGTCCGTTCAATATGCTGTGATTCTGGGCGATCCAGGTTCGGGTAAATCGACGCTGTTGCAATATCTGGCGTTGGTTTGGGCAAAGCAGCCATTGAGTGATCTGCCGCTGTACCCTATTCCTTTGTTGATTGAGTTGCGTACCTATGCTCGGGATAAGCAAGCAGGTAAGTGTAAGGATGTTCTCTCGTTTATCCATTCTGGAAATATCACCTGTCGATTGAATCAGCAGCAACTTCACGATCAGCTGAAAGCAGGTCAGGCGATTGCTTTATTTGATGGCATTGATGAAGTGTTTGATCCGGCATTGCGAGATGAGGTGGTGACTGATATTCACCGTTTCACGAACGATTATCCCGGCTTGCAGGTGCTTGTGACTTCTCGCTGGTTGGGCTATAAGGCGCAACGGTTGCGGGATGCGGGGTTCCATCACTTCATGCTGCAAGATCTAGATGAATCGCAAATTGAGACGTTCATTCAGCAATGGCATGACCAAACTGCTCTGGAAGGGGCGGATAAGCTGCGGAAGCGGGAGCGATTGCAAAAGGCAGTTCGGGAGTCTAAAGCGATTCGAGAACTGGCTGGTAATCCACTGCTACTGACCATGATGGCGATTCTCAACCGCAATCAAGAACTGCCCAGAGATCGGCCAGAACTATACCATCAGGCATCGCGGGTGTTGCTGCATCAATGGGATGTGGAGGCGAAGTTGCTGGAAGACCCGAAGCTAAAAGACTTGCGGATTACGGTGGATGTTAAAGACAAGCAGGCGATGCTGCGACAGGTTGCCTATCACATGCAGGCGAGTGAAAAGGGCTTGGCTGGCAATTTGATCAGCGGGACTGATCTGGAAAATATTTTGACGGAATATCTCAGGTCGATTGTGGAAAAGGGCGAACCCAGAATGGTGGCTCGCATTATGATCGACCAGCTTCGCAGCCAGGGCTATTTCATTCCAATTGTGAAACTGATATGGTAGTTAGGCCATCTCTCAAACCCTGACCTCGATGCCTCAACTTGCTATCGTCGAAGCCTTTGCCGACCTCTGTGATACTCGTCGCACA
>JAHHHV010000015.1 GCA_019359155.1 Pegethrix bostrychoides GSE-TBD4-15B
TTCTGGCAGGCGCGACTTTTTTATACATCTACTCAAACAACCGACATTGTAAAAGTACCAAAAGCGCTCCTAGACTGCTGGTCTAGCCTCTTGTGCTACGCAGCCTAGATGGATAAAGTCGAGCTAAGGCCAAGACTCTCTGAATCAACCTGTGACTCCGCAGCCAAGCTGCCTGAAATTAGATTTTCGAGATGAGCAGGCATCTGTAGATTGCTCGTCACTGTGGTTTACCAAAAGCTTTACTTTGCGTTGCCTTGATCATTTTCAGCTAATTTGCTTTTCTTTGCCAGGTGATTTTTTGTAGCCCGGTTTGCTCGCCAGCCGCCGCCGCTGTATATCTCTGGATGCATTCAGATGCATCTACTTGAGTTGAGCGATTGTTATGCACCGTCAGCAGATTTAGACAGAGTATTCCGATTTAGACAGAGTATTCCGATTTCTATCGCCAGATCGCTTATGAGCTGAGAAAAGTAGGCAGTATGAGCATCTTGTCCTACGATAATTGGGTGATCCAATGGGGCGCAAGGATATGGCATGAATCGAACTTACGGCGAAGCCAAGAGAACCGTGGCGCTGCTGGTGCTCTGTCAAGCGATCTCCATGACGAGCATTACGATGCTGTTTACGGTCGCCGCCTTAATTGGTGCAGCTCTCTCCAGCGACAAATCGCTGGCAACGCTGCCGGTAGCTTTATTGCAGGTAGCGGTGATGCTGACCACAATTCCAGCCTCGCTAATCATGCAGCGCTGGGGGCGGCGGGCGGGCTTTGGGTTGGGTACAGTGGTTGGCATGGTGGGGGCAGGGCTGGCTGTCGTTGCAGTGCTAATGCAGAGCTTTTCGCTGTTTTGTCTGGCCACCGTTTTATTTGGCATTTTCAATGGGTTTGCTGGCTTTTATCGGTTTGCAGCGGCGGACGCGGCCACCGACTCCTTTCGGCCTCAGGCGATTTCGCTGGTTGTGGCGGGCGGCGTGGTTGCAGCCGTGCTGGGGCCAAGCACCGCGAGCTGGGCAAAAGACTGGCTGAGCGTCCCCTTTGCCGGATCTCTCCTGCCGATTGTGGGGCTGCAAGCCCTAACGCTGGTGGTGCTTCAGAGCCTTGATCTCCTGCCAATGACGATCGCTTCAGGGAAATCTGGCGCTGGCGAGTCGAGCCGTCCGCTGGGAATAATTCTGCGTCAGCCTCTGTTTGGGGTGGCCGCGATCAGCAGCATGGTGGGCTACAGCGTCATGGTGCTGCTGATGACGGCTACGCCGCTGGCCATGACTGCTGTGCCCCACCCGTTCAGTCAGGCGGCTTTTGTGATTCAGTGGCATGTGCTAGGCATGTTTGCACCTTCGTTTGTGACGGGCAGCTTGATTCAGCGCTTTGGCGTACTCAACATAATTCTTGGCGGCATCGGATTAAATCTGCTGGCAATTGGGATCAACCTGAATGGCACGTCCGTCCAGAACTTTTTGGTGGCGCTGACCCTGCTGGGGATCGGCTGGAACTGGATGTTTGTTGGAGCAACAACGCTGCTCACTCAGGCATATCTGCCCAGCGAAAAAGCCAAAACGCAGGCCGCTCACGATTTTTTGATGTTCAGCTCGGTTGCTCTCTCTGCCTTTTTGTCGGGGCGATTGCTCAACAGCCTGGGCTGGGCAACGGTGAATCAACTTGCCACCCTGCCACTGCTGATTGCCTTGGGCGCAGTGCTGTGGCTGCGGTTCTCACCTCAGGCAATCAGTCCCAGCGAAGGCTAAATTCTGTACTCAGCCCAAACTCACGGGAAGTCTAGAGGCGGTTCAGGGCAGTTGAGATTCGGAGTTGAGATCAAAATCCTGGCTCAAACTCTCAGTTCGAGTTAGATTGATAAAAGAGCAATTTTGTGGTTAGGTGAGAGTTCCTGCTGGAAGCTCAAGCCATGACTTTAAGCGGTAGCAGATTGCAGCCTCCTCAATTCAGGTTGATTACCGGATCAAAGGGTGGAAAATGGGGCCGTGTGTTTCATGGCTCCATTAGCGAGCGCAGTGGGAAGTGCAGATTAGGAGTAGGTCGAATAGGTCGAATAACTTGAAATAGATCGCAACAGATCGAGCCAGGGTAAAACAGGTGAATAGCTTGATATGCGGCTGCTTGTGTCGCTACTCACTCTACAGTCTGGCTATAGTCTGGCCGTGATCTAAGCGGCAAATTGTTCAAGCCCTCTTCCAAAAGAGAGTCTTGAGCAGTATGATCTAAACCTTGCCCAAAAGCTGGAAGCCGATGGGGTAGTCTTGCCGAATTGAACCTCAGGTTCAGGCGGGGCTACGTCCATTGCGTCGGCTCACAGCGGCTTTCGCGGGTTCTGGCTCAGGCTCACCTGACTCAGAGCAGTCTGGCGCAGAGACTCAGATAATTCACAGTTTCCCACAGGGAGATTGTGCTAACATCAAAGACTTTGCATAGCGATTAAAAGCTTATTTTTACTTCAGTCCACGTAAATTAGGAGATAGTTCATGGTCGTCACAGCACAGCGCAAACGCGCGGCTCCCCCCACGGGGAAAGCGCCTTTCACCAAAAAAACTGCATCCCATCTAGCGCAGTCGACTGAGCAGAACTGGGATCAAGATCTGATCGAAGTTGAGCTAGAGCAGCCCTCAGAGACAGGGCGAGTTCGCGTTCCGAAGCAAAATGGAGTAGAAGCAGCTGAGGCCACAGCTGAGGCCACAATCGATCCAAGCCTCGACGCAGAGCCAGAGCTAGTGCCAGAGAGCGTTGACGCTCAGTTCACAGTCAACAAAAACGCCGCCCCGATTATGGGCGACGCGGTTCGGCAATATCTGATCGCAATCGGCAAATATCCGCTGCTAACTGCCGAGCAAGAAATCATCTACGGCAGACAGATCGAGCAGGGACAAATACTGCTTGAAGCCCGCCGACTGCTTGAAGCTGCCGAGACTGAGAGTTCGCCGACCCTGGAGCAATGGGCTGAAGCCGCAGGCAAATCGCCTGAAGCTTTGCAGCAGACGATGAACGCTTACAACCGTGCGGTAGACAAGCTAGTGGTGCATAACCTGAGACTTGTCGTTGCGGTCGCCAAAAAGTATCTCAGCAAGTCCAAGCGGATGGACTTTTTGGACTTGATCCAGGAAGGCACGATTGGACTGCGGCGCGGAGCTGAAAAGTTTGAGATCAGCAAGGGCTATAAGTTTTCAACTTACGCCTACTGGTGGATCAGACAGGGGATCACGCGCGGGATTGCTGAGCAAGACAACATGATTCGGCTACCGATTCACATCAGCGAAAAGTACAACAAGCTGCGGAAAAGCAAGGCTGTGTTGACTGGACAGCTGGGGCATGTCCCCAGTCTGGCGGAAGTTGCGGAAGCTTCGGGCGTAGATGAAGAGCGCGCCAAGACGATCATTGAGTTTGTCAAAAGCAACGCGACGGCTTCTCTGTCTCATCGCATTGGCAAAGAGGAAGACCGCGAGCTGGGAGACTTGATCGCAGACGAGCATTACCACAGCCCGGACAGTATGCTCGATACGCTGACTCAGCAAGAAACCATCGTTGATCTCCTCAACGGTCTCAAAGATAAAGAGAAAGAGGTGATTGCCCTGCGCTTTGGCCTCGACGACGGCACGGCTAAGTCACTGCAAGAGGTGGGCAACATTTTGAGCCTCTCGCGTGAGCGGGTGCGGCAGATCGAGCGTAAGGCCATGGAGCGCTTGAGAAGTCTGGCGCATACCAAGAAAATGACGATTGAGCTGGTGCTCTAAAGTCAGCTCCCAAATCCTGATCCCCCGCCTGCTGGCTACGACCACAGGCGGGGATTTTTATGGAGGCTCTAGGAGTAGATCTAGAATCTCTCTCGACCCGCAGCAGGGTAGTCGGCCAGACTATCGGCCAGACTGTGAGAAGATCACAAAAGATTAAGATTACAAAAGACAAGACTGCTGGCTGAGCAAGCTATACTGCGATGAAGTTTAGCCAGTGTGATCCGAGGCAGTAGGTGCGGCGATGGCAGGTGTGACGGCAGGTGTGACGGCAGACGCGATGGCAGCAGGTGCAGTAGAGCAGATTGAGTTGAGCCAGGTGAATTCAGCGTTGGCGAGCGCAACCGCCGAACAGCGCGTTGAGTGGGCGGTCAAGGCTCTCGGCTCAGGGCTAGTCATGACGACCAGCTTTGGAATTCACTCGGCGGTGATGCTGCATCTGGTGACGCAGATTGTCCCGCAGATGCCGATCATTTGGGTTGATACAGGCTATCTGCCCAACAGCACCTATCGATTTGCCGAGCAGCTCACCGCCAGACTCAGCCTCAACCTCCAGGTCTATCAATCTCTGCTCAGCCCTGCTCGGATGGAAGCACTGCATGGCAAGCTCTGGGCGCAGACCGATCTAGAATCGCTGAATCGCTATGACCAGATCCGTAAGGTGGAGCCGATGCAGCGAGCGCTGAGTGAGCTAGGCGCAACGGGCTGGCTGGCCGGACTCCGCAGCGACCAAACCGCGCATCGCAAAACGCTAGATATTGTTAGCTTGCAGGGCGAGATCTACAAAATATCGCCGATTCTCGACTGGAGTGCCAAGGCCATCTATGAATATTTGATCGCGCATGATCTGCCCTACCACCCGTTGTTTGACCAGGGCTATGTGACAGTGGGCGACTGGCATTCGAGCCGTCCGCTGATGTCCACCGACGAAAACGAGCGCGATACCCGCTTCAACGGCATCAAGCAGGAATGCGGCATCCATCTGCCCCAAACCCCAGAAGAGTCAGAAAGTCTGGATTCGAGCCTGCTATGACCAGCCAAACTCCAGATCAAACGGTTCTGGTGGTAGGCGCAAATCGCGGCATTGGCTATGGATTTGTGCAGCAGCTTTTGCCACAGGCCAGCCAGATCTACGCCACCTATCGCCAGATAGCCTCACCCGAACTCACCGAACTCGCTGCTCAGTCCCCGCAGCTACATCTGCTGCCCATGGATATTACGGACGAGGCGCAGATTAGCAGCGGGCTAGCTCAGATTCGGCGCCAGGTCGAGCGGCTGCATCTGGTGATCTACTGCGTTGGGTTTCTGCACGAGGGCGAAATTCAGCCAGAGAAAAGCTTGCAGCAGATTCAGCCAGCGCACTTGCTCCGCTACTTTGAAGTCAACAGCATTGGCGCGGTGCTGCTGGCCAAGCATCTGATCCCGCTGCTGAAGCATCCAGAGCGCAGCGTCTTGGCCTGCATTTCCGCCAAAATTGGCAGCATTACCGACAATCAATCGGGCGGCTGGTATGGCTACCGAGCTTCTAAGGCGGCGTTGAATATGCTGATGCGAACTGCCGCCCTAGAATATAGCCGCAAAAGCCCCAAAACAATCGTGGCCATGCTGCATCCCGGCACAACCGACACTCGTCTGTCAGCCCCGTTTCAGCGCGGACTACTGCCCGACAAGCTGTTTTCAGTAGAGCGCACGGTTCAGCAGCTTTTGGCCGTGATGGACGGACTACAACCTGAGCAGAGCGGCGAGTTTTTCACCTGGGATGGCAGTCCGCTGCCGTTTTAGCCCGTTTACTCATCTTCTGAGGCAGCAGCCATGCTTGCGATCAATTTGCCGGACGTGATGGCCGAAATCAAGACGATCTTTGAGCAGTATGAGACTGCGCTCATTGCCAATGACATAGCTGTGCTCGACGAGCTGTTTTGGCCGAGTCCGCATACGGTGCGCTACGGCATTGCCGAGAATCTCTATGGCGATCAGGAGATTGCGGCTTTTCGTCGCCTGCGTCCGCCTGCTGGCATGGAGCGAGAGCTGAGCCATACCACGATCACGACTTACGGACGTGACTTCGCCACTGTCAACACAGAGTTTCACCGACCAGGGCAGCATGGCCGTCAAAGCCAGACTTGGATGCGGACAGAGGCAGGCTGGCGCGTCGTCAGCGCTCATGTCTCGCTCATGCCTCAGGCTTGATTTGGATCTTCTACTGCCCCAAGCTGTTTCAATGCAGACTGCTGCGCTGCGGTGAGGCCAGTGGCCTGCGTGATCTTCAAGCCCTCATAGGGGCGGGGAATTCGCAGCGTTTGGGCGAGCGTCGGCAAGAGCGTCGGCGAGGCTGAAGTGGGCAATCCCCAGAGCTTGATGCTTTCATCCTGGCTACAGCTGGCCAGCATTAAACCATCGGGGCTGTAGGTGAGCGACTTAACCCAGCGCTGGTGCGCCTGCGGGATCTCGGTGCAGGCTCCGGTTGGCAGATCCCAGAGCTTGATGCTGCGGTCGGTGCTGCTGGTAGCAATCTGCTGGCCGTTTTGATGCACCGCAATCGACAGGACTGGCCCGGAATGGGCAGCGTAGGTTTGCTGGCAGCGGTATTGCCCGCGATCTAAGCGCCAGATTTTTAGTAAGCCTTCGGCGCTGCCGCTGCATAGCGTCTGGCAGTCCGGGCTGATGGCCACCGCTCGAATCCAGCTTTGGTGGCCGCTGAGCGTCGCGAGCAGGTTGCCGCTAGCCGCATCCCAAAGCTTGAGCGTCTGATCCTGACTGCCGCTCACCAGCAGTCTGCCGTCTAAGCTCAGCGCTACCGACCAAATGCCGCCGCCATGTCCGCTCAGCGTTTGCAGGCAGCTGCCTTCAGGCGACCAGTGCTTGAGCGTCCCGTCGAGGCTGCCGCTCCAGAGACTGCCATCTGGGCTATACAGCAGGCTCAGCACCGCATCTTGATGTCCGGTCAAAACCTGAAGCTGCCGCTGCGACGCAATCTCCCAGATCCGAATCGTCCGGTCTTCGCTGCTGCTGGCCAGAGTCAGCTGGGTGGGGCTAAAGGCCACCGACCAAATCCAGCTGGTATGCCCCGCCAGACTGCCCAGCAGTTTGCCTGTGTCTGCCGACCAGAGGCGCACAGAGCGATCTTGACTGCCGCTGGCCAGCAGATTTCCCGGCTGATTGAAGGCCACTGACCAAACGCCGTTGCTGTAGCCTCGAAGCTGCCGCAGACAGAGGTTGCCCTGCCAGAGCCGCACGGAGCGATCTTCGCTGCCGCTGGCCAGAAGTTGATCGACGCTAAAGGCAATCGCCGAAATCCAGCTCGTATGACCTGAGAGCACCTTGAGCGCTGCGCCCGTCCGGTAGTTCCAAAGCCGGACTTTGCCATCCTCGCTGCCGCTGGCCACCGTGCGTCCGTCAGGGCTAAAGGCCACCGTGCGGATCTGCTGCTGGGCGTTGAGGGTTCGCAGCACGCGGCCAGTCTTGACCTGCCAGAGCTTGAGCTGCCCGGACGCGCCACCGCTGGCTAAGGTTTGCCCGTCTGGGCTGAAGGCCACCGACCAGAGCCAGCCTGAATCGCCGCTCAAGACCTGCAAACAAGTGCCGCTAGCTGCATCCCAGAGCCGCACCGTGCCGTCATAGCTGGCGCTGGCGAGCTTGAGCAGCGGGTGGTTTCCCGCAAAGGCAACCGAGCGCACCTCGTCGGTATGGCCGCTGAGCTGGTGCAGTCGCTTGCCAGTTCGCAGATCCCAGATTCGCACCAGACGGTCTTCGCTGCCCGTTGCCAGCAGATGTCCGTCTGGACTGAAGGCCACTGAAAACACGCGGTCGCTGTAGCCGCCGAAGCTCTGGACGAGCGCGCCGCTCTGGACATCCCAGAGGTGAACCGCTCGATTGGCGCTGCCTGCCAGGAGCCTGCCATCTGGACTAAAAGCCACCGACCAGATCCAGCCTTCATGCAGCGCATAGGTCAGCAGAGGCTTGCCGTCTGAAACCTGCCAGAGCTGAATTTCATGGTTGACATCGCCCGTCGCCAGCAGTTTGCCATCTGGACTGAAGGCCACCGCCAGCACCTGACTAAAGGTTTCGCTGAAGGCCGAATGCGCTAAATCCGCTCCGGCAAAGCTGGCCTGATGCAGATTCACGCCTTTGAGATAGGCGCTCCAGACTGGCAGTTGTGAAAAGTCCCAGCCGCTCAGGTCAATCTGCATCTGTACCAGTAGATTGATCAAATTGCCGCCCGCATAGCCCGTTTGGGAGGGAGCCTGCCGCAGCTCGTCAAGCCACTGCCGCACCGCCTGCGCCCAGTCAGCCCGACTGCCCAGCGTCAGCAGCCGATCGATCACGGGCTGAAGAATGAGCCGGGTTTGCGTCTCGCGGATATAGTCTTTGGCCTGAGCCTGGATCAAGGCGTGGGAGGCTAGCGGCGAGGCTGGAGTGAGTTTTCGAGTGAGCAAATTTTCGCAAACCCGCTCAATTAGCCGCTGCGTCACGTATTCCATCACCACCGGCTGAAGCGTAAAGCTGGGCTGATGCTGATCGGGGCTGGGCGGCAGCTTTTCAATCAGGCTGCGACGCTCCAAGGCTGAAAGCGCGGCCAGCAGTTCACCCAGACTTAAGACGGGCGTAAAGTTAGCGCGGAGCTGAGAGAGAATAATCGGCTTACGGGCAATCGCCAGCCAGTCGAGCGTCTGCTGCTCTAGAACCGAGAGCCGATTGATCTGCTGGCTGAGCAAATCCTGAATATCACCAAATATTGCTGTGCCAGCTTGCAGACAGTCGAGAAAGCTGCCCAGCTGCCCGTCAAACAGCTCTTGGATCACCGCCGCCACCATTTTCAGCGCCAGTGGATTCCCCGCATAGTGCGCCACCAGCTGCTGCCACTCTGAAGCCGTGCCGCTAAAATCGCCCTTGAGATCAAACAAGGCCTGACCCAAATTAGCAGGCAGTCCAGTCAGCCGCAGTGAGCGAACGGGCAGCGCTTTGCCTTCGTGAGCCGCAATACTTTTTGGCTTTTCGCGGCTGGTCAGTAAAATTGCGCTTTGGTGTTCGGTTTGCCCAAGCTGCTGCCAGAACAGTTCGTAGTCTGACGGTTGGTCTGTATCTGGTTGGCCTGCTGGCGGCATCACCGTTTCGCCGTTATCCAGCACAATCAGACAGCGGTATTGCCGTAAATAGCTGAGTAGACGCGAGATTTGTTGATCCAGCGTTTTAGGAAGAGGCATAACCTGCGAAGGTGAGATCACCTGAAGCAAATCTGCAATCAAATCAGACAGCGGCGGTGCATTTCGTAATGAACGCCAGAGAATACGGGAAAAAGACTGCTGCTGACTCAGCTGCTGCGCCAGCCGAATCGACAGCGCAGTTTTGCCAATTCCGCCCATCCCAAAAATACCAACCAGCCGACAGCGATCGGTAACAGTCCAATACATGAGCTGTTCTAGCTCGCATTCACGCCCATAGAAACAGGAAACATCAACTGCATCACCCCAGTCGGTCACAGATGCCGTGACAGGAGCGATTACGGGCACAGGTTGCAGGTTCCGCTGCAACACAAGCTGAACGTTGTGCTTGGTGACTTTTTCTTCTAGGGTCTGCGAGAGCAACTGCCAAAGCTGTGACCCTGCCTGCTTCACATAGCTCAGCTCGTAGCCCGACTGCCGAGCCATTTCGCCATAGGAGCAATCTTCCCAGGCATACCGAAAGACAGTGCGTTGCAGCGAGTTGAGGCCGCGAGCGGTGCGGCGGCTGTGACAGATGGTGGCCTCAACTAGAGCCAAGGCTTCTTCAGAGGTCATTCAATACCCAGAACTCCAGTGTACATCAGCATCCTAGCGAGTCACGCTCCGCCGCTTTGTAACCCAAACTACAGTTCTTTCGCAACCAACATCACGTTTTACATACTTTTTTCGCACCTTTCAAGACTCCGCTGCCAGATTAAGTCTGATAGACTTTGCACAATCTTCGTCAAGGAGCTGCCAGCGTGAGTCATCGTCAGGTATTTGGAGTTTCTCGCCGCCAGATCATTCGCGGTCTGCTGGCGACAGGTGCATTTGGGTTAACGGCAAAGCTGGGGACAGGCTGCACGTCAGCCAGCACCAGTACCAGCACAGCAGGCGACTCAGGCGGCGGCTCAAGCGGTAAAGATGAGCCGATTACGATTGGATTCATCTATGTTGGTCCCAAGGATGACTATGGCTACAATCAGGCACATGCAGACGGCGCGGCAGCAGTCGCCAAAAAATTCTCCTGGGTGAAATTAGTTGAAGAGGCAAATGTACCCGAAACAACTGCCGTAGCTGAATCGATGCGTAGCATGATCGATATCGATGGCGCAAAGGCACTGTTCCCCACCTCGTTCGGCTATTTTGATCCGCATGTTCTCAAGCTGGCCAAAGACTATCCCGACGTACAGTTTTTTCATGCGGGTGGGCTTTACCAAGAAGGCACCACGCCCAAAAACATCGGCAGCTATTTCGGCTATATCGATGAAGCGCAGTATATCGCAGGCGTGGTTGCTGCGCTGACTTCCAAAACTGGCAAGCTGGGCTTTGTCGCTGCTAAGCCGATTCCGCAGGTGCTTCGCAACGTCAACAGCTTCACACTGGGGGCACGCAGCGTCAAGCCCAGCGTCACCACGCAGGTGGTCTTTACCGGCAACTGGGCTGAACCTATCAAAGAAGCCGAAGCTACCAACAGCATGGCCGATCAGGGCATTGACGTCATCACCTGCCATGTGGACAGCCCGAAAGTGGTCATGGAAACCGCCGAGAAGCGCGGCATTTTTTCCTCCGGCTACCACGCCAATCAGCTGGCGCTTGCCCCCAAAGGCTATTTGACCGGGGCAGAGTGGGACTGGACAAACATCTACAGCCAAATTGCCGAAGAGATGCACGCAGGCAAGAAACTGATGGATGGGGGCATTCCGCATATTTTGCGCGGTGGCCTGAAGGAGGGCTTCTGTAAGGTGTCAGATTACGGTGTGGCGGTCAGCAGCGACACCAAGCAAAAGGCCGATGCGGTGAAGGCTAAGTTTATGGATGGCAGTATAGTGATCTACCAGGGCGAGATCAAAGACAACAAGGGCAACGTAGTGGTGGCTGCCTCAGAGTCGCTGAAGCAGCAAGACCCAAAGCTAGAGCAAATGGATTATCTCGTCGAAGGCGTGATCGGCTCAATCGGCAGCTAGTTTATCAGGAGAACCCCTATGCAAACCTGGCGACGCACTCTCGAATCGCTCTGCCTATCGTTTGGCGCAATCTTAGTCGGGCTGCTGCTGTTTGGTCTGTTCTGCGCCCTCGCCGGAGCTAATCCGTTTGAGGTGTACGGCCTGATCTGGAAGGCGGCTTTCGGCAGCAGCAGCACCTTTCAGAACACGCTGATTCGCGCCTCGCCACTGATGCTGAGCGCTCTTTGTACAGCCTTACCTGCCCGACTGGGGCTGGTGATTATCGGCAACGAAGGAGCGCTCGTGATGGGCGGGCTGGCCGCAATTTCGATTGGCCTGATCATCGGCACGGCGCTACCGCCGATTCTGGTGCAGATCGCAATGGCAGTCGCGGGGCTAGTGGCCGGCGGGCTGTGGATTGGTGCAGCGGGCGCGCTCCGACACTACCGAGCCGTGAACGAAACGATTAGCAGCCTTTTGCTCAACTACATTGCGATTGCATTGCTCAACCATTTGGTAGGTGGGCCAATGCGGGATCCCAGCTCGCTGAATAAGCCTTCTACCTTCCCGTTAGCAGAGGTGAATATGCTGGGCAATATTCCAGGTACGCGCGTACATTGGGGACTCGTATACGGTCTAGTTGCCTGCCTAATTACCTATTTCCTAATGCAGCGCACTACCTTTGGCTTTGCGGCACGTACTGCTGGCGGCAACGTCCGGGCAGCGCGGATCGCAGGGCTACCTGTAGGTAAGCTGACAGTGATGATCTGCTTTTTGGCTGGCTCCTGTGCAGGGCTAGCAGGCATGGTGGAAGTAGCGGCGGTGCAGGGTGCAGCCAACGAATCGCTCAACGTCGGCTATGGCTATGGCGGCATTTTGGTGGCGTTTGCGGCAAGGCACAATCCGCTGGCGGCGGTGCTGATCTCGCTGCTGGTAGGCGGCATTTTGGCAAGCGGCGGGATTCTCCAGCGTTCGCTAAACTTACCAGATGCGACAGTGCTGGTGTTTCAGGGGCTAGTATTCCTGGTCGTACTCTACAGCGATTCACTCTACGGCAAGATTCCGTTCTTTAAAGAGAAGCCAATCATTACGACTTCCGCTTCGCCACCTGCGAGTCCGGGGGAGGAGCCTGTCATGACAGCTTAAAGTCACAGCTTAAAGTCACAGCCTAAAGTCACAGCCTGAGAAATCATCATTCAAAAGGAGAGTCAAGTCATGGCAGAAGGTTTGGGCTGGTGGGGCGTACCGCTAGCAATTGTGGCAGGCACGATGCGGGGCGGCACGCCGTTTCTGTTTGTCAGCCTGGGAGAATGTCTGACGGAAAAGAGCGGCAAGATCAACCTAGGGCTGGAAGGGACGCTGCTGACGGGCGCAATGACAGCCTACGGAGTCTCATACCTGACGGGTTCGCCCTGGCTGGGGATTCTGGCGGCGGGACTCGCGGGACTGGTCTTAGGCAGTATTCACGGCTGGCTGTCGCAGCAGTTTCGGGTGAATGATGTGGCGGTGGGAATTGCGATGATTATTTTTGGTAGCGGCATTGCCTTCTTTTTTGGCAAGCCGTTTATTCAGCCTTCCGCGCCGCAATTGCCGACGCTGAATCTGGCTGGCAGCAACGTCTCGCCCGCTGTCGAAGCCGCCTTGCAAATCAGCCCGCTGTTTTTGCTAGGGTTGGCGATCGCGCCGCTGATGAAATGGTTCTTTCAATCAACCCGCTGGGGGCTGTATGTGCGCGCTGTAGGCGACAGTCCTGATGCCGCTCGAGCAATGGGCGTTTCCATTTTCAAAGTGCGGATGCTGAGCATTATGGCGGGGAGTTTCTTAGCCGGAATTGGCGGGGCTTCCCTGTCGTTGTACTATCCGGGTGTCTGGACAGAGCGGATCTCTAGTGGGCAGGGATTAATGGCGGTAGCGCTGGTGATTTTCGCCCGCTGGAACCCGATGATTTGCCTCTGGGCTTCGCTGCTGTTTGGCGGTGCCCAAGCGCTAGGGCCATCGCTGCAGTCGGTGGGGATTAAGCAGGGCTACTACCTGTTCAACGCTGCCCCCTATGTCTTAACGCTGCTGATTATGATTGTCACCTGCTCACCCAAGCGAACGCTAGCTGGCGTACCTGGGGCATTGGGCATGGATAACTAGCCTATTGGAGTGTGAATAGAAATGAAACGCTTTGTAGAATCTGAGCCATATCCCTATCCCTATAATGGCGATCTGCGGCCTGAGAATACGGTCGTTCTAGTCATTGACATGCAGATCGACTTCTGCGGCACAGGCGGCTACGTTGACAAAATGGGCTACGATCTGTCGCTGACTCGCGCCCCGATTGCGCCCATTGTGCGGCTGCTGAGCGTGGCCAGAGCGGAGGGCTATCACGTCATGCATACCCGCGAAGGCCATCGCCCTGACCTCTCCGATCTGCCCGCCAACAAGCGCTGGCGCTCGCAGCAGATTGGCGCGGGAATTGGCGATCCGGGGCCTTGCGGTAGAATTCTAGTGCGGGGCGAACCGGGCTGGGAACTCATCCCGGAGCTGGCTCCGCTCCCCGGCGAGGCAATCATCGACAAGCCGGGCAAAGGCTCATTTTACGCCACCGATCTCGATCTGCTGCTGCACCAAAAAGGCATTCAAAATATCATTCTCACCGGCATCACCACCGATGTCTGCGTTCATACGACAATGCGAGATGCCAACGATCGCGGATACGAATGCCTGATGCTATCAGACTGTACGGGCGCAACGGACTACGGCAACTATTTGGCCGCGCTCAAAATGATTAAAATGCAGGGCGGCGTGTTTGGTGCAGTCGCCGAATCTCAGGCGCTGATTGAGGCCATTAAGCAGTAACAGGAGGTTTCTATGACCACGCTCTCTTCGCTTCCCTCGGCTCGGCAGCTCGACCGTCCGCCCGATCTGCAAGTTAACGGCATGACCAAGCAGTTTGGCCGTCTGATGGCTTTAGACAACCTGTCGATGCACCTGAAGTCGGGCAGCTTTCATGCGCTGCTAGGCGAAAACGGCGCCGGAAAAAGTACGCTGGTCAAATGCATCATGGGCTTCTATCAGCCCACCGCTGGCGAACTGCTACTCGATGGCAACCCGGTGCAGATTGGCAATCCCCGCGACGCGCACCGCTACGGCATTGGCATGGTGTACCAGCATTTCACCTCAGTTCCGGCCATGACGGTGGCCGAAAATCTGGTGCTGTCGCGGTTTGGCGGCGCAGGCATCATCAACTGGAAGGCCGAAATCGAAGCGCTGCGAGCCTTTATGTCAACCTCGCCGTTTCAGGTGCCGCTGGAAACGCCAATTGCCCAGCTCGCGGCAGGCCAAAAGCAAAAGCTAGAAATCTTAAAGCAAATCTATCTGCACAGCCGCATTTTGATTCTGGATGAACCCACCTCGGTCTTAACGCCTGCTGAAGCCGATGAAGTTCTGGGCTTGCTGCGGCAGCAGGTCAGCGCCGGAGAACTCAGCATCCTGATGATTTCGCACAAGTTCCGCGAGGTGATGGCCTTTGCCGACGAAATTACGGTGCTGCGAAAAGGCAAGTTTGCAGGCAGCGGCGCGGTCAGCGAGCTCACGGTGGCGGATATGGCCGAGATGATGATGGGTGAACAGAAAGTGCCCACGCCCGTCCAGAAAACTAGCCTGCCCAACGCCACGCCCGTGCTAGAAGCTCGGCAGCTCGGCGCGAACAAAGACAATGGCATCGCCGCTTTTTCGGGCATTGATCTGACAGTTCACAGCGGCGAAATTGTCGGGATTGCCGGCATATCAGGCAACGGTCAGCGGGAGCTAGTTGAGGTGCTGGCCGGACAGCGTGAGGCTGCTGCTGGTGAAGTTTGGGTGAACGGTGAGCGCTATACTGCTACCCGCGCCGAGATGTATCGGCATCAGGTATGTGCCCTGCCCGAAGAGCCGCTCCGCAACGCCTGCGTGGCGCATATGAGCGTCGCTGAAAACATGGCGCTCCGCACCTTTGATCGACCACCGCAAGCTAAGGGGATTCTGTTGCTCTTGCAGGCGATTCGCCAGATGGCAGTGGGGCTGATTGGTCAGTTTTCGGTCAAAACGCCTTCTCCTGAAACCCCGGTGCAGAACCTGTCCGGCGGCAACGTGCAGCGAGCCGTTCTGGCCCGCGAACTCTCCACCGAGCAAATCAAGCTGCTGATTGCAGCTAACCCTTGCTTTGGCCTCGACTTTGCCGCCGTAGACTTTATCCATACTCAAATTATCAACGCTCGTAACCGAGGTGTAGCGGTGCTGCTGGTTAGCGAAGATCTCGACGAACTGCTGAAGCTCTCTGACCGGCTGATCGTCATCAGCGACGGCCAGTTTACCTACCAAAGCCAGACTACCACCGCCGAATATGCCGCGATTGGCCATGCCATGGCGGGTCACTAAAAATAAGCATGAGGATAATCTGATGAACGCTATCCCGGCTCTTCCCTACGACTACCCGCTGCCCGACTTGCACAGTCATCTAGCGCTGGTGATTATCGACATGCAGCGTGATTTTCTGGAGCCAGGTGGCTTTGGCGACGCGCTGGGCAATGACCTGACCCCGCTACAGGCGATTGTGCCGCAGCTTGAAACGTTGCTCCAGACTGTTCGCAGCCTCGGCCTGCTGGTGATCCACACCCAGGAGTGCCACCAGCCCGACCTTTCAGACTGCCCGCCCTCGAAGCTAAAACGAGGAAATTCGACGCTGCGGATTGGTGATTCTAGCTCAATGGGACGCATCTTGGTCTGCGGTGAGCCTGGTAATGCGATCATTCCAGCCCTCTCACCGCTGCCCAACGAGGTGGTCATTCTCAAGCCTGGTAAAGGCGCTTTTTACAACACGCCCTTAACGTCAATTCTGCAAAAGCACGAGATCACGCATCTGCTCATTACGGGCGTAACCACCGAAGTCTGTGTGCAAACTACCATGCGCGAGGCCAACGATCGCGGCTACGAATGTCTGCTGGTCGAAGACTGCACCGCCAGCTACTTTCCGAGCTTTAAGCAGGCTACCATCGAGATGCTGCGGGCGCAGGGCGGCATCATAGGCTGGACAGCGACTACGGATCAGGTCTGTCGAGCGTTGTTGAAAAGTTGAGTTGAAAAGCTGAGTTGAAAAGCTGAAAAGCTGACTGGATCGTTCAGCGAATTTGAGCAAGCGTTGCTTCTGCAACCTGAGCGACAACCTAATTCATCAATGGCTCCCGACTGCTGCAAAGGCTGATTGCGCTGCAAATCATCTTCAGCTTGACAGAGTCCAAATTGAGCATCCTGGAATTTGGCTGCTTTGACAGGGTAAACGCATCTTAGCAATTTAGATGCGTTTTAGATGCGTTTGCCCGGTGCGCCTTCCCTACTCCCAGTTGCAAGCCTCCCGAATTTTGAGCTGCCATCTATTTGCCCCTAGACGGATACCACTGTCCAGCCCTCATGCTATTTTAGAAAAATGAAAAGATTGTGAAATAGCCATGCAAACTCCAATGGGCCGTATCTGGCAGTCCACCCTGACGCGAGGTGCCGCACTGCCGAGGCTACTACCTGGGCTACTGCTCGGACTCTGGTTGAGCGGCTGTACTTCCCAGACTGCGCCGCCACAGAGCACCGCCGACTCATCGTCAACCGCCAGTCTAGAGCAGCCTCAGCAGAAGGTGGTTTTGACTACCTTTACCGTGCTAGCGGACATGGCGCAGAATGTAGCGGGAGACAAAGCAGTTGTGGTATCCATCACCAAACCTGGAGCTGAGATTCACGGCTATGAACCTACTCCCAGCGACCTAGAGCGGGGGCAAGATGCCGATCTAATTTTGGACAACGGGCTAAACCTGGAGCGCTGGGCAACTCGGCTCTACAACAGCTTGCCAGAAGTGACCCATGTGACGTTGAGCGAGGGCATTCAACCTGTCAACATTGCCGAGGATGCCTATCAAGGTAAGCCGAATCCCCATGCCTGGATGTCGCCCAGAAATGCGTTGATCTACGTTGAGAATATTCGCCAAGCGCTTGGCAATCTTGATCCAGCCAATGCTGCCACCTATGACGCGAATGCTAAAGCCTACAGCGAGCAGATTCGGGCAATCGATCGGCAGCTCAAGCAAGCGATTGCCGCCGTTCCGCCTGAAAACCGCTACATGGTGAGCTGTGAAGGTGCATTTTCTTATCTAGCGCGTGACTATGGCCTCCAGGAAGTTTATATCTGGCCGGTCAATGCAGAACAGCAGGCTACCCCAAAACAGGTGGAAAAGGTGATCAACACCGTGAAGGCGAACCAGATTCCGGCGGTATTCTGCGAGAGTACGGTCAACGATGCAGCCCAGCTTCAGGTAGTGAAGGAAACTGGAGCAAAGTACGGGGGTCTGTTGTATGTCGATTCTCTCTCTCCCGCCGATGGCCCGACACCGACTTATCTAAAACTACTGGAATACAACATCAACACTTTAACCACAGGCTTACAGGGCAACTAGATAAAACCTATGAACGCAATCAGGATTGACATCGAAAACGTGACGGTTGCCTACCACGGCAAAGTCGCGCTGCACAGCGCCTCGCTGCAACTCCAGGCAGGCACCATTTGCGGATTAGTGGGGATGAATGGAGCTGGAAAATCGACCTTGTTTAAGGCCATTATGGGATTTGTCCAACCTGCTGGTGGGCGAATTTTGATTAATGGACTCCCCATTCGCCGCGTCCAAAAAAGCAGCCTAGTGGCCTATGTACCCCAGTCAGAGGAAGTAGACTGGAACTTTCCGGTGAGCGTTCACGATGTAGTGATGATGGGACGCTACGGCTATATGAATCTGCTGCGAATACCGCGACTGTCCGATCAACGCGCCGTCAGAGAAGCCTTAGAGCGGGTGGAAATGTGGCAAATGCGCGATCGCCAAATTGGAGAGCTGTCGGGGGGACAAAAGAAGCGTACCTTTTTTGCGCGAGCATTGGCGCAGCAGGGCAAGGTGCTGTTGCTGGATGAACCGTTTGCCGGAGTTGACATCAAAACTGAAAAGATGATGATCCACCTGCTGATGGAGCTGCGCCAAACGGGGCACACGATTTTGATCTCCACGCATGATTTGGCTTCGATTACCACGTTTTGCGACCAGGTCGTGTTGATTAATCGGACGATTCTGGCCTATGGCAACACCTCGGAGGTGTTTACAGCCGAAAATCTTTCCCGCACCTTTGGTGGATCAGTTGGGGATTTCTCCCTGGCAACCAGTCAGCTCGCTCCAGGAAATCAGGAGGAACAGGAATGGACTTAGTGCAGTGGTTTGCCGCACCGCTACAGTACGAATTTATGGTGAAGGCAATTTTGGTGAGCGCCCTAGTGGGGCTAGTCTGTTCGGCACTGTCTTGCTACATGACGTTAAAGGGCTGGGCGCTGATGGGCGATGCTGTTTCCCATGCGGTGCTGCCAGGGGTGGTAATTGCTTACGTGCTGAATATTCCCTTGGCGATTGGAGCCTTTGTGTTTGGCGTGGGTTCTGTGTTGGCAATCGGGTTTATCAAAGCGAAGACTCGCGTTAAAGAGGACGCAGTGATTGGCTTGGTCTTTACTGGGTTCTTTGCATTGGGCATCGTGCTCATTTCTAAGGTCAAAAGCACGGTCGATCTGGGACATATTCTATTTGGTAATGTCTTAGGCATTTCGGATTCTGACATTACTCAAACAGTGATCATCAGCATCATTACGTTAGTTACCCTGGCAATCTTGCGCAAAGATTTAATCCTATTCTGCTTTGACTCCACCCATGCTCGCTCAATTGGGATGAATATCACTTTTCTCTACTACGTTCTGCTGTCTTTGCTATCGCTGACTGCCGTTGCGGGGCTGCAAACCGTCGGCATTATTTTAGTGGTGGCCATGCTGGTCACGCCGGGAGCTACCGCCTATCTGTTGAGCGATCGCTTTGACCAGATGATGCTGATTGCCATAGCTTCCGGCGTATTCTCCAGCGTGATGGGCACATACATCAGCTACCATATCGATGGTTCGACAGGCGGATGTATTGTGGTGCTGCAAACGCTGCTGTTTGTCATCGCGATGATTTTTGCCCCCAAGCATGGACTGTTGGTGCAGCCCAAAGCGGCTGAATCGCCTTGACTGCGCTACTTCGGCTGGAAGGGACTATACTGGCCGCCTAAACCTTCAACGACCGCTTTAGTATTGGCAATCAGCATTTTGGGGTAGGTATCGCCGTCGCTGCCGGCTTCGCCCAAACCGTCAGCAAATAGCTCTTGGTCAGAGATTTGGACGTTGGCTGCTTGGGCAACCGTTTCTAGCAGCTTTGTACTTTCGGTGATCTCAGCAAAAATGGTCGGCACCTGGTCGGCTTTAATTTCATCAGCCAGCTCTTTGACCCGGGCAGCAGTAGGTTTCTCTTCGGTGCTAATGCCCTGCAATGCCCCTTCAACTGGAATGTCATAGGCCGCAGAGTAGTAGCTCAGAGCGTCATGAGTCGTGACTAGCTTACGGGACGCAGTGGGAATGGTGGCAATCTGAGACTGAATCCAAGCATCGATCTGAGTTAGCTCTGCGGTCAGGGCTTGAGCATTTTGGGCATAGAGATCAGCGTTGGCCGGAGCGACCTGCGTCAGCTGCTCTTGGATGACCTTCACCATCTGAATTCCATTCTGGGCATTGTGCCAGATATGCGGGTCGGGTTCTGCGGCTTCGGCCTGAGCACCCTCAGCCTGCTGTTCCTCTGCATGCGCGTCCCCATGCTCGTCCCTATGCTCATGCTCATGCACGCCCATCAGGGGTTTGGGTACTGCTGCTTCCCCAACCGCAACTTTGGGGGCAGAACCAGAAGCGGCCTGAATGAGCTGGATCAAGCTGGGTTCAAAGTCGTAGCCCGAGTAAAGCACAAGCTGGGCATCTTCAATCGCCTTGCGGTCTGCGGGGGTTGGCTCATAGGCATGGGGGTCAACTCCGGCTTTGACCAAGCAGGTTAGGTCGATTGTCTCAGCGGCAACGGTCTGGACCAAGTCACAGAGAACGCTGCTGGTGGCCACCACTTGCAGGTTTGTGCCGGTCGCGGCGGTCGCGGCAGGACTTGCAAGGTCGCTTGCAGGGGCACTTGCAGGGGCAGTCTGGCTGGTTGGCGCGGAGGGAGAGCAAGCGCTGAGGATGCCAACTGTCAGCGCGAGCAGTGAGCTGCTCCAGTTGGGATGGCGCTGAAGATGACGCTGAAAATAGCGCTGAATAGGCATAATAATTGATCCCTAGGAACGCTGCGTAAGTTTTGACAATGCCTTATAATGATAACCGTTCTCACCCTGGATATTCATGTTAGAGGTTAAGCAGCTGGCTGTCAATTATCGGGGCGTATGCGGACTTGATTCGGTGAGTTTTCAGGTGAGTCCGGGGCAGCTCGTGGGCATCATTGGCCCCAACGGCGCTGGCAAGAGCACGCTGCTCAAAGCGTTGCTGGGCTTGGTGCCAGCGGCGGGCGGGATGGTTCGCTACTGCACCTGTCCGCTGCACCAGCAGTTGGCGCGGGTGGCCTATATTCCGCAGCGCTCGCAGATTGACTGGGATTACCCGATTACGGTGTGGCAGGTCGTGATGATGGCGCGGACTCGGCAGCTGGGATGGTTTCGCAGTCCGGGTCGGGCGGCTAAAGAAATCGTCAGAGCGGCACTGGAGCGCGTCGAGGTGCTTAACCTGCGAGATCGCCGCATTGGGGAACTCTCTGGTGGGCAGCAGCAGCGGGTGTTTTTGGCGCGGGCTTTGGCGCAGCAGGCAGATCTGTTTTTATTGGATGAACCCTTTACGGGGGTGGATAAAAAAACCGAAGCGGTGATGCTAGAAGTGTTTGAGGAGCTGCGCTTGCAGGGCAAAATTCTCCTTTTGAGCACCCATGAGTGGGGACAGTCGCTCCACCAACTCGACCGACTGCTCTTGCTCAATCAAGGTCTGATTGCCGATGGTTCCCCTCAGCAGGTGATGACTCCAGAGAATCTGCATCAAGCCTATGGCGTTCACCTGGGTAATCCCTTACATCAAGATTTAGAAACCACGTTCTTTTGTTAAATTCTTTGCTAAATTCCCCTGCGTCTCAGTTCTTATGCTCAACCTGCTACTAGAACCGCTCAGCTATGAATTCATGCGGAACGCAATTGCCATCAGCGTTTTGGTTGGCGTTCTCTGTCCGGTGGTGGGAAGCTATCTGATTGTGCAGCGTATGGCGATGCTGGGAGATGTGATTGCCCACTGCGTTCTGCCGGGATTATCTATCTCTTTCTTTTTGGGGATTGATATTTTGATTGGCGCTTTTGGCTCTGGCATTCTGGGCGCGTTTCTGATTGCCTGGATTCGCTCTCAGTCTCGGGTCAAGGCGGATGCCGCAATGGCGCTGACCTTCTCGACTTTTTTTGCGCTGGGCGTGACGCTGATTACCGTGCTGAAGAACAAGCTGGATCTGGACAGCTTTCTGTTTGGCGATGTCTTGGGAGCCACCCCGCACGACATTCAGCGTACCTTGGTAATTACGGGTTTGATTTTGCTGGTGATTAAGCTGTTTTATAAAGAGCTGCTGTTTTACACCTTTGACAAAACGGGGGCGCAGGCGATTGGCTTGCCGATTAACACCATCTATTTTGGCTTTATGGCTGCCATCACGCTGACGATTATTGCCAGTATGCAGGCGGTGGGCGTGATTTTGGTGATTTCTCTACTGGTTGGGCCAGCGTTGACGGCCTATTTGCTGGTCAAAGAGCTACATCAGATGATGATGGTGGGAGCTATGTTGGGCGCTCTCTCTAGCGTCTCTGGTGTCTACCTCAGCTATTATCACAACTTGCCTTCGGGGCCAGCGATTGTGCTGGTGTCTTCCAGTTTGTTTTTGCTGGCGCTGCTGTTCAGTCCGTCTCAGGGAATTTTGACGCGCTCCCATTAGCTTATGATGTACCCCGAAAACTGGACAGGTAGTTAAGGTGGAATCACTGCCCAAAAACCCGTAATCTTACGTAGAGGACGGTGATTATGCCACGCAAACAACCCACTCCACGCTTACGCCAACCTGACTCAACATACAAATGTCTCAACCTTCCAACTTTAGGATGATTGAAATATGGATCTTGATTCAGCCCACCGATCCCAACGATTGCACCTTGCACTGAGGCTGTAATTAACAGTTCACCAGGCTGATCAAAGCAATTCAAACCGCTCCTGTATTCTCGAACTAGTCTTTCAACAAACCGAAACCCTTGAGATAGGCTTTCCTCAGCAAGATGATTAATTGATTCTGACTCAAACTCTGAAATGGGAGCGATGACGATCCGTTCCATGAGCCTTGATAAAAGATTATAAAATCCGATCTTAGTTTTGCATTCCGACCCGTAGGACTAGAAGACAGGCACAACCAGAAGCTCAAGCAGCCCAACGAAACCAATCACCGGACACACATAGCTTTTGCGACCCACCGATCGCTTGGCTTTGCTCCGGTGAATTGGGATTATTATACTACAGTCACTATTTGAACTGTATTTTTACAGCACCTTATGAGGCTTATCGAGGTGTTACCTCGAGAAATTTCATGGGTTCCGAAGGTTGAAATTGTGATGCAGTATTACCAGAGAAGACAGCACCGCCCGTCAAAGTCAACTTTTTGGTCGGGGCACCTTCGCTAAAATCCAAATCCGCAAGATCAATCCAAAAAACGTTAGGGCTATGGGTTGATTCAAAGAAATAACGCTTGTTGGTATGGTCTGCAACCGTTCGCCAAATAGTATCAGCAATGTTGGGTTGCCCAGGAATTCTAATGCCAAATGGAACAGAGACATTACGCATCACTGAAAATACAGCACCAACGCCTTCAGTTGCATCCGCAGTCTTCGTTATCTCATTGATGTAGTAAGAAGCTCGGACAAATCGATCGGCTGCTCGGTTGGTACCCGGTAGCATTGTCTGCCCACCGATTTGTTGCCAATATTTATTCAGCGCCAACTGCTGGTCGAAGACCGGAGAGTTAGTCATCACCTGGTAGTCCCGATTGTGATGAATCACCAGTTCACCCTTAACATACTCAAAGATGGCCGAATCACCCGTTGCATCCGAAATCGACAGGTGGACGGTTCCGGCGTGACCATCTGGTGTTGTTATGGGAATCACGTAAAAGGGTGATTGCTCCATTGCTGTGACTGCCTCAGCTACGGTGGCAAAGTTGTCTAGCATATACTGTGCCCACATAGACAGGGAGAGCGGCTGGCGAGAATCGTTGGCGGCTGGAGTTGGGTATTCGGTTTCTGCCAAATACAGCACGTTGGTAACGAGTCCTTTCTCGTTCATGCCATCTGCAATAGCAATATCCCAAAGTCCAATGCTCACACTGCCATATTTTGAAGTCCAGCGAATCGAATCTGATCCTGCTGCACCATCGCGTTCAATGCCACGCGGAAATGCCCAAAGATTGCTGCCCGTATCGTTAAACCAGTCCATCGTGCGCCCGGTAATTACCAGATTGTCTAGCCCCAGATAGACAGCACGACTACAGGCCAAAGCGCTGGGCGTCAGCCCCACTAACAAAGTTGTCAACGCGGTCAAAGAACTGAACAGAGCACGGGAGTATGCACGGAAATTCAAAGTAGATCGCAGCATAGATAGAATTCTGAGGGATCAAATTGACAATAAAATAATATATCATCCTTCTGGTTTCTAAACTCACGTCTAGTTTCTAAACTCAATAACGTCCAGACAAACATAGCTCTCAAGCAGTCATTCGATCGCCTCCATTCATTGCTCCTCAATAACCAATGCCGCTGGAATAGTCGCAATTGCCAGTTTGCCCTCTACCGTTTGTAAACAGTTTCTCCCTCTTTGATCGTCTCCAGCACCTCAATGTCTCGAATGGTCGTTGGATCAACCGTCAGCGGATTGTCAGATAGGATGGCAAAATCGGCCAGTTTGCCCACTTCGATCGAGCCTTTCTGGTCTTCTTCAAAATGCTGATAGGCGGCCCAGATTGTCAGGGCTTTCAGGGCTTCTAGAGGAGTCAGGCGTTGATCGGCTCCCAGCACAAAATCACTGCGGGTGCGGCGATTCACGGCTGACCACATCGTTCGGGTGGGGTGGGGCAGAACAACCGGAGAATCGGTATGAATGGTGGCTTTCATGCCCCGATCTAACGCTGATCGCATCGGAGAGATCCGGGCGGCTCGTTCTGGCCCCAGCGTCACCTCCCGGTGCCAATCTCCCCAGTAAAAGACATGGGCGGGAAACAAGGCCGGGAACATTCCCAATTCTTTCATCGCATCCAACTGATCTTCTCTCACCGTTTGACCGTGAATCAGCGTGGTGCGGCGATCGCCCTTGCCATGCTTCTCAGTGGCTTTTCGCACCGCCATGATGAACTGATCAATAGCGGCGTCTCCGTTGCAGTGATTGATGGATTGAACGTTGTGTTGATAGGCACTGTCTACCAGGTTAATCGCCTGTTCTTCGGTGTACACGCCATATCCTAGATAGTCGGCAGGTTGTCCTTCTGGCACTTGGTAATAGGGCTGAGATAACCAGGCGGTGCGCCCTTGAGGAGAACCGTCGAAGGTCATTTTAACGCCAGCTAACCGAACCCGATTGGTATAGGTCTGGCTGACTCCCCAGGTATGAGCATCGGGATGAGCCGCATAGTCTACATATACCGCGACATCGATCGGGAGAGGGGCCTGGGCTGCTGCCGCTCGGATTGCTTCATAGACGCCTTTGATGGCACGCCCTTCCTGAGCTGTAGTAAAACCATAGCGGGCATAAATCTCCGTTCCTCTGCGAATTAGATTGAGCGGTGCCTCTGGGCTAACCTGGGCTGTCTTTGCAACTGTAGACAAGGCCAGATAGAAAGCATTTTCTTCTAACACGCCATCGGGTTCGTTGCTGTCTGCCTGACGGCGGATCACCCCTCCTTGCGGATTAGATGTGGTAGCGGTGATACCCACCTTCTCTAAGCCTTTGCTGTTGAGCACTCCCAGATGTCCGGATTGATGGATGATCAGGATCGGTTGCTCGGTAGAAACGGCATCCAGGTCGGCGCGGGTCGGGTGGCGTTGCTCTTGCAGCATCGCATCGTCGTAGCCATTGCCAATGATCCATCCCAATTCAGCGGCGGCGGGCTGACTGCCCCAGGTTCGCAGAGCAGCTTGCAGTTTGGCAATGTCATCAATCGGGCCATCAGGCGGCGGCAGCAGGTCAGCCACTACTGCTGCCAATCCCTGTTGAAAGACATGCCCGTGGGGGTCGATAAATCCGGGCATCATCGTCCGGCCCTGAAGATCAAAAATTTGGGTGGCGTTTCCCTTGAATTGCTCAACCGTAGCCCGATCGCCTACTGCCAAAATTCTGCCCGCTTTTATGGCCACAGCTTCGGCAGTCGGTTGAGCATCGTTCGCCGTAACAACATCAGCATTGATATAAATGGTATCAGCGGTTGTATCAGCCTGACTGACTGTAAGGGCTGGAACCGCGTTCGACTGCCGGGAAAGCGCCAAAGTTGCAGCAAACGCGCCCGTCCCCAGCAACATAAACTGCCGTCGTGAGATAAAGGTTTGCGCCAGCAGATGCATTGCAGGGTTGCAGCAGGGGCAAGATTCGAGTCGCTGTTGGTGTTTACTCATAGATTCCTTATTTTTTTCGATCGAAGGAGTGAATGCAGGGGTTATTTCTCATTAACAAAGTCGTTCTTCTTAAATTGGTTAGCAAATGTATTGCTAACCAGCAAGAGATTATCCTGACCCGCGCTGATCAGGGTATTATTGCCCTGCTGCGTAAACTTGAGCTGGTTGAACTGCAAGCCTTTCGCCAATCCAATTCGATCGATGCCATCAAAGTAGTCGAGGACTACATCCAATCCAGATCTGCGCTTTGTTGCAAAGATATCTTTATCGGTACCGCCGAATAGGATGTCACGACCAGCTTTACCGCCAAACAAGATATCGCGACCATTGCCGCCATCTAAGGAATCATCCCCCTTGCCGCCAAACAGGACATCATTGCCACTGCCGCCTTGCAGCGTATCGCGGCCATCGCCGCCCGCTAAACTGTCGTCTCCCGCTTCGCCCACCAAGCGATCGTTGCCACTGCTGCCTGTCAAAACATCGTCATCCTTGCCGCCAGACAGGACATCATTGCCATTGCGACCATCGATCTCGTCATCTCCTTGCAAACCCTTCAGATTGTTGTTCTTATTGTTGCCTTCGATTTGATCGTCTTTGCTGGTGCCTTTTAGCTTGTTCTTATTGCCGCCATTATCATCGTCATCGTCGTCAAATCTGTCACCAATGTCCTCGATATCATTTTCAATCTCGTCGATACTGTCATCAATCTCTTCTGCGGCATCGGCCACATCATCCACAACATTCACAATGTCATTAAGGAATCCTCTAGTGGTAGAGAATGGATCTGAGGTGACAAAAAAACCTTTCATTGCTGTATTTTCCTAGGGGATAACTGTAAAACTTTGAGCTAAGCAAAACTTTGAGTTAAGCACATTATTCCTTTGAGGAAAAGCCCTGCGTCCTGGGCGTTCTGTGGCTTCAGTTTTTGGTTGGGACGCGCATTTACTGAGCGCTGCAACCCAAGCACCTCCCAACTGCCGTCTGAATCGATTAAGATTAAACTGGCGGTTATAGAAAGCTAAGATTACAGATACTCTGTTCAGATCTAGTCAGACTGACGATTGTGAGAAGCCAACTTGAAAGCGCTGAGTTAGCTTGGCAATAAGGATAGCAAAAGCAGCCTGAGTCGTTTGACCACATTGCAGCACCAAGTGAATTTTAGACGCGATTTTTTAGGGTTTTGCAAGAGCCATTTCTATGGCAACACCCACCTACCTGCTCAGAAAAGCAGTGTTAATAAGGAGTTACACGGGTTCAGCCAAAACGTCCTAAGCTAGAAAGCAGTAGTAGCTATAGCTAAAGAACTGGTTTAGTTTTATGCTTTATTCACATCTCACCCCGTAGCACAACATTTTGCATCGTATAACATTTCTGTACAGCAAAATATAAAAATTTCTATAAGAAGAAAACTTCTATACTATGTCCCGGCACTCGAATATAAGCCGTATAACTACTATGTAGACGGACAACATCCGCCCATCTGCCCAAATTGGGTACTTAGGCGGACAACTATCCGCATATTAGCCCTCATATCCATCTGGGCGGACAAGCTTCAGCAATTCTTTAGATGAGCTGTCTAACTAGCCCAAGCTCACCAAACGTAAAAATTCTCTCATTCCCACTTGTGCAAAGCCGAGTTTCAGCTTATGATTTTCCAACTGATTGCGTGAAGCAGTCAGGACAGGTAAAAGCTTAAGGCGTCGCTGACTAGAAGTGGTGAGACACAACTAGCCAGCTGACCCGACTCCCCGTTCAGACCGGGAAGCAAGGCTGAGTCGATTTTACATCGCGCTCGCTTCGTTCACGCATGTGGTCAGGTGACTCAACGCCTTAGGCTTTCAAACCCATACCAAAAATACTGAGGGAAATACTATGTCTAGGGAGTTCAACGAACTGCTGCCGGAGTCGCTTGGCCATCAGGCGCAAATTTGGATTGTCGGCACGCGAGAGCAAGTCAACCACATCATCAGCGAGATGTACGTGCGGCAGATGATTACCGACCGCAGCCAATTCTCGCCGATGGTTCCTGTGCCGTTCGCGCAAGGCAAATTTATGAGCGTGCTGCTGCGATAGCGCTCTAGCTGTCTCCGCCGCCATCGCTCTCCAGACAGCCGTTTGGAGAACATGGCGTGCGGTAATCATGCCCCAATCTAGCTACTAAAGCTGCCGTCAAATCTGGTAGTCATTGACCACCGCAAACGAACGCGCCGCCTTCAGCTCAACATAGACACTCTGCAAAGGCTGAAGGTTGAGCTGATCAAACTGCTCGCGCGTCAGATGAGCCATGACGCTTTGGCCATCTTCAAGCAATAGCTCCACCTGAATTTCCCAGCCCAGATGAATCACCCGCTTAACCGCCGCTGGCACTGAAGCCGCATCCAAAGCCGCATCGGGCGCAAGCTTAATCACCACATCATTCGGGCGCA
Organism: Pegethrix bostrychoides GSE-TBD4-15B; assembly: GCA_019359155.1. GTDB lineage: Bacteria > Cyanobacteriota > Cyanobacteriia > Elainellales > Elainellaceae > Elainella > Elainella bostrychoides. The sequence continues at coordinate 27,916 of JAHHHV010000015.1, forward strand.
GAAACACCTCGCGGCCTTTAGCCTGATAGCCAGAGCGGCGCAAGATCTCGGCATGGCTCGGCAGCACGTTCACCGTACCAATAAAGCTCATCACAAACGGCGTGGCCGGGTCGTCATAGAGCGCGGCAGGACTGCCCACCTGCTCAACCCGCCCCTGATTCATCACCACCACCTGATCCGAAACTTCCATCGCCTCTTCCTGATCGTGAGTGACAAACACCGTCGTCACATACACCGTGTCATGCATCCGACGCAGCCATGCCCGCAGATCCTTGCGGACTTTCGCATCCAGCGCCCCAAACGGCTCATCCAGCAACAGCACCTGCGGCTCTAAAGCCAGTGCCCGCGCCAACGCCACCCGCTGCCGCTGCCCACCCGAAAGCTGCGCCGGGTAGCGATTGCCCAAACTCTCCAGCTGGATCAATTCCAGCAGCTCATTCACCCGATTGCGGACGCGGGCTTTGGGCTGCTTTGCAATCTCCAGTCCAAAGCTGATGTTTTGGCGCACCGTCAAATGCTTAAACAGCGCGTAGTGCTGAAACACAAAGCCAATGCCGCGCTGCTGCACGCTTTCGTGGGTGCTGTCTCGCCCGGTCAAAAAAATTCTGCCGCTGTCGGGCTGCTCTAGTCCAGCAATCAGCCGCAGCAGAGTCGATTTACCAGAGCCAGACGGCCCCAACAGCGCCACCAACGCGCCAGTTTCCACCTCCAAGCTCACCCGATCAACCGCCTGAAACGCGCCAAACTGCTTCGACACCTGATCAACTCGAATCCCCATTGACTCTATCTCCTATCTACTTTCACCGGAAACCTGGCGACAAAACAGTCATCTAACTTACAAACATCTAAATCTCGATCAACATACTGGTGTTTTACCACAGTTTACGCTAAATTGAATTTCGATACCTCGGTATCTTGATTAGTTAACCGTCTTTTAAGCTTTGAAGGATGAACGTATGTTGAAATTGATGCGTCGGCTTGGCTCGGTCGGCAGTTTCTTCAGCCTGTTTTTGGTCGGGGTTGGCCTCTGCTTGACGCTAGCCGCCTGCAATAGCTCCGGTTCCAACTCAGCTAGCTCTGCTGCGAGTCCAGAGAGCGACAGCACCCAGCCTGTCAATCTAACGCTGGTTTCCTATGCGGTCACGCAAGCTGCCTACGAGCAAATCATTCCAAAGTTTGTGACCAAATGGCAGGCCGAGCATCAGCAGCAGGTTGTCTTTGACCAAAGCTACGGCGGCTCCGGCTCTCAAGCCCGCGCTGTAATTGACGGACTAGAAGCCGACGTGGTGGCGCTGGCGCTGGCGCTGGATACCCAAAAGATTGAAAAAGCAGGGCTAATTGACGCAGGCTGGGAGAAAGAGCTGCCCAACGATGCGATTCTGCATCAGTCAGTGGCAGCGCTGGTAACTCGCGCGGGCAACCCGAAAAATGTCAAAGGCTGGCAAGATCTAGGCGGTGACGTACAGGTGATTACAGCCAATCCCAAAACCTCCGGCGGGGCGCGCTGGAACTTTATGGCGCTTTGGGGAGCGGTGACGCAGAAGGGCGGCAGTGAGGCTGAGGCGCTGGAATACACCCGCGCCGTCTTCAAAAACGTACCCGTACTGCCCAAAGATGCCCGCGAAGCCACCGACGTATTTTTCAAGCAGGGTCAGGGCGACGTGCTGATTAACTACGAAAACGAGGTGCTGCTCGCCAAGCAAAAGGGCGAAAATTTGCCTTACGTGGTGCCCACCGACGTGAATATCTCAATTGATAATCCGGTGGCAGTCGTGGATCAAAACGTCGAGAAGCACGGCACTCGCGAAGTGGCCGAAGCGTTTGTGCAGTTTCTGTTCACGCCTGCGGCGCAAGAAGAGTTTGCCAAAGTGGGATTCCGACCTGTTGATCAGAATGTCGCCGCAAAATATGCCAGCCAGTTTCCAAAAATCACACAGCTATTCACCGTGCAAGATCTAGGCGGCTGGAGTAAGGTGCAGTCTGAGTTTTTTGACGACGGCGCGGTGTTCGACAAAATTCAAGCATCCGAGCGCTAATCAGGGAGCAAATCATGACGCAAATTTCTGTAGCCCGATCTCAGCGCTTCAAGCTGCCCTCAATCCCGCTGGCGCTGACGACGCTCTACCTCAGCCTGATGCTGCTCTTGCCCGTGACGGCACTGCTGCTGAAGGCGCTGACGCTCAGCCCCGCCAAAATCTGGGAGATTGCCACTAGCCCAATGGCGCTCTCGTCCTATAACGTTACTTTTGCCACGGCGCTGGCCGCAGGCTTGATCAACGGGCTGGCTGGCCTCGTGATCGCCTGGGTGCTGGTGCGCTATGAGTTCCCGCTGAAACGCATCCTCGACGCGCTGATCGACCTGCCCTTTGCCCTGCCCACCGCCGTTGCGGGTCTAACGCTGGCCACGGTCTACAGCGACAACGGCTGGATTGGCTCATGGCTGGCTCCATTTGGGATCAAAATTGCCTTCACCCGCTGGGGCGTATTTTTGGCAATGCTGTTTATCTCGCTGCCGTTTGTGGTGCGGACGGTGCAGCCGGTGCTGCTGGAGGCAGAGCGCGAGATGGAAGAGGCGGCTTGGTCGCTGGGGGCTTCGCCCTGGCAGACCTTTTGGCGGGTGGTACTGCCGCCAATTTTTCCAGCAACGCTGACTGGAGTGGCGCTGGGATTTGCGCGAGCGGTGGGCGAATATGGCTCGGTGGTGATTGTCTCGGCCAACATACCGTTTCAGGATTTGATTGCCCCAGTGCTGATCTTTCAGCGGCTAGAGCAATATGACTATGCGGGCGCAACGGTAATTGGTGCGGTGATGCTGCTGATTTCTTTGGTAATGCTGCTGGTGATTAATTTTTTACAGGCATGGGGACAGCGCTATGAACAGTAAGGTGAACAAATATCAGAACCCATCTCAGAACGCAGCCAGCAGCTCCCCGCAGACCCACGCCAGACTCGTCAAATGGGGCTTAATTGGCTTTGTGCTACTCTACCTCAGCTTGGTGATGCTGATTCCCGCCGCTAACGTTTTTGCTCAGGCGTTTGGCGGCGGCATCGACCGCTTTCTCCAGACCTTCTCTGACCGGGCATTTCTGAATGCGGCAAAGCTAACGCTTGTTATGGCGCTCGTCTGCGTCCCAGTCAACGCTGTATTCGGCCTGTCAGCGGCTTGGCTGCTGGGACGCAACAAGCGCTTTCCGGGGCGCGCTTTCCTGATCACGCTGATCGACTTGCCTTTCTCAATCTCGCCCGTAGTCGCAGGTCTGATGCTGGTGCTGCTCTATGGGCGCAACGGTTGGTTTGGGGCAGCTTTGGCGGCTGGCAATCTCCAGATTATTTTCGCCCTGCCCGGAATGCTGCTGGCTACGGCCTTCGTGTCGCTGCCGTTTGTGGCGCGGGAGGTGCTGCCCGTGCTCGAAGAAATGGGAGATGAACCTGAAGAAGCCGCCCGGACGCTGGGCGCAAATGACTGGCAGACCTTCTGGCGGGTAACGCTGCCCTCCGTGCGCTGGGGCTTGCTCTACGGACTGCTGCTCACCAACGCGCGGGCGATGGGCGAGTTTGGCGCGGTGGCGGTGGTCTCTGGCAATATTGTCGGCAAAACCCAGACGCTGCCGCTGTTTGTGGAGGAAGCCTACAAGCAGTACAAAACCGAGTCGGCCTACTCAGCGGCAGGGGTGCTGGCGGGCTTAGCAGTGGTGACGATGGTGGCAAAGGCGCTGCTGGAGGCCAAAACAGGGCGCAGAGGTCACTAGGCTGCACCCCAAAAATCGGCGCAGATGGCTTACAGCGGTTTCCGAATTGGTAAGCCACAGGGAAGCATCAGACAGAGCTTTTCAGGATGGTAGATCCTGTGGCTTATGCAAGAGGCAACCGCTGTAACGACCCCAATCACCCACCACAGATAACCTTGAACTCAACGCCAGAGTCTTTTCACCGTCCGCCTCAGATACTGTGGTGACTTTGGCTTTGCATTGTGGGTTGTATTGTTTGCGTTTGTTTGCCATGAATACTCCTATCACAGTTAAGCAATGAGGAGCTTAGTGACCACCTTAGATCCCTGTCCAGTTTTTCGGGTTCAGCTCACACCACAGCCCTAATCGACATCATGCGCAAATCGGTTATACAGAAAATCAAGTGCATAGTTCCGCAGCTTGTAATATTCTGGTGTCTCCATAATCCGGGTGCGGTTGCGCGGACGCTTAAACGGAATCTCCATAATTTCGCCAATCGTCGCCGCAGGGCCATTCGTCATCATAACTAGGCGATCAGCCAAAAACAGCGCCTCGTCGATATCATGCGTAATCATCAGCACCGTACAGCGATGGTCATTCCAGATCTTCAGCAGCTCCTCTTGCAGCTCTTCTTTGGTAATTGCATCCAGTGCCCCAAATGGCTCATCCAAAATCAGCACCTCTGGCCGAATCGACAGCGCCCGCGCAATGGCCACCCGCTGTTTCATACCGCCAGAAATCTGCGGCGGCTTTTTGTCAGCAGCTTCCGTGAGTCCCACCATTGCCAAATGCTCGTTGACGATACGGGTTTTCTCAGCTTTTGATTTTTCAGGATAGACCTTCTTCACCGCCAAATAGACATTTTCAAACACCGTCAGCCAGGGCAGCAGCGCATAGCCCTGAAACACCACCATCCGGTCAGGACCAGGTTTAACCACGGGTTTGCCGTTGACGCGCACCTGCCCGACGCTGGGCTGCGAAAAGCCGCTGACCATATTTAGCAGCGTCGTTTTACCACAGCCGGAATGACCAATCAAACAGATAAACTCACCCTGCTGAATGCTCAGATTAACATTTTGGAGAACCGTATAGTCGCCAGTTTTCGTCGGATAGATCTTGGCTACATTATCAACCGTCAGGAAGGCTTCCTGCTTGGTAGAAGCAGGCGATGAAGGTTGAGCCGTTGTTGGAATGACTTGCATAATGATAAAGAGAGCAATAGGAGTACAGGTAGATTATGAATACCCCCTAATCCTCAACGAGGGAAACTTTGAGTCACTCTAGCTCGGTTCCCTGTTTGAAGGGGTTAGGGGGATCTAGGCAGCGCGCGCCACGGGCGCAGTCAGCGGGATCTCAGCCATGTAGATGTCGTGCTTGATCTCCAGATTGTTGAGGTAAGTTATCGGATCGTCAGCAGTAAAGGTCACGCCATCAAACAGCTGAATCGGGCCACGGCTGTAGGTGATTTCGGGCATCCCCAGCTCGCGGGCAGCAAGGCTAAACAGGCTCACCTTGCAGACCCGCTCCAGAATTTCCACCCAGTTGCGCGGAAACGGAATATCACCCCAGCGCGCCATTTGGGTCATCAGCCAGAGATGTTCAGTGCGGCTTGGTCGGTTGACACCGGAGCCAAAAAACTGGTGGTGGGCATAGGCCGCAGGCGAGGGCTGCAAGTCGCAGGTGTTGGCATCCGGGTCGCCCAGATGGATGTACTCCACGTCAGCACCCAAATAGTCTGCCCGCGATAAAATTTCGCGGATTTCGTCGCGGTTGTTGCCGTCCATGCAGTAGCGGCAGGCTTCCAAGAGCGCCTTCACCAGCGCCACATGCGTATTGGGGTAGGCCAGCGACCAGTCTTCCCGCACCCCCAGCACCTTCCCCGGATGGCCGTTCCAAATTTCCAGATCTGTCGCAATTGTGTATCCGATGCCTTCCATTGCCGCCCAGGTATTCCAGGGTTCGCCCACGCAGTAGCCGTCAATATTGCCGGCCTGCAAGTTAGCCAGCATTTGCGCGGGCGGCAGCGTTGAAATCGTCGTGTCCTGATTGGGATTAATCCCGGCAGAGGCCAGCCAGTAGCGCAGCAGCAGGTTATGCATAGAGGCGGGATGCACCACGCCAAAAGTATGCTGCTTCTCAGGCGTTTCTAGCAGGAACTTTTTGAGATCCTCAAGCACAAAAATCCCCTGGTCGTTGAACTGCTTATCTAGCGTAATCGCGTTACCGTTGCGGGTGAGAGTCAGCGCCGAGACAACTGGCAGCGGCTTGTTGTCCATGCCACCCACGGTCATCCAGACGGGCATTCCCGAAGGCATCTGCGCCGCATCTAGATGTCCGCCCGCAATGCCGTCCTGAATGCCGCGCCAGCTCGTCTCGCGGACTAGATTCACCTCATCGAGGCCATGATGCGCGAACAGTCCCTTCTCTTTGGCAATCACCAGCGGCGCACAGGCGGTCAGCGGCACATAGCCGATTTCCAGGTTCACTTTCTCCAGCCCGTGTCGCGCAATGGCGCTTTGTTTGCGGGCGCGCAGCTGCTTGATCCGTTTCTGCTGATTCAAGAAGTAAATAATCTCGCTGCGGTAGCTGTAGTAGTTAGGATGATTCACGATCTCCATCCGGCGGCGCGGGCGTGGCAGATCGACCTCCAAAATCTGGCCGATGTTCGAGGACGGGCCGTTGGTCAGCATCACGACGCGATCTGAGAGCAGCAGCGCCTCATCCACGTCATGCGTCACCATTACGGCAGTCACCTGATTTTCTTCGCAGATTTTCATCAGCTGCTCTTGCAGATTGCCGCGCGTCAGGGCATCGAGTGCCCCAAACGGCTCGTCTAGCAGCAGCAGCTTAGGCCGAATCGCTAGCGCTCGCGCAATCGCCACCCGCTGCTTCATGCCGCCCGAAAGCTGCTCAGGTGGCTTATCTGCCGCGTGACGTAACCCCACCAGATCAATATGATGTTCGACAATCTGTTGCTGCTCTACGGGCGACAGCTCAATCATCACCTTTTTGACGGCTAGCTCAATATTCTGGCGCACCGTCATCCAGGGCAGCAGCGAATAGTTTTGAAACACCACCATCCGATTCGGGCCGGGTTCTGTAACCTGTTTGCCCTCCATGCTCACTAAGCCGGCAGTCGGCTGCGAAAAACCCGCAATCATGTCGAGTAAAGTGGACTTGCCGCAGCCGGAGTGGCCAATCAGCGAGACAAACTCACCTTGCTTGATGGTTAAATTAATTCCGGCCAATGCAATATACTCTCCGCCATTCGCCAGAGTGAACGCCTTGTCGACCTGCTCTACCGCCACTAAATCATTCGCCACTAAATCATTCATTGCTCAGTCCTCTTCAATTTGCCAAAAAGCCTGGATGCTCTAGAAGTCGCTCTAAAATTGCGCGCTTACGCCTTGGGCAAAATCAAGCGCTGAATGTAGGCAATGCCTCGATCTAGCAGCAGACCCACCGCGCCGATATAGATTACCGCCAAAATAATCTCGCTGATGTAGTTTTGCTGATAGGCATCCCAGATAAAGAAACCAATTCCGACAATCCCCGACATCACGATCTCGGCAGCAATAATTGCCAGCCAAGCCAAGCCAATCGCAATTCTGAGTCCGGTGAAAATGTAGGGTAGCGCTGCCGGAAAGAGAATGTTGATGTAGTAGTCTTTGCGAGAGAGCTGGAGTACTTTGGCGACGTTTTGAAAGTCAGTCGGGATCTGTCGCACACCTTCAGCGGTATTGATCAAAATCGGCCAGACTGCGGTGATGAAGATAACGAAAATTGCGGCTGGCTGATTTTGCTGTAGCGCGACCAGAGCAATAGGCACCCAGGCGAGTGGCGCTACCATTCTTAAGAACTGAAACAGTGGATCGAACGCTTTGTTTAACAGATGATTGCTACCAACTAGAATACCAACGCTAATGCCGACCACTGCCGCCATTGAATAGCCCTGAGCGACTCTTCCCAGGCTGGCAAGCGTCTGCCAAAACAGCCCCTTGTCCAAGCCGCCGAGGTCATAAAAGGGATACATCAAGAGCTGCCGAGTGCGTGTATCTGTCCAGAGGCTGAGCGGCCCTGGCAGTCGGGTCAGTCCAGAAGCAGAGAAGAGCTGCCAGACGATCAAAAATCCCAGCGTTCCCAGGATTGGCAGCAGAATGTCCTGAGTGCGCGAATTCCAAAAAGGCTTCGACGTTCTGGGCAGTTTGACCGTTCTTGTTTGCTTTTCTGTTTGGGTAACCATGAAACCCTCCTAAATGTTTCTAGATGTATAAATGTGGAATCTGAACGCGAATCTTGACGTGACACCTAAACCCTGAAACCTGACCTGTGTTTTGGCCTCCCCCTAGTCAAGAGGGATGCTCAGACAGCTGGCTCAAGCCCGCTTAATCTTCAGGCCATCCAGATAAGCCTGGGGGTTTTGCGGATCAAACTTAGTCCCGTCAAAGAAGGTTTCGACACCGCGAGAGGTGTCGGCTGGAATATCCGAGAAGCCTGCCTCTTTCGCCGCTTCGCGCCACAGATCTTCGCGGTTAACCTTGTCAATTACCTGCTGGATGACGGTGAAATCCTTCATTCCACCCAGTGGGAACTTCCAGCGCAGCGACTCGGTGAGAAACCAAAGATCATGACTCTTATACGGGTAAGACACATTTCCGCGCGGATCTTTCCAGTAGAGCGGGCCAGCATTAAACTCGTTAAAGGCCGATTTGCCATCGCCCATCGCATACTGGCCTGCGTAGGGCGGCGTGAGAATGTTGGCGGGAATGTTGAAGTAATTCCGTCCCGAAACAAGCTGCACTAGCTCCGCCCGGTTTGCCGGATCGTCGGCCCACTGCTGCGCCTCCATTACTGCTTTGAGCAGCGCTTTAGTTGCCTTAGGATTGGCATCCACCCAGTCTGCCCGAATCGCCAGATATTCTTCTGGGTGAAACGGCCAAACCTCGTGGGTCAAAGTCGCCATAAAGCCAATCTCGTCAGCCACAATTCGGTATGGCCAAGGATCGCCCGTGCTGAATGCATCCATCGTGCCGTTCCGCATACCCTGAACCGTCTCCGCAGGCGGTACTGCCAGCAGATCAATATCGGTATCTGGGTTCACTCCGCCCGCTGCAAACCAGTAGCGGATCCAAAAGTCCTGGTTGACATGGGGAAACGTATGAGCCGCTTTGAACTTGCGACCCTGCGTACTCTGAAAGTTTTTGATGTAGTCAGCCGCTCCCGAAATATCGAGTCCTAGCCCCTTGCCATTATGAATTCCCGCAATGGCAATACCGTTCCCTTGAGTCACAAGCTGAGCCAGTACATACATCGGAATTTTTTCGCCGTTGGTAATTACGCCTTCGCTGATCAGATGCGGCATCGGCATTTGCCACTGCCCGCCATCGATGCCGCCGCCCGCAGAACCAATCGTCACGTTGTCTCGCGCCGAAGCCCAGTTAGCCTGCTTGGATAGCTCTACGCCAGTCATTCCATATTTATCAAAGAAACCTTTTTCTTTGGCAATAATCAGCGGCGCGGACTCCACAATCGGAATGTAGCCCAGCTTAATAGTCGTGATTTCTGGCGCATCGGCTGCCGTCACTGGGCTAGCGGCTGGCGATGTGACAGGGCTGGCGGCTGAACCCGTCGCGCCAGAATCAACGGTGGCAGTAGGAGGGTTTCCCAAGCAGCCTTTGAGCGCAACTGACGTAGCGGCTGTCAAACCTGTGGTGATTAAAAAGCGACGCCGCGAAAGTCTAGAAATATCGGACATGAAAGGTCTCCTAAGACACAATGAGTGATCAAGGACAGAGAGATCAAAGACAGAGAGATCAAAGTTTGCGCTATGAGCTTTCAGCACAATAAGAGCTGCTAAAAGCCTATAGAGCAATAGCTGAGTAAACGATTCAAATATCTGCGAAGGTACGCAAACATCTAGAATCTTGTTTCGTAAAGCAGCTTTTTAGAAGCTGTGAAAGACTGCTTTGCGAGTTAGCGCTGGCTGGTATTGGGTGGAGCTGATGGTCAACATTGATTCGCCGCATTGGGTCAATGAGTTGAATCATGTCGATAATGTTAGGTTACTGCCCGCCATCACATTTAGTCTATAGTCAAACCGATTATTCATAAAGAAAAATCTAATTAAATTGATAAGTAAATACAAAAATCTCTATGGCTGAGTCTCAAATCGCAGTTGGTTCAAGATCGCCAGAATTACCGTAAATTTGCTTCTGGACTGGGATACAGCTCTTTTAAGTCACTCTAGCCATACTCTAGCCATATAGAGAGACCGCTGATCCCTATGCAAGAATTTCTATGCTCGCTGAGCCGCTGTCGTCTTCAACAGTCAGGAGATTGGCTTTGACAGCACACCGAATACCCTTCCAGTAGGATACAAAGGCTGTGCATCCAGGGAAGCAAGGCTGTATCTCTTGGTGCTGCTGCCTTTATCCCAGTGTAGGCTGCTCTGCGCTCCTATGGTAGCTACAGCTCAAATCTTGCTGTAATGGGCGCATGGTCTGAGCCAGCTTTGCCCCGTCGCTCATTCGGGTCATCGTCAATCGAAGGCATTGCCCCAATCACGTCAATCTGGCTGTCTACCATCGGCAGGCGGCGCGGCTGTCCCGGCAGCAGGGCAGCACTGGCAAAAATATGGTCAATCAGCTCGTTGTTGCCCTTGAACACGCGAGAAAACCGCCGCTCCTCAGCAATCAATCCAGCCAGATTGAACAGCCGGGTCGCGTCGCCTCGGTCAGGACGGTTGAACCCGCCTGTGCCAATCTCACTGCCAGGAGCACCTTGCAGAATCTGCGTGGTCGCCGCATCCGTCACGTCGTTGAGGTCTCCCAACAGAATCAGCGCCGCATCAGGATTACGTTCTAGTATCTCTGTCGCTTTGATCCGCAGAGTGACGGCCTCGGCGGTGCGCTGGAGCAGAGCAATCCCCGCAATTCGAGCGCGTTCGGTTTCGTCACGGGTTGTGAAGCGAGCCTGACCTGTACGGCTAGGGAAACTGAGCAGCTTGGACTTGAGATGTGCCGTGAGCAGATGCACCGCTAGACCGGGCTGGGGCGTGACGCGAATCCGCAGTGCCCCTCGACTGAGGCGGGTTGACTCATCCAAGTTGCCATCCCTATCGATGCTGGGTACGCTGGGGAGTCCAGACGGGGAGAACGCGACAATATCTTCGCTCTCCTCAATAGGGAGCTTGGAGAGGAAGCCAACTCGGATGCCGCGAGCATCGGGCTGACTCGATAGCTGCGTATGGGCATAGCGTCCGTTGAGCTGCTGGATTAGGTCGGCAAAGGCAGCGGGCTGTCCGACTTCCTGCACGGCCAGAACATCTGGGTCAAGTTTAGAGATGGCGGTCGCGAGCGTCTCCAGCTTTTGCGTAAAGTCAGCCTCAGTCTTTGGCCCAGAGCTGCCGCCGGGTTGAAACAGGTTTTCCAGGTTCCAGGTCATTACACTCAAGGTCGTCATGGCATTGTCCAAGCGGGGGTGGGATTACTCTGCCTTGTCCTCTATCTTGACTCAAGCAGGGGGCAACCTCAGGTCATGAGCGATACAACTTTGTAAATCTCAATTAGGCATATTCACCGTCCGCTTTTGCTGCTTCGCTAAGCTGCGCGTTCGACGGTTCCGGCATAATCGCTACAACGTAACCGAATCATGACTACATCCTATGCTCTATGCACTTAGAGCGATGTTTGGACAAACAATCTAATACGAGACTATAGATACAGTTCCAAGTGCAGAGTCTCAAGCTGTCTAAATTGCTTCTGAATCATTATTACTTCTGGATCACTGTAGCTTTCGCTAAAAAACTTACTCTTTTGAGAAAGGAATCCCATGAACGAAACGAGTCAAACCCAGTCAGATACCAATCGTTCTGATGCACCTGAAGATGCAGCGATGCGGGCAATAGAGGCAACCCATGAGCCGCAGGCTGGCCTGGAAAAAGCCAGAAATGCCGCAGAAGGGAAAGCTGATAACGCTGCGGGGGGTGCAGCTTCGAGTACGGCTCAAGAGCATATTCCGAGTAATTCTGACCCTGAAGCCTCTGACTTACCCAGTGCTGGTCGGCCTATGCCTGATTGACCTGTGTTCTAGTCGTGCGGGCGCGGTACGCCAAGGCGAGGACGGCGGCGTGGCATCAGCATCTGTGGCCAAAGGTGCTCGCATTGCTTTGCCATATTAAATTCTCTGGTAAACCTGAAGATGCAGATCGGCAATCTCCGCCCAAGTGAGCTGACGCAACTGACTGCCGATAGAATCTTGACCTAGCTGCTCTAACGACTGCCTGAGTTGAGCAGTCAGTTCTTCCGGATTTCGAGGTGCAACGAGCCGCAGCAACGCAAGATTTTCCAGGTCAGGATCAGCTGGCTGAGCGCGCGCGGTAATCGCTCGTGGCGGAGTGGCGGCGTGAATCAGCTCAGCAATGCCGTCATAGCTTGTATCTGAGATAATCAGGTCGAATGCTCCTGCCGCTAACACCTGCTCAACGCACTGTCGCTTCTGCCCTGAAAATGCCAAGAGAACAGCGCTAATCGCCGGATCAGCATCAAGGAGCTGAGCACCAGGGGCAAAGGTGAGTACAATCAGACGAGCCCTCGGATACGCACGAGCGACCGTATGGATTGCGGTTAGGGCAATCACTAAATCACCAATACCACCCAATAGGTCAACTAATAGAATACTTTTAGGAATATGGGTTGACGACATCACGTCATCCCCAAAAGCTGAGGTGCATCCTGACTGCGATCGGGCAGAGTCGTCGGTAGCTCTTGATGATAGACACCAGCGGGCAATATACCGCAGCCGCCATACTTAGCCATGACTCGGAGCTGAGCCAGTACATCTTCGCCGCAGTGATGGGTTGGCAGCTCACGCCAAAACTCAAATCCGCCTACATCCCGCAGCTTGGCCGTATTGTAGAGTACGCATCCTGCGACCCAGGCCACCCGATAGAGGCCGATAGAGGCTCGGATGGGTTGGCTCTATCCGAAGCTGTTGCTGCACATGATAGAGATTGGCTGCATTATGTATGCGCTAAGCGTAGCGGGATCTCAGCCAGATAGCAGCATAGCGCAGCAGGCAGTGGATTCTGACTGTAGACGGTAAAAATGACTGCCGCGTCAAATTCGGCCTGCCGCAACCGCTCAATCATTACCAAATCAGGTGCGCTGCTTGTTCGGAGCGCAGTTGCCTTGAGCCAGGGAGCATCGTAGATCATCAGATCATCCACTTCCGCAATTAGGGGCGCAATCACGGCCCTTGCTGTAGAAGTCATGAGGCTAATTTGCCGATCGGGATAGCTCGTTTTGAGGGCGCGAATTGCTGGCGTGGTCATTACCACATCCCCCGTGGTATCGAGCCGAATGCAGAGAAGCTTGCGGGCGCTGTTCCAAGATGGCATAGGCATGAATCTTCAGTTTCTATAGGCTGTCAAATTAGATAACTGCTTGTCTATCTATCACAAGACAGATGCGGAACTTGTAGCTTTAACTTGTAGCTTTAACTTATAGCTTTAAACAGCGTGGTCACAAATTTTTGTTATGCTTTCACTTTCTCATTCTCCAGTCTCTCCAGTCTCATCCTCCAGATAGATCAGCCAATATTTGAAAGCTGGTAGTCTTCTAAACGAGGAAATTTAGTATCTCATATTCAGATTTTACAAGCAAGTGTATTTTTAGAGTCAGAGCTGTATATCTGAGGGTAGCTGAGTTCTCAAGTCCTGAGTTTTCCTTGACTCATCGTTCTTACCGCAGCAGATAGTTCTATGTATATACCTGTATGGCCGGGTGATGTTTATCCCTTGGGCGCTAACTGGGATGGCAAAGGCACAAATTTCGCGTTGTTCTCTGAATACGCCACTAAGGTGGAACTATGCCTGTTTGACCAAGACGACCAAGAAGTTGTGCTGCCACTGATGGAGGTGAGTAACTTTGTCTGGCATGGCTATCTTCCAGGAGTGGGGCCAGGACAGCGCTATGGATATCGCGTGCATGGCCCTTATGAACCCCAACAGGGCTTTCGCTTCAATCCAAACAAGCTCTTAATTGACCCCTACGCTAAAGCAGTCGATGGCGATGTCGGCAATGGCGCTGAGATATTTGGATACCAGTGGAATCATGCAGACCAAGATCTATCGTTTTCAGATTTAGACAGCGCTCGATTAATCCCCAAGTCCGTTATTGTTGATCAAGCGTTTGACTGGGAAGGCGACAGGCTGCTGAGAACACCCTGGCATGAAACCATCATCTACGAAGTGCATGTCAAAGGCTTTACTAAGCTCCATCCTCAGATTCCAAAAGAACTGCGCGGCACCTATGCTGGCATGGGGCATCCAGCGGCCATTGAGCATCTTCAGAGATTGGGGATCACCGCCGTTGAGCTACTGCCGATTCATCACTTTTTATCCTACCCCGGACATCTCGTCGACCGAGGCTTAAAGAACTACTGGGGCTACGACTCGATTAACTTCTTTGCCCCCCATGCCGCCTATAGCGCTAGCGGCACGGTCGGTCAGCAGGTTGCTGAGTTTAAGGAGATGGTGAAGGCGCTGCACCGGGCTGGAATTGAAGTCATTCTCGACGTTGTATATAACCATACCGGCGAGGGCAATCACTTCGGGCCAACGCTATCATTTCGCGGCACTGACAACAGCAGCTACTATCGGACGGTCGAAGACGATGAGCGCTACTACATGGACTTTACAGGCTGCGGTAACTCCCTGTATATGCGCCATCCGCAGGTGTTAAAGCTGATTACCGACAGCTTGCGCTATTGGGTCACAGAAATGCATATCGACGGCTTCCGCTTTGATTTAGCCTCTGCGCTGGCCAGAGAGCTATACGAGGTGGATAGCCTTGCCGTATTCTTCAACATTATCCATCAAGATCCCGTGCTAGCCGATGTGAAGCTGATTGCTGAGCCTTGGGATGTGGGCGACGGCGGCTATCAAGTCGGCAACTTTCCGGTGCTTTGGTCAGAATGGAACGGCCTGTATCGGGATACAGTGCGCGACTTCTGGCGTGGTGAAGATGAAAAGCTGGGAGAATTTGCCTATCGGCTCACCGGCAGTCCCGATCTATACTATCAGCAAAATGGCCGACGACCGAATGCCAGCATCAACTTTATTACGGCTCACGATGGCTTCACGCTGAACGATTTGGTCAGCTACAACGAAAAGCACAATCAGGCGAACGGCGAAGAGAACCGCGATGGTGACAGCCATAACCGCTCTTGGAACTGCGGTGTAGAGGGCGAAACAGACGATCCAGACGTGCTGGAGCTACGCCAGCGGCAGCGCCGGAATATGCTGGTGACGCTGATGCTGTCTCAAGGCGTACCGATGCTGCTGGGTGGCGATGAGCTAGGCCGCTCGCAGCGCGGTAACAATAACGGCTACTGTCAGGACAACGAAATTTCCTGGTTTAACTGGGATTTGATCAACGGAAATCAGGATTTAGTTAATTTCTGCTGTGAACTCATTCATTTCCGGCGGCGGCATCCGGTTTTTCGCCGTCGCAAATGGTTTCAAGGTCAGGCGATTCGCGGCGTACCAGATATCAACTGGTATGATCCCGATGGAACCGATCATACCGAAGAAGAATGGCAGGAAGGCTATCCCAAGACGATTGGATTATTTTTGAATGGAGACAAAATTCCTAGCCCTGGAGCGCAAGGGCAGAAGATTAAAGACGATAGTTTTCTGCTGTTGTTTAATGCCTATTGGGAAACGATTGAGTTTAAGCTGCCCGATGCCATGCCCGATATAGAATGGCAGATGGTGATTGATACCAAAGAGCCGCACTTTATTCAAGACAGTCGAGTCTTCGGCTCTGAGCAGGCAGTACCGTTGACAGGGCGGTCGCTGATTGTGTTGCAGCGGATCACGTAAGCTCTACTGAAACATCCGAATTTGCTCAATGAGTTCTGTCGTGGAGCGATTCTCGACATAGGGTAAAATCTGCACCTCGCCGCCTAGCTCCTCCACTAGTTCAACTTCGGGCAGGGCGGCGCGACTGTAATCGCCGCCCTTAACATAGAAATCGGGGCAGATGCCTCGAATCAGATTGTTCGGGTTCAGCTCACCAAACGGAACTAGACAGTCAATGCAGCTGAGAGCACGGTCAGCCGATCGGCTAGCGAGTTGACCGGGCGATTTGCTGCTGTTCGAGGGCTATGACGGGAGCCGGAGCTTCTCGACAGAGACGATAAGCATGACCGCAGAGGTAACTATCCAAAATTGCATCGCCCAACACCAGCAGAGAAAGCGACTGCCAGCGATCGAGCCAGGAGATTGAAATCATGATTAATAAACTTGAGGCAATCTAACGTTTCTAGGTGGCCATAGCGTTCTCTAAGCGGGGGCAAATGCCAATGTCAACATGACCAGCGTTAGACAGGCAGAGGCCGTAATCCCCAGCGTTCGCGGCCAGTTATAGAGAATTAATTCCTCAATTACACCTTCCTGCTTACCGTCGCGCTCTAACAAGCCATGGCGCGGTATTTCTAGTGCTACTGTGATGAACAGCGACAGCAAGCCGCAGGCCATATTCGCCAGCGCCAGCCACAGCGGCACTGACATAGGACGCAAGAAAAGCAGCGCGATCGGCAGGAGAAAACTAGCAAATCCTGGCAAAATGATTGGCAGCGGTATCCGACTTGAATAAAACCTATGATAGGCTCTATATTCGTTCACTCCAACTTTGGCAAACAGCGGATAGACGACAATCTGAACGAACCAGATTGTCCCCAAGTTGTAGCAGGCGACTATCGTGCAGAGCAATAGAAATTTGTGCGAGAATTCCATAACTTTCTCCGTGATGACTATCAGATAAAATTTACGATCTCATTAACAATCTTTTACCCTGATATATCTATAGAGCTGAGATTAATCTAGCTTTTCTGAGTATTGAGCGGAGCACTGTATCTTTCCTGGAAATAATATCAATCTTCCCTTCCATTCCCACCTGTACCTGACAGCGACGCTCACCTCGGCTGAGCATTAAGCGTTCTGGCTCCAACGTCACTTCGTAGTAGGGCAGCGCTGGAGTCTCTGAGCGGGACGGTGGGGTGGCATCAGGAGCGATGGCTTTGACAGTGCCTGATAGCGTACCGTAGTCAGGATAGGGGCAGGCCGAAATCCGGAGCTGCGCGGATTGGCCCACGTTAACTTTGCTAATGTCCTGAGCCTCCACAAGAGCTTTGATGCTGAGTTGGGTTTGGCTGGGCACAATTTGGGCAATTTCTTGGCCGGGTTGCACGGTCTGTCCAGGGTTACGCAGCGTCAGTTTAGCGATTATGCCGGATGCGGGAGCTGTCACGGTTGTTTTGCCCAACTCCAGCTTGATCTGAGCTAGCTCTTGGCGGTCTAGCGCTAGCTGATTTTGAATCTGGATCTGCTGCTGAATTAAGGCTTCGCGCTCTTTATCTAGGGCTGCCAGCGTTGCCGCACCCGTCGCCTGCTCTTGGGCAATCTGCTCAGAGGCGACGGCTACAGCAGCCTGAGTTGGGTTGAGTCCAGCTTTGGCGCGCGCTAGCCTGGCCTGCGCGGCAATGACTTCCTGCGACTGCTGCTGGGCAGCTAGCTCAGCTTCTTCGAGTCGGTCGCGGTCGAGGGCGCCAGCGGCGGCAACGGGTTGGTAGCGCTGGAGTCTGACTTGAGCGGCGGTGAGGGCGGCTTGGGCGGCGCGCAGGCTGGCAGTTGCAGACTCAACTTCAGTGGTGGAAATGACCTGCTGGTCTTGGTATTCACGCAGATAGCGCTCTCGTCCGGCGGCGGCGGCAGCAACGGCACGGCGGCGGCGGGTCGCTTCGGCGCTGATCTGGCTGTCCATTGCCTTGACCTGCGACTGCACCTGCAAGATTTGCCGCTGTGACTGTTGAATGCTATTTTGTAGCTGCGCTTTTTTGGTCTGAAGCTGTGAATCGTCAATTTTGGCAATGACGTCACCCTGCTGCACCGTCTGGTTTTCTATGACCTGCATCTGCATGACGATGCCTGTGGTTGCGGCCTGGACTAGCCGCAGTTCGCCAACGGGCCGAATTGCCGCAGGAGCTTTGACGATAACAGGGTAGGGGGCGACCGCAGAGACAGCAACCGCAGCGGCGACGGTGCTCAGAATAAACAGTCCGCCAAACTTGACCCAGATGCCGAGCGGCGGCAGGAAGTCTTCAGTTTGGAGTGCGGGTAGATTGTCAGAATTGCTTAGCATGAATGCCTCCATTAAAAGCTGCACAGCTATCTAGAGCGTTTGTGTGAACAGAATTGAGAAAGTTGAGGTGATCGCCGGACTGCTGACAGAGTTCGGCAGGCGTACCCTGAATTTTGACTTGGCCGTGATCGAGCATGATCACCCAGTCCAAACGCTGCACGACGCTGGGACGATGGCTAATCAAAATTGTGGTTTTGCCCTGACGGTGAGCCAGCAGCCGATCTAAAACTTCGGTTTCGCTGACGGGATCGAGCGCTCCGGTTGACTCATCCAAAATCAGCACGGGTGGATCGCTGAGGATAGCTCTGGCAATAGCTAAGCGCTGCCGCTGACCGCCTGAGAGATTTGCGCCAAACTCGCCCAGCACGGTTTGATATTTATCGGGAAGCTGGCTGATAAACTGATCTGCGCCAACGATTTTGCAGACTTTAACGATCTGTTCAAACGAGATCTGCGGATCGCTGAAGCGGAAGTTTTCCACAATAGAGCGACTCCAGAAATGCGGCTCCTGCGGCACGAGCACCACCTGCTGCCGCAGGCAATCTAGTGCCAGATCTTGCTGATTGTAGATGCCGTAGCGAATATTGCCAGAGGTGAGCGAATATAAGCCAGCCAGCAGCTTAACGACCGTACTTTTGCCGCAGCCTGACTTGCCAATTAAGGCCGTGGATGAACCGCCTGGAATTTTCAGGGAGAACTGATTGAGTAGATCAACGCGGCCAGCATGATGAAAGTTCAGATCGCTGCAAAAAAGATCTGCATCAGCTGGAATTTTTGCCCAAGGCTTTTTGTCATCCTGCTGATCTTCAGGCGTAGCGTCAATCACTTCATTCAGCCGCTGGATGACAATTTGGGCTGTGACAAACTCGTTGACTAAACCCACGACCGCCGAAAGAAACCCAAAGAAATTGTCGCTCAAGGCGCTGAAAGCCAAGAGTTGCCCGATGCTCAGAGTCTGGCTAATGACCAGGTAGCTGCCTAGCCAGAGCAGCATCACGTTGGCAACAGTGGACAGAATGCCCGTGACCGTGCCGCTATAAAGCTCCAGCTTCATCATCCCCCAGCCGAGGTGAGCCAGCCGCCCAAAGTTGGTTTGATATTCTTGCCATGCTTGGGGCGTGGCCTGACTGGTCTTGAGAATTTGCATGCCTCGAAAGGTTTCCACCAAAAAGCCCTGATTTTCGGTGCCCAGCATAATCAGGCTACGGGTTTTCTGGCGCAGCATGGGTAAAAACAGCAGGTTGATACCTGTGATAAACACAAATACAGCTAGTGAGGCCAGCGTCAGGGTCTGGCTATAAAACAGCATGAAGCCGAGCGACACTACCGCAATAAAAAACTGGCTCGGCAGCCCCAGTACAATTTGCGACACCAGCGCATGAATCGCGTCCACATCGGCAATCCGGCTGACCACTTCACCGCTGCGTCGTCCTTCAAAGTAGCTGAGCGGCAGGTGAAACAGCTTGCGGCCATATTCTAGAATTAGCCCAAACTGGAGCCGCTGCCCAAAGTAGCCAATCAGATGCGCCTGAATTAAACCAATCGCGCTTTTGATCAGCGTCAGCACAATCACGCCAAAGGCCACCACAGCCAAAAGTTGCGTATCACCCCGCACCAGCACGTCATCTGTGAGCAGCTGCATCATTAGCGGCGAGGCCAGCGACAGCAGCCCAATAGCGACATTCAGCAAAATCGCCTGTGCCAAAATCCAGCGATAGGGCAAGACGCGCTGCAAGAATCGGCCAAAGCCACCGAGCTGATCTTCGGGCTGCTGGTCGAAGCGGCTGACATCGGGTTGGAGCAGCAGCATGATGCCGTTATTCCAGCCTGCCAACAGCTCTTTTCGAGTCAAATAGCGCAGACCTAAACTGGGATCGGCAACGATAAACTGCTTGCCGCGCTTGCCGTAAAGCACGACCCAGTGACAGCCTTTCCAGTGAATTACAGCGGGTAAGGGCACTTCTTGCAACCGATCGAGCATTTCTGCGTGGGCTTTGACCTGCCGCACGTTGAAGCCCAATAGCTCTGCGCCTCGGCTCAAGCCCAGCAGTGAGGTGCCATGCGAAACTGTGCCCACAGATTCTCGCACTCGGCTGATCGCAAAGCTGCGTCCGTAATATTTGGCAACCGTGGCAATGCAAGCCGCGCCGCAGTCTTCTTCGCTATGTTGCTGTACAACTGGATATTTCATGACGTATCCCTAAAATATTTTAAAAGAAGTGGTGATGAGAGAGTCCCATCACCACAGTTACCAGGCACAGTCACTAGGCGTTAGTCATTACCTAGAAAGCGGTGAAGCTGACTTCATAGCGAGAACCGCTGCCGGAGATCGTTCTGGTTCCAGATTTGGGAGGAGTCCCAGATGGGAGTGTGAAACTGCCTAAATTTAGAGCCAAAGGAGGTGTCCCGCCTATAGAGTCACGCAGTCGAACTGTGATTGAACCATTCGAGCTATTGAAATTGCTAGATCGACCAATGTTGGCAACTGAACCTTTACGCATTGTAATCGTTCTACGAAAGTCATTGTTCTGGCCACTAAACGAAACAAAGACGCGATCAGAGCCATTGCCAGCTTCTAGAGAGCGAATAGTAGTCACCGTAACCTGTCGGGTTCCGCCTTCGACCATTGCGGCTTGTTGGGCTGTAATGTCAGTGAATAGCTGATCATTGAGATTATCGATTGTTTGAGCTTGGTTGTAACGTACCATTTGTTTCTCCTTGTCAGTTGTAAAGATATAGACAAAATCGAACCATTGCGAGGTCTAGTTGAACGCAAGAAACCCGACTTCATAGCGCGAACCATTGAGCTGGAAGACTCGCTTTCCTGAACCAGGCTCTCTGACTGTGAAGCCGCCAAGTGAGTTTTTGCCTTGGGGAGCACTCTTGTCACGCAGTCTGACGACCATACTGACCCCCGGACCGCTAGTGCCCTTTGTGAAAATATTGGCGAAAGCGCCAGCAGTCATAAATTTGGGACGTGAAAAGGTCAAATCTGGGCCATTGAGGACATCCGCAGACCTACCGTTGAATGAAGCAAACACCTGATCACTACCGCCACCCGCCTGAATGGAGCGAATCGAGGTCAATACAACTTGCAGTCCGCCTTCGACCATTGCGGCTTGCTCGGACGAGATTTCGGTGAATAGCTGATCATTGAGATTATCGATTGTTTGGGCTTGGTTGTAACGTACCATTTGTTTCTCCTTTGGAGTTATAGAAGTATAGATAAGATGTTCGCTCGATCTCTCTTTGCTTGTCTCATCTACAACTAATTTAGGTGGTTCACTTCGATTTGACAGTCGGAAAAAGTCAGAAAAGAACGGAGGTCGGCAAACAATTTTTTATGACTTTATCCTTCGGACGGATTCAGCGTCATCAATAATTGGCGCTAAGCTACAGGTTTCTTGAATTGTCATAAAACCGCCGCTCCAGCCAGATGAGCGTCTCCAGTTCGGAAGCAAAGGTTTGCGAGCGTTGAGTGATGGGATCATAAACTTGATAGCCACCCTCTTGTCCCGGTTTTTGGGTCACTACAGGCTGAGTACTCGACATTAGCAGGTCAAATAATTTATCCCAAAAGCGCTCCCAGACTGAGCCACGCTGTGAGGTGTAACTGAATTTTGAGCGAACGGCTGATTGAAACGGTACAATATTTGACCGAGAATTTTCAAGTGATGTTGGATTAAAGTTCTTCATTGGATCTCCTGTATAAATTGATAGGGGGATGGGGTAAATGCTTTCAGCTAAAAGAGATTAGCACCTCGAATCAACAGCCTGAACAGATGGCGTAGAGGCATAAAGCAAATAGAACGCCATAGAACGCCTGAGTGGTACTTATTTACGGTGAGCGAAAGATTAAACTGTGGTTGTCACCCAATGGCAAATCAACTTACCGTCAATTGTCTGCCATTGAGCAACCAATCTGTCTTTGCGGACAGGGGTGACTGTTGTAGAAGTAAGTTCTAACTCCGAGTTTTGCAAGCTCTCCTTTGGACAGTTTTTTAGAGACAACGATGCAATGCGGCTTCTCGTCTCCAAGGATGCTTTAAACTGCGAGGGTAGAATGTGAGTTTTAGCCGTTTTCTTAAAAACCGACCAAACGATTGGTAAAGTTACGACTTTCATGGTGATTTTTCTCGTTTAAGACTGTGTGGTTTGTGAAATACAATTGTGAATTCTAGAGGAATCGCTAGAAAATCTACTCTATGCATGATTCAGTTGTACATTTGCAATCTAAATTCCACGTAGCGGAGAATTGATATAAGGTGCTTAGACTACGCTCAGCCCTCAGGGCTAGAAAATTTGAGGGCTGAGCGCAGCCGAAACTCCTCTACTTCAACGAAAGCGGCGTTTTGGGATTTATCGCCGCCTAGAATGCATTGAAGGTGATTTCATAGATTGAACCAAAACTGCCATTGGCAGCAGAGACGGTTCGCGTTCCTCGACCAGCACGGCTGATGCTGAATCTGCCGATCAACTGACGACTACTACCGTCTTTGTCAAAAAGTTCAACGTCAACTGCGCCTGATCTGGAGCTGCCTGTAGAAATATTGGCAAAATTGCCAGTTTTCATGCCTTTGGGTCGCGCAAAGGTCAGATCCGGGCCGTTCACTGCGTTGGCATCGCCGTTCCTACCATATCTGATGAATAAATCATCAGTGCCACCCACGCCATCAGCTACCGATCTGATAGAGCGAATCGAGGTTAGCAGAACCTGCAATCCACCCTCGATCACTGCGGCTTGTTCGGACGAGATTTCAGTGAATAGCTGGTCGTTGAGGTTATCGATCGTTTGAGCTTGATTGTAACGTACCATTTGCTTTTCCTTTGGAGTTATAGAAGTATAGATGAGAGGTTCGCTCAATGTCTCTTTGCTTGTCTCATCTATAACTAATTTAGGTAATTCATTCTGGTTTGACAGTCGGAAAAAGTCAGAAAAGAACGGAGGTCGGCAAACAATTTTTCATGACTTTACTCTTTAGAGTTTGGCTTGGGGCTAGCTTTCTCCAGCGTTTCATAGCGCCACAACACTGCCGCCACGTTGTTCTTGCCGACTTTCTCGCCTAGCAGCCGCGATAGTTGCCGCCAGAGCTGATAGGCCAAATCTCGAACATGAGTTGCCTCATAGCCAAGCTGTTCAGCCATTTCAGGATAGGTTTGTCTCTGCAAGCTGTACCGCAATATTGCTTGCTGCGTATCGTTGAGTTTTTGGGTGGGCGCAAGTTTCTCCAACAAAGCTAAGGCAGCTTCGGGAGTGATCAGCATTGCTCTTTCTGTCATACAGTTAAAGTTGTCTGAGTTGATTTAAACTTCAATCACGACTGTGCCGGACTGTCTGCTGGCGGCTTTGGCTTCGGGGCAGCACCAAAGCTCTCTTGAGCGTAGTTCTGCATCGGAAAGCTGAGGGTCTCCAGCAGCGATTTGCTCGCCTGCATAAAGCCCTCTGAGCCGCAGACATAGACGCTACGCTCTAGAAAATCAGGGGCAATGCAGCGCAGCATCGGTTCGGCCAGTCGCCCGGTGAAACCCGCCCAAGCCGATCC
This sequence comes from Pegethrix bostrychoides GSE-TBD4-15B, assembly GCA_019359155.1. Lineage (GTDB taxonomy): Bacteria > Cyanobacteriota > Cyanobacteriia > Elainellales > Elainellaceae > Elainella > Elainella bostrychoides. The sequence continues at coordinate 51,391 of JAHHHV010000015.1, forward strand.
AGATACAGTCTGTGTCATCGAAATGGCTAGATGAAAATTGGGGAGCCGCGCCGACATCAGCTCTAGCTCTTGGCGAAAGATAATCTCCTGCGGCGAGCGAGCGCTGTGAAAGAAAATAATATCCGTATCGGCGGCTGTGTCGGCCAGCCAGCGAGCCATCGACATCATTGGCGTGATGCCGCTACCCGCCGAGAGCAGCAGCAGCTTGGCAGGCGGTTTTGGCGCACAGGTAAACTTTCCCATCGGGGCGCTCAGCTTGATCTGGCTGCCCAGCTTCAGGTTGTCATGCAGCCAGTTTGAGACGAGACCGGCTGGCTGCTCGGCGGTGGCGGCAACGCACTTGACGGTGATTTCGAGCGTGTTGGGTCGCGAGGGTGCCGAAGAAATTGAGTAGGAGCGCAGCACTGACTCGCCGTTGATCTCCAGATCGAGCGTCACAAACTGACCGGGCAAATAGTTGAATTTCACGGGCGGATCGGCAACAAATGTAAAGCTCTTGACATCGGCAGTTTCGTTGACAATTCGCACGCAGCGC
>JAHHHV010000016.1 GCA_019359155.1 Pegethrix bostrychoides GSE-TBD4-15B
TTTTGCCCTGAATTTGTATCGCCACAATGGTTTTGAGAATATGGCTCAAGCTCAACGGCTCGCTGGCTTTGGTCTGAGCACACTCAAGTTATTATTTAGAATGAAATAACCCTGGGTTTTGAAGTCCGCCATTGAAGATCTCTTTGGTAGTGATGCCTGGTATGCACTGAAGGAGTCCAATCACATTCCTACTTGGCGAAGGTATGGGGCTAAGACATTGCAGGCTGTCGGTGTTGCGATAGCCGCTACCGTCGATGTTGCCGATGATGACTGGCGGCAAGAGATTGACAAGCTGTTGGCCGATGGCATTAGAAGGATTAAGGAAGATGCCGAGATAGACGAAATCATTGCAACTCTTGCTGGAACCTTAATTCGCATCTCTTTTGCTCAGATTGGTCTAATGCCGCGTCGGAAGGGTACAGCCAAGTCAAGCACGTTGCGCAAAGACGCATGGCGTCTTGATTTGTTCAGATCGGTAATCTACACCCAAACCACTGAGCAGAAAGAACGTGTATTTTGGAGTAATCAACAGCGAGAAATTGGATTTGATGCGCAGCTAGAACTTCACGCCAAATACAGGCAAAGCAAATCCAATGTCCCATATTCGGAGTGGTGCAAGAATGCGAAGAAAGCCTAACCATCGGTTGCACTCCGACCCGCAAAAGTGGCGGGTGAGCCGAGCCGTTAGACCGCAGAAAGACAGTGGGTTCTAATACGTAATGGAAAATTTATATGAGTCGTGCAGTTGAAAATCTTGAGGCTGCCCAACAACGGGCAATAGCGGGTTGTCCGAAGGTCGGTGGCTTTCCCTATCTGGCCGAAACCTTACGGCGTGCGGGAGTAACGCGAAATCTCTGGTTTCTGCCTGCCTGCCAAAGCCTCTATTTAACCGAACAAGGTTCAGTGGCATTTCAGGGTACACCGCTAGTCTCTGGGATGGCTGATGTACCTTCGTTCAACCGCGAATCGCTCATTATTGCATTGCAAGCCGATCAAGCTGGGAATAGCACGTTCCCAGAATTCTTAATGGCGACCTGGAAAGCTGGGGTTGTGAAATATGAAGTGGACTTTGCTGAAAGAACTTGTACGTACTATGGAGTGGAAGGAGAGCAATACGTCGAATCGTATCCTGAGGTAGAGGTGTAAGTCGGTGGGCGAAAAGCAAGGATGGGTATCGGTCAGCAGCGTTGAGCAATGAGGAGCTTAGTGACCACCTTAGCCACCTGTCCAGTTTTTCGGATTCACCTCAGATAATGGAGAGGAGTAGGTTGTCATGGCTCATTTTCAATGCGTTTAGCCTGCCCCTACCCTTTTCTTCCTCAATTTGCGATCTACGGAGGTTTCCTGTTTAATTATTTAATTGTTTAAGCTTGACTCACTATGCTTGATCAACTTGCTGCGGCTTTCGAGCGCCAAGATTACAAAGCTGCGGCCTCCTTGCTCAAGCAGCTACAGCAGCAGTCGCCCGACAGTCCTTGGGTGACGTTTTATCTAGGCAGGCTGCGAGAGGGGACAGGCAAGCTAGAAGCCGCAGAGCTCATCTATCGCAGCTTGCTACAGGCGACCGCTAACTCCAAAGTGGCGGCACAGGCAAGGCTGGGAATTCAGCGGCTAGCTGCGCTTAAAACGGCGCTCAAAACGGCTCAGCCTACGGGTGCAGAATCTGGTGTAAACCCTGGCGCATCAGTGACGACTGGTGCAGCACAGCATTCGACAGATGAACCCGGACTGCTGGTGCTAAAGGCTATTGAACCAGAATATCGCCAGCAGTCCGCTCAGCGCTTTGGTCAGATTATGGGTTTAGAGGCTTACAGTGCTCGGATGATCTTGCCGGGGCGGGGCTGGCGGCTCTATCGAGTTGGGACGGTGACAGATCTCGCGCAGGTGAGTCAGAAGCTGACGCAGGCCGAGATTCCGGCATTTTGGCAGCCGCTTAGCGCCATTAACACCATCAGAGTATTTCGAGTTCGCTACATTGAAACAGCCTCGCCGCAGGTCAAGATCATTTGCGAAAATGAGGCGGGACAGACGGGCGGTTTGAGCCTGCACTGGTCTGAAGTGTCAGCTCGCGTTGAGGGCAGACTGCCGATTTTTGAGCAGGTTGTCGATCTCAATGCCCGCAATCAGCTGACGCGCCGGGAGACAACGCAGGACTATGCCCAAGTCATAGATCTGCATCTACCTCAGCGCAGCTGTATGCTGCGGTTTGGAGACTGGAACTACCAGTTTGACCAAGGCGTTTTGTTGGATGCTAGCCAAGACGGTCAGCTGAGCGTGACTGAGTTGAGCAATCGGATTCGCTGGAATAAACTGGTCTATTTTCTAGATCAGCAGCTTAGCACTGTCCCGGTCTGGACTGAGTTTTCTCAGTTTGCGGAGACCGCGCTCGATCTTTTGCCATTGATTGAGCTGGAGTCAAAGATTGATCTACTCCGCAAGGCTCCTAGCTACTGGGATCAGGCGTTTCAGCTCTACAGCGGCCTAATTTTTCGACAGTCGCTAAAGTGAGCTATCTGCCTTGTAGACAGTCGCTTGCGTCTTCTTTTTTATCAAAGCCCCATGCCCGCAAACCGCTGAGGTGATTAATCTCCGTGCCGCATTAGACTCTGCTGAATTGTTTGAGTATCCAGCCGTCGTAAATCTAGATACAATCCGGTGGAAGCACTTTGGCAAGCATTTCGGCAGGAGCAACTATGACTCGCAAACGGTTCGTGATTGAGATGGCAATGGGGATTGACCAGCATGGGCAAGATCCCACCGTAGCCGCCGCCAGAGCGGTTCGTAACGCCATTGCCCACAACGCTCTGCCCGGCATCTGGGAGGTCGCCGGACTCAACGACCCCAACGAGATGATCGTCGAGGTGCAGGTGGCTGTGCCCTACCCGGAGCAGGTGCGGGTGGAGGAAGTTTTGGCTGTCTTACCGTTTGGACAGAAAACCTTGAGCCTCGAATTGGGCGGCATGATCGTACAGGGGCGAGCGATTCCGGTTTTGAATGACAAAAACGACGAGATGCTGATTGCGGTCGCTGCTGTGACTGTCTATGTTGATATTTGAAAGATATTCACCACTATCCTTACCATTTACAGTATGGGAGCTGAGATTTAGTACAGACGCTAGGAGGCATATAAGTTGGTGGCTGCACTCCAGATTGGTTGTGCTCCGGAACTTCTGGTGGATACTGTGGATGATTCGGGTAGTAGGGCGGTTCTGGGCTGGGTGTTACACTAGGCGGATGAGTTGGATAATGTGGGTCAGGAGTAGGCGAAGGAGGATGAATCTTGATCTTCCAATTATCATCAATCTCTGGCCGAACATGGATTTTAATATCAATAAACGTTTTGACGGTCAATGCAGCCGTAACGCTTAGAGTGATCGTAATCCAAGGAAATGGCTCTGGGCATTTCTTGGGAGGTGGAGGAATATTCTCACGTTTGACCACAGTGACAATCTGCTCTCCTTTTTGGAGATCATCAACGCTGATATGCGGGCCAGTATTGCAGTTATTTGAACTATGGGAGGAACATTCGCTCATATTTAAGCACTGAGAATTTAGGACAGGAACAAATGTTGAAGACGCACATAAGTCAGAGAACCCTAGAACTGATGTTTGATGACCAACCGAAACCCTGAATCGAAACTCTAAAAACTTTAAAAGCAACCAATCCCCAACTCAACAGTGACAGGACAGCTTCTCAGCATTGAGCTGAAACTGAATGCTGCCCGCTTTTTTCTTGCCGGGAATTTCCTGTGCGCCCAGAATATAACCCTCCTGCTGAAGCTCTTCCACCGTGCGCCAAAAAATCTGGTTGTTGCGCGAAGAGTTACTGCCCAAGAGATCTAGGTTTTTGAAAAGATACTGCTTGGAAATAATTAAACACTGACCATCTCGTAGCGCATCCCACTTCATGCGGCTTGCCAGATAGATCAGCAGCTTTGTCTTATAGTCCGATTTAGCGTTGCTGCCCAGCTTTTGGCTGATGTCAATATCACTCGCAAACAGCACGTAGTCACCCGTGCGGGCTGGGCCATCGAAAAACTCTAGCGAAATCGTATAGGCATCTGCCAGCTCATAGGTGTAGTCAGCCGCTTTAGAGAGATCAAAGTCGCGCGGCACGTTGTCGATTTCGTAGTCTTTAATCCGCAGCACGCTTTTAATCATGACCTTTGCGCCCAGTTGGTTGCCCTTTTGCAACGACTGCGCCATCACCAGCTCAGTCCGATGCAACGCCACCAAATCGCGGTTAAACTGCGAGCGTAGTTTCGAGGCAAAGCCGCCATCCTTCGTGCGCGTATAGCCCAGATGCTCCAGCAGGTCGTTTGAGCGAAACGAGACAATTGGGCCATTGCCCTGCTCCGCCGCCAGCTTATAGAGGTAGAGCACAATCGAAACCTGACGCGGATTGAGAAACGTCAGCAGCGCCATAAACAGTCGCTGGATCTTGCGATCCTGGATCTTTTCTAATCCCTTGCTCACGCCCTGGTCTGTACAGGCTTGCAAGTCGAGCAGCGCGTACTGCGCCTTTAGTTCCTGCCACTCTTCTTCGCTCAGGTTTTCCAGCGGCACTCGCCGAATCACCGCCACCTCGCTGCTCTCTTTGGAGTCCGCCTCTACCTGCATTTCCAGGTAGTGCCCTTCCGCATCAGACCGCAAAATCGGCAGATGCACATCTGGATTTTTGAGCGAAACCGCAGCGCGCGGCAGCACCATCAAGAGCTGACCATCAACCGGGAAGAAGCGATTTTTCGGGGAAGCAACCCGCAAACCGGACTTAAACGCACTCTGCATATGAAATTTGGCTGGAATAAACTGGAATAAACCATCAATTCGAGATTGTGACCAGATCCTACAGCAGTTTTACCAAAACCACACATCTGGATTTCTTTTTTTCAAAAATTAATCTAGACGCTAGATATAGCGTTATTGCCTATAACTCCAGCGGATGATTTTGTCAGATTGCCTATAACTCCGGCGGAGATTTTTGGCTTGTCAGACTGACAGATGTACCATAGGCTGCCTGTAACTCCGGCGGAGATTTGCTCACCGTGGTGCTGGGCTTTGCTGACTGCAACCGATCACCCGTTGTAGGCAGCTCATCTTAACCCAGCTTTCATCTCGGCGCTGCAACCGACGCTATAACTCCGGCGGATAAAGCCATGTCAGACCCCCGAATTATGGCCTGTAACTCCGGCGGATCTTTTGGCTGTTACTCCGGCGTATGGCACCCAAAACCCGCTTGAGATCCCTAAAAATCGGTGCTAACCTCTCAGCAATTCTGATCGATTGTAAGGAGTCACCCCAACCTAATTTCTAAGTCGAGTTATCAAGTCAAGCTGCCACGAAAAAAACCCTTATGCCTCCCTACCACAGTTAGCGCAAGGGTTTCTTAAGTTCACTTCACCTCCTGCAAAGCAAGCGAGGCGCAGTTTTTTATGCCCAAGAATTCTAGCAGCTTTTCTAGCTCTGGAATAGAGTCGCCTGCCAATTTTTCTCGCCTAGCGTTCCAGAGTGGATCGATCTACAATTCGTTTTTTGATCTGTTCCCGCATCGATTTGACTATATCTACGCACCACACCCAGATCCGCAGCAGTCCCCAGCATGGCTGAGCGAATCTCGGCACCCGCTGAGTGACCGATTGCTCCAGCAGGCAACCTACCTTTACGGAGTGCGGTTCGGAGCTAAGACGCAGTATTGTCTTCTAGATATTGATGCAGGCAGCGTTTATCATCCAGTTGCCGATCCGCTGGCCATTTCGCGGATCTTGGCTCAGCTTGAGACAATTGGCCTAGTCAACTATGTGGCTTGCAGCTCTAGCTACAGCGGCGGTCTACACCTATATTTTCCGTTCCAGCAGTCCCAAAACTCCTGGGAGATTGGGACTGCTGTTGTGGCGCTGCTCGAAACCTCTGGCTTTGCCATTAAGCCCGGTCAAATTGAAGTCTTTCCAAATCGCCAGCGCTACAGCGTGCAGGGAAAACCCAGCTTATTTAATGCCCATCGCCTGCCGCTGCAAAATGGCTCGTACTTATTGAACCAAGACTTTCAGACTGTCTGGAGCGATCAGGCTAGTTTTGTCATCCAGTGGCAGCTCACTCAAAGCCAGAACCAACTCTCAGCCCAGGCAATTCGTCGAATTCTCAAACAGAGTCAGCGCCGTCACTATCAAGTTTCGGGAAAGGCAGCCAAGTTTATTAACGATCTGAATGCAGAAATTGAGCTGGGCTGGACAGGTGCAGGCCAGACAAATTATCTGCTCGGCAGAATTACCATGCGTGCCTATATTTTCCATCATGTTTTAGAAGGCGGCTCTCCACTGACCGGACAAGCATTAGTTGACCAGATTGTAGCCACAGCAAGCTCTCTACCCGGATACCAAGACTGGTGCCAACATCAGCATGAGATTGAACAGCGGGCATCTGACTGGGCAGACTGCATCGAAAAGAGTCACTACTTCCACTATGGAGATCTGAAGAAGTCAGAGATTCAGCTAGAGGAGATCTCAATCGGTTTGACTTGGAATCAGCAGCAATGTGAGAGTGTCCGAAACCGGATTGGATCAGCATTGGCTGATCTACTAAATCAAGGCAGACTACCAAGCGCTACCACAGCTCGCTTTAAAGCATTAGTCGCCTATGGGATCAGCGGCAGTTCCCTCTATCGTCACAAGGATCTGTGGCATCCAGAGTTTTTAGATGCTCCTGAGCCATTTGAGCAACCTGAGAGAGTTAATGAGACCCTAGATCGGGCTGCTAACTTCACAAGCTTATTTTCTAGCTCAGACTGTAACCCCGCGCCTGACTTGGCTCTTAGCGGTGATCGAGCTGTAAAACTTTGGCAAACAGGCTGTAATCCGCTGACTGACTTCAGTTTTGCACCTTGTTCTGTGTCTGAATCTAGGAATCCGCAGCAGCATGATCTGCATGATCCGCGCATTTTCAAGCCGCCTTAGAAGATTTGGGAGTACGGGGCAGTGAGGGTCTACTCAGCCGGGCTACTGCATCAGCTTGGGCAGGTAAGTTTCCAACACTGAGACTGAAATTGCGGCAGTGTCAGCATCTCCCGGCAGGCTGGGGTTGATTTCAGTGTTAATCCCAACCACCTCGCCGTTCTGGTTGAGCAGCGGTCCACCCGAGTTGCCGGGATGAACTTCAGTATTGGTGAGCAGAATTCCGTCTGTGGTAATTTGCTTGAGCTGCCCTTGCGTCACCACGTCGGCTCGTCCATACGGTGCGCCAATTGCCCAGACGGGTTCTCCAGCGTTGGGCAGGCGGTCGCTGAACTGAGCAACCGGCAGATTGCTGACTCCCTCGACTTGCACCAGCGCTAGGTCATAAAAAATTCCGACCTCCCGACTGCCGACGGCTATGACGCGGGCAGGGCGCTCTTGACCATTGGCAAACCGCACCGTCCACTGACTGCCGCCGTTGCGAACCACATGGCTGTTGGTGAGCACTAGCCCATTTGATGTCAGAATGACCCCGGAGCCAATGGACTGGTTGCCAGTTAGCATCACGACTGACTGATTGGCGGCGGCGATTGCGGCTGGTGTGCTGGTCTGACCATTCAGATTTGTCAGGCCGTTGGTCAGGCCATTGGTCAAGCCGTTGGCTAAGCTGCCTGAACTAGCGATATCGGGCTGGGAAATAGCGTCTCGCGACGGGCGGCGCCCCAACGCCTGCTGCACCCAACTCCCGGCGTTTGTATAAAAGAACAGCTGCCTGATGCCCAGCACCAGCAGCGTGGCGGTGAGCATCACTCGCATCAGCTCAGCCGTCTTTATGTCCTTGCCAAAGTTTTTCAACATAGTTGATTCAATCGGCTGAAGGCTGCTTTATGCCTTGTTGGATACTGCTAGAAATTCATACTTCTTAGAATTCATACTTCTTAGAATAGGATGGAATCAATTTTTCTTGCAAGACCATGAAATTGCCAGTCGAGCTTCTGGCTCTAAAGGTAGCCGCGCCATGCTGACGGTCTACAGCGACAATCATCGCTTGCAAAACGCTCGGTTTGAGCTAATTGACGGCAAGCTGCTGCCGCCGTTTGAAAATCCGCTGCGCGCCGACCGGGTGCTGGCTCAGGTGCAGCAGGTGGGGCTGGGCGCAGTTTTGCCGATTCAGACTTTTGGCCTCGATCCGATTTTGCGAGTCCATGATCCCGGCTACGTGGCGTTCTTGCAAACCGCCTGGTCAGATTGGGTGACAGCGCACGGTGAGTATGACGCGCTGCCGCTCAACTGGGCAGTGCGAACCATGCGGCATGACCGGGTTCCAGAGACAATTGACGGCAGGCTGAGCTACTACTCGTTTGATGCCGGAACGCCAATCACCAGCGGCACCTGGCAGGCTATTACGGCTTCAGCCAATGTTGCTTTAACGGCACAGCAGCAGATTGCCCAGGGTGCAGGTTCAGCCTTTGCGCTCTGCCGTCCGCCCGGACATCATGCGGCCAAAGACTTTTACGGCGGCTACTGCTTCTTGAATAATGCGGCGATTGCGGCTCAGGCGTTTTGTGATGCTGGCGCGGCGCGGGTGGCGATTTTGGATCTCGACTACCACCATGGCAACGGTACGCAGGCCATTTTCTACGAGCGATCCGACGTGCTGTTTGTTTCACTGCATGGTCATCCCAGTCAGGAATATCCCTATTTTCTGGGCTTTGAGGACGAGCTGGGGCAGGGCGCAGGCGCAGGCTACAACCAAAACTATCCGCTGCGCTGGGGAACCGACTGGTCGCAATACCAGACTGTCTTGGCAGAGGCGCTGAACCGGATCAAAACCTACAGCCCGGACGTCCTGCTGGTGTCGCTGGGTGTCGATACCTTTGAGCAGGATCCAATCTCTGAATTTAAGCTCAAATCAGCAGACTACCTGAAGATCGGAGCTAGCTTGGCTGGCCTGAAAAAGCCGACGCTGTTTGTGCTGGAGGGCGGATATGCAATCGAGCAGATTGGGGTAAACGTGGTGAATGTTTTGACTGCTTTTGAGGAGGCTGAGCTGAGCCGCTGAGCTGACTCTCTCAAGCTGGCTATCTCAAAAATGCAGATGCTACAGTAAGTCACGGGGGCATTCTTCACGGCTGGTCTGTTTGCGAGTTTCTCTCTGTTGATAAGCTGACGATTGGTAGCGATCTAGAGTGACCCCTATGCTCAAATCTTGCCTGTTGGCACTGCTGCTCTGGCTGACTCTCCAGATGCCTGTTGCCCGCGCAGCTGAAATGCCCGCCTCGGCTAAAGCGCAGCATTTGCTAAATCGACTTAGCTTTGGCGCTAAACCCGGCGATCTAGAGCAGGTCAACACGATGGGGATTGAAGCCTATATCCAGCAGCAGCTCGATCCCTCGCTGGCTGAACCGTCCTTGCTCACCGCCAAGCTGGAGCCGCTCGAAACGCTCCACCTAACGCCCTATCAGCTGCTGCTAGACTATAGCCCCAGCCTCCAGATCCGCCAGTTTCGCCAGCAGGGATTGGGATCTATCTCTCAGGAACAGCTCAATGCTGTCAATGCCAAAGCTCAGGTAGTGTTGCAGCAGGCGACCCAGGCCAAGCTCTGGCGAGCAATCGACAGTCCGCATCAGCTTCAAGAAGTGATGGTGGACTTTTGGTATAACCATTTCAACGTGTTTGGCCATGCTGGCAACAGCAGAATTTGGGTGGGAGCCTATGAGCAGCAGGCGATTCGCCCCCATGTGCTAGGTCAGTTCCGCGACCTGCTAGGCGCAACAGCGCATCATCCGGCCATGCTCGACTACCTCGACAACTGGCTGAACACCGCTCCTGAGAGTCCCGGCGCGCGCCCGCCTTTGAATGGCCTGAATGAGAACTATGCGCGTGAGCTGATGGAGCTGCATACGCTGGGCGTTGAGGGCGGCTACAGTCAGGCTGATGTCGAAGCCCTGGCGCGGATTTTGACGGGCTGGAGCTATTGTGGCATTGCCATTCGGGAGTCCAATCGTGAGGCATCCAATCGCGAGATACCAGACAACGGCTTTTGCTTTGCGCCCCGGCGCCACGATCTGCGTGAGAAGCTGTTTTTGGGACAGAAGATTCCGGCGGACGGCATGGCCGCAGGTGTCGCAGAGGGCGAACGGGCGCTCGATATTCTGGCTGAGCATCCGGCTACGGCAAAGTTTATTAGCTATAAGCTGGCGCAGTATTTTGTGGCTGACGAGCCGCCTGCTCAGCTCGTGAATCGCTTGGCGCAGCAGTTTCGAGCTACTGACGGCAATATTCTCGCTGTTTTGCAAACGCTGTTCAAAAGCCCTGAGTTTTGGGACGAGACTGTCCTTAACGCCAAGTTCAAAACGCCCTACCAGTTTGCGATCTCAGCGATTCGCGCTGCCGATCTAGAGCCAAGCAATCTCAATCCGGTGCTGGGGCTGATGCGGCAGTTGGGGATGCCAGTCTATGGCTGCGAAACCCCTGATGGCTACAAAAACACCGAGGCAGCTTGGCTGAGTCCAGATGCAATGCTGCGGCGGGTTAACTGGGCGACCGCGCTCGCCAGCGGACGGCTGCTAGCCAGCCCCGCAACAGCTCCCGCTAATCCCGCTGACCCCAGTTTGTCTGCCGCTCCAGTCGATGGCCAAAAGCTGCTGACGACGCTTGGAGGCTCCGTTTCGCCCAAAACACGGCAGGTCATTGCCAACCGCCGCGATCCGCTCAGATCGGCCTTAATTTTGGGTGCGCCGGAATTTATGTATCGCTAGCCGTTCTGGGGCTTAAACGCTCAGAGCCAGACTGAACTGGGACTAAAAAGCTAAAAGCAAAGCTAAAACTATGATCAAACGACGTGCGCTTCTCAAGTTTGCAGGGCTGGGACTGGCCGCTCAGACAATGGCAGTGGGTCAGTATAGCTGGGCCGTGCGACCTGCTCAATCCGCTAGTCAACGATCTGCTCAAACGCAGCAGACGGGCAAACGCCTGATTGTGGTCTTCTTGCGCGGCGGCATTGATGGCCTCAACGTGGTCGCGCCTTACCAGGAGGATCGCTACTATCAGCTGCGTCCCACAATCGCCGTTCCCCGTCCCGCCCAAACCGGCGGACTGCTCAAGCTCGACGAGCGGTTTGGGCTACATCCAGCCCTAGCACCCATTTTGCCGCTCTGGCAGCAGGGCAGTCTGGCCTTTGTCCAAGCCTGCGGTTCGCCGGTGCTGACGCGCTCTCATTTCGACGCGCAGGATTACTTTGAAACGGGCGAGCCAGGGTTTCACAACACAGAAGGCTGGATGAATCGCCTCTTGGCCACCTCTGCCGACGTTAGCCCCATCGAAGCCGCGACGATTGGAGCCACCATCCCCAAAATTTTGGCGGGCGACCAGCCTGTGGCCAACCTGCCTCCTGGCCCCAACCCGCTCCAGCCGATGGCGCTCGACCGCCTGCCGATTGCCCAAGCCTTCGACCAGATCTATGGCGGTGACGATGCGCTCAGTCAGCTCTATCGAGAAGCCAAGGCCACGCGGGCGACCCTGCGGGCCACCTTTGCGGCGGATCACGAAGAGCTGGCGAACAACGGCGCGCCCTTGCCCGTCACCTTTGCGGTCGATGCGGCCAAATTAGCCCAGCTCATGAAGCGCCAGCCTGCGGTTCACCTCGGATTTATGGCGCTGGGCGGCTGGGATACGCATGTCGAGCAGGGCAGCAGTGCGGGAAGACTGGCGACACTGCTGGGATATTTGGGGGAAGGCTTGGCGACGCTCAAGCAGGAGTTAGGCGCACTCTATGCCGAGACGGTGGTTGTGGTGATGTCAGAGTTTGGCCGGACGCTGCATGAGAACGGCAACGGCGGCACAGATCACGGCTATGGCAACGTGCTCTGGCTCTTGGGCGGTGCGGTCAAGGGCGGCAAGGTCTACGGCGACTGGACAGATCTCGATCGGCTCGAAAACCCGCGAGAGCTACCCGTCCATACAGACTTCCGCGATCCGCTCAGGCTAGCGCTTCAGCGGCATTTAGGTCTATCTGAGCGCGAGCTAGCCGCTGTTTTTCCAGGGCATCGGATGACGCAGAAGCTGGATCTTTTGTGAGTGACGAGCTGGGTTTCTGGCCTACGGGCGACGGTATCCGGTTGTTTTCCAGTCCCGCAGCTCAAAATTCAGAGCAGACTCACTGCCCGCCGATTCATCGCCAGCTGCGAGCCGCATCACCGCATCCACGCCGTTGGCCGCCACTGCCGCAATATCCGCTCTGCCATCGCCATCAAAATCCCCCGCTCCGTTGAATCGCCCTTGCCCCCAAACATTTGAGGAGGCCAGCGTCGCGCTCTCAAAATCCTGTCCGGTGGACAGATGCAGAAACAAGCTGCTGTCTCTGGCTGAGGCCAAATCGGTTCGACCATCGCCATTAAAATCTGCGGCCCAGCTATAGTTGTCTCCACCCCAGTCGGTATCTACCGTCCAAACTTCCGAGTCGAACGCTTGGCCGCTGCCGAGCCGCATGGTGATAGTGCCCCCCCGGACTGCCGAGGCTAGATCGACAAAGCCATCGCCGTTGTAGTCGCCTGTCCAGTTGTAGCCTGACTCTCCCCAGCCGGTAGCGCTGAGCGTCGTAGTGGTGAACTCATTGCCCTGCGACAGATGCAGATAGAGGCTGCTATCTCTGGCCGTGGCGAGGTCGGTTTTGCCATCGTTGTTGTAGTCTGCGGCCCAGCTGTAGCCCGAACCACCCCAGGGCGTGGACACCTGCCAGGTTTCCAGGTCAAAGTCGCTGCCGTCAAACAGCCGCATCACCATCTCGCCGTTGGGCAGTGCTGAAGCCAAGTCCTGGAAGCCGTCGCCGTTGAAGTCGCCCACCCAGTTGAAGCCAGGGCCACCCCAGCGGTCGAGTGTCATGACGGCGGTTTGGCTCAAGGTGCGGCTGTCGTCAGAGAGATGCAGGTAAATGTTGCCGCCGCGTGCTGTGACGATATCGGTTTTGCCATCGTTGTTGAAGTCATTTGCCCAGCTATATTGCCGTCCGCCCCAGGCTGTGGAAACGCGCTGAGCCGAGGCCACAAAGCCGCGCCCGGTCGAGCGACGGATGATGAGCTGCCCATCGGGAGTGGCAGAGGCAATATCGGCCAGTCCGTCGCCGTTGAAGTCGCCTACCCAGTTGAAGCCGCCATCGCCCCAGGGGGGAGCTACCTGTGCCCCGGCAGCTGTGCCAAATAAAACAACGAGCAGCAAGCCGAGCAGCGCTGGGACAAAGGATTTGAATTTCATGAGGGCTGTAGATTGAGGGCTGTAGATTGAGGGCTGAATGAATGGCTAATCGGATTTTACTGGCTCGGCGCTCTGTGAGTCTATCTGTGAATCTATCTGCGAGTCTATTTTCTGAATACAGGCGGCATCTAAAACGCTGAGATTCCTCTCGCGTAAGGCAGTGCAGGCCGGGATCACCTGAGCTAAAGCTGGCTGCAGGCCTGCCTTGAGCAGGCTGATTTGATTGATCACAATCTCGGCAAACGAGCTGTGCATCAGCCAGTCTTGCTCGCTCAGAAATTCTGGCCGGGTGAACTGCGCGTCGAGCACCAGAAAATCGATGCCGTACTGCCGCAGCACGGCCTGCAAATCTGCCAGCTCACGGCTGTAATGTGCGCCAATCAGATCAACAGTTCGCTGCTGCATCGCTGCATAAAAGACCGGGTGATAGGCCAGTGCCAGCTCGCGGCTGACCAGCACCGAGCGCTGCGTGAAGGTGGGCAAATTATCGGCTTCAGGAGCTAGCGAGGCGATTAGCGTCGGCTTGGGCTGACTGGCCAACCAGCGATAGAGCGTTGGGTATCCGCCCTCAACCCAGCCCTGCACTGGCAAAAACAGCGCCGGAACCGCAGGCAGCATGATCACCAGCGCCACGAAAGCCCCTGTCAGCAACCGGGGAATGCCTCGCAGCCTGCCCCAGATCGCTGTGAGGATTAGATAGAGCACAAGACCTGCCGCAGTCGCCATCCCCACCCGCAGGCTGTAGAAGCTGTAGCGGCTGGGCAGATAAAGCGTCGGGAACAGCAGATGCGCCAGCAGAAATCCGCCAGCCGAGGCGAGCAGAAGCTGTCCCAGCAGGTTGATCTCGGCAGAAATTTCTGATTTGCGCCCTAATTTACATCCTGACTCAGATCGCAGCCACCAGGGCAGCGCCAGACTCAGCCACAGAATTGGCGGAAACAGCGGCAGCCGCAGCCCGCTGGCTCCTTGCAGCCAAAATTGCAGCGGAGACATGCCAAAATAGGCGCGCCTGCCGCCAAGTCCAAATTCCGGCATCTGCTGCATTTGAGCAGCGGTGGCAAGCGCTCCAAACTGCTGGCTAGTCTGCCGAAACAGCAGCATCGTCGAGGCCAGCAGCAGCCCTGCCGCCAGCAGCAGTCCCAGATCGCGCCGGGTTCGCAGCCGCAGCGCCAAAACGCCGAGTTCGACCAGCGCCACCTGCGGGTAAAACAGCCCCATCAAGCCCAGGCTCAGCAGCACCAGACCGGATCTCTGCCGTGCCACGTAGTAGAGAAAGGCCAGCAGCAGCGGATAGACAAAGGCTCTGGGCGTGGCCGAGATCAGGTCGTCTTTTAGCCAGATAGTTTGATTGAGCAGCAGCGTCGTCCAAAAGCCGCAGGCCGGATGCGGCAGCAGCAGCAGCGTCAGGTAAAACAAATAGCCCGTCGCCACCAGCGCTAGGCCGGTCGGCAGCAGCTTGGCCAGCAGCAGGGGAGGCAGCCCCAGTTTGGCAAAGGCCGCGTAGAACAGCTTGAACCCGACTGCCTGAATGGACTGGTAGTACTGGGCAATCAAGTCATCCGGGAAGAGCGCCGGGTCAATTAGCCGTTGCAGCCAGACAATGTGAATCCGGGCATCATCCTGCACCCAGTAATCGCCCCAACCATGCCCCAGTGAAATCAGCCCAAAATAGAGCGGCGCAATCAGGCTCAGCAGCAGCCATTTGCGAGTGGCCACTGCCTGACTGCTGCCTGACTGTATTTCTGACTGCATTCCTATCTGCATGAGCTAGCTGCATTCCGCATAACCATTCCGCATAACTTGACGCATCCATCGGCTACCATGGGCTACTAGCGTTTGTGTTGTCTGGTTTTCATGCCCCAGCCCGAATCCCAGCCCGAATCCCAGTATCCCACGATCCTCGATCTGTTCTATGAGCGAGCCGCTGGCGCAACGGCCAATCAGGTGGCCTATCGATTTCTCAAGGGCGATCAGGCTTCTAGCCTGACCTACGGCGAACTCTATCAGCAGGCGGGTGCGGTCGCTCACTGGCTTCAGGCGCAGACTGCTCCAGGTGCGTGCGTGCTGTTGGTCTATCCCTACGAGGCAGGGCTGGAATTTATCGCCGCTTTTTTGGGCTGTCTGCTGGCAGGCCGGGTGGCAGTATCGGGGCATCCGCCGCGCGCTCAGTCGGGCTGGACGGAGTTGGCTGCTCGGCTCAAAGATTCTGGGGCTGAGGTCTTGCTCTCGACTCAAACGCTGCTGCCCAAGCTGACGGCCAGATTTGCCGCGCTTACCGCCGCTGTCACCGCCTGCGCCACCGATCAACTCGCGCCCGCCGTCTGGACAGCCCGCTCCATCCCGCCTGACCAGATCGCCTTTTTGCAATATACCTCTGGCTCGACGGGACAGCCCAAGGGTGTGATCATTACCCACCAAAACCTGATCCAAAATCAGCGCATGTTGCAGCTTGCCTTTGGCCATACTGCCGAATCGGTGGGGATGGGCTGGCTGCCGCTGTTTCACGATATGGGGTTGATTGGCAACGTGCTGCAAGCGCTCTATCTGGGCGCGTCCTGCGTGCTGATGTCGCCGATTGAGTTTGTGCAGCAGCCGATTCGCTGGTTGCAAGCCATCTCAACCTACCGCGCCACCACCAGCGGTGCCCCCAACTTTGCCTATGATCTGCTCTGTCGCAAGGTGACTGCTGCCCAGCTCGCCCAGCTTGACCTGAGCTGCTGGGAGATAGCCTTCACTGGGGCTGAACCTGTCCGACTCGAAACGCTGAAGCGGTTTAGCCAGAAGTTTGGCAGCTGCGGCTTCCAGCGGGAGGCGTTTTATCCCTGCTATGGAATGGCTGAGGCAACGCTGTTGATTACGGGTGGGCAGAAGCTGTGCGAACCCAAAATTGTCCAGGTTGAGGAAGTAGCGCTGGGACAAGATCGGGTGATACTGACCGCAGATTCACCCAGCCGGACGCTGGTGAGCTGCGGTAAAGGCTGGCTAGATACCGAACTTGTGATTGTCGATCCGGCTACAGCTCAGCCCGCTTTGCCCACTCAAGTGGGCGAAGTTTGGGTGGCTGGCTCTGGCTTGGGACAAGGGTATTGGCAGCAGCCATCTGAAACCGAACGCAGCTTTCGAGCCAAGCTAGACTCCTCAGATCGGCAATATCTGCGGACGGGCGATCTGGGTTTTTTGCAGGACGGCGAGCTGTTCATCACCGGACGGCTGCATGATGTCCTAGTGTTTTGGGGCTTTAATCACTATCCACAGCAGATTGAGCAGACCGTAGAAGCCTGCCATCCGGGGTTTCGCGCTCATGCCGGCGCGGCAGTTGCAGTGAACGTAGACGGCACAGAGCGGCTAGTAGTGCTGCAAGAGCTGGAGCGCCAGCATCGAGATTTGCGCGCGGCAGAGGTGGTGGAGCAGCTGCGCTGGCAAATATTTGATGCCCATTTTCTCGATCTATTTAGCCTCGTGTTGCTGAAGCCGGGGGGATTGCCCAGAACCTCCAGCGGCAAGGTGCGGCGCTCTGCCTGTCGTGAGTTGCTGCTAGCGCAGCAGCTCGAAATTCTCGATCGGTGGCAGCTGCCACCAGATAGCCCTAGCGATCCAAATGCCGTCTTGGAGCGTTACCTCAATCCGGCGATCCACCTCAAGCGCTATGCTGACTTGGCTCAAGGCAAATTGCGACACTGGCTAGCAGCGTTAAAATCTTCGGGCTAGGCTTCATGCAAAAGCGGACTCTAACTCATTTGTTGATTCTAGGAACTCTAGTATTTCTAGTTATTGCTTTTCCAGTCAGAGCAGCTGAGCGAATCTATCTTAACTACGGTATTTTAGGGCGCTCGATTGCCGTTTCTGAGCTAGAGAATTTTGCCGAGAGTGGCGAATCGCAAGGCGTACTCAACGATATTCTCAAATTTGTTCCGCCCGAACGCTGGAGCGAACTCAGGGGAGTTTTGCAGGCCAGCTATCAGGTCGATCCGCGAATGATTCAGCGCTTTGCCTATACTGCACCGGGCGAGCGACTCTTCCGCGAAATCGGCGAGTTTTTGCAGTCTGAGGCGAGCTTGAATGGTGGACAGGGAATTCGCTCAGCTGCAATTTTGGCGACGGCAGATCCGGAGGGCATCAGCGTGATCCGATTTCTGCAAAAATTCCCAACCGATATACGAATTAATCTGGCGCGACTGCTGGCTCTAGTACAGCGAGTCATGGCTATCTTTCAGCAAACGCAGCAGGTGACTCAGCTCTTACATCAGCAGACGATTCAGCAAAGCGGCCAGCAGAGTGGCCAGCAGAGCGGCCAGCAGAGCGCTGTAGTGCCGCTTGATCTGTCGCTTGATCTACGCCAAACTGGAGTGTTCAGCTACGCTAAGCAAACGCTAAATCTAAATGATACCGAACGTCAGCGTGTATTAATCACGGATCTCTATTTGCCAGAGACTCAAAATCAGCCGCTGCCGCTTATCGTGATGTCAAACGGTCTGGGAGCCAGACGCAGCGGCCTAGAAGATCTTGCAATGCACTTGGCCTCTCACGGCTTTGCAGTCGCCATCCCCGACCATCCCGGCAGCGATTTGCTGCGCCTGCGCCAATTTTACGAGGGACGCGAACCCGAAAACTTTGATGCCAGCGAATATTTGCAGCGGCCTCAAGATATTAGCTTTTTGCTAGATCAGCTGGAGCGGCTCAGTCCAGATTTGAAGCAGCCCCTGAATCTTCGGCAGGTCGGAATTTTTGGCTATTCGTTTGGTGGCAGCACGGCACTCGCTCTGGCTGGTGCGAGACTGGACTCAGCGTTTTTGCAGTCTGACTGTCAGAGCCAGCTGGGCTTGTTTAATATCTCGCTGCTCTATCAGTGCCGAGCGCTGGAGCTGCCCCAGGATGCGGCATTCTCAGCTTCATTTAAAGATGATCGAATTGCCGCTGCCTACCTGTTTGTGCCGTTTGGCAAAAGCCTGTTTGGCTCCAGCCTAGCCGAATTGCAGATCCCGATTCTTTGGCAGGTGACCGATCTCGATATCCTCACGCCGCTAGTGGTGGAGCAGCTGCCTGCATTTGAGCAGCTGATGACTGGGCAGTCGGGTGAGCGCTATCTGGCTCTGACGCAGGGCTTGCCCCATGCGCGCGTCACCTACGATGCAATTGGCCGACTTGGCAACAGCTCGCTATCTTGGGAAACGCTGGCTGATTTGGGTCACGCCTACCAAAACGCGCTCAGCCTTGCTTTCTTTCAGCTGCATCTGGCTCAAAACCCAGCCTATCGCCCCTATCTGACTCCAGCCTATGCTAAGGCCATTAGCCAAGATCCCTATCCACTCAGCTTGCAGATCGACTGGATTCGCCCCGAGCCAGCTCTGACTCCCTGAGCCTCTATACTGAGATTCGTTTCGTTCAGCCGCCGCATGACTCTCCCAAACCCGATCCCAAACCCGATCCCAAACCCGATCCCAACGCCGATTCAAAGTATCTATACCGACGGAGCCTGCTCTGGCAATCCTGGCCCCGGCGGTTGGGGGACTGTAATCTACTTCACCGACGGCTCGGTGCAAGAGCTGGGTGGACGTGAAGCGCAGACCACCAACAACCGCATGGAAATGCAGGCTGCCATTCGGGCTCTAGAGTATTTAGCTGCATCTGGACGCAGCGAACCCGTTGCCCTCTACACCGATAGTGAATATGTCAAGAATGGCATCACGAAATGGCTCTCAGGCTGGAAAAAGAAAGGCTGGAAAACGGCAGCGGGTAAGCCAGTGCTCAATCAAGATCTCTGGCATGAGCTAGACAGCTTGCAGATCCAGGTTGCGAAGCAGGCTCCGCTGGAATGGCGCTACGTCAAAGGGCATTCTGGTGATCGCGGCAACGACCGCTGCGACGAAATTGCGCGCGCCTTTTCGCTGGGGCAAAAACCGCAGCTGCGGGAGTTGCCTGACGCAGCCTTCGCTCCAGCCATATCTATTCCTACTCAGGTTCAACCCTCCACTCAAGCTCAATCCAGCGCGCCACTCGTATCTGTGCCAGAGACGCTACAATCCAGTCACAGACCTGAGGAGGCAGCCGATATTTTGGATGATCGCTCAACGACGGTCGATTCAGCGTTAGATGTAGCCGAGCTGCCGCGCGAAACAAAGGTGGCGCAGCTGAGAAACGTGCTGGATACGCTGCATATGGCTGATGAGCTGGCGCGGCAGGGCTATTTGATCACCAGCTCTGAGCTGGCAGATCTGATGGATGTGAACGCGAGCGCCGTTACCAGCCGGGGTGACAACTGGGTCTGGCGCAACTGGGTTATTTCGCGGGTGCGGCGCGAGGGCAATCAGATTCTCTGGCAGCTTGAACGGGTCGATTAGGGCAGCGCTGGACTTGAGACGGCTGGGCTGGGTAGAACGCCGGGTCGATCGCTGGGCGGTAGATCTGAAGTTTGAGCTGCTGGAGTTTGAGCGATTGGAACTTGACAGCTAGTGGCAGCCTGAGTCTGAACCGTCAGCTGAGCATAGCCTGCTGTCCCTAGCAGCTGCGCGACCGTCAGCTTGGCTCGTTCGTTAGCGGTTTGCAAGATGCCGTCTAAACAGGCAGCCTCGACGACTTTGCCCAGAGTTTCGCGCTGTGCCAGCTCTTGCAGCTCCGGCGCGACATCTGGCCCTAGACCCATAAAGCCCCGGTCGTAGTCGTAGACTTTGGAACGATTCACGTCGATTTTGCTGTCTAAGATTTGCGGCGGCGGTAGGCGTACCGTCACCGACTCCCCTACAACCTGAACATCGCTGGGCTGAAGCGCTGCCAAATCTACCCCCGCTCGCACCTCACCATGCGCGATGTAGAGCAATGTCGTTTTGCCAATCACGTAGTCGCCCAGCTTGCGCTCACGGCTAGCGGGCACCACTGACTCCATGCTGTAGACTGCCGTAGTCAGCTCGCTTGCGCCGCGCACCTGCTGTACCACCAGCGAACGCAAATCGACTTTGGCAGGGGGTTCGCTCACCTTGAGGGTTGCCCAGAGCCGACCGAAAACCTCTCCGCCTGTGCGCCAAGTGAGCAGCAGCCCGACTGTGACCAAGCTCCCTATAGTCAGCAGCGCCAGATTGCTCAGCAGGCCAGAGCCAGCTTTACGAGATCTGGCAGGCTCTTTAGCGGGCTGGGCAGGTTGCTCAATCCGCCCGTCAACGCCGCCATTCTGTTGCGTCCAATGCTGATTTTTGCGCCTGCGTTCGGCCTCAGTTTGGTTGAGTCCTCGGTTGAGTCCCATGGTTAGAGATGCTTTTAGTTTAGCTTGCCCAAATTGCTCCAGCTGAAATTGCCTCGCAGGCAAAAACCCCTGTAAGATACGCTTAGAAATGATTAGATATGAGTTTAAAGATTTTTAAGTCTAGCTAGATTAAACCCACTTCGCTGAATCTACCGTCTTATGCTGCTTAAGTCCACTACTCGGCACATCCGCATTTACTCAGGCGAAATTCAGGATGGTGAGCTTGTGCCCAGCCCCAATCAGCTGACGCTGGATGTCGATCCTGACAACGAGCTGCTCTGGAACGAAGCCGCGCTTCAGCAGATCTATCGTAAGTTTGATGGCCTGGTCGCAGACTATGACGGGGCTGACCTCACCGACTACAACCTGCGCCGGATTGGCTCAGATCTCGAACATTTTGTCCGCTCGCTGCTGCAATCTGGGCAGGTTTCTTACAACCTCAACAGCCGGGTGCGAAACTACAGCTTAGGACTGCCTCGGTTGGCCGATGATGGCAGTGCCAGCGATCATCTCAGCGTTCGCTAGCGGAGCAGGCTTCAGGAGATATCCCAGCCATACCAAAAGCCTCATGTCCAAAAGCCTCATGTAGTCTGTGGCGTAAGAAGTTATGTTGCACAAAATCAGGGGAATCCCGCCTGATTGCTGGATTGGCGACTAAGATATCCTGATAAGAGATATCTTGATTAGACTGTCGTAATCCTGGCTTCATGCGTCACGCAGCCGCAATGCTCTACTGCCCCAATTCTACTTGCCAAGCCCTCAACTCAGAAGCTGAGCAATTCTGTCAAAACTGCTCTACGTTTCTTCCCCGGCACTACCTTTGGGCTTTGGGTGAAGTCACCTGCTCGCCAGGGACATTGCTAGCCGATCGCTACCTCTGCCAGCAGTCTCGGATTTTTCTAGACACCAAGCCAGCCCTGCTCTCCAACACCTACCAAGAGCTGCCTGACCTGCTGCTGCCCTATCTACAGCTTGTCTCCTATCCGCTGCATGTGCCGCAGGTCTATGACTGGCTCCCAGCCAGCGTTGCCGGAACTGAAATTATTCTGCTTGACCATGCGCCGCTCTACCAGGCCAGAGGCGCAGCGCTCCAGCCGCTAGATATTCAGAGTCTTGAAGAGGCTTCCTCAGCTGCATCTGAGACCTCATCTCAAATCGAGCTGTTGCCTTCGATTGCTGCTAAATGGGAGCGAGCCTCAGCGCTGAGTCAGCTCAACTGGCTCTGGCAGATTGCCAATCTCTGGCAGCCGCTCAGCCGCGAAAAGGTGGCCTCCAGCCTGCTGGAGGCAGAAAATTTGCGGGTCGATGGCACATGGGTGAGGCTGCTAGAGCTGAGCTTCCAGCCCCAGCCGACGCTGCGCGATCTCGGTCAGTTTTGGTCGTTGCTCTGGTTGCCCTCTGCCCAGCCCGAAATTGCTGGATTCTTAGCTCGGCTCTGTCAAGAGATTAGCCAGGGGAAAATCCACAACGCAGAGCTGCTGCTGGCCTACCTGGATGAAGCGCTGGTTCAGCTCACTCAAGCTCAGTCTCGGCAGCTGACGATTGCCACGCTCAGCGACCGAGGGCCAACCCGCCAGCGCAATGAAGATGCCTGCTATCCCCAGAGCGGCAGCCCTACGGCAACTGTTGATTTGGCAGCCGATCGCCCAGCCGATCGCTCAGCGCTGGTGATTGTCTGTGACGGCATTGGCGGGCATCAGGGCGGGGATGTCGCCTCGCGGTTGGCGATTGCCTCGCTAGAGCAGCAGGAGAAAGAGCTGGATCTAAAGCAGCTTGATCCGGTCAGCCTGAGCGTGGCGCTAGAAAAAGCCGTCTGTGTTGCCAACGACAAGATCAGCCAGCAAAACGATAGCGAGCAGCGGTTTGAGCGGCAGCGCATGGGCACTACCGTCGTGATGGCGCTGGCGCGTCGGCATGAGCTATACGTAACGCATGTAGGGGATAGTCGGGTCTATTTGATGACGCGCCGAGGCTGCCAGCAGATCACGCTAGACGATGACGTGGCCTCGCGCGAGGTACGCTTGGGCTATAGCTTCTATCGACAGGCGCTGCATCAGCCCAGCTCTGGCTCCCTGGTGCAGGCATTGGGGATGAGCGCCTCTTCAATGCTCTATCCAACCGTGCAGCGCTTAATTCCGAACGAAGACTGCATTTTTCTGCTTTGCTCCGATGGCCTCAGCGACAATGAGCGCGTTGAGGAAGCCTGGGAAACTGACGTTTTGCCGCTGCTAGAGCGAACGGATAGTGCTTCAGGCTCGACGGGCTCGATTGATCTAGCGGCACTGGCGCAGCGGCTAGTCGATTTGGGCAACAAACGCAACGGCTACGACAACGTCACGGTTGGGATTATTCACTACCAGATCACGCTCAATCAGCCGCTGCCGACGCTAGCTGAGCTGCCGCTGCTCTCATCTGTTAGCCTGTCTGTTGCAGCCGCTAATGCAGCCGCTAATGCAGCCACAAGTTCTACCGCAAGTTCTATCACCGCTAGCGAGACTCAGCCTACCGCGCTTGTTTCTCCGGCCATGCCAGCGCCAGAGAGCAAGCCAGCAGGTCGGAGTTTGCTGCCTTGGCTGGGTCTGATCGTTTTGCTTTGCGGTTTGGCAGGGCTAAGTGTTGCTCTGCTTCCGATTCTTTGGAGGAACTCTCCGTCAATCCGTCCGGCTACTGCACCCGCACCTGTCCCCTCGGCCAGCCCAGTTGTGCCTTCGGCTGGAGCGCCATTAGCGGTCGGATCATTTATTCAGCTTCAGGCGCAGCCAGACGACGCAGCCTTGCCCAAGCTAATTTCGCGCCCCAGCGAGAGTCCAAGTGGCTCACCCACGTCGCCTGTTGCTGAACTAGGTGCTGAGTCGGGCGCTGAACAGGTGTTGGGTAGCCTAGTGCCCGGTTCGGTGCTGGAGGTGATTAAGCAGCAGAATTTGAGTCAGCAGGAAAGTTGGGTTGAGCTACGGGTTTGCTCTGTGCCAGCCGAAGCGCTCGGCCAGCTCCCCAATCAGCCGCTTGATCAGCCAGCTGGACAGCTCCCAGCCGTACCAGTATTGCCTTCCGGACAGACGGGCTGGATTCGAGCAGCTGAAATCCTGCCTCAGTCTACAGCAGTTAGCCCCCCGCCCGAACTACGGCAGGCCTGTATGTAAGGCGAGAGGTAACGAGAGGTAAGGCAGCTTGGTAGGTAGATGGCCAACCAGCGCAACGCCAATTCAGCGAGGAAATTTCAATTCACGCTTGCTCTGTCAGTCGAGCAGTATAAACTGATAAGAGCATTGCTCCATGCTCTGTGGGAATGCTCCCAAATCTGTTCCTCGCTCTCAATTTCAGCCCGTTTGACTTCTTGCCAATGTCTGATCTTGCTTGCTTAAGTTTGGCAATCGCCCGCGTTGCAAATTCTGAGTCACACTATGCCCTTTTGGCAGTGGAGGCTCCTTATCCGAGTGGCCATGTCCTGCATCACCGCGACTGGACAGAGCTGCTCACCCGAAATTGGCAAGCATGGCAAGAATTCTTCCCGCTGCGGGGAGTCCCCTCGGTGCCTATGATCTCTAGCGCCTATAGCCCGCCACCGCTGGCTGTTAGCCTGGATACCAGCGCCCCCCCAGCTGGTCAGCCTACCAGTTATACGACTCGCCTCATGCAGGAGCTGGGGGTTAGCCTCTTCCAATGGCTGTTTGAGGGTCCTATCCAGACCTGCTTTAGCCAGAGCCGAGGGATTGCGATGGGGCAGAGACGACCGCTGCGGCTGCGGCTAGAAATCCGCGACCCCGATCTGATCGCTCTGCCCTGGGAAATTATGCAGGCTCAGCCCGGAGAGCAGGCGATTTCGCTTAACAATCAGCAGATTTTGTTTAGCCGCACCACAATCGAAGTTGATCCCCTCCAGCCGCAGCGCCCAGAGCAGTCGCTGCGGATTCTGCTGGTGCTGGGGCATGATCGAGAGGCCAACCCCAACCAGACCGGTCGATCCGCTGCCAGTTTGACGCTAGAGCAAGAGGCTGAATCGCTGGTGCGGCTGCTGGGGAGCGCTGAAGAAGCTGCGCCTTACGGCAACTACGTTACGCCCGTGGCTTGTCAGGTCACAACATTAATTGAGCCAACGCCTGCCGAGCTGATTGAGCAGCTGGAAACTGGCGACCACAACGTGCTGTTCTATGCGGGACACGGCGCTCCGGCTCCAGACGGCGGCCTGCTCTACCTCACCTCCACCGACAGAATGAACGGCACTGAGCTGGCGCAGGCGCTAGTGCGGCATCGGGTGAAGCTGGCGGTATTCAATGCCTGTTGGGGCGCGCAGCCGCAGCAGCGAGACGGTCGCTCAGTGCCGCGCAGCAGTCTGGCTGAGGTGCTGATTCATCATGGCGTACCTGCCGTGCTGGCGATGCGGGACTCGATTACGGATCAAGAGGCGATCAGCTTTATTCAGGTATTTGCTCAGCAGCTGGCGCGTCGCTCGCCCATTGACGAAGCTGTAACGATTGCCCGCCAAAATCTGCTGATTCTCTATCGCTTTAATAAGCCCGCCTGGACGCTGCCGGTGCTCTACATGCACCCAGAGTTCAACGGCGAGCTGATCAAACCCTATACCGAAGGCGTGACCGAGATCCCCGACCAGTCGATGAGCTGGTACAATCGCCGCACCACGCAAGCCTATTTACACTCTCTGGCTCCTTCGCCTCAGAGCTGGACGCTGCGCGGCGGCGTGATGCGGGTGGGACGCGGTGAAAGCAATGACGTGGTGCTCCAGCAGCCTTATGTCTCCCGCGAACATGCCGAAATTGTCTACCGCGACCGCGAATCCTCAGCCATTGATGCCGCCGAACCCATCTATCTGCTGCGCGACAAGTCCCGCTGCGGCACCTGGATGGCAAAACCGGGCAGTCCGCCTCAGTGGACACGGGTGCATCATCGGGAAGTCCCACTCTCTTCTAAGACTCAGCTAAAATTTGGCGATCCCACCAGCGAAACTTTGGAGTTTGTGATTGATACCGTGCCAGTTTGATCGTGCCAGTTTGATCCAGTACTGAGCTAGCAGGTGTTTAACAGCGCCTCAATAGCGCCAGTTGAGTGCTGCTGGATAGGCTGTACTTCAAGAGCCTCACCTGATTGGGCTAGTTCAAAAGAGCCAGTTTTGAAATTGGTTTTCGACTCATGCGGAACAGGTCGGTTTCCAGATGTAGTGACTCATTGACCGACCATTTGCAAGTCTTGTGACCGTCTTTGTCGGGTTCTCTGACCTAGTAAACCGTGACCCAGCAGCGTTTTAGGAGTAAATCATGTCGCATAACCCCAGCCGCCCATCAATGTTTCCGTTTCAAGCCCAGGCCGAACTGGAGCTATTACAGCTAATGCTGCAATCTGAGGCCAATCAGACGGCTAGCGATCCGGCTGCCGATTTGGGAGACTATCCCTGGAATCCGGCCTCGCCAGAAGCCGAAGCCTATTTTGAAGCGCTTGAACAAGAGGTGATGCGGGCTGGCTGGTCGAATCAAGAGCTGATTGAGCAGGGGCAGATCCTTGCCAACGCCTTGAACCAGATTTGGGATGAGCCTGCTGACTTGGCGGCGGCTGAGAATCTTAGATCCTACAGCGCTGTCCTGCGGCAATTTGCAGCTCAGGTGCCGCAGCAGATCTTGGAGACGATTTCTCAGACTGCGCAGCAGGTTGCCGCCACAAACCTGTCGCTGGCCGATCAGATTGTGCAATGCGTGCAGACCTGTCTCCCCAACTGGGCTGAAGAGGATTTGCAGGTGCTGGCTCGCCCGTTTGCCTACGCCATGCGTGGCTCTGAAGCTGACATGATTGAATCGGCGCTGCGCTCTGTGCGCTGCGCTGCCTGGACAGAGCTATCTGGAATTGAACAAGCCCGCCTCAGCCTAGCGATTGCCCGCTACGCAATCGACCAAGCGCCAAGCCAATCTAAATCTCTTGAAGCCTAGCGCAACCGCGTAAACCGAGTCGCAAAATTTTCGGCGCGGGTGGGCGAGAGTAGCCTTGCCTTAAGAATTGCTGCTGTCAAAAACGCATAGGACACCACGCCTACGACTGCCAGCACTAGCAGATTTATCAGCCCCATCGTATTCCAGAGCGCATGTAGCGAGGCCGCCGTCAGATAGCCAACTGATAGAATTTGCCAGCGCTTGGCCGGTTTGAGCACGCTGAGACCAATGAAGTAGCCGAGATAGCCGCTGTAGGCCATATGCCCAGAAATCGATCCCAGGATGCGCGGAATCAGCAGCTGTAGCCCCAGCAGCTCCCGATAGTCTACGCCTGCCTGGAGCGTCACATCATTCATCACGCCCGGTACATATTGCCCCAGCGTCTCCAAGAGCGTAAAGCCGACTGCTGAAGCTGTACCCAGCAAAATCCCATCCAGCGGCTCCCAAACGCCCACCTGCTCGCGGTAGGGAGAGCGTAGCTTAGTTCCCAGCCAGTAAGCCAGCAAAATTGGAATTGCCTTGAGCAGCTCTTCCATCAGTCCGGCTCCGAAAAACATCTGCACCAGCGTGCTGAAAAAGCCAGCCGAACTGTCAGCCGGAATGCCCCCCGGCAAAACCTGGCGAAACAGCCATAAAAACAGCGTCAGCACCGGACTGAGCAGCAGCAGTACCGTCGTCAGCCCAGCGCCGAGCAGCAGCCACCAGGGCTTTTGCTTGCCGCAGAGTTGATAGACCAGATAATAGGCAATGCCAGCAATATAGGCCGACAGCAGCATATTAAAAAATTCTGGCTGGCCAATTGAGACAAACATCATCACCACAAATGAGACGGTGACAATCCCCGGAATCAAGTAGGCTTTGCGGGTCAGATCGCGCCCAGTCGAAAGAATCGGAAACAGCTGGCTGAGGGTGAGTGCATCTCCGGCTGAATCTCTGGCAGGATCTCTAGCTGGATCTAAGTTCTGCCCCCACTTGGCCGGCGGGCTGCTTGTGCGAATCAGCAGGTCGGGTTCTGTTGGGGGCTGGCTGGCTGGCTCCTTTGTGACTGTCCCCGAAACAGCTCCCCGCAGCTCAAACATGAACTGCGGCCCTGTCTGAGAGAGCGAAATCAAATCTCCGGGCTGTAAATGCCGACAGCCTTGCAGCCGTTGACCATTGATGAACGTGCCGTTGGCGCTGTCTAAATCGCAGATTTGCCAGCCGGAGGGAGCAGTTGAGATGGGACTGATGCGAACATGCTGCCGCGATACCGAGCCGTAGAGCTGCGAGTCTAGGACAATTTGACATCTAGGGTCGCGACCAATCACAACCGCAACGGGCGTAACTAGGGGATAAGAAGCCAGCGCTGACTCTTTGTAGTGTGAGGCAATCCGCCGCAGCGAGGCAGCGCCAGACGGAGCGCCAATCATGGCAACCGCCGCCAGCAGAGCAACAGGCCGGACTGATTGCTGGAGCTGCGGTGGATTGACCGACTGGGCTTACTGATTGGCTCTAGCGTCCTGAACTGCTGCATAGAAACAAATTCCCGTCAATGGAACAGTCAGGCACAAAATCACGCTGGTGATCCAGCTCCCCAACTGCGGCTGACCCGAAGACAGCTCAAAAATCGAACCTACTGCCGCAATTGCTGCGACACAAGAACCCGCTAACAGCAGACCGCTTTTTGGAGTCACTGACGACCTTACCTCTTGCAGATGAAACAGCAGATGAAACGCTCTATACAGCCTAATAGAATCACAAAACTAGGCGCAGAGACAGATGAGTCTGAAATTCGGGCAATTTTTACTTTTGTAGAGACTGAATTGTAAAGACTGAAGACTAAAGCGGCTTGACTGCCCCTACTGCAAAGCCATACTTGCTCAGCTCTTGGTTGCGAGAGAGCGTGTTCTCGACTCGATCAACAAACATCACGCCGTTGAGGTGGTCAATTTCGTGCTGGATGACGCGAGCTAGCAGCCCGTCTGCGGCCAGCTTTTGGGGGCGGCCCTGTTCGTCCTTGAAAGCAACCTCAATCGTTTCGGGGCGGGTGACATCTAGATAGACCTGCGGAATGCTGAGACAGCCTTCCTGGATAACGCAGGCTTTGCCGCCAGTTTTGGTGATGGTTGGGTTGATGAGCACCAGCGTCGGGGCTTCCGGCTTGTCAGGCGCGCAGTCGACGACAATTAGCTGCTTGTTGACCCCTACCTGCGGAGCCGCCAGTCCGATACCGTCTTCGCTATACATGGTTTGCAGCATTTGGCGAGCCAGCAGCCGGATCTCGTCGTCAATTTTGGTGACGCGCTTGGCGGGCTGGCGCAGCACCCGGTCGCCCAAGTAATGCAGATCTAGCGGCGCTTTTTCTAACTTCTTCTTTTCAACCAGAACGTGAGCTGTCATGTCTTCGCCCGCAGAGAGTAAATAAATATTTGAGGATTTCTACTATCTTAACTAAATCAGTTGCTAAATCGTAGCGATTCCGGGCTGAGACAGCCAAAAGGCTGTAGACCTGGAGCATAGCTCTCGATCTACAGCCTCAGATTCAAGCTCCCGACTCAGCGCTTAGAAGACGCGCTCAGGCAAGGCGTGCTTAGGCAAGGCGACGACGACGAGCCGCTGCCAGCAGACCTACAGCCGCCAGACCTGCCATCACTGAAGATTCGGGTACGTCTTGCAGCTCGCCAGACAGCACTAGACCGTCGTTACCGCATTCTGCGAACAGGCTGGCGATGAAGCTACCGTTTTGGCCGTTGTTCAGGAATGCCCGATCGACGCTAAAGCCGAAGGTGTGGCTGCCCACTGCGTTGAAGTTGCCGAAATCTAGACCCAGTCCGCTGAAGTTGCTGATCATTTGAATGCCGCTCAGGAAGCTGCCAGCTGCCATGTGAGTGGGCGCGGCGGTTTTGCTGTTGTCGCCAAAATAGCTGGTGCTGACGGGCATATCGCCATAGGAGTCAACTCCACCTAGTCGCTTGATGGTGTCGGCATGTTGCTGCATGGTCTTGTAGCCGGAGTTTTTGGTGGTGAGGCTGGTGGCCGTCACGTCGTCGTAGAGTCCCAGTTCGGGGGTATATTTCGTGGTTGTCGTGACTGGCTTGTTGTTTTTGCCAATCGTTGTTTCCTGCTTGGTGAACTGGGTGTCGTTTGTGGCATCAAACCGAATGGCTTGAAGATTGCCGCTGCTGAAGCTGGCGGGTTGAGTGCCAGGTTTTGCTCCGGGCTGGGAAAAGTTCAAAAATAGATCGCCGTAGCCGATGCTGCCGTTGAGGGAATTTTTGTCTTTATAGCCATCTAGACTCAGGTTAGAATTAATCGCAAAATAAACCTTGTCTTTAGTTTGCTTATAGGCCATGCCGTAAAATTCAAACTTGCTCTTAGCGCCAATGACGTTACCTTCAGTGCCGTCGTTGAACGAGTCGATGGAATAGTTCCAGCCATTGTGTAGCGTGCCTGCCTGCACCTGCTGAGCCGTAAAGGTGAAGAGGAGAGCGACGGTGCCGACTGTAGCTTTAACTGCGGTACTAAGTTTCATAGGTCAAAATTCCTAAACAGATTAAGATGGCTGTGCTGCTGTACCTATGATTCAAAAATAGGGACTAGATTCACCTCAGCTACTTGGCTTAGATAATGGGATGTTTACTAACAAAAAATATTTCAAAGATTGCCCTCGAAAAATCACTGAAAGACTGCTTAGAAAGTACCTAAATCCTGCTGTTCCAAGCCAGTGTTTATGCGATTACTTTAGCCAAACTTAATGCTTGGCAGCTAAACAATGGCTCAATTAAAGCGAAATATACTGAGAAAGCGTTTGAGACAACGAGACCGAGCCAGTTTGAACCCGCAGCCATCCGAAAAAACTAGCCGCTTTCTAGCTATTTTTACCGAGAGAACTATAATTCTGAAGTCAGATTCTGATGATCAGGGGCGCCGAAGTAGGGCGCATCAGGCGAAGAGAGCTGAGGGAAACGACCGTGCTGCAAATTTTAACCAAATCTGACTATCTGTTGCGGGAGACACTGCTGGGGCTGAAGCGCGGCGGCTGGATGAACTGGGCGGCGGTGAGCACCGTAACAGTGCTGCTATTTCTGTTTGGGGTGAGCCTGCAAGCCTCCTGGCAGGTCGAGGGCTTGCTGAATCAGTTTGGCAGTCAGCTAGAGCTGTCCGTCTATCTGGATACGGGCGTGCAGGCCGCAGATTTGCAGCCCAGGGTTGCTGCCCTGCCTAATGTGGTGGCCGTAGTGCCCATCTCGAAAGAGCTGGCCTGGGAAAATCTGATCCGCGAGATGGGTCAGTCAGGGCTGGAGGGCGCAACTGCTCAGCTGAGCGGCAATCCGCTGGTGGATGAGCTAAGGGTAAAAGCGAGCCGCGCCGAGGCTGTCTCTGATCTGGCGCAGCAGCTCCGGCAGATTCAAGGGGTTGATTTGGTGCAGTATGTGGACGAGGCCGTGCAGCGAATTAGCCAGCTCAATCAGGGGCTAAGCTGGCTGAGTTTGGGGCTAGTAACAGCGCTGACCCTGACTGCGGTTGCCGTCACCATGACCACAATTCGACTGATTGTAATGGCGCGTCGCCGCGAGATTGAGGTGATGCAGCTAGTGGGTGCAACTACCACCTGGATCTATCTACCGTTCATTTTGCAGGGGCTGGTGCTGGGATTTGTCGGCGCGCTGGTGGCGTGGAGCTTGATTTTGGGCGTGCAGCAGTTTTTGGCTAGCCTGCTGCCCCAGCAGTCGGAATTCGTCAAATATCTCACGGGTGGCCTTCAGCTCCAGCCCGCTCAGACGCTGCTGCTGCCGCTAGCGCTATTGCTGCTGGGCTGTTCAGTGGGGCTTTTGGGCAGCTTGCTGGCCGTGCGGCGGGCGGCTATTCAAAAAAATTAGCGCAGGTTTTATAGCAGCGAACATTTGCGGTGCAGCGCCTGCTCCAAAAGCTGCTGGTAATCCTGCTGCGAGACAATATAGGAGCCAAATCGCTCTAGATGCGGATTGGTCATTTGAGCATCAAACAGCAGGAAGTTGCGGTGGCGCAGATGCTCGACGAGCTTCACCATTGCCACCTTGGATCCTTCTGGAATGCGGTAAAACATCGACTCGCCAATAAATGCACCGCCAATCGAAAGTCCTAGAATGCCGCCCGCTAGCCTGTCGCCTTGCCAGGTCTCAAAGCTGTAGGCCCAGCCTGCCTGGTAGAGCGCCTGATAGATCTGGCGCAGTTCAGCTGAAATCCAGGTGCTGTCTCGATCCGCGCAGCCCTCAACCACAGCCTCAAAATCGCGGTTAATTGCGGTTGTAAATCGATTTTGGTTGATCGCTCGCTGCAACGAGCGCGGGTAGCGAAAGCGGTCGTCTAGCGGAATCAAGGCGCGTTCACGGCTCGAATACCAGTTCAGCTTCGAGTTGCTGTCGTTGGACATCAGGAAATAGCCGCTGGCATAATTTTGGATGATGCTGGGGATATCGGCACGAATCACAGATCTGGAGTCCTAATGTGGGAGATTGACAAGAGATTGGCGAAAGGTTCGTGACGGGGGGCGATATGCTGAGAGTAGATATAGTAGCAACTGCGAGCCAGACTATGGCTGAGCCGATTCAGGCTATCACTTTACCTGCTGCGCAGCACCCTCAGCAAGAAGGGCAATGGCTTGCTGCCAGCCTCCAGCAGTGGTTGGATCACGAGTTTCTGCCAGAGCCCGTGAACCAGATAATTGCCGAACGAGCGGCTCAGGTATTTGTGCGGCAGCGGATGGAAGGCGAGAACGACCTGGGATCGTTGGTGATCGCAATCGTGACTGAAATGCAGGCGTTCGATTTTTCCAAGAGCTTTTACAGCGAGTTTGCCATCGCGAATGCCGTGAGCGATCTGCTGTTGGGGAGCCTGGGCATCGATCACTGTTGCGGACAGTAACGCTGAGAGCCTTAATCTTGAGAAAGTATCTTGAGTAAAGCATCTTGAGAAAATTTAACTCAGGATACTTAACTTCAAATATCTGTATCTTAAGTAACAGTTAAAAACTCGATTTGGCGAATTCAGGGTTCAGCAGAGCCCTAGCAGTCTGCTACGATGAGCTTGAAGTGCTGAGCAAGGATTTTATGCCACTCACAATAGCGCCAGAGACCGTCAGATTTCAGTCAGAGGTGAAGCTGGGGCGAGTCTTGGTCGTTGAGGACGAGGAGCTGATTCGAGAGACCGTGGCGCTGGCGCTGGGCGAAGAAGGCTACGAGGTATTGACGGCAGAGGACGGGCGCAAGGGCCTGGAGCTAGCCACCAAAGCCGGAGATAGCAACCCCGCCGAGGCGCTGGCGCTGGATTTAATTATTCTAGACCTGATGCTGCCCTACGTGAACGGCCTTGATCTCTGTCGACTGATTCGGCATGAAGGCAGCACGGTGCCAATTTTGATGCTGAGCGCCAAGGGTACCGAAACCGATCGGGTCGTGGGGCTAGAAGTCGGAGCTGATGATTACCTGACCAAGCCTTTTGGGATGCGCGAGCTGGTGGCGCGCTGCCGTGCTCTGCTGCGCCGTCATCAGCGCTCCCAGATGCAGGCGCAGGAGCCGACCCTGAAGTTTCATGAAATTGTGCTGTATCCGCAAGAATGCCGGGTGACGATTCGGGGTGAAGAGACTAGTCTTTCGCCAAAAGAATTTCGGATCCTGGAGCTGTTTATGGCCAATCCGCGCCGAGTCTGGTCGCGTGAGCAGCTGATTGAGCGGATTTGGGGGCCAGACTTCATGGGCGACAGTAAGACGGTTGATGTGCATATCCGCTGGCTGCGCGAAAAGCTGGAGCTAGATCCCAGCCGTCCTGAATATCTGCTGACCGTGCGAGGATTCGGCTACCGATTCGGCTAGCTGAATGAAAATGCAGCTAATCTAGTAGAGACAGGCCAGATGGGCAAAAAGCCTTGCGCTAGCTACTTCAGATTGTTGCACCAACCGCCGTGGTTATCCCTGCCTTCTTATTCGGACTGACAATTGGACTGCTGCTGCTGGTCTGGCAGCGCCAGCGTCAGGATGCAAGGCTAAAGCAGATTCTCGGCAAGCTGGCCAGCCGTACTCAGTCACCCTTCCCGCTGGCTTCGCAGGTTTCGATAGCGGTGGCTCAGCAGCGTCGTGAGCAGCAGGATATGCTCCAAGAGCTGACGCTGCTTCGCCAAATTCTACAGGCTGCGCCGGTTGGCTATCTGCAAGTTGACGATGAAAACCGCTTGCTGTGGTGTAATCCGCAGGCTCGCCAGATTTTGGGCATTCCTGACGCTGAGTCAAAGCCGCGACTGCTGCTGGAGCTGGTGCGCTCCTATGAGCTAGATGCCCTGATTGAACAGACGCGCGATGCCGAGCAGCCCTGCCAGAGCAGCTGGACTTTCTACCCGATGAGCGCGGATCCCACCCATCTGTCACAGCAGTCGGTGCTGACGCTGCAAGGCTATGGTCTGCCGCTGCCGAATCATGAAGTTGGTATTTTCCTGGAAAACCGCCAGGAGATTGTCGCGTTAATGCAGCAGCGCGACCGCTGGACGTCTGACTTGGCGCATGAGCTAAAAACGCCTTTGACCTCTATTCGGCTGGTGGCCGAGACGCTGCAAACTCGGCTAGATCCGAGCCTGCGGAGCTGGGTGGATCGGCTGATTAACGAAACGTTGCGGCTGAGTACGCTGGTGCAGGATTTGCTAGATTTGAGCCAAATTCAGCGGGGAACGCTCCGCAATGTGCAGCTGCGCCCGATTGAGCTAGTCGGCTTGATTCAGGCGGTCTGGCACAGTCTAGAGCCGCTCGCCCGTCGCAAAAACCTCCAGCTTGATTACTGTGGCCCCAGCCATCTGATCATGCAGGCTGACGAGCCTCGACTGCACCGATTGCTGATCAACCTGCTCGACAACAGCATCAAATACAGCCCGGCTGAGCAAACCATTCGCGTTAAAGTCAGCCTTGAATTGGCTGCAGATTTACCCAGTTCAAATTTGTCATCAGATTTGTCATCAAATTTGTCGTCAGAGGCAGACTGGCTGTGTCTAGAGATCATCGATCAAGGGCCAGGTTTTCCCGAAAAGGCTCTGCCCTATGTGTTTGAGCGGTTCTATCGCGCTGATCCGTCGCGTGCCCGATTGGCGCTCGAAGCCTTGAATCACCGGAGCAGCCCAGAGCCAAACAGCCCAGTGCCAGATCCCCCAACAATCAACAGCTCAATATCTGATGGCCATATTCAGGGTGGCAGTGGACTAGGACTTTCGATTGTGCGGCAGATTGTTGAGGCGCACCATGGCACGATTAGCGCCAGCAATCATCCTGAAACTGGCGGCGCATGGCTGCAAGTCAGACTCCCCTGGCAGCTCGCCACAGAGCCGCCACTTGAATCTCGCCGCCTCGATCCGCCTCTCAGCCCGCCGCAGCCATGACCGAACGACTGCAAAAAATCTTGTCTCAATGGGGGATTGCCTCGCGGCGGCAGGCTGAGCAGATTATTCTGGCAGGCCGGGTGCGGCTGAATGGCGCTGTGGCAGAGCTAGGCCAAAAGGCTGACCCAGCCCAAGACCGCATCGAAGTTGACGGCAGGCTAGTGCAGCCCCAAAATCGTCCGGATCGGCTCTATCTGCTGCTGCACAAACCTGAAGGCGTGGTTTCAACCTGCCGGGATCCCCAAAATCGCCGCACTGCGCTTGATCTGCTGCCAGCCTCGCTGCGGCAAATCGGGCTGCACCCGGTTGGGCGACTGGACGCAGCTTCTACCGGGGCGCTGCTGCTCACTAACGACGGGGTGGTGACGGCTTGCTTGACCCATCCACGCCATTCTGTTGCCAAAACTTACCGCGTTTGGGTAGAGGGACAGCCCTCAGCAGCAGCCTTGCAACAGTGGCGGCAGGGGCTACTGTTGGAGAATCGCTTAACCCGTCCGGCTGAGGTGCGGCAGCTGGAGGTGCGACCAGATCAGACCTGTCTGGAAGTCGTGCTGCGCGAAGGCCGCAATCGCCAGATTCGGCGGGTGGCTGCTCAGCTCGGATATCCGGTGCGAGCGCTGCACCGCTTGGCCATTGGCTCGATTCAGCTCGGAGAATTGGCCAGCGGCCAGTATCGCCTGCTAGACTTATCCGAAATCAACTTTTTGCACCTGCAAGTTCAGCAAGCTGAATTACGAGCTGAATTAATCGACCCAAAGAAGCAACAGCATCAGCTAAAAGACGAGTAAACTCAGGTCATAAATTCAGGTCACAAACCCGATAAACTGCTCAAGGAAGTTAAAAAAGCGCTAATCGTTCTGTCTGCTAGCTCGATCCTGTCCCGCTATTTAGTCTATTACTCGTGTGGTGAGCGCTATGAAAACCCTATCTAGAGAATCGTCGCTTTTACAGCAGGAGCAAGTTGAGCGTCTGATGCAGATCGGGGCTTACCTGCACCATATCCGCGAAGAAAATTCGCTATCGCTAGAAGATGTGGCGGCACGGACGATGATTCAGGCGCGGATGCTGAAGGCGATTGAGGAGGGCAAGCTACATCACCTGCCAGAACCCGTTTATGTTCAAGGGTTCATTCGTCGCTATGCGGAAGCGCTAGGCTTAGAGGGCAGCGAATTTGCCGAAGCGTTCCCGGCAGAGCGGAGTTTGCAAATGGCGCAGTCTTCCTGGAAAAATTCTCCAGCCGCCCAGCTCCGGCCTCTGCATCTCTATATTGCTTATGTGGCGCTGATTATGGCCTCGGTAAGCCTGCTGTCCTATGTTGTGGGTCGCTCGGCCAACCCCTCAGCTCCCGTCAATGATCTGCGCCCCCAAATTTCGCAGGCAATTGCCCCGGCCAGCCCTTCTTCTGCTTCAGGTAGCTCTGTCCCTGCTGGATCTGCTTCAGCCGGATCTCCCTCGCCCGCCAAGTCGCCACAAACTAAGCCCGTGCAGATCGATGTCAAGCTCACGGCTCAGTCTTGGCTGGAAGTGGAGGTCGATGGTGAGGTGAAGCTCGCTGAGGTTTTGCAAGAAGGTGCTGAGCGTACCTGGACGGGCGATCGGCAAATTCGAGTCAGATCGGGAAATGCTGGGGGCGTTCAGATTTCAGCCAACGGCAGCAAGGCAGCACTGATGGGTGCGCCGGGAGCTGTCGAAGAAAAAACAGTTACCCCGACCACGGACAGTGCTAGCAGCCCCAGTTCTAACCCTAGTCCTCAACCCCAGTGAGGCTGCCAGTAAAGCCTACCAGTGAAGCCTACCAGTAGCCTCTGCTGAAATGGCTACTGCTATTCCTCAGCAGAGTCGGGATCAAGCTCCCAGCGGTGGTCGTCCCGCTGCTCTAAGATTTCACTGGTACGCAAAAACGCCTGATCGTCCATCTCTAGGCCAACTGCGGCCCCCAGCTCATCTACCACATCCATATCGGGTGTAGGAGCTGTGCCGCCGACTGCCTCATCGCCAACCGCTTCAGCCTGTTCCCAGTTGGCATCGAGATCACCGCCCGTCAGAACTGGACTAGCAGAATTTGTCTCCTGCATCCGATCATAGATGCCCGTACTGAACTGCGGCTGGTCGCGAATGCCTGTGCCGTAGGATGGTGTTGGCAAGTCGACCTCTGGCTCTGGCTCTGGCTCTTGCTCTTGCTCTGGCTCAGCGTTCTCTAGCTCATTCTTGAGCTGCTTTTCGTCCTGCATGACCCACTCCAGTTTTTGCAAAATTACAAAATTAACTGTATTCAGCTAAACAAAGCGAGAGCTGGGCAGCATCTTCAAAAAGGCGGATTAGCCTAATGTGCCTCTGGTCACGCCGAGCTGATGATGCAGCTTTAACTCGCGCCAGAGCTGCGCGCCCGTGATTTCGCCCCGCAGCAGGCGCTGATAGTATTGCAGCGTCCGCATCACTTCAGCAGGCGTTTCGTTGACAAACTCTACCCGAAAATAGCCTGCGCCCAAATTGATCAAGCGCTGCATATATTCTGCGCCCGTCTGTGCCAGACCGTTAAACAGCGTGTTCCGACAGCCCACGTCTGCCTGCAAAATATGCTCCGTGCCAACCCGGTCGCGCAGTGTCACCTGATGCTGTTCGCAAGGACGACCACAGTTGCGGTAGTCTGTGCCCTCTGACAAAAAAGCACAAAAAACGCAGTGCTCCATGTGAAACATCGGCATATGCTGATGAATCGTGATTTCAAACCACTGGGGCGGCGCGGTTTGCAACAGAGCTTCGAGCTGGCTGCTGTTGAGATCGTATGAGGCGGTGAGTCGCTGTAGTCCAAGCTTTTGCAAATAGGCAGCGGTGAGCGGGTTGGCAACGTTGAGCGAAAAATCTCCTACGATTGGGTGACTCGCTGACTGACTCGCTAACTGACTCGCTGGCTGACCTGCAAAAAACTGAAGCTGGTCGTAGTTGCGGATCAAATAGCCGTCGGCCTCAGCATCCTGCACCTGCTGCAAAATCCACGTCTCGCCCGGTTTGGTAATGCGCGGCGGAGCCACATAGAGCACTACGCCCGCCTGACGCGCCATTTTGACCGCCTCCCGATATTTACGCGGATCTTCTAGCTCGCAGTAGAGCGTTGAAAGGCCAGTCTCGGTAGCGGCTTGGAGCTGCGGCAGGCTGCGGACTAGGGCAATTAGCTGGGCGGCGGGTTGTGCAGGTTCAGTTGCGGGTAGTAACTCTGCGAGTTGGACATCGCGGAGCTGCCAATGCCGGGGCTGCCTAAGCTGGCGGGCGAGCTGGCTAACGATTTCGCGCCGCATTCGGTTGAGTTCACTCACGGGCAGCATTAGCTCGCCCTGTAGATTTAGCTCCAGCTGCTCTAGCCGAAACGGCGTATTGCCCAAACGTCCTAGCTGTTCTTGCAGTCGCTCAGCGGTCAGCGGTTTACTGTGCGCCTGCACCAGCGGCATAGCAGACTCAACTCGCAAAATATGCCCCTGTCGGTCGCGGGCAATCACGACTAAAGGCTGATGGACTGCGCCGTGGATTTCTAAATCTAGCGGACGCTGAAACTGCGGTACTTCTGTAGCATAGCTCTGGCGCAGATGCCGCTCTAGCTCTGGGTCGCTGGTTTTCCAGACCCGATCGCCCAGCCTGATTCGATTCAGATCCAAGTCTCGACGGCCAAAGCTTAACTGCGCCTCTGCTCCCTGTATTCCAGCATCCTGTATTCCAGCATCCTCTAATTCAACGCGGTAAACCCTTCCGCCTTCCTCTTTCGCCTGCGGTTGACCATGCTCAAATACCAACCCGTCGCCCGGTTTTACGACTGATTGCCGTGACTGTAACTGCGGTGATCGCAGCCGGACGGTAACAGTATCTTGATCCACTTGCGTTACGTCGCCCAGATACACCCCGCGCTTTTTACCAAATCTAGCGTGAACTAGCTCCTGATTGTTGATTCCTTTAAACCAGCCGCTATATAAGCCGCGTGAAAAGGCCATTTCTAGGCGATACTGCTCTGCGTCCTGAGCTTGATACTGCTGAGATTCTTCAGACCGCAAGCTGACCATTGCTCGATCAATCGCTGCTCGATAGACCTGCGTTACGTTCGCTACATATTCGGGAGCCTTCAGGCGGCCTTCAATTTTTAGGCAGTGCACGCCCGTTTGGATCAGCTCTGGCAACACTGACAGTCCGGCCAAATCCTGCGGGCTAAGCAAATAGCTGCGGTCGCCGAGATCAACAGGCTGACCGTCTGAGATCAGCTCGTAGGTCATGCGGCAGGCCTGAGCGCATTCGCCGCGATTGGCTGAGCGTCCACCCAAAGATTCGCTAGTCAGGCATTGCCCGGAATAGGCGACGCAAAGTGCCCCATGCACAAAGACTTCCAGCGGCACGGCCAGCTGCTCCGCCTCAAGCTGCTGCTGAATCCGATTGATTTCTTTCAGCGAACATTCGCGGGCTAGCACCACTAGATTACAGCCTAGCTGCTGGGCAAACGCCACTCCAGCCGCGCTAGTCACGGTCATTTGAGTGGAGGCGTGAATTGGGAAATTGGGCGACAGGTGCCGGATCAGCCGACAGAGACCAATATCCTGCACAATAGCTGCATCAACCCCGGCAGTAATGATGGTGCGGAGATAGCGCTCGGCCTCGGCTAGCTCTTGCGGAAAAATCAGCGTGTTCAGCGTCACGTAACCCTTGACCCCCCGGCCATGCAAAAACGCCATCAGAGCGGGCAAATCAGCCTCGGTGAAGTTGGCGGCTCGCATTCGGGCGTTGAAACGCTCTAGACCAAAGTAAATTGCGTCTGCGCCATTCTCGACGGCAGCTTTGGCACAAGTCCAGTCGCCTGCTGGGGCTAGCAGCTCAGGTTGCTGAAGTTGAAGGGTAGAGCGTATGGGGGAAGG
The DNA here is from genome assembly GCA_019359155.1 of Pegethrix bostrychoides GSE-TBD4-15B. Lineage (GTDB taxonomy): Bacteria > Cyanobacteriota > Cyanobacteriia > Elainellales > Elainellaceae > Elainella > Elainella bostrychoides. The sequence continues at coordinate 39,630 of JAHHHV010000016.1, forward strand.
GCTTGACATTGGTGACAACAGCGTGACGGCATGACGGCAGAAAGCAATGAGCCGATCATAGCGAGCCGGTCGCCGAATTTGGGGCTATGGGGCTAATTGTGGAGCTAGTTAGGGAGCTGATTTGCAGCCGATTCGGCTTATCTTCTGCCCGAAGTTAAGTTTCAGGCTCTGCCCAAAGCAGGGTGGAAGCCTCTGCTCTGCTTGTTACAGTGCCAGCGTATACCAAAGGCAAAGTTTGTCAAGAATTTAGTTTAGGAGGCCGACGATGACCTATACCACTTCTAACTCTTCAGCTGAGCTGCTAAGCGCTTTTCAGGCGTTGGATGTCGATCAACAGCTGGCGCTATTTTATTTCATCTATCGAGAGATGGGAGACACGGTGACACCTGCTGCTCCCGCTGCCAGCACTGTCTCGCCTGAAATCGCTGAAGGTTTGTTCAACCAAGTCAAGGAGCTTTCACAGGAAGAGCAACTTCAGCTCCAGCGCGATTTGATCAACCGCCAGAACAAGCCTTTGACCCGTCAATATGGCGCGCTGAGTGACACAACCAAGTTGCTGTTTTGGTACAACTTGGCACAAGGGATGGACAACGGCACCATTATTCCGATGCCCAACGACTATCAGCTCTCTGATTCAGCTAAGACTGTGCTGAATCAAACCAAAGGACTCGACTTTGATGAGCAAATTACGCTCTTTCGCAATCTAGTTTCACCGATGGGCGTTGATCCGACCAGTGCCGCTCAAGATCCAAACACTGGGCTGTAAGGTCGTATGGTCGCTAAGCCTAGCTGCTAGGAGTGGCTCTCAAGCTAATACCTCAAGCTAATATCAGTGCCCTGTTATCGGGGCGCTGACTTAGGCCACAGAATGCGTCGTAAAGAGTGCTACAGAGGCTGACTTGCAAGACCAAGCTTGATTCAGGACTGCTAGAGAGACTTGTGAACCGTCAAGACACCAAAGACATCTGCGCTAGCTGGGTCGGCAGCATGTTGTCATTTTGAACCATCCCATCCCGGAACCAAACCACGCGATGCGTTTGGCGAGCTACCTCTGGCTCGTGCGTCACCATCACCACCGTAATGCCGCTGGCGTTCAGCTCTGAGAAAATATTTAGCACTTCCTGCGTGGTCTGCGAATCTAGTGCCCCGGTTGGCTCATCAGCCAACAGCATTACAGGACGGTTGACAATGGCACGAGCAATGGCCACGCGCTGCTGCTGTCCTCCCGATAGCTGATTAGGACGGTTATGGAGGCGGTTGGCCAAGCCTACCCGCGTCAGCGCCTCGGCGGCTCGCTCACGACGCTCTGAGGCGGCAACACCCGCATAGACCATGGGCAGCATCACATTTTCCAGGGCTGAGAGCTGGGGCAGTAAATGAAACTGCTGAAACACGAAGCCTAGCTTGCGATTGCGGACATGCGCTAGCTCGTCATCTGAGAGTCTGGCCACATCTACGCCATCTAGATAGTAGCTGCCGGATGTCGGGCGATCGAGACAGCCAATCACGTTCATGGCTGTAGATTTTCCAGAGCCGGACGGCCCCATAATTGCACAATATTCACCTGTATTCACCACTAGGTTCACATCGCTAAGCGCTCGGACTTCAGTATCGCCTGTGCCGTAGATTTTATCGATATGTTCAAGACGAATAACCGGTTGCATAGTTGAAAAAGTAGGGTTGGAAAAGGTTGCAAGAATCTCAAGAACAAAGCGCGAATCTCTAGGCGCTCCGCAGCGCCACAATTGGGTCGAGCTTAGCTGCCTGACGCGCTGGGAACACGCCGAAAAATAGGCCAATACCGCCGGATACTCCCACGGCCACCAAAATTGCTGGAGTCGAAACGCCAGCCTTCAAGGGCGTTGTTGCGCTTACTAGCGTCACGCCGCCTACGCCAATCGCCGTTCCCAAGATGCCGCCTAAGGCTGAAAGAATGATCGCCTCAATCATAAACTGCACCAAAATATCCTGCCGCGAGGCTCCAATTGCTTTTCGTAACCCAATCTCCTGGGTTCGCTCTCGCACCGAAACCAACATGATATTCATGATGCCAATACCGCCAACAAACAGCGAAATTGCGGCAATTGCGGCCAGCATCAGCGTGAGCGCGCCCGTAACGTTGCCAACAATTTCGAGCGCATCTTTTTGAGTGCGAACCGTAAAGTCATCTTCGTTGGTGATTTTGTGACGCAGCCGCAGTAGGTTTCTCAGCTGAAATTCAGCCGCACTGACCGAAGCCTCATCCCTGGCGTTAACTGAGATAAACGTCACCTCAGTTCCATAGGGTGACGTGTCGCCCGTAATCCGATTCGACATTGTGGTAATCGGAATATAGACTGCATCATCCTGGTTGTTGCCCAAGAATGCGCCTTTGGATTCCATAATGCCGATCACCTGAAAGCCAATATTCTTAATCCGAATTTGCTGGCCGACCGGATCTTTGTCGTCAAAAAACTTGCGGGCAATATCAGACCCTAGCACTACGACCTGAGTGTTACGCTGCACGTCAGTTTCAGTAAAAAAGCGGCCTTGCTCTACGTCGAAATCGCGCACGGGCAAAAAGTCAGGTGTCGTGCCCATCACCAGCGAAGTCGTCTGGCGGTTGCCAAAGCTCAGCGGCTGCTGAGACTGAAGTTGCGGCGCGACTGCGCTAACGGTAGAAACCTGCGAGGAGATCGCCTCCGCATCTTCCAGCGTTAGGGTTCGGGGTATCTGGAAGCTGCGGTCGCGCGCCTCCTCGCTGCCTGGAATAATAAACAGCACGTTAGGGCCAAGTGACTCAAACTGACCTGAGGCATAACGTTGTGCCCCTTGCCCTACGCCCACCATCGTAATCACCGAGGCGTTCCCGATAATAATCCCCAGCATCGTCAGCGTGCTGCGGAGCTTGTTTGCAGTCAGCGTCTTGACTGCCATTTTTGTGCTTTCAATCAGGTTCATAGAACTGAGTTGCCTTGCTGGCCTGCTGGTATTAAGACTTGCTGAATTTAGGGCTTACTGCTCTTTAGGCTTTGCCCAAACAGACTCTTTAGGAATATCGGTGAAGACGCGCTGACCCGGCTCCAAGCCTTCTAGAATCTGGGTTTGGTTCTTGACTGACGTGCCCAGCGTCACCTGCCGAAACTCAGGCTGGTCGTTGCTGTTGGGGATCAAAACACCAGTCTCACCGTTATTAGTGACAATCGCTACCGTCGGAATCACGATTGCGTTCTGCATTTCGTCACCTAGAAAAGTTACGTCAGTGTTCATTCCGGACAACAGCTGCTCTGTTCCAGTGTCGAGGGCTACCCGAACCTGGAAAGACGTCACGTTCTGTTTAATCACCGCTTCGGGAGCAATCAGCCGCACCTTGCCGCGAAAAGTCTCAGCTGGATAGGCATCCGCCGCGATTTCCACCGACTGCCCCACCTGCAATTCTCGCACGTCCACCTCTGGCACTTCGGCCAGCACTTCCAGCCCTTCGGCAATCGCAACTACAGCAGTCGAGGTGGCTGAGGTGACTTCAGAAGCCGAGGTTGTGGGGGTCACAAACGCACCTTCGTCGGCAAATTTTTGCGTGACGATGCCGCTAAACGGCGCGTAGAGGAAGCTGTCCTGCCGCTTCACCTTCGCGGCCTGAAGGTTGCCCTTGGCCTCAGCCAAATCAGCGGCAGCGGCGGCAATTTCTTCGGCTCGACTGCCGTTGCGTTGGGCTTCTAGGCCGCGACGCGACTCTTGCAGACCCGCCTGAATCTGATCCAGATTAGCCTTAGCGGTATCGACCTCATTGCGAATTTCGTCGAGTCTGTCGCTGGAAATCGCGCCCTGGCTGGCCAAAGACTGGTTGCGATCCAGCTTCTGTTCTGCTAGGCCAACCCGTGCCTGTGCCTCGCTGACTCTAGCCTCGGCCTGCCGCACTCTGGCTTCAGCCTGGGCAATATCTTCGGGACGATTTCCCGCTTTGATCTGGGCAAAGTTGGCTTCCGCCCGATCGACTCTGGCCTGCGCCTGGAGCAATTGCGCCTCGGCATCATCGTTTTCCATGCGGGCGAGCAGTTGCCCTTTCTGCACCCGATCGCCCTGCTTCACAGATAGCTCAGCCAAAATGCCAGGATTTTTGGGGCTGACGTTGACGGTCTGAATCGGCTGGACTGTGCCGCTGGCTGTAATCCTCACCTGAATCGACTCTGACTCGACAGGCACGGTCATGGCCGCTAAATCAATTGGCGCTGAGCGACGCTGAACCAGCGTGTAGGTTGTTGCCCCAGTGCCGACGATGCCTGCTGCGACTAGACCGAGCAGCCAAGGGTTCGGCTGATTTTTTTTGCTGTTGCTGGCAGTAGAAGGGTGCGTTGTCATGGTGCTAGTTTGGGATGTCGGTAGGGATTTGAGTAGGAGTATCGGTTGGAACAGCGCGAAGATGAAGATGGCGAATAAGATGGCAAATCAAAAGAATTAGGAAACGGTTTCTCGCTTGAGCTGCTGCTGCTGCTCGACTTCCCAGCGCTGATCAAGCAGCGGCATTTCCCGTTCTAGAAAGGCGTGCAGGTCATGCATTTCCCGAAGTCGCTGCTGCTGAACGGGCGGACTGTCTTTCAGTAGATCTAGTCCTTTTGCCGCTAGCTCCTTGAATGCCGTAATCTGCGCCATGCGCTGCTTGGTCATCTGCGACCAAGCGTTAGGTCTGATTTGAAAGTAATCCCGCCGCTCACCCGGAATGCTGATCCGCTCAATTAGGCCAATCTGGATCAGCAGTCGCGTCATGGTGCTAATCGAACCTTTGCTAGCCTGCAAGACTTCGGCCAGCTGACCATGCGACTGCCGCTGTGGACTGGAGAGCAGCAGCCAGCCAAAAATTCGACCTGACATCCGGGGCAATCCCGCTAGCTCAAACATCAGGCCAACTTCTTCGACAAACTGCATTTGTTCAGGCTGATTGGAACTCAAGCTAGGATTTGAATTAATATTTACATTACTTAACTCTAAAAGTACCATATTTTGAATGTTCAGTACTGATTGAACAAATGGAGCATACGAGTAAATAGAGGAGCTAGCAGATCTGTCAAAAGCTGGTTGTTACTTACAGGTTTACTTACAAGATAGCGAGGCAGAACTCCCCTGCCTTCATCCGGTCGGATGATCCGGCTGGATTTCAAATAGCCGGAATAGTTGGAAAAAGTCGGAAAATCTTAGGTGGCGCTAGTCTGGGCTTGCTCTAAGCCATTACCATGCCGCCATCTATGTTGATGACCTGTCCCGTGATGTAGGCTGCTGCTGCATCCGCCGCCAAAAACCGGATCACGCCCGCTACTTCTTCAGGTTGACCGTAGCGCCCCAGCGGAATCAGCTTTAAAATCTCGTCGCCCAGCTTCAGATCTGCCGTCATATCGGTGGTGATAAATCCCGGCGCGACTGCATTCACCGTAATGCCGCGACTGGCTAGCTCTTTGGCTACTGACTTGGTAAAGCCAATCACGCCCGCTTTAGAGGCGCTGTAGTTGGCCTGTCCAGCGTTGCCCATTTCGCCTACCACAGAGGTAATGTTGATGACTCGGCCTGAGCGCTGTTTGAGCATGATTTTGCTGGCCGCGCGAGTGCAGAGAAACACGCCCGTCAGGTTGAGGTCAATCACTGCCTGCCAGTCTTCTAGCTTCATCCGCAGCAGCAGCGTATCACGGGCAATCCCGGCATTGTTGACCAGCAGATCTACGCGCCCATATTTCTCCATCACTGCCGTAAACAGCGCCTCAACCTGATCAGCCTGCCCCACGTCAGCTTGCAGCGCCATCGCCTCAGCGCCCGCTGCCCCAATTTCAGCAACGACCTGATCGGCAGCCTCAGCCGAGCTGGCATAGTTCACAATTACCGTTGCGCCCTCATCAGCCAGCGCTCGCGCCGCCGCTCGCCCAATGCCGCGCGATGCGCCCGTTACAATTGCCACCTGTCCCTGGAGTCGAGCTGTCGCCATACCTTTTCCCTCAAAACGATCTGCTGAACCATACTCAGCGCCATCCGCATTATTCAACCTACAGCAGAAGGGGACAGCAGGCAAAGCGCCGGAAAAGCTGTGGGCAAGCGTGATTTTTGAGCGGGCCGTTTTGGGCTGGACGAGCAAGTCAATCCGGCGGTTAGCCGTAGGGTTTGGTTCGGTTAGAGCCTGTGTCGCCTGAAGGAGACTTATCTAAAATTGAGGCAGTAAGTCTGGGCAGTTACTTTCGTTGATTTCTATGGCAACCAAAAAGCAGTTTGGCAGTTTTCAGGATTTAGTCGCGCAGTCGGAACTGCCGATCTTGGTCGATTTTTATGCGCCCTGGTGCGGTCCCTGTCAGATGATGGCAGGCATTTTGGAGCAGGTTAACAGTCAGATGAAGCAGCAGCTGCGGATCGTCAAGATCAATACGGAGAATTACCCCCAGCTTGCGAGCCAGTATCAGATCAAGGCATTGCCAACGCTGGTGCTGTTTAAAGCAGGCGAGCCTGCCCTCAGAATTGAAGGGGCGCTGTCGCTAGAGAAGCTGAAGCTAAAGCTCCAGGCGCATACCTGATTGGCTGTTTAAAAGCAGCTATTCAAACTCAGCTATTCAAAAGCAGATGGCTCGGTCTCCTGATTGTCGGCAGGTTCTCTAAGATCTGGCTCTCTGGAATCTGGCTCTCTGGAATCCGACAGATCTGAGCGGCCAGCATCCCTAGTGGGCGGCTTAGATCTGTCGCGAATGCAGCGATAGAGCCGATAGCGATAGCCATCCACAGAGCGGGACTTGCCCTCAGCCTGACAGTGCTGCTGGTTGAGCACATCTTCTAGCGGCTGCTCTGGGACAGTCTGAAAGTTGATTAGCCACAGATCGAGTGGACGCTGTAGCAGATTGAGATTGCGGCGCAGCGTCGTCACGACTGCATCTTGATCCTGCGCCCCATGTGCCAACAAAAACTGGGATTCAGGCAAATCGGGCAGCTGTTCTAGCCCCAGTGCCAAGCCCATTAGTCGTCCAGTCTGGCCGTGTGTCTGATGCGGAATTGCGATTAGGGCTGGAGCCTGAGACTGCTGAGCGATTGCTGCAACCACCTGATCCGGGCGATGCGTTTTTTGATAGCCCAGGTCGCTAAGCACCGTCGCTGCCCCAGCTAGACTCAGCAGCCAGATTGCAACCACGACTCGGCGGCTGCTCACCCGCAGCAGCGCCAGCAAAACCGGCGAAACACGGTCTGCAGGCGAGCGAGCAATCTGTAGCGCCACATCCCAACTGCTAGCCAAGCTGCCGCCAATCAGGGCAATTGCGCCTGGGAAGAAGACAAAGTTATAGCGAAAAGCGCTGGTTAAATCGGCATCCAGCGAGTAGGTGATGCCGAAGAACAGCAACGCCGTGCAGCAGACAAACAGGCTGAGCGCCATCACGCCTAGTCGCGCATCTCGGTTGAGCATCTGCACCCGCAGACCTCGGTAGAGTTTGGGCAGCGTCCAGAGCAGCAGCAGCACTAGCGCCCCACCTGAGAGCCAGCGAATTAGCTGCGAATCGGCCTGAATCGGCAGTAGATAGAGCAGTGTTGCCCAGCCAGCCAGCGCCTGAGCGATCGGTTCGAGCCAAGCTAGCCCTGAGCGACTGGGGCTGTAGATCCAGCGGGTTAGCTCGCTGCCCTGAATATCTTGCAGCAGCGGCAGCCAGACTAGACCCGTCGCCGCCGTCCCTGCTGCCACCAGCCAAATGCGCCGCCAGTGCGATGAGGGATGCCAGATCCCGCCTTCCCGCCAGCTCTGCACAAGCCCCAGACCCAGCAGCACGACCGCTTCAGCGCCCAGGGTAAGCGCAACGAAGTAGTGGGTGGCAATCCCCAAGCCGTTGATCACAATCCAGCCCAGACAAAGCCCAAGCGGCAGCGACATTCGGTCGCGCAGTTGCCTTGCTGCCGCCATCAGACAGCAGAGGGACAGCAAAATCCAGCAGATGGCTAACGTATAGTGTCGTCCCTCCTGCGCCAGGTAAATGCCAAACGGCGATACCGCCATCAGTGCGGCTGAAATCTGCGCTGCTACCCGCGAACGAAACCCTAGCCAGCCCAGCCAGTAGCTCAGCGGAATAGAAATTGCGCCAATCAAAGCTGATAGCGACCGCAGGTTCCAGGCTGAAACCAGGCCGTCTAGGGGTGAAACCAGCTTCAGCCAAAGGTGGTTAAGCAAAAAGTAGAGCGGCGGATGATTACTCTCCTGCACCAAGCGCTCCACTACCTGCGCGAGTCCGGCTGAGTGATTGGGCTTCAGCGGTGCGAGCAAAGTCTCAGCGGCAATGACCTGATCGAGCGGCACTGTCAAAAAGCTGTTGCCCAGACTGAAGACAATGGTTGAAAACTCGTCTGCCCAAAGCGGTTTGGCGGCCAGATTCACAAACCGCAGTCCTAGACCCAGCGCTATCCAGAGGCAGAGCAGCCAAAAATCGGTGCGGTTAGCAGGTTTCACGCAGTTTTGCCTCCCCCGCCTCGAATCCTGCCTTCGGCTGCCATCTGCCGGTTGTCTGGCCAAACGGTTGTTTCATTCTATTTCGTCAAACCCAGGTAGGCTGCCCCGCACTCAGCTACGGCGGCACTGATTCAGTGATGGAGTCTTTCAGTGATGAAATTTCGCGGCGCAATCTTGGCTAATCAAGCGCCCAATAATCCAGTCTAGTTTGCCAAACAACAGGGTTCGGTGTCATCCCAGATGATTGGGATACTGAACTGTATCATTTCAGGCGCAAGATGGCTCATTCACAGAGGGTCAGCAGCGATACCTGCAATCTACCGCCCTGCAATCTGCCGCAATGCATCTGCCAAAATTCCATAGTCTAAAGGCTGGTTGTGCAGATGGGCAGAGATCCGGATCAGCCATTGATCTTGCCAGAGAATCACAGGAACTACAATCTGCTGCTCAAACAGCTTGGCCTGAAGCTGGGCTGCGTTCTGGTCTCGGTAGGGAATCACGGCCATTGAGCCAATTAAGGCATCTGGGCAGGGTGGCTCAACCTGAAGCTGTTGGTAGAGCAAGCCCCGCATCGCCAAGACCAGCGCTCGATTCCGTGCCATGACTGCTGGCCAGCCGCCTGGTAGCGTTGCGGCCACCACCTGAATGGCGGCAGGAATGCAGAGATAGGGCGAGGGATCGGCAGTGCCTACCCAGTCAAACTCTAGGTGAAAGCGCGAGCGGTCGGTGCGGGGCGAATTGGCACCGTGGCTAATCACCAGGGGGCGGATCTGGGCTTGACGGTCGGGGCGTACATACAGAAACGCCGCACCTTTGGGCGCACAGAGCCATTTGTGGCAGTTGCCCGTATAGTACGCTGCTCCTAGCTCGTTCAGATTGAGCGAGATCATCCCCGGCGCATGCGCCCCATCTACTAAAACATCAATGTTTTGCAGTGCCAATTGCTGAATCAACGCCTGAAGCGGGAAAATTAGCGCGGTCTGGCTAGTCACATGATCAATCAGCACCAGCCGAGTCTTGGCTGAAACTCTATATAGTACGGCTGTGGTAATTTCAGCGTCAGACTGCACCGGAAACGGCACTTCCGCCACAGTTACTTTTGCTCCAGATGCCGCTGCTGCAAACTCCAGCGCATTTCGCGAAGCATTGTACTCATGGTTAGTGGTCAACAGCTCGTCGCCGGGTTGAAACTTCAGCGACCGCAGTACCGTATTTACGCCCGTGGTTGCATTGGGGACGAAAGCTAGCTGGGCAGGATCTGCGCCCACAAAAGCGCCTAGTTCAAGTCGAGCTGTCTCCAGCAGCGGCTCTAGCGCCAGCTCAAAAAACCGAACTGGCTCTTGCTCTAGCTGCGCCCGAAGCTGCTGCTGCTGCTCCATCACCTGCTTCGGACAGGCTCCAAACGAGCCGTGATTTAAAAAGGTGATGTCTGGATCAAGCGACCAGTGATCGCGCCAGTTAGATTTACTCATAGCTGCCAACAGCTGTCAACTCCCCAGGCTGGATTCGAACCAGCGACCAATCGATTAACAGTCGATCGCTCTACCACTGAGCTACTGAGGAACGCGATACTTACTTTAGCTAAAAGTAGAAGGGTTTGGCAAGCTTTGGATGAGCTGCGCCAGAATATTGAGCCAACACTGAGCCAATGTTGAGTCAGAAATCTCTAGCGGCCTTCAGAAATATTCCTGCCCAGTCTCAGCTGAGCCAGCTTTGCCTGAGCCTCCGGATTGAGGGCACTGCCCAGCAGCCGTCGCGAGGATTGCTGCTGTCGGTGCAACGACCGCTGCTTGTGACGAACCCGATGAGCCGCTAGCTCCACCTCTGTCCAGAGCCGCTGTGCTGACATCCACTCTGCGCCATAACCAATCACCGTCAGCTGCTGTGCCCGATCTGAAGTTGCCACAATCAGCCGATGTGAAAATTTCCGCAGGTCTTTGCGAAATGCCGCACAGGACTTTTCGATAAAGGTATCGGCAGTTTGGCGATGATCGGTATAGTGAACCGAAAGATAGCTGGCAATCACCTCCCGACTACCGGGACTATCGCGGTACTGCGAGTCAAACACAACTTGAGTCTCAAAGTTTTGGGCAGCGCTGTAGCTCAACAGAGATTCCACTAACTCACGCCGCGCTGATCCCAGACCCTCACAGTCACGTAGCCGCACTAGCTCTGGCCAAGCGCCAATCATGTTGTAGCCATCGACATACAAAATCGCTTCGGACTGAGAGGCGGACATAGCAAAGCCTCAATTGCGGCACTCGTAGGTTTCGTTCCCTCTAGTGTGCCTAGATTTAATTCAGTTTGTAAACCAAATCTGAATTAAATCTAAACCTGCGAACTAAACCTGCGAACTCATCTGCATTAGCCGCTGCTTCAGTCGCTCTGGGTTGCCTTGATCCACCACCCGTCCGGATTCCAGCAGAAACGCGCCGTCGCAGTAATCTAGCTCTTCGAGGCGATGCGTTACCCAGAGCGCCGTTAGCCCTCGCTGATGCACGAGCTGCCGCACCTGTGCCACCAGACTCAGCTGGCTGTCGGCATCCAGCAGGGCAGTTGGCTCATCCAGCAGCAGCACCTCACAGTGACGGGCAATCGCCCCAGCAATCGCTACCCGCTGCTTTTGGCCACCGCTGAGCGCATAGATGGGGCGGCGCTGAAGGGGGGTTAAATTAACCGCCCCCAGCGCCTCCTCAACCCGCTGCCGAATTTGGGCATAGCTGAGCTGTTCAGCCACCAAACCAAAGGCAACATCAGCCCCAACAGTCGGCATCACCAGCTGATGATCGGGGTTTTGAAACACAAAGCCGACTGGCGGCGCAATTTCGATCTGACCGCTGGCTGGAGCCATGAGTCCTGAGAGCACTTTTAAGAGCGTGGACTTGCCGCTGCCGTTGCTACCCAGCAGCATCCAGAATTCGCCCTTGGGCACTTCCAGACTGCAATCTTGCAGCACCATTGCCCCAGACGGCCACTGAAACTGGAGTTGACGGACGGTAATGGCGGCTTTACTAATGCCTGTGCTAATCCCAACGTCTGACATCTGGCCTATTCTGCCGCCACCATGAAAAATCCGGGCGGACGGCCTGATGCGGTTGCCGTACTCGACTTCTCGGACATCTGCACGGCAGCCACTTCGCTCACCAGCATCGCCACTGATTTGCCCGTCATCTGCTCGCAGGTCATTTCTAGCGTAGTGGGATTCCCTGAGCGCAGCGCTTCTAAGATCTGCTGATAGAGCGCTTTTGCATCTTCTTCAGTCTTACGCTGTACCGAGAGCATCATGGGTGAGTTTTTCAAACTTACGTCAATCACAAACATACGAGTCCGATCCAAAACGCTTTTTACCTATACCAGTGTACGGTTTACCAGCTCGAACGAGGAGCACTGCTATTGCCGGACTCACTCGCTTTTTCAGCTTCTCTTTAGGAACGGGGATGATAAAACCCGAATGACGTGACATAATGAGGAAACAGTAAAGAAAAGTAAACCCTGCTCACATTTTGTTGCTCTTTGTGCAGATTGCAGTTTCGAGTGGCACTGTCCTCAATCTGCCCTCAACCTGCAAGCCGAGCAGATGAACTCATTCTCAATTAATCCAGAACGTTTTGGAGATTAAAATATGACCATAGCAATGGGAAGATCGCGGAGCGAGCGCGGCGCATTCGATGTCGTCGATGACTGGCTCAAACGCGACCGATTCGTTTTCGTCGGCTGGTCTGGCCTCCTGCTGTTCCCCTGCGCTTTCC
>JAHHHV010000017.1 GCA_019359155.1 Pegethrix bostrychoides GSE-TBD4-15B
TAGCTCGCAAAACCATTTGTTTCTCGAAGTCACTACTGATGCACGATACAGTCATCGGACTGTTCATCAACCGCTATGAATTTGGCGTGAATGTTTAACCTCAATCCACAGGTTCAGCCCATTACCGAGATGATGCGTTATTTAAGTCAGATTTTCATTGGTACAGGGCTGATCGGGCTGCTGGCTATTCCGGCGATGACGCAAGCTCGCACGGATGAGGCAGGTTTTCAGTCAAATGGGACTGCGTTTGAGCCAAGTCATGACTCGACCGCATTAAATCAGCAGCCTGCCCTCGATCAGTTTCCAGCGATCGTAGATTTGGCTCAGGCAACTCAGCCCAATCAAGCAGACGCAGAGACTCAGGTAATCGAACAGCGCAACAAAGAAATCGTCCAGCAGTATTTCGACGGTTGGCGAAACGGAACCGGTAGCTTCTTCGAGCTGCTTGCTCCAGAAGCAAACTGGACGATTATGGGCACTGGCGCAACTGCGGGCACCTATCGCAAGCAAGCGTTACTTGACCAGGTCATTAACCCAACCAGTGCCCGTTTATCGACCCCAATCGTGCCAACCGTACGCGGCATCTGGGCAGATGGCGATATGGTCATTGCCCTGTGGGATGGAGAGGCGACCGCTGGGGACGGCAGACCTTATCGGAACACCTACACCTGGTATTTCAGAATGCAGGACGGCAAAGCAGTCGAAGCGATCGCCTTTCTGGACATGCAAGAGTTCAACGATTTGTGGACAAGAGTTTCACCGAGAAACTAGTGCTGGTCGCCAGATCTCTGAGCTAGAGCGACTTCCGCAACTTTAACAAGGAGAACAACCATGACAAACAACACGAAGATCGCATTGGTCACAGGCGCGAGCCGAGGACTGGGCAAAAATACGGCTTTCGCACTTGCCAAAAAGGGGATTGGTGTAATCGTGACGTATCGCAGTAGTGAGGCAGAAGCAAACAGTGTGGTATCTGAAATCGAGGCAATGGGTAGTAAAGCGATTGCTCTACAACTGGATACTTCTAAGACTAAAACTTTTGATGGTTTTGTAGGGCAAGTCAAGCAATCACTCCAGGACAAATGGCAGACCGAGCAGGTTGATTTCCTCGTCAACAATGCCGGAATAGGCGTTTATGCCCCTTTTGCCGAGACGACTGAGGAAGAATTCGATCACTTGGTGAATATCCATGTGAAAGGGGTTTTCTTCTTGACGCAGGAGCTTCTGCCTTTGCTGAAAGATGGAGGGCGGATTGTCAACATTTCCTCTGGTCTTGCCCGGTTTGCCCTACCAGGCTATGCCGCTTATGGAGCAATGAAGGGGGCGATCGAGGTGCTAACTCGATATATGGCAAAAGAATTGGGACACAGACAGATTGCTGTAAATGTTGTAGCTCCGGGCGCAATAGAAACAGATTTTGCCGAGGGTGCAGTACGTGACAATCCAGAAATCAATAACTTCCTCGCTTCGCAAACCGCGTTAGGTCGAGTGGGTCTTCCCGATGATATTGGAGGTGCGATCGCATCTTTACTTTCTGAAGACAACCGTTGGGTCAATGCTCAGAGAATTGAAGTCTCTGGCGGCATGTTTCTTTAATTCACACTCACTAAAACAACAGGAAAACGTATCATGTTGAATGTAGAAAACAAAGTGATTGCTATCACCGGAGCCAGTAGCGGTATCGGTGAAGCCACCGCGAAGCTGCTCGCCCAAAATGGTGCAAAAGTCGTTTTGGGGGCACGCAGGACAGACAGGCTAGAGCAGCTAGTCGAGGAAATTCATGCGTCCGGTGGTACAGCAGAATTCAAAGCGGTCGATGTCACCGATCGCAAAGAGGTGAACGCATTTGTTGAGTTTGCCAAAGCCAAATTTGGTCGCGTCGATGTCATTTTTAACAATGCAGGCGTGATGCCCCTATCTCCGATGAATGCCCTGAAAGTCGAGGAATGGGACAACATGATTAATGTGAATATCCGGGGCGTATTGAATGGTATTGCAGCGGCGCTGCCAATTATGGAAGCGCAAGGTGGCGGGCAAATTATCAACACTGCGTCCATTGCTGCCCATGTGGTAGCACCTACTGCGGCAGTTTACTGCGCAACCAAGTATGCGGTTTGGGCAATTTCTGAAGGACTGCGGCAGGAATCCCAGAATATTCGCGTCACCACTATATCTCCGGGTGTCGTTGCCACCGAACTTGGCTCTGATATCACCGATGAGCCATCCAAAGGCTTTTTGAAAGACCTTCGCAAAACTGCCCTTGCCGCAGAGGCGATCGCCAGAGCCGTTTTATACGCTGTGTCCCAGCCGGACGATGTTGACGTTAACGAAGTGGTTGTCCGCCCAATCAGCCAGACGATGTAAACACATCATGGAGTCAAGAGGAAAATCTTGTGTATGTAGTTTTCGGTGCGACTGGACGACAATTTTTTCCAAACGCCCTGGTATCCTGGCAAGAATTTTAGCGGGTTGGTTCGCCTGCCAAATCCACGTCCGATCGGTTGAGATGAAGTCTATATCATGTTGCGTAGATTTAGAGATTTGATTTTCCTGTCGCTGTTGGTCTTTTCGCTCATAGCGTTAGGTTCGCCCGTGCTCAGTCAAGCACAAAGCCAGTTGCCCTATTGGACTGAAGCTGCACCACCAACAGTCGCTCGGCAAGAGCTATATCCAGAGGTTTTGAATGGAAAAATTTACGTGGTCGGCGGTTTACTTAGCCCAAACACCGGGTTTTCAGCGCATTTTGAGTCTTATGATCCGGTCAAGGATACATGGAGAGTCTTGAGACCGCTTCTTGAAGCCCGACATCACATTACGCTGTCGGCAGTCAATGGCTTGCTCTATGGTGTGGGTGGTTTCACAGGCGGATTTCCAGACTGGCGGGCACAGCCGACGATGTTCATCTATAATCCTGCCTCTAATACTTGGACTGGAGGGACTGACCTGCCAGCGGCTCGTGCAGAGGGCGTATCCGCAGTGGTCGATGACAAGATATACCTGATTGGTGGGCGCGTTCGAGCCACTGACGACGCGCGGCTGTTCAATGACCATATCGACAGTGTGCGAAACGAAGTCTTTGATCCGACGATAGGGCGTTGGACAGCACGTGCCGATGCTCCAACAGCGCGAAATAGTGCAGCGGCGGCTGTCATTGATCGCAAGATCTATGTGGTGGGCGGTCGCAATTTTGTCAGGAATGCTGATGGCACGACGCAGCAGGTGAATGTGTCAAATCTGGAGGTCTACGATCCAGAGCTTGATCGTTGGGAAACGCGATCGCCCATACCTCAAGCCCAAGGAGGTCTGGCTGCAACCGCACTCAACGGCAAGCTTTACGTGTTTGGCGGCGAACAGTGGGTTCCAGAGCAGAAGGTTTTCGCCGAAAGTTGGGTATACGACCCGGAAACTGATGTTTGGGAAGCATTACCGTCCTTGCCCACTCCACGGCATGGATTGGGAGCAGCGACGATTGGCAACCGGATTTTTGTGTTTGGTGGCGGAACCCAAACAGGCGGAAATGCAGCAACAGCAATCCACGAGGTGCTGGTACTGCCTTAAGCCACAGTTTGCATTGGTGAAGCCACCGCGAAGCTGCTCGCCCAAAATGGTGCAAAAGTCGTTTTAGGGGCACGACGGATAGACAAGCTAGAAAAGCTAGTCAAGAAGATTTACGCCTCCGGTGGCGCAGCAGAATTCAAAGCGGTCGATGTCACCAACCGCGACGATATGAAAGCATTTGTTGAGTTTGTCAAAGAAAATTTGGTCGCGTCTATGAAGCTAAGAAGTAAATCGGTAATGTTTCAGACCTGTTGTTTTTCATTCAAAATGATGCTGTGATGGACGGGTTGACAATTACACAACCTTCCCACCCCGCTGGCTAATCAGGTTGTTGTTGAGCGTATGCGTCTTCTTCTTACCGCTAAAGTACGCCTGCTGTTCATCATTGTCGGTGGGGCGATTGACCGGGCGCTCTGTGCCGTCAATGATGAACTCCAAAGCAGGACAGTCCTTGAGCACTGCGGCAAGGCGATGCAGTCGGCGCTCTGGCAGTTGTTTCTCGTAGCCGAGGGCAACGTTAAGGACAGAACTCAGACGATGAATCCACTCGTGAGCCTGGGCTTGAGCCATGCCGAATAGAAAGCCTTGCACCGCTTGGGTGGGGTACTGTCTGAAGTAGAACAGGATGAACAGGAGCTTACTTTCCAGACGAAAAGAAAAGTTGAGGCTTGCTTCTCGTGCCAAACTCAGGCGACAATGCCGTGAAGTTTTCGTTGTAGTAGGAAGGGTAACTCGGGTGAAAAGTCAGGCAATGCAGAAATTGGCGCGGCTGAAGATTGCTGGCAAGTTCGTCAGCCTGCTGTTGTTATCCTGTCTCATGATTTTGAGCGCAGGCTGGTTCTGGAGTCACGCTTTGCAGGCAGCGCCCACCGCTCAGCAAGTCGCCCAATCTATTCCCCAACCCGTAGCCTCGCACCGAGCCGACCGGGGCAACATCAAAGTGGTTTGGCTGCAAGGCACAGCCTACGAAATGGGATTTCAGCATGGAACGCTGCTGCATGACGAAATTGCCTCAATGGGCGAGAAGATTATCGATTCGCTAGATATCGCTGGACGCGGCCTGGGACTGAGCCGATTGGCCGAACGCCGCTCCTCGCCTGAGATTGCCGAAGAGTGCCGAGGACTCGCAGACGCGACGGCGGATCTGGGCATGACCTATGACAGCTGCATGGCGCTGGCCTTTGGCGATGTCTTCCAAGAGCTGTTCCTCTATACCGTACCCGTGCTGATGTTCAACGACGGCTGCGCTCAGTTTGCTGCCGCCGGAGCCGCCACTGCCGACGGTCGGCTCTACCACGGTGGCACGCTCGACAACGACAAAAAGCCAATCAGCTACTGGATCAACAACTCGACTGTCTTTGTGCGCCAGCCTAACGGCGAGATTCCGCATGTGTTCATTGGCGTACCGGGCATGGTCTGGCCAAATGCTGGCCTCAACGACGAGGGGCTGTCGATTGCGCTCGACACCGCCCACCCAAATAGCCTGGATGACTTAAACCTAGAAGCAGGTGGCAGTAACGTGCTGATGATGGGCGAAATTATGCGACGCGCTCGCAGCCTGGACGACGCAATCGAGATTTTTGAGGCTAACCCGCGAATGCGCGCCAATTTAATTCTAGTTGGAGACGGCAAGGCGAAGCGGGCAGGTGTATTTGAGCTGTTGGGCGACACCTTTGCCCTGCGCGAACTCGACGAAAACGGCGTGGTGTTTATGACCAATCACTTTGCCTCCGCCGAACTCGAAGCGCGCGATAAACAGCCACATGAAGACTCCAGCGTGACTCGCTTTGAGCGCTTCAAGCAGCTGCTCGAGCCGGGCGGTGTCGATTCTCAGTACGGCCAAATCGACCCGACCACGATGGTGAGAATTCTGCGCGACCGCACCAATCCCTTTACCCAGGAAGTTAGCCCGCTCAGCCTCTACGACGATAACGCCAGTCCGGGCGGCAACGGCTCGATGCGGCAAGTTACCTTTGATCCGGAGCGCAAGCTGTTCTGGATTGCTGCCGGACAGCCGCCCGTTCCCGAAAACCCCTTCGTCTGCTTCTCGCTCGACGAGCTGCTAGGGCGCCCCAAGGCCACAGCCTGCGATCCGCCTGCCATCAATTAAGCGCAGGCTGAACTTGTATTCGGTAGGCACAGCGCCTTGACCCGGTCACGATATGCTCCGTGCGCTCCACCTCGTGGCCTAGCATCTGCTGAAAAATCTCCAGCTCACGTTCACAGAGTCCGGTGCAGAGCGCTGCCGCCGCGCAGATTGGGCAGTGGTTCTCCAGCAGCAGAAAAGAGCCATCTTCAAGCTGCTGCACCTCGGCCATATAGCCTTCAGCCGTGCGGAGACTCGCCAGCAGCTCCAGCTTTTGACTCAGGGTAGCCTCAACCGGAATCTGAGCGGCATAGACCGCAAGCTGATGCGCCGTGCGGAGATCTAAGAGCTTGTTTAAGCCCGCTTCACCAAAGGCTTGCTGCATAGACTGAAGCAGGCTCAGCGTCAGTTCGGCATAGCCATCCGGAAACAGCCGATCAGCCGCCGGAGTCAGCCGCCAGAGCTTGACCGGACGACCCATTGCCCGAATCGACTCGGTGTAGGTCACTAGCTTTTCAGCTTGCAGCGCGTAAAGGTGCTGTCGAATGGCCATTGCCGAAACGCCCAGATGCGCCGCCAACTCCCGCGAATCCATCTCGCCTGACTGCTTCAGCAGATTGACGAGCGCTCGGCGCGTCCGCACTGTTGTCTTTGAGGTTGATTTCTTCGAGGCTGGTTGCTTCGAGGCTGGTTTCTTCAAGTCTAATGTCATCTCTGATGGATGCGAAGGAGCCTTGTGAAGCCCACAAAACTCAGATTAACTTTATGTTAACGCCCCAACCTATGAACGCCCCAACCTAGATCGGCTCCGCCTCACCGACTGCCCGTCATCGAATTCTGCTGGATATACTGCAAAATACCTCGCGCAATTGCGGCTGCTATCTGCGATTGGTAGGCAGCGTTGGCGAGGCGCGGCGCATCTTCGCTACCCGTCACGAACCCAGTTTCAACCAGCACCGAAGGCATCGTCGTGTTTTTGATCACGTAAAACCTGGCCTGTCGAACCCCCCGATCCTTCATGCCCAAACTGCCGACCATGCTGGTTTGGATGGCCTGCGCCAAGCCTGCCCCGCTGGAGTAGTAGTAGGTTTCGATCCCGTTTACGTCTGGGCGATCCATCCCCATGGAGTTGGCATGAATGCTGACAAACAGATTGGCGCGAACCTGCTCTGCGATATCGACACGCGGCTGGAGATCGATTTCGGTATCGTCACTGCGCGTCAAGATCACCTGCACGCCCGACTGTTGCAGCAGACTTGCTACCTGCTGGCTAATCGACAGCACAATATCAGCCTCGTGGATGTCGCCAATCCCCACTGCGCCCGGATCGCCGCCGCCATGCCCTGGATCGAGCGCCACCACAATGCGTCCGTTGGGAATGATGCTGGGCAGCGGACGGCTGGCGTTTGCGGCAGGCGGAGTCGCAGCAGGCCGCTGGAGCTGCAAGGCCAGCATCTGCGAGGACACCGCGTTCAGCTCGCCAAACTGCACTCCCGCCGCAGGCTGGATAGAAACCCTGACCGTATCGTCGTCCATCTGGATTAGCTGCACTCGCCGCAGCGGATCGGTGGCCGCAAACCGGGGGCCCGAGACCCGACTCGCCAACTGCGCTGGAGAGAGCGTCACAATATACATGCTCCCCTGCCACTGAGCGCTATGCTCCACAGGCCGATCGGTTTGAATCACGAGCTGATTGCTGCTGACATTCAGGCTAATTCCTGCAACGGTGGCCATCTGGCGGGTCGGCGCAGTTAAGAGGCGAGCTGGCGAGGGCTGTTCGGCCAATCTGACGGCAGGTGCAGCAGAGGCAGCAGCAACAGGGGGGGCCGCAGCAGGCTGAGTTGGAGTCCGCACGGCAGCAGGGGTAAGCGGTTCAGGATCGGCAATCTTTGCTGCCGTCAGCGCGGCTTCAGGAGACAGCAAAATCTGGCTTTGGCTACTGCTAGCCTGCCAGTCCGGGCTGCGTCGATCCACCTTTAGCTCTAGCTCGACCACGTTACCGCTGCGCTGCCGCAGCGTGAGTTCGTTCACGCCATGCCGATTAATCTGCCGCTCTCGATTCGAGAGTCTAGACGCAATCTGGGTGTTTTCGAGCCGGACTGTTATCGTGCGTCCGCTGCGGCTGCGCTCAACAGAAACTTTGGCTGCTCCTTCTGCCCCTTGTAAGCCTATCCCTTGTAAGCCTAGCGATAGTCCAGCATCAGTGACTTGCAGGTTATCAATTTGAGCAATTTGAGGCGCTGGTTGAGTTGGTTGAGGAGATGCGGCTGGAGTGCGGCGAGCGGGGGCGGGCGAGGCTGGAAGGGCGGGTGGCGGCGAGGTCACGAGCGCAGGTGCGGGAGCAGCAACCAACTGCGGCTGAGGCAGCTGCACCGTCCACTGGGTCGGCGAGATACCCCGGAAGCGAATCTGCTGCGGGTCAAGCGTATAGCCCGGAGACAGTTCGACCACAATCCGAGTTGTGCTGGCATCTAGCTCGCTAATCCGGACGCGCTGCACGCCGCCACCAATTTCCTGCGTAATCGCCGCCTGCCCCGATTTTGTGCCCGGCAGGTCAATCACGAGCTGAGCTGGGTTAGGCAAGAGCTGAGCGCGAGGCTGAACCGCTTCGTCAGTGGTGAACCCAAACTGATTTTGGTTGGCATCAAAATGCCAGCTGGTAATTTGACTCGCCAGGGCTGGAGCAGCCAAACCCAGGCCAATCAAGCTCGAAACGAAGCTAGCCGAAAAGCTGGGAACAAATCTATGGAGTTTCAAGTTGCGTCTACCCTTTACCCGGTTGAATCTGCATGGCTCGATCTTGCACCCCGACTGCTGCTGGTCATGCTATTAATCCTGCGGGCAGCTCAACCGCCCTAAAGACTAGCCACTAACTCTATCCAAAAAATCCAAACTCGCAAGCTGTTTTTCAGCTAAATTTCAATTTTTTTTGCCCAAAAAATTATTGCCACCTAGATCGCCAGCCGATTGCCAGACTCGCAGGCAAACCAGTTCGCAGCAGGCTCGATGGAAACTAGATATCTCGTTGCAACTCTTAACGATATTGGCTTTGAGCCAGCTCCTGAGCTTGGTAGACTCTTGATAGACTAAATAAAGCATGTAAGGCTGAGAAGGTGTACAAAGGCGGGCGTAAGACGGGCGCTGGCTAAGTTGAGCCATCCGTCGCTCGGTTTTTGCCTTCCGGTTTTTATAGCTGCATATTTACTAATGCTGGGTGGCTGCAAGTCCCCAATCCTATCAAGCGAGAAGCGACGTTACCCATGGTAGATTCTCTTAAAAGACCCGAACTCGAAGAACTGCGCCCCGGCGTTAAGCGGCCTGCTGAAGACAGCATCTTGACTCCTCGCTTCTACACCACAGACTTCGAGGAAATGGCGCGGATGGATATCACCGCCAACGAAGACGAGCTGCGAGCCATCCTGGAAGAGTTTCGCACGGACTACAACCGCCATCACTTCGTCCGCAGTGACGAATTTAAGCAGTCTTGGGATCATCTAGATGGTGAAACCCGCAGGCTGTTCATGGAGTTTTTAGAGCGCTCCTGCACCGCCGAGTTTTCTGGGTTTCTGCTCTACAAAGAGCTGTCGCGCAAGCTGAAAGACACAAGCCCGCTGCTGGCCGAATGCTTCCTGCTGATGTCCCGCGACGAGGCGCGACATGCTGGATTCCTTAATAAAGCCATGTCCGACTTTGGCCTCCAGCTCGATCTTGGCTTCCTGACCGAGAGCAAGAGCTACACCTTCTTTAAGCCCAAGTTCATCTTCTACGCCACTTATCTCTCGGAGAAAATTGGCTACTGGCGCTACATCACCATTTTCCGCCATCTAGAAGCCCACCCCGAACATCGCATCTACCCGATTTTCCGGTTCTTTGAAAACTGGTGCCAGGACGAGAATCGGCATGGCGACTTCTTTGACGCGATTATGAAATCGCAGCCGCAGTTTCTCAACAACTGGCGGGCGCGCCTCTGGAGTCGGTTCTTTCTGCTGTCGGTCTTTGCGACGATGTATCTCAATGACCTTCAGCGCTCTGGTTTCTATGCCTCCTTGGGGCTAGATGCCCGCGATTATGACATTGAGGTGATCCGCAAAACCAACGCCACCGCTGGCCGCGTCTTCCCGCTGATCCTCAACGTTGATCATCCCCAATTCTTCGCGCTACTCGATGACTCAGCCGCCGCCAATGCCAAGCTAGCCGTCGCAGGCAAAAATTCACCCAAGCCGCTGAAGCTGCTGCAAAAGCTGCCCCACATCGCCAAAATTGGGGTCAACATGCTGCGCCTCTATCTGATCAAGCCGATCGACACGGCGCGGCTGGAAGGCTCGGTGAAATGACCTGAACGCTGGCAGAATCTGACAGATTCAGCTTGGCAAATTCATAGTTTCCTTTATAGTTTCTATTGCAAACCGGGTGGCGCTGAACGCAGCAGCCACCTTTTTTAAGGATATTTCTTAGCGCCTCTACTTTTCACGGCCTACTTTTCACAGCCAATGCCGTCGAAGTCACCGTCAAAGCGGTGTGGGTCAGGTTGCCGCACCTCAAATCTCCTGTGGGGGATATCGCCGCAGTCTAGATCGGGGGGCGGAGGTGGAATACAGACGGTGGGGTAGGAGGCATCACAGTCCTGCTGTGCCTGCGCCACCAGCGTACCGCCGCCAAGCAGCGCTAGACCGCCGCCAAGCAGCAGGATTTTGTGGATAGGCTGAAGCATGGGCTTAAATCGCATGGGCTTAAATCACTCAAAGCTTTCATTACTATTCAAAGCCTGCTCGCGCCATCCGCCGAGATTTGTAGGCTAATTAAATCTTTAGTTGTCAATTTGCGAAACCGCTTGCTATATTAGTCGAGGTGATATCGCGGGGTAGAGCAGTCTGGTAGCTCGTCGGGCTCATAACCCGAAGGTCAGTGGTTCAAATCCGCTCCCCGCCACCAGTTGGAACATTGGCAACACAAAAAGCCTCACAGGTTACTCTGCGAGGCTTTTTGATGGGCACTGAAATTTGGCTGCTAAATTTACCAGTAGCGATGCTTCAGCTTCCAAGCCAAATGCCCAAACTCGCGATTGCGAATCCCCACCACCGAGAGCAGGTAGGAGTAGCAGTAGGCCAAGACCTGGATTAGTTGCCTGGGCGAGAGCTGCAAGCTGGGCGGATCGAAGCGAGGCCAGTCTTGGTCGCTGACCTGAGCGAGGTATTGAGTAAACCAGTCAGGATTGGTGGTAGCTAGCTTCATCAAGATTGCCTTGGCAGCTTCGCCTCCACCAAATAGCGAGCGCATGCAAAAATCCACGTGGCGCTGCGTATATTCAGCGGTGATGGTGCGTTTGCGCGCGGCAATCCAGTAGCTGATCTTGCGATCACGCGGCGTATTGCCACAGCGGACGCTGGGCTGATCGACAAGCCGCATGTAGCCCCGGCTCAGACCAGTCTCTGAGCTAATTTCGTACCAGTTGGTCAGCACTGTTGAGGCCAAATAGGCATCATCTAAAACAATGCCCGCTGGAATATGGAGATTTCTGGCAATTTCGCCGCGCAGCGCATAGCACTTGCCGTCTACCCAGTCTCGATTCACAACCTCCTGCTTGGCATTGATCACCTGCCCACCCGCAATCCGACAGTCTGGGAGTTGCTCCAGCAGCTTAACTAAGCGAGCAAGGCTCTCTCCGTCACAAAGCACCACATCTGCATCTAGCAAAATATAGCAGTCAGCAGGTTTGGCTAATTGATGCACAAAATAGTTCCAGGCTGCACATTTGTCAGCAGTTGGCAGCTCTACTACTTGGGTTTTGATCTGGTGGCAGTCGGAGTGAAAATCAGCAAGCTGAGCTTTGGCCACGGCGGCCATGTTGTCCTGTGACCCGTTCGAGATAACGCTAATCTCAATAGGACAATCTCGACTGAGCAATGTCTGTGCTCTCAGAGAATCGAGCAGGTAGACAATCCCGTAGGCTTCGTTGTAACCTAAAATCCCGATCGCTAGACTTTCAACCCTCGTCATATGGTTCTTTCCCTTTGATGCAGACTGTCACAGTTTGCGAAGTTTGATTGATTCAGATCAATCGGCTCAACATAGGCATCACGTTACGCAGATTTCAGCCTTAGCCAAGTAGAGCTGAAATGTCTGAATAATGTTCAAATACTGTAGAGGGATATGCTTAGCTTTACATGACGCTTTGGAGCGATTCCGGAAAATCTGTCTTGAACTCGCGGCTCACGAAAAACTATTGATCCAGACTGAAAAATGGGATGGCACACCTCTTTTGAATAGGGAAATCCGACTCGCTTGTCAAGGTTTAACGACCCCCTGATCTGAGTAAAATAGAGTTGCCGTGATGTTGATGAGCCGAAAATGACCTCCGAACTATTGAAACGTCCAATTCTGCTGGGTGGCCTAGGCATAACTGCCGCAGCTTGGCTGCTGCAAGGCTTTGATCCCGGCGTAATTCACTTGGGAAGCACGGCAGTTTGGAGCGCGATTGCGGTTGGTTCTGGACTCTGGTGGTTCAAGCAGATGGGCAAGCCGCAGCCGATTGTGCAAACAGTGCAGACCATCGACCGAGCGGTAGTTGAGCAGAGATTTCAGGCGGTTACGACGCAGATTGACCAGCTTGCCCAGGAGTTGCTTTTGGCCAACTCTACGGCCAACTCTACGGCCAACTCTGCGGAGCCAGCTGAACCCGAAATCACGCGAGCGCTGCGTCAGAAGCTGGCAGCGCTGGGTCAGGAGCTAGAGCGCCAAATGCTGAGAGTGGCGGTTCTGGGCAGTGCATCCGTCGGCAAAACGGCTCTGGCTCAAGCGCTGCCAGAGAGCCTGATGCCCGTCGCTGAGGTGACACTGACCCATAGCTCACCGGACGGCTCGCCCGATCTAGCGCAGCTATCTCATACCGATTTGGTGCTGTTTGTAATCTGCGGCGACTTGAGCGAGTCAGACTTTCAGACAGTGCAAACCTTGCTTCAGCAGCATTATCGACTGCTGGTGCTGTTCAACAAGCAAGATCAGTATTTGCCTGCCGATCGGCCTGTGATTTTGCAGCAGATCCGCAACCGCCTACATCATCTGCTAGAGGCGACAGATATCATCGGGATTTCGGCTCAGCCTGCACCCTTGAAAGTGCGCCAGCACCAGGCTGACGGCACGGTTGAGGATCGGATTGAGCAGCCGACTTCTGAGCTGCTGTCCCTGCAAACGAGACTACAGCAGGCGATTGAACAGCCCAAATCGCTGGTGCTGGCTACCGTTTTTCGGCAGACAGAGGCGCTCAGCGCCATAGCGCGAGCCGAACTTAATCAATTGCGTCGCCGTCGAGCTATGCCAGTTGTGGAGCAATATCAGTGGGTAGCGGCGGCGGCGGCTTTTGCCAACCCGCTGCCCAGCCTTGACCTGCTGACAACGGCGACGATCAACGCTCAAATGGTGATGGATTTGGGAGCGCTCTACCATCAGCAGTTTTCGCTAGACCAAGCCAAAACTGTCGCGGCTAGCCTAGGTAGCCAGATGGTGAAGCTGGGCTTGGTTGAAATGGCGAGTCAGGCGATTTCACCACTACTCAAAAGCCATGCGCTCACCTATGTCGCAGGCGGCACGCTTCAGGGACTGAGCGCCGCCTATTTGACTCGCGTGGCGGGCTTGAGCTTGGTGGAATATTTTGAGGAGCAGAGCCAGTCTGAAACAACAGGTTCAGTTCAAATCGACGGCCTGGTGCAAAAAGTGAAGGCTGTGTTTCAGGACAATCAGCGCTCGGCGTTCCTGAAAAATTTGGTTAAGCAGGGTTTGGCGCGGCTGCCTCAGGCTGCTCCAGGGGCTGGTGCCTAGCTTAAAAGGTCGGGTCATGCTCAGCATCCCAGCAGGTTTCGTCCTGCCAGGTGCGGCCTGTTTGCACACAGTCAGCCTCAGTCTTTAGCCAGGGAATTCCGGTTGAAAAAACGCTCTGCTGAGCTCCCATCAGCCAGGGCAAGAGTTCGCAGAGCCAGCCTCCAACCAAGGCGCTCAGCAATATTGCCAGCAGACTGGCTTTGGTTACAGCAACCTGCGAAGACTGACTTTTCATAAAGATACTGAAGATCTGAGGGAACACTGAAAAACCGTATCGGTACTGAGTAGAACTGAGTAGAACTGAGCGCAATCACGATTATTTCACGATTATTTTAGTTCAGGTGACTCGCACAACAAGCCTTAAAGTCACAAAATGTCCGAAATTACACCTAATTTTAAAGATAATGTGAAGTGCAAAAAGCAACACCCTGCAGATTACTGCGGTCGTGGCTGCGACAATCTACCCAGCTATTTCTTTAGTAGTTTTGGGATCGATATAAATTCATCTCTTAAAATCTATTTACACAGCGCCCTGTTATATAACACCCTGAAGCATATCTAAATCTATTCATCAATCTGCCACAGCTCTTTGTTGTAGCCTTCATCCAGCACTTTCTTAGGCCGCAGCACCAGAGTCAGCTTGCCTAAAATTGCCAGATCTGGCGCAGCCTCAAACCAATCGATTTGGATCTGTCCGGCGCGCTCTACCACAAAATAGCCGTCGGCATCCCATTGGCGCTCAGCGCGGTCAATTAGCAGCAGCACTTCTTCCACTTCCTCCGAGGCAGACTGCGGCGCATTGCCTTCGGGGAGCGCATTGCTTTCAGTCAAAATCAGCACCGGATCTTCAGCCGCTAGCACCACCTGCCAGCCCGGTAGCGCCGCCCAAGCACCTGCGCCCGCAAATCGCACCATCTGAAACTGCCCCTCGCTCACGGCTAGCGGCACTGCCTGTAGCTCAGAAGCAGTCAAGGGCAGCTTCCCTGCCACTGGCAGAATCCGAGGCTGGTCGTTAGCCGACTCCAGCCGATAAAACGGCAGACGGGGAGCCTGACGGCTGCGGCTGATGCTGAAATCGGTCAGCAGCTTTTCGACTTCCCGGCGGGCTAAATCACTCTTGGCGAACCGCAGCGCTTGGGCAATCAGCCGCGAGCGCATCTGGAGATCAGCCTGCTGTCGCGCCAGCTTCCAATAAAAATAGGCGACCGCATCATCGGGATAGGCTGCAAATTCGGCAGGCTGTCGCGCCAGCAGGCGGGCAAATTCTTTCAGCGCCTTGGCCACTTCATGCGCCCCCTCTGAGTCAATGCCGCGCTCAACTAATAGCGTCGCCGCCGCCACGCGCTCAGGCTGAGTCAAAATCCGCAACTCGTAGAGTGAATCGCTGCCTGTCTGTTCAAATCGCTTCAGCACCGACTCAGATGCCCCGCCGCTCACCAGCGAGCTGTAAACCTGCGCCGCTACCGTCATCTGGTTTTGCTGAATCGGCTCAAATCCAGTCTCTTCAAAAATCTGCTGCTGCGAAAGTCCGCTCTTTTGCAGGGTTTGGCAGGCTTGCCCCCAAGCAACCCAGTTGCCTTCTTTGCGCCTGAGCGATTCTAGCAGCGGCTGTAGATCGGCTAGAGCGCTTGGATCAGAGCTGGAAGCCCCGCCGGAAGCAGGCAGATGGTCGGGAGGTTTAGCGGTCATAGGGCGAAGGGCTGAGTGCAGGCTTAAATTTGAGTACAGTCTCTAATTCTAGTGGCTGTACTGCCTAAGCTGGCAGTTATGCAACACTTCGATTCAATTTCAGCAACTCTTTTCCAGCGATTCCTGCACCAGACTTGACGAATGGGACAGCAGCACGGCATTATAGTAGACGCACAAGGGGCTATAGCACAGTTGGTAGCGCGTCTCAATGGCATTGAGAAGGTCAGCGGTTCGAATCCGCTTAGCTCCATCCTTAGTTGACAGTTAAATAGCTGTATTCAGTATCACGATTTGCTGTGTATTTGTTTACAACTTGTGCATTTGTATAATGTGCATCTATTGAACAGCATAATTTTCTATGTGCTGATTTAATATTCCTTTGATAAATAAGCAGGGAGTCGCTAAATCAAATGGTGATTCCCCTGACTCTCTGTCTAATCCGTTTTCTGATACTTTGATATCTTTTGATATCTTTTGATATCTTTTGATATCTTTTGATATCTTTTGATATCTTTTGATATCTTTTGATATCTTTTGATATCTTTTGATATCTATAGTTTTGAAGTAAGAATCTTCCGCAATGAGATAGCTGTTGTGCTTGACAAAAGGCTGATGAATGACGGCTGAAGCTCCAGTCTCGTTTGAGGAGCGCTTAGATGCCTCCCCAATCACCCGCACCATGTGGCTGCTCTGGCTGCTGTCGGCGGGATTGATTGCCCTTGACGGGTTTGATTTTTTTATCATCGGCGTGGCGATGCCGTTTCTAGAGCGTGACTTTGGCCTGACTGCGGCCTCCATTGGCGCAGTCGCCACCGCAGCGGTTGCAGGATCGCTAATTGGCTCTCTGACGCTGGGGCCAATCACCGACCGGGTGGGGCGGCAGATCATGCTGATTGTAGACATCGCGATTTTTGTGATTGCCACAGCGGGCACAGCTCTAGCTTGGAATACCGCTTCGCTGATCGCCTTTCGTTTTTTGGTGGGAGTCGGGATTGGGGCAGACTACCCGATCAGCGTCTCGTACATTACCGAGAATATTCCGGCGCGCTACCGGGGACGGATGGTGATTGGCGCATTTACCTTTCAGGCTGTCGGAGCATTATTAGGGGCGCTCACCGGACTGGTCGTGATTCATCAGTTTCGCGTTCTCTATCCTGACATCGACCAGATTGCCATTCAGTACGCATGGCGTTGGATGCTGGGAGTGGGGGCGCTCTTGGCGGTAGCGGTGGCGGTCATTCGGCTCAGCTTTACTTTAGAAAGCCCTCGTTACTTTATCAGCCGCGGCGAATACGTAGAAGCCTCTAAAGCTGCCACTCAGCTCCTAGAAACTCCTGTCACGATTACGCCAAAGCTAGAGCCGCCCGTCTCAACAGAACGACCAACCTACGGCACTTTGTTTAGCTCCTGCAATCGCCGCAGCACAATTCTGGCCTCAGTGCCCTGGTTCTTGCAAGATATCGCCACCTATGGAGTCGGCATTTTTACCCCCACGATTATTGGAATGCTGGCTTTTTCAGGCG
Source organism: Pegethrix bostrychoides GSE-TBD4-15B (assembly GCA_019359155.1). Lineage (GTDB taxonomy): Bacteria > Cyanobacteriota > Cyanobacteriia > Elainellales > Elainellaceae > Elainella > Elainella bostrychoides. The sequence continues at coordinate 16,672 of JAHHHV010000017.1, forward strand.
AAACTGACTTTATGGCGCGGGAGATGGGTTCTGCCCAGGGAGCGGCAGTGGTGGATATCTCTTTGATTCTGGGCTTTATCTGCGCCATTTTGCTCGTCGAAAAGCTAGGCCGCATCCGGCTTCAGATGATTGGCTTTTTGGGGATGGCGATAGGACTAAGCATATTGGCCGCTTCTGATCTGCTGCCTGCTGGCAGTCAGGGCAACATTGTCCTGGTGCTGATCGGCTTTTTGTGCTTTAACCTGATGATGAACGCTGGCTCGAATGCCACTACGTTTCTGCTCTCAGGGGAGGTCTTCCCGACCGCGATTCGAGCAACTGGGGCTGGCTTTGCAGCTGCCTTTGCCAAAGCGGGGGCTGTCGTGGGTACGTCTGTGCTGCCGATTCTGCAAAAGTCTTGGGGCGTGCCGCCTTTGCTGATTGCGATGTCGGTCTGCTGTGTGCTGGCTGCCGTAATCACGTTTGCCTTCCGGATTGACACGACAGATCAGTCCTTGGAGACTATACGGTCGGAAGGAACATCAGCTGATCCGGTGCTTGCAGAATAAATTTACAGGATAGGGATTTTGGAATCGAACGCTTATTTTGAGGAGACTGCCAATGAATGAGCCAATGCTAAATCCCTATCCACCCGATGCTCAGTCAGAGCTAGCCCGCGAACAGCATCGCGTTGTTGCCGGATCCGCTCACTGCTGTCCTTTGTCCGCATCAGCGTCACGTTCATTAGCATTAGAGTCGGGATTGCTGAAGATGAGTATGCTGTTTGGGTATCCTCTTCTATCACTCTAGGTAGAGGAAAAAATGACTAAGATCGCCGAAAGCCTTGTCTGCCAAACGGTTTGATGTTCCCTACCTGTTCACAGTTCACTTGGAATATCGTGAACAAGCTGTGAATATTAAAGTACCGTGAAGTAAATCATTACTCACTTGCAAGATCTGAGCTAGCCAAACTGAGTCTTGGGTCGCGGTGACATATCAGGAAGCTGCTGAATGCTGGGTTGGGTTGCAGTCTTCAGCGCACTATAGAGCTGCACTAGCTGTGTGGCTTTATGGCTCCATTCAAATTCTTTAGCGCGCTGGATAGCCTGCTGTGACATTTGGCTCCGCAGCTGGGGATCGTCCACAAGCAGCTGAATTGCTTCTGCAAGTTTTTGGATCAAATGGCTGGCAGATATCGGCTCAATCTTGAAGCCTGCCTGCTCAGTCACATATTCACTAATGCCGCCATAATCAGCCACAATGCAGGGCAACCCGCTCGCCATTGCTTCTAGAACCACCGCACCGCCAAACTCGCGAATTGAAGGGAAGCAAAAGATATCTGAAGTTTTGTAGTGGCTGCTAGTTTCTTGATGGCCAATCCAACCCGTAAAGGTCACCGTTTTCTCGAGCTGGAGTCGCTGCACTTGAGCCTCTAAGTTTGCCCGCTCTGAGCCGTCTCCGACGATGGTCAAGGTCACTCTATCTAGAGTTGCAGGAGCAAGCTTAGCAATCGCTTCAATCACCAGATCAGCGCACTTGTAGGGTACCAATCGACCCACAAACAGCAGCTTTACTGGTCGATCCAATGCAGCTACCTTGTGATCGACAAAAAACTCCTGCGGAATCCCATTCTCACTAAACAAGCTAATGCGCGAATCAGGCAGATTGAATGTTTTCTTCAACATCTCTAGTGTGAAGTTGGAGCCAACTAGGATCTTGCTGGCTCGCCGATAGGTTGCCAGGTAACCCGGCATTAGATAGCGGCCTACAGTTCTCAAAAAGTTAAACTGAACAAACTCTTGCTTAGCCTTGTCCTGAAAGCTCTTAGGAAAAGGAATACCGCCATTGAGTGGCCCTAGCAGAAAGGGAACCTCAGTGCAGGCTTGAGAAATCTTGACCGGGAATCGTGGGATAGTAGGATTTACAGCATGGACGACATCATAAACATGGTTCTGAACTGCCTGCTTGAATTTTCGATAGACGGTATAGTCAAATTCAAGATAGATCGGTAGAGCTAAGGTATGGAGCAGTGGCCAGTTAATCTTCCCTCTAAACAAGAAGGTAAGAAGCTGAGTGATTATTCGATAATAGTTTTTACTAAAAGCACCTTCCTGAATATATACAACGTTTCGACCATTGCGATATTTCTCAATCTGCTCTTGGTTTCTCTCATGTGTGACGAGGGTGACATCTGCAAGTTGGCTCACCTGATCAAAAAAATGCCAAGCAATCAGCGGAACAGATGCACCTTCGGGATTACACTGTTCCGCAACCAACAGGATATTGAGCCGCTTCGATTGATTTTCCTGCATGAGTCTCACCTAATATAACGAGGAGCACTGGCTGAACCGAAACCTTCCAGGCTAAGGAAGTCGAATGACACAGATTTGCGATGATTCCCTGGTTCTAACCGACAGCTTTTTCAGGACTGTGAGTAGATTCACCAATTTTTGGGCGGATGCTTTTGAGCTATTTCCGTGTATCCGCAGCGGATTGGCTAACTTAACTGAATCCTGACCACCGATCTCTTCAATAAGTAGCTCTACGTATCCAAGCCTGGACAATCGGGAAAAGCTAAGTTGCCTAAGCAGAAGCTTTATGAAAAGCTTCATAGAACCCTGCTAGTCGTAAAGATCAGCTGAAGGGAGCCTTGTCTTCTGAAAATTCCAAGATAGTTCTGTGCCGTTACCAGCCAGATATTTACCAGCCAGATATTTGGTTTCAGCTAGAGGAGCCGCAGCAATATCAGCTTCTGTCCAAAATGGCGGCTTAACTTGACTCGATTTGGCCTCGGCTCTATGGCACAATGAAAGGCGGCACGGTTTTGTAGCTTTATGTAGGGCTGATAGAAATAGCTGCCTGTAGAGCAGGTGCCGCTTTGTTTAGAATCTCAGGTTAAATTCTCGTGATTACAGCTGCCTCCAAAACTTCTACCCGCCGCGCCGTCTTTCCTTTTACAGCCATTGTGGGGCAGGAGGAAATGAAGCTGGCGCTCCTGCTCAACGTCATCGATCCGAAAATTGGCGGAGTGATGATCATGGGCGACCGAGGCACGGGGAAATCTACAACAATCCGTGCCCTAGCCGACGTGCTGCCTGAGATTGAGGTGGCCGCAGGCGATCCATTTAACAGTCACCCAACCGATGTGAGCCTGATGAGCGATGCGCTGAAGCAGTTGCTAGAGGCAGGCGAGCCGATTCAGACCTTGCCTAAAAAAGTGCCCATGATCGATCTACCGCTAGGAGCCACCGAAGATCGCGTCTGCGGCACAATTGATATTGAAAAAGCGCTATCTGAGGGCGTCAAAGCCTTTGAGCCAGGGCTGCTGGCTCAGGCCAATCGCGGCATTCTCTATGTCGATGAAGTGAACCTGCTCGACGATCACCTCGTAGACGTGCTGCTGGACTCAGCGGCTTCCGGCTGGAATACAGTCGAGCGGGAGGGCATCTCGATTCGTCATCCGGCGCGATTTGTGCTGGTCGGCTCAGGTAACCCGGAAGAGGGCGAGCTGCGCCCTCAGCTCCTCGACCGCTTTGGTCTTCACGCTGAGATCCGCACGGTGAAAGAGCCGGCCTTGCGCGTCGAGATTGTCGAGCAGCGCTCAGAGTTTGACCAAAGCCCGGAGCCATTTCTAGAGAAATATGGCTCACAGCAGGCAGCGCTGCAACAGACGCTAATTAACGCCCAAAATCTGCTCAGATCGGTCAAAGTTGACTCGGAGCTGAAGCTAAAGATTTCACAGGTCTGCTCAGATCTAGATGTGGATGGGCTACGTGGCGATATTGTCACCAACCGCGCCGCCAAGGCACTAGCTGCCTACGAAGGTCGGACCGAAGTCACGGTAGATGACATTCGGCGCGTGGTGGTAATGGCGCTCAGACACCGCTTGCGTAAAGATCCGCTGGAGTCAATTGACTCAGGCTATAAGGTCGGCAAGGCGTTTGAGCAGGTGTTTGGGGTTGCCGACCCGGTTTAAGCCTAGCTGACCGCCCAGGTCGCAGTATTTTCGACAGCATCGATGGTGCTATCAATGGCGCTAACGGTTGACGACAGCAAGCAATCAGCCTCAGCTTCTAGATTTGACTCTAGCTCTAGCTCTAGCTCTAAGGCGACTGGCGTTGTAGCAGGGGTAGGCGCAGAGGCTGACACGGGTGAGACAAACAGCTCCGGTCGAGCCAACCGGAGCCAAGCCATTGCGTCTGACGAGGGAGAGCCACTAAGGGCAAAGGCTGCGCCTTCTAGGGCTTGACGAGAAAGCTGTAGAGACAGATTAGACTGCTGCGAATTCGCGAGACTTGACACCGACTCGGTTTGAGCATCAGCTTTGCTCCAAGCTGTCCACCAGTTAACTACCTTTTGCGCCGTGAAATCAAACATCGTGAGATCTTCCCCAGCTAAATTAGTTTGCTTATCTACTGCTTATCCACGACAAGGGCTGATCTGGATCTGATCTGGATCTGTACCCTATCTGTCGTCGCTGCTGAATGTGATTGCGTCCTGATTGCGCTCCAACTATGACCTGATCGTGCCTTGGAACGGTTGCACTCCGTCTACCCTACGTCTTGCGTGCCTCAATATTAGCCACCCGATTTAGCCGATTAGGTAAAGCAATTGCCCTGATTGCAGCTCTGATATCAAGGAATTATGAAGCCTGTAAAACTACGGAACTATGGAGATGGCATCGTGGCTAGGGCAGGAGGAATCACCGTACAGGCTGAGACTAGCCAGGTCAGATTGACTTCGCTGCTCAAGCTTGCCTTGCCTAGAACGGTTGCCGTCAATCTGCCTAAGGCAGTCTCAATCTGGACTTGCAGGAGCTGACCTACATAGGTATCGCCGATGACTCGACCGCTCAATTGATTTACAGAGAGCTGAGCTGCTGCCTGAGTTGCGGCTTGGACTGCTGTTGGAGCTGCATCGGGCTGCGACTCGGCAATCTGAAGCTGCTCAGGCCGAATCATCAGCGTCACAGTTTCGTCTAGCTGAGGCTGGTAGCCCATTGCGCTTGCCCGGATGGGTAAATTTTGCACCATAACCGTCAAGGGATCAGTCTGGAGCACCCGACCTGTCAAAAAATTAGCCTTGCCGATAAACTGCGCCACAAACAGCGAAGCTGGGCAATCATAAATCTCGCGGGGGCTGCCCACCTGCTCCACTCTCCCCTGCTGCATTACAGCAACTCGGTCGCTGAGTGCCAGAGCCTCTTCTTGGTCATGGGTGACGTAGATAAAGGTCAGGTTGGTCTGCCGCTGGAGTTCGCGCAGCTCTTGCCGCACCTCCTCGCGAATTTTGGCATCTAGGGCAGAGAGCGGCTCGTCTAGCAGCAGCACTTTCGGGCGACCAATCAGGGCGCGGGCTAGAGCAACTCGCTGCTGCTGTCCCCCTGAAAGCTGTGCCGGACGACGCTCCCCCAGCCCGGTAATCCGAAACATTTCGAGGGCAGCCTCAACGCGCAGCTTGATCTCAGCGCTGGGTAGCTGAGCAATCTTGAGCGGATAGGCAATATTTTGAGCTACGTTGAGATGCGGAAACAGCGCGTAATTTTGGAAGACTGTATGCAGATTGCGGCGATGGGGCGGCAGTTGCGTCACATCTTCGCCGCCCAGCATCACTCGCCCAGAGTCTGGAATCTCAAAGCCGCCAATCAGCCTCAGCGTCGTGGTTTTACCAGAACCGCTCGACCCTAGCAGCGAGTAGAACTCACCCGCCCGCACGTCCAGCGTCACCTGACGCACCGCAGGCAGCAGCCCTTGCGGGGTGGCGTAGAGCTTGCTAACGCCATCTAGGTAGACAAGGCTATCTGGGCTATCCATCATCCCTCTGCCTCCCCTCGATTTGCAATCCACTGGCTCGCCAGCACAATGACTCCGCTGGCGAGCAAAACTAGCGTTGCGACAGCGGCAATTTCGGGGGTGATGCGGGTGCGGAGCCTGCCCCAAATTTCCATCGGCAGCGTGTTGTCGCGCCCGGTCAAAAAAATTGTCACTACTACTTCATCAAACGACAGTGTAAAGGCCAGCAGTGCCGCAGAAATCACCGCACTGCGGATGTAGGGCCAAATCACGTCCGCAAACACCTGTATGGGCGCTGCCCCCAAATCTGCCGCTGCCTCTGCCAAGCTGTCGGGAAACTGCCGCAGGCGGCTGTAAATTGTGCCAAAGGCGACGGGTAGACCAAACACAACATGTCCCAAAACAACTGTCTGTAGAGACAGATCCCAGTTTAGATCCGAGAAATAGGCCAGCATTGCTATGCCAGTCACAATCCCAGGCAGCAGAATCGGCAGGTTGAGCGCTATCCGCAGGCTGTTTTTACCCCAAAAGCGATAGCGACAGCAGGCAAAGGCGGCCAGCAGTCCGAGTGCCGTCGCCAGTAGCGTGGCGCTCGCCGCGACGCTGAGTGAATTCCACAACGCCCGCTGCAGCGTCTTGTCCTGCCATGCCTGAAGGTACCAGTCAAGCGTCACGCCTCGAAACGGCAGAGAGAGGATGGGGGAATCGTTAAAGCTGATCGCCACCAGCACCAGAATTGGCAGATAGAGAAAGCCAAAAACCAGCAGCGACCAGCTGATCAGCAACCAGGGTTTGGCAGCTTGGCGCGGTTTAATTTCAGTGATCATAGCGATCATAGGGATATGCTTCTCAGCCAGTTTTTAGCTCAGGTGATATCAGGCTATAGGTCAGCTCAGCTCACAGTCCAGTTGGTTCTCCTCAAACTTTAGATGAGATTTATCATGAGCTTTATTAGATGAGGCTTAGACTTTAGCGCTGCTCTAGCTCTGCGGCTGTTCCTGCTGAACTTGTCTCACAGCAGCCTGACTTCAGTAGCTAATCTGCTGAATTTGTTAAAAAAACACGTTTATATCATTAAACTTACGTGAAACTACGATTACAGACCCTGCGCTCTGACGATAGATTTTGACTAGCCTGACCCGGCTTGGGTCAAGTATGATCACTGAAGCATCGTATCTTTAGCGTCAAAGCAATCATGAAAAAACTACTCTCTGTCTCGGCAGGTTTGCTGGGTATGGGCATTTTGCTCGCACCCTTGGCATTTTCTCCGAAGGCCAGCGCTGTCTATTACGAACGCGAGCCGGGTACTTTCCCCTGCCGCAATAGCCTCGATCCGCAGTGTGAAAACCCAACTCGTGAGATTGGTGAAACTGAAAGTGGCGGCTGGGCTTGCAAAAACAACCCTGGTCCGGACTGCGCTGAGCCACCCAGAATCGGCAGCGAGCTACAGAAGGGCAGCTGGGTTTGCCGCAATAACCAAAACACCCCCTCTTGCGGCAATCCTCTGCGCTTCAGCATCCCAGATGATGATGTTGAAAACTGGCCGACCTACTTCGACAATTCAGCCATGACAACAGGTGGCTGAGCTTGATTGGATGAGCTTAATTGGGTGAGCTTGATCGGCTTTTGATCAACGCCAATTGCTTTTGGAGTGAATTTTAATGTGGTGTGAGGGTGTGTCATTTTGGCACGCCCGTTTTTAATGGTTTGGTTTAATTGGCTAATTCTCTAGACCTCCCTGCCGCAGGACGACAGCCAGCCCCAGCAGCACAATCAGCATCACAACTAGCGCCAGCGCTGCCCCCAACGGCCAGTTGTAGGCCACGCCAAACTGCGACGAGATCAAGTTGCCCAGTAAAATGCCGTTGGAGCCGCCCACCAAGCTAGGCGTAATGAAGTCGCCTACCGTCAGCGAAAAAACATTGATGGATCCCGCCAAAATTCCGGGCATGACTAGCGGCAGCGTCACCCGCCGAAAGGTGACCATGGGGGGAGCGTTCAGATCAGCCGAGGCTTCGAGCAAGTTAGCAGGCAGACGCTCAAAGGCAGCAACTATCGGCAAAATCATGAAAGGCAGCCAAAGATGCACAAAGGTCAGCGTCGTTGAGAAGCTGTTGTAGAGAAAGATTGAGCTGGGCTGCTGCAAAATTCCGACTGCCAGCAGCAAGCCATTCAGCAGTCCGCTGTAGCCCAAAATAATCTTCCAGGCAAAGACGCGCACCAGATAGCTCGACCAGAGCGGCAGAATCACCAGCAGCGTCAAAATACTACGGGAACGCTGCTGAGCGATCCAATAGCCCAGCGGCAGCGCAATTACAATATCGATCAGCGTCACGCTCAGGGCAGTCAACAGCGTTCTCAAAATCACCGTTTGGTAAGCGCTGTTTGTAAAAATAGTCCTGAAGTTGACCCAGCTAAATTCTTTGACGATCTCAAACGACTCTAGTCGCCAAAAGCTGTAGGCCAGCAGCAGCGCCAGCGGCAGAAAATAGAGCAGCGTCATCCAGAGCAGAGGCGGCAGCAGCGTGGCATACAGGCCCAGGTTTGAGCGCGATTGCAGGTTATCTGTTGAAATCACAAAAGTTCGCAAAGATTTGTAGCTCTTCTGCGAGCCATCCTAGCGGATCTGTTTATGAGATCATAATTCTGCGGAGATTCTCGCTAGACTAGAGCCGTCCTGATTGGAGCAACCCTAATGCAAGATCCTGATCTTCAGAGGCAGCATAGCCGCTCGCGTCTGGTGCGAGGTTTGATGCTGGGCGTGGCCATCGCCATGCTGCTCGCAGGGGGCGGTGTGGTCTGGTGGCTACAGCAGGCGATTCAGTCCTCCACTCCTACCCCTTCAATTGCGCCTGCTTCGCCTAGCGACATTACCCAGGTTCCGCTACAGCAGAATGTTCAGGTCTATTGGCTGAAATCAACCGCGACGAGTTTTGAACTCGTGCCAGCCTTGGTGTCGGTTTCAGCGCCGGGACAGCCGGAGGCACTCTTGCAGGCTGCTCTAGAGGCAATGCTCAAAGGCTCAGATGCTGCTGAACTCACTTCGACTATCCCGCAGGGCACGAAGCTAGAGCAGGTCACCATCCAGCCGGATGGGGTGCATGTCAATCTTTCCGCAGACTTCACGACAGGCGGCGGCAGCAGTTCAATGACAGGCAGGCTGGGTCAGGTCATCTATACGGCCACGACGCTCGATCCCCAGGCTCCAGTCTGGATTTCGGTCGCAGGTGAACCGCTGAAACTGCTGGGCGGTGAGGGGCTGATCGTTGACCAGCCGATGACGCGGACTGCCTTTGAGCAAAATTTTCCGCTCTAGATCGAGCCCGATCTAGACTGCTTGCTTTCGTCAGGCTGTTAGACAGGCTGTTAGACAGGCTGTTGGACAAGCTGCGCTTCGGCAGAGGGCAGAGGCCAAGCTTGCTGAATTGGCAGCTCAATCACAAACGTCGCGCCCTGCCCCGGAGCTGAGAGACAGCTCAGCTTGCCGCCGTGCTTTTCGGTAACAATCTGATAGCTGATGGACAGCCCCAGCCCGGTGCCTTGGCCAACGGGCTTGGTGGTAAAAAATGGATCAAACAGGCGAGACTGCACGGCTTCTGTCATGCCTGCTCCGTTGTCAGCAATGCGGACTTCAACCCAGTCTTGGGTGCAGCGCGTCTGGATCCAGACTGCGCTGGGGCTAGCCTGAATCTGCTCAGCGGAACGCGATTCGTCGAATTCGTCCAGCGCATCCAGCGCGTTGGTGAGCAAATTCATAAACACCTGATTCAAAGGCCCCCCGTAACACTCAACCAGCGGCAGTTCGCCATAGTCTTTATAGACCTGAATCGCCGGACGCTCAGACTTAGCTTTCAGTCGATTTTCTAGAATCAGCAGCGTGTTGTCGAGTCCCTCATGCAGGTCAATTGGCTTAATCCCAGTTTCATCCAGCCTGGAGAAACTGCGAAGCGACAGCACAATCTCGCGGATGCGCTCTGTGCCAACTGCCATGGAGCTATACAGCTTGTCGATATCCTGACGCAGAAACTCCAGATCGACAGCCTGGATCTCAGCCACAATCTCGGCATCTGGATCGGGATAGTGCTGGGCATAGAGATCGAGCAAGCCCAGCAGTTCCTGGCTGTATTGTTCGGCGTATGAGAGGTTACCGTGGATGAAATTCACCGGATTGTTAATTTCATGGGCGACTCCAGCCACCAGCTGCCCCAGACTCGACATCTTCTCAGTCTGGACGAGCTGCGCTTGGGCATGCTTCAGGTCTTGCAGCGTGCTGGTTAACTCGGCGGTGCGTTCTTCCACCCGATCTTCAAGTACAGTATTACTCTCTTCAAGTGCAGTAAACGATTCGCGCAGCTGCTTTGCCATCTGGTTGAAAGAGCTAGAGAGCGAGTTGATTTCGCGGATTCTGCTGAGCTTGACCTGCGCCAGTTCGCCTGCGGCCAGTGCCTGACTCGCCTGATCCAGCTGCTGAATGGGTCGAGTAATCCGCCGTGCCGTCCAAAGCCCAGTCAAAATTGCCGTGGCCAGAGCCGCAATACAGAGCAGCAAAGTAGTGCGGGCGTTCTGATTAATCTGGGACATAAAATCGCTTTCCGGCAGCCGCACCACCACCAGCCAGTCTAGTCCCAGCTGGTCTCGCCAGGGCGTGACGCGCACGTATTGCCGCTCCCCGTCTAGTTTGAACTCAAACTGCTGGTCTGATTCAATGGCGTGAAAGTTTCCGACAGCCTGCTGAATCTGTAGAGCGGTCTGCTGCATCAGCGGGTCTGGACTTTGCAAGGCGTTGATGCGCTCGGCGGTCTTGTTGACTGTCTTGACGACTGGCTCTGTGCCGGAGCTGGCAATCAGCGAGCCGTCACGCTCCATGATAAAGATGCTGGCGGATGGACTGATTTGCAAGTCTCGTAAAAATCGGCTGATGTCGGACAGCGCCATATCTACGCTCACAGCGCCAATCAGCTGCTGCTGGGCATCATAAATGGGGCGACTGGCTGCTAGTGAAACTGTAGTAGAGGCATCATCCCAAGCATAGACATCGCTCCACAGCGGACGCTTGGCCTGCATCGTTTCGCTATACCAGCTTTCCTTGGCAGGGTCATAGTCATCTATTTCTATCAGCTCACCTGCATTTCCCTGGACATCCGTTTTATAGTTGTAGTTTTTGCCCCCGGTCTGAGCTGAAGTTACACTGATCGTATTTTGGTGACCCAGATAAGCGCCCGCACCGAGGTAATCGCCGTTGGTCAAGCTATAGTTAACGTAGGTAACGTTCGCCCTCTTCAGCTGATACCACAAAAGCTGCTGAACTGCTCTCAGATCGTAGGGTTTGAGCAAACCGCTATCAACTGCATCTGTAGTCGCTTCGGTAATCCGTACAGGGGTCTCTAAATAGCTATCTAGATGTTTGTCTACCACTTGATCGACTCGCAGCATCAGCTGATCCACCAAATTATTAGCAGCCGCTTTACTGTTGCGAAACGAAAAATAGCTAATCAGCCCCACAGCCGTAAAGATCTGGATCACAAACGGCGCAATCAAGACCCACTGGAGCGGTAGCTTGTGGTTAGACAAAAGGCGACTTGCCATAGTTAGCTCTCAATGCAGACAGCCTGAGCGCCTTTTGGCCAAGCGCTAGACTTGGCTATTGTACCCATGCAGTCAAACCTACTGCCGTCCGGTGATACTAAACGAGCGAAACTGCTTGGCCTGCTCTTCAATCCGGCAGGCGATACGGTCACAGACGAGGTTGCACAGCTCGTAGCTAAGGCTGTCGGCCACGCAGTAGTAGGCCGAAGTGCCCTCGCTGCGACGGCTCAAAATCCCGGCTTGCAGCATGACTTTCAGATGCTTTGAAACGTTGGCCTGACTGGTTTCGGTGGCTTCTACTAGATCCTGGACGCATTTTTCGCCATCTCGCAGCAGGTTGAGCAGCCGTAACCGCATCGGTTCGCCTAGCACGCTGAAATAATCAGCCATCTGCTGCACAACTTCAGATGGAACAGTCTCTGCCGATCTCATGCAATCTCATCTCGGAAAGGACAGAACCCAGATTGTAGCACTCGAACACTGAATAGCAATCCAGTGATTCACCCCTACCCGCGAGCGAAAATCTGACGAGTCAAAATCTGGGAAACTGCATTGTAGAGGCAAATGGCTGGCACGGCAGAAACTCTGCTGCGGGAGCAGTGAGTGACCAGCACCTGAGTCCAGACAACCCTCAGGCTGAAGCAAAGCGAATCTTGAGGTAGTCTTCTTCCATTTTGGCTCCGGCAGGCTGAAGCGCCGCCAGTGCTTGCGGCAGCACCAGATTGCGCCGATGGTTGCCGATGCGGATATTCAGCTCGTCACCCGACTTGCTCAGCTCAACTTTATCTTTGACAATTCCCGGCAGATAGACCTCTAAGCTGTACTGGTTTTGCTCCTGCACAACCCGCAGCGTCGTCTCTTTGTAGTAGACCTGCGCAGGGTCTTCGTCGGCATAGAGGGTTTCTTTCAGACGCTCTAGCGCGGCCAACCCGCACATTTCTTCAGAGTAGAGCGGCACTTCTTTCACCGGCAGTGGCCTGAAGTTATCGTGAATTTCCTGACGATACTGCTGTTGATTCTCTTTCCAACGCTGGAAGAATGGATCGGTAACTTCATCAGGAATGATCCGGTTGGCAATTACCATATCGGTCGCTACGTTGTAGAGGCAGAGATAGGCATGAGCCCGCAGAGATTCTTTGATCACCATTTTTTCAGGATTGGTGACCAGCCGCACCGAAGTTTGGGCGTTGTCTGTCAGCACTTTTTCCAGTGCCTCAATCTGCTCATAAAACTCGTAGGGCGCGTCCATGACTTCTTTGTTGGGCAGCGAAAAGCCCGCAATCGGTCGAAACAGCGGCTCAACTAGCGGACGCAGCGCTGCTGAGACGGCCTGTAGGGGTTTATAAAACCGCCGCATGTACCAACCCGCCACTTCCGGCAAACTCAGCAGCCGCAGCGCCGTGCCGGTCGGGGCAGAGTCAATAATCAGCACGTCATATTCGCCTTCGTCGTAGTGCCGCTTCATGCGCACCAGACTAAAAATCTCGTCCATTCCCGGCAAGATCGCCAGCTCTTCGGCCTCCACACCCTCCACACCTCTAGCTTGCAGTACTTGGGTAATATAGCGCTTCACGGCTCCCCAGTTGCCTTCTAGCTCCATCAGCGCATCTAGCTCGGCTCCCCAGAGGTTGGGACGCACCTGGCGCGGCGCATGCTCTAGCTCCATGTCAAAGCTGTCGGCCAGCGAGTGAGCCGGATCGGTACTCAGCACCAGCGTTTTGTGCCCCAACTCCGCGCAGCGCAAGCCTGTTGCCGCCGCGACTGAGGTTTTGCCCACGCCGCCCTTGCCCGTCATCAAAATTACCCGCATGGATAAACCGTCCTCTGCTGAGAGTGCTTCATATTCCTTTACTTACTGTAGCCTTTCTGGCTGTAAATGAAGCCGCAGGTTTTGTGCCTACCGGATGCCCTTGTCAATCTTAAATCTCAAAATAGAGCTTAAAAAAGCTGAGCCGTAGCCCAGCCTTAAGCTCAACGAACGAACCTGCAATCCTAATCGCGGTTGAGGGCAATCATCAGCCGCAAGATGAACACAAACAGATTGATATAGGTGAGGTACATCGACAGCGCCGCCGGCAGATACTGGTCATCGCGGTAGCTGCGCGGCAGCACGTAGAAATCAACCACGGCTGCCCCAACAAACAGCAGTACGCCAATCCCGGAAATGCCAATTTCCAGCCAGCTCGGTGTAAACACCCCAAACATGGCAAACCCCAACTGAAGCAGCATCACCACAATTAGCGCAATCACGCCAATCTGAACGGTTTTAGCTAGCGCCAAGCCGTCTTGATCGGAGAGGTTGGAGCCGATTTGTCTGGCCGCAATAAACGAGATGCCGCAGCCCAACGCCGCAATACCAATGCCTGCAATTCCTACGCCGTTTGTTCTCAGCGCCAAATTCACGATGCCGCTGAGCGTATAGCCCGTCAGCAGGCTATAGGTGACGAGCAGCGGTAAAGCTACGCTGTTGTTACCCTTGACCGCTACGTTTTGAGCTACAAAAAACAAAATTAGCTGCGCGATAATTGCCCCAATAAACGTGGGCATAAATAGAGCAGGATTAGTCTGAAGCACGCTCAGACCACCATAGGTGCCGAGTGCCGTCAAAATCAGGCCGCCCCCCAAATAGGGAAGCGCGTTGGCAATGACGTTAGGGCCGACGAGGGCACGCCCTTTCGCTTCCCGCATCGCGCCTCGAAAGTTGCTGGTATTGCTCATTCTGAAGTTCCTTGGTTAAAAGTCGTTACGGTTGCTCGGTTTAGCCGCTCGGTCACAGTTGCTCCTGTTCAAAGCATTGCAAACGCCGAGTCCTGCCTTGATTCTAGGAGATCTGAGCTGAAACGATAAGTCATGCCCAACGCTGTTCGCAAAAGGCAAGCCGAGGCCAACTCAGCATTCCCTCGAGATCTGGTCAGTATTTCTGCGGAACTCGCTGGAGAGCAGGCTGCGGATTCCCGTAAAACAACCGTGTTTTGGAAGGGTGGCTCTGAGGAGAATAGGCCTAGATTCGATACGAGGTGATTCGCATGACGGCTATTCAATCTTCTCTCCGCTCCGACTGTATGGAACTGCTGGTAGCCTATCAGCATCAGAAAGACTCGAAAAACTCAGTGGCGCTTCGCAACAAGTTGGTGCGTCTGAATGCAGGTCTAGTTCGCAAGATTGCCCATCGCGTTAGCCACCAGTGCGCTGAACCTTACGAAGACCTCGAACAGATTGGCTACATGGGATTGATTCGGGCGATTGAGCGGTTCAACCCGGCTCAGGGTTGCGCCTTTAGCTCGTTTGCTGTGCCCTATATCCGGGGCGAAATGCTCCACTTTCTACGGGATCGGGCTAGTTCTGTGAAAGTGCCCCGCCGCTGGCAAGATCTGCAAAAAGAAGGGCAAAAGGTACGGATGGCCCTGGCTAAAGATCTGGGTTATCAGCCGACCGATGATGAGGTAGCAATCGAGATGGGCATTTCGGTCTATGAATGGCGCGAAATCAGAATGGCCGTCAAAAACCGGATGCCGCTGAGCCTGGATGCGACTGTTAGCCATCAGGTTGACTCTTCAATCACGCTGGGCGAAACCCTGCCAGATATGCATTACCAGACTCTTCAAGCTCTCGAAGAAGATCGGCAGCAGCTCCAGCGCGCCCTCAACCAGCTAGAAGATAAAACCAGAGCGGCCATTGAGTTCGTCTTCTTCAACGATATGTCGCGCAAAGAGGTTGCAGAGCGGATTGGCGTTAGCCCAATGACCGTTACCCGCCGCATTCAGCGCGGTCTAGAGCAGATGATGGTCTATCTACAGCCCCAGACGCTGCAAACCGATCCTTAAGATCTATCCTTGAAGATCTAGAGAGATCCGGAGTCTAGATGAGATTTGGATCTAGATTGCTTCAGACCCTTAACGTCACTTCTCCCGTTAGTAATTGCCCCAGCTAAAGATCGCAATTAAAGCCTGAGCTACCAGTATTTCCAAGCTTCGGCAATGGCGGCAACGGCTACGAAGCAGAATAAGAAAATTGCTAGGCGAGCCAGCAGCAGCCCTAGCGTCATAAGCAAAACGCTCAGCAGGTGAAATGCCCCCAAGCCAATCAGCATTAGGCAAAGCACCGTGAAACAAAACCAGGCCAAGAGATAGTATTTGACTAAAAGCCCCGCAGCTCGCAGCATTCGGGT
Organism: Pegethrix bostrychoides GSE-TBD4-15B; assembly: GCA_019359155.1. GTDB lineage: Bacteria > Cyanobacteriota > Cyanobacteriia > Elainellales > Elainellaceae > Elainella > Elainella bostrychoides. The sequence continues at coordinate 32,197 of JAHHHV010000017.1, forward strand.
TGGATCTGGCGGTTTTCCAATCATGATTTGAATCCTCAAGTGAATTCTGGGATAAATGCTCCAGTCAATTTTTAGCAAGCCTGCCAATAATCTAGCCAGCAAGCTCTCAGTAAGCAGGCGCAACTAGCAGCGTGATGCCGCGAATCGCTAGGATCTTTACAGATTCTCCTGCGGAAATATCCGGGCAATCTTCAGGTTGATAGAGTTGGGCTGACCAGTAGGTGCCGCGATATTTGACTCGTCCGGTCTGGCCACCCAGAATTGCGCGATCAACCGTCCCCTGAGCAGGTTGAGGCAGTAGCTGGGAGTGAGAGGGAGAAAATAGAGTACTCAAGATGCCACCTGCTTTAGGTAAGTAACGGGTCAGTAACGAGCCAGTACCAAATTGAAACTGCCTTGTTGATGACTCTCAGACTCAATCAACCAAAACACGATCAATAATCTCACACCAGATACCGAAACCAGTTCACTTAATCTCACTTAATTCGATCGCTGAATCAGAAAACCGAGTCAGAATTTGAGGTCGTTGACTGAGACGACTGCGATCTTCAGCTAGAAGTTACTACTGAAGTTATCTCACTTTTGTGAGAATAGCAAGCTTTTGTGAGAATTTGTTGCTCGCCTGGTCGCAATGTGGCTAGTGCGTTGAGAGATTAGTATCACATATGTGATTCTGTGCTATGGTGGTCTGATGCCAGAATTGAATAAGCTTCAAAAAAATTCGCAGTTTGTTTGTAGACTCGCTTTTGCCCTTTCGCACTGTGAGCTAGCCTGTGATTACTCCAGAAATTCTGAAAGAGTTAGCTAGCCGTCAAGGCGTCTCTGAGACTGAGTTTGAGGTGTTGCATCAAGCGATGGCGGGTAAGGCAATGTCCACCATCGCGGCTGAGTTGAAAATTGATGCAGCCGCAGCCCGCAAGCGGCTCGGGGAGGTCTATCGCAAGTTTGGCATAGCGGGTAAAGGCCCCGGAAAGCTGGCTAAGCTCCAGCAGGTGCTGATGGCTCAGGCGCAGCAGCCCGCGATTGACGCAGGCCACCTGCCCTCAGGACGGCCGGACGATGGCTTAATTGAAGTTGATGCTTTCTATGGCCGCGCTCAGGAGCTGACCCAGCTAGAGCGGCTAATTGTGGCCGAGCGCTGTCGGCTAATTGAAATCATCGGGCTAGGCGGTATTGGCAAAACCACGCTCTCTGTGCAGCTCGCCAAGCAGGTCTACTCCGACTTTGATCAGGTGATTTGGCGGCCACTGGGGCATGCACCGCCGCTGAAAGAGCTGCTGAAGGAGTTGCTCTACAACCTCGAAGATCGCTCCGATCGGCTCAGCTCACTTCAGGCCACAGAACCTGAGCTGCTGGCTGATCTGCTCAACCAGATGCAGCATCGTCGCCATCTGCTGGTGCTGGATGGAGCCGAGAGCATTCTGCAAAGTGGCGAGCTAGCAGGCCGCTACCGAGAAGGCTACGAAGGTTACAGCGAGCTGCTGACGCTGGTGGCACAGTCTGACCACCAGAGCTGTTTAGTCCTCACCAGCGTCGAGAAAACGCAGGAATTCACTGCCCTAGAAGGCCAAAGAGTGCAGGCGTTTCATCTACAAGGTCTTCAGGGCAGCGAGGCCAGCAGCTTTCTTCAGGCGCGAGGTGCATTTGCCGAAACCGCTTCAGACTGGCCAAAGCTGGTGCAGCTCTACAGCGGCAATCCGCTGACGCTCAAAATTGCAGTCGTGACGATTCTGGAGCTGTTTGGCGGCAGCATCAGCGATTTTCTGGAGCAGGGCACTGCCGTCTTTGGCGATATCCGCAACCTGCTCGAAGCCCAGGTGAATCGGCTCTCGCCGCTAGAGCGCGATATCCTCTACTGGCTAGCAGTCTACTGTGAGCCAGTGGCGTTGAGCGATCTGCGGGCCGATCTGGTGCCAAGCGTTTCTCAGCCGCGATTGATGGAGGCGCTGGAATCTCTGGGGCGACGTTCACTGGTGGAGCGTGACCGGGCGCTGTTTTCGCTCCAGCCTGTCGTCATGGAGTATCTAGCTGAGCGGTTGATCGAAAAGATGACGGAGGAAATTCGCACTGGGCATCTGCGACGGTTTAACAGCCATGCGCTGATCAAAGCTCAGGCCAAAGACTATATCCGCGAGCAGCAGATCCACAGTATGCTTCAGCCCTTGCTAGAGCGGCTGCTGGCGCTGTATGAACAGGAGGAACGATTGCAGCAGATTCTGATGGAGCGAATGGCGCTCTGGCAGCAGTCGCCGCTGAAGCCGGGATACGCGGCAGGTAATGTGCTGAACCTGCTCTGGCAGATTGGTTTGCCGGTCAGCGACTGCGACTTTTCCAGGCTGACTATCCGGCAGGCTTACCTGAAAGATCTGAGGCTGCATCGAGTTAACTTCAGCGGTGCCGATCTGTCTGAGTCCGTTTTTGCAGAGAAGCTGGGCAGCATTCTAGCAATTGCCTTTCAACCAGACGGCAAGCTGCTGGCCATGGGCGATACCGAAGGCCATATTAGACTGTGGAATGTGGAGACTGGAGAGCAGACTGCAACTTGGCAGGGGCATGAAGACTGGGTGCGGTCGGTGGCCTTCAGTCCGGACGGCAGATATTTGGCCAGCGGCAGCGAGGACAGAACCATCCGGCTCTGGGATATAAAAACGGGGCAGTGCCTCAAAGTGCTGCGAAGTCATACCAGCTGGCTGCGTTCGGTGGCTTTTAGTCCAGACAGCCAACAGCTAGCCAGTGGTGGCGAGGATAAGATTGTGCGACTTTGGGACGTAGAAACAGGTGGATTGCTATACGAATTGGCAACTCACAGCAGGCTGGTGCGTTCGGTAGCTTTTAGTCCAGATGGCAAAACACTGGCTAGCGGCAGCGATGACCGGACGATTCAGCTTTGGGATCTGGCGAGTGGGGTAGCCGTGCAGACCTTTCAGCAGCATTCACAGGGTGTACGCTCAGTGGCCTTTAGCCCGGACGGCAAAACCCTGGCCAGCGGCAGCAGCGATCGGATGATTCGGCTCTGGGATCTGACGAGCGGCGAATGCGTTAGGCAGTTGGAGGGGCATCGGGGGTGGGTCTGGTCAGTTACCTTTAGTCCAGACGGCAAACGCTTGGCCAGCGGTAGCGAAGATCAGACCGTGCGAATTTGGGATTTGGCAGATGACCAGTTGCATGACCAGTCGCAGGTGCTGCCCGGTCACACCAGCTGGGTGCGCTCGGTGGCCTTCAGTCCAAATGGCAAACTGTTGGCCAGCGGCAGTGATGATCAAACCGTCAAGCTCTGGGATGTAGACAGCGCTCAGCGGATCTGCACTTTGCAGGGCTATGCGCGCGGCATTCGCTCGGTGGCTTTTAGCCCGGACGGGCAGACCCTGGCCAGCGGCAGCGAAGACCAGCGGGTGCGGATCTGGGATCTAGCGACCGAGCAGTGTCTGCGAAGCCTAGAGCAGCATACCGAGCGGGTTTGGTCAGTTGCCTTTAGTCCCGACGGGCAGACGTTAGCTAGCGGCAGCGAAGATCAGACGATTCGGCTCTGGCAGGTGAATACGGGCAGCTGCCTCAAGACCCTGGCAGGACATACTGACGGCGTACATTCGGTGGCCTTCACCCCCGATGGTCTGAAGCTGGCCAGCGGCAGCAGCGACAACAGCATCCGCCTCTGGAACGTGACTACGGGGCAGCCGCTAGCAGAGCTGAGCGGTCATCAGGACTGGGTCTGGTCGGTTGCCTTTAGTCCAGACGGGCGGATTCTGGCCAGCGGCAGCAGCGATCTGACGGTCAAGCTTTGGGATGTCGAGCGGCTGGACTGCCTCAGCACTCTAACAGGCCATCATCACTGGATTCGCTCAGTGGCCTTCAGCCCCGACGGCCAAATTCTCGCCAGCAGCAGCGTCGGGCGCACGGTGCGGCTCTGGAGAGTGAAAACAGGCGAGCCGCTCAGCCAGCTTGACGGCTTCAAAAACGGTATTCGCTCGGTTGCTTTTAGTCCCGATAGCCGCATTCTGGCCAGCGGCAGCGATGATCGCGTTGTGCGGCTCTGGGATATTGAGTCGGGGCGCTGCCTGCAAGAGCTAAAAGGCCATGTGGATCGGATCAAATCGGTGGCTTTTAGCGTCGATGGAGCGACGCTGGCCAGCGGCAGCAATGATGAAACGATTAAGATTTGGGATGTCACCACGGGGCGGGAGCTGAAGAGCCTACGGATACCTCAGCTCTACGAAGGCATGAACATCACGGACGTAAATCTCACGCCCGCCCAAAAGACGACGCTGATGGCGCTGGGAGCGGTCGATCACTCGCTCTCCTGCCGCTAGTCAGACCCGCTATCTGGCACAGCCTACCGAGTCATGTTGCGTAACGCGCCCTGAGTCATGGCAGCTAGCGCCTGCTCGTTGGCTTTGGGCAGATGGTAATATTTGCCGCCTGCATATTTCGCAATTTCTTTGGCAAATCCGGTGGAGACAAACTTGTTTTCTGTATCCACGACCAGCAGCTGAAATCCGGTGAGCCGAATTTTGCCCGCAATATCGAGCAGTTCAGCTTTGATATCTGGCTTTTCGTCAGCTTCTAGCGGTTCGCCCAGCGAACGCGCGAGCGGAATATTGCCCCGCCCATCTGTGATCGCCACAATGACAACCTGCCCAATATCGCCCGACTGCTGCGCGTTCATGCCGACTCGCACTGCCTGCGTCAGCCCGTGAGCCAGCGGCGATCCGCCACCGCAGGGCATTCGCTCTAGTCGTCGCTTGGCTGAGGTAATCGAGCGGGTCGGCGGCAGCAGCACCTCAGCCTGCTCGCCTCGAAACGGAATCAGCGCCACTTGGTCGCGGTTTTGATAGGCTTCGGTAAGCAGGCGCATCACAGCTCCTTTGGCCGACTGCATCCGGTTGAGCGCCATTGAGCCAGAGGCATCCACCACAAACACAATCAGCGCTCCAGCCTTACGAGCCAGCCGCTTGGCACGCAGATCGCCCTGCTCCACAAATACTTTTTTCTGGCGCGCCTTTTTCTGATGAGGGTTCTGGATACTAGACAGCTCCTGCCGCTGACGGCGCGCTTTTTGGTAGGGCGCGGCTGAGCGCAGCGTCGCATCGACCGCAATGCGGCGGACTGCGCCACGCGGCAACACGGGCTTGATGTAGCGCCCCCGGTCGTCTGAGTAAATCATGCTGCGAGCGCCAGATTTGCCCTGTCGGCTGGCCGTCTGGGCGAAGTAGAGCACTGCCGGATCTAAAATTACGCCTTCTGGGTCAAAGACAAATTCTTCTGGAATGCTGGGCGGCTCTGGTTCGGGCTGATCCTGCTCCGAGTCTTCGTCTTCAGGCTCCTGGTCTTGATCTTGATCCTGCGGCTGGTCTTGATCCTGGGGCTGTTCCGGCTGGGGCGGCGGCGGTTCTGGCGACGGCGGTTCTTCCGGCGGCGTTTGGACAATGGTCGAGCGGGGCACGATTACCAGCTCTACGGCGCGGCGCAGGTCGTCGGCGACAATGGTGACGCGCCCGTCTAGCGCCGCATGGGCTTTGGCAACCCGAACCGCAAACAGCTCAGCGCGATGTCCCTGCACCCCGCCCCGGATTGCTTCATTAACCAGGTAGGTAATCTGCTCTGGGGCAATCTGCACATCTTTCAGCCATTCGCGTGCCAGCAGGATTTGGGTTTTCAGGCCGTCAAGGTCTTCAGCATATTGCTCTAAAAACAGCTGTGGCGATTCGGCAAACTCGGTGGCTTGCTCAACCGCCTGCACCCGCTGATCTAGCCCCAATACTGAATCTGCCGAGAGCGAAATCGCAATCCGGTCGAGCAGATGTTCGCGCAGGTCGCCTTCTTCGGGATTATAGGTGGCGATCAGCAGCGGTCGGCAAGGATGCTGAAAGCTGATGCCCTCTCGCTCAATCTGATTGCGGCCTTCGCTGAGCGCGCCCAGCAGCAGGTTAGAAATCTGGTCGTCGAGCAGGTTGAGTTCGTCGATATAGAGTACGCCTCGGTGGGCTGTGGCCAGGAGTCCTGGCTGAAAGACCGTATCGCCCTGCTTAATCGACTGTGCCACGTCCACTGAACCCAGCAGCCGATCTTCGGTGACACCCAGCGGAATCTGCACAAACGGAGCCGGAATCACGGCGGTTTCGGCAGTGCTGCGAATCACAGCGGAGCCGTTTTGGCCTTCAACCAGGCGTTCAAGGGTGGCATCGTCCCAGTCCTGCGGATGGTTGGGGTCGCAGTTGCAGCAGGAGCCTTTGACCACCTCAATGGGCGGCAGCAAAGCGTGAATCGCCCGCGCCATCACCGACTTGGCCGTGCCGCGCCGTCCAGCAATCACCACGCCGCCTAGTCCCGGATCGATGGCGGCTAGCAGCAGCGCCAGCTTGATTGCTTCTTGGCCAACGACGGCAGTGAGTGGAAAAGTCAGGGCAGATGAGGCGAGCGCAGGCATGGCTTAAAAACTAGCGAGTATTCTTCAGTACTTCAGCATACCAAGATTACTCTCACAGCTGGGCGCTGGCTGAACAACTGGCATTTGTGTAACTGGCATTCGTGTAATTGGTATTTGTGTAACTGGCATCTGGGCGACTGGCATCTGGGCAATTGAGCAGCCTGTAAGCTGAGGTTCAGGCTGAGATGCAAGCTGAGATGCCAAGACCTGCGGATCGAGCTGTACAAAAGCGGCTAGGTGAATCTGATCGCGGTCAAGTTCCCAGCTGAGAATGCGAGCCGTGACCCCGGCAGATTCCAGTCTGGCCAGATCGAGCTGCTGGCTGATGTTGCCGACGAGCAGTTCGACAAACTGCGGCGGCAGTGGCGTACCGTCGATTGAAATAGCCGGATCAATCAGCTGGAGCTGACGACCTGAGAGAATTTCAACACCAGACTCGATGGCAATGGTCAGCTGTAGGTCGGTCTGCTGCGACTTGAGCTGAGTCTGAAAGCGCAGCCGATGTGAATCCAATAGTTCTAACTGTGGCTCTACCAAGTCGTAGCGTTCCAGCTGAGCTGCCGCCGACCCCAGCAAATCCAGGCTGAGATTTTGCAGCCGCTTGGCGACTAGGGGCGAGCGCAGGGCGCGGTTGATATCTTCACGGGTCAGCGCTATCCGGATGCCTGCATTCAGGGGCTGCTCTAGGACAATTTTGCCGCGCTGCAGGGCAGCTGGACTCACCGTAATCGGGTCAGTTTCGACTTCCAGCGCTTCAATCCGCAGGTCTGGGGCGGGATACAGCCCGCGTCCGGCCACCCGCAGCCGTTCAATTCTGCCTTGCGCGACTCGATAGCTAGGTGTGTTATCCACCCGTACCGCTAAGACTTCTGCATCCTGAAGCTGACTGCGGATGGCGCTGGCCGTCAGTTGCTCACTGATCAAGCCAGCAGGAGAAGCTAATGAAAGCAGCGATAGAACTAGAATTGTCAAAAATTCCATGGGATGCTGAGACGGGTGAATTTATGTTTTGATCTGAATTTCAGCTGGAGCAGTTTTTAAGAGCATTTAGGAGCATTCATGCGGCTAATTATTCGTGAAACGCCAGCTGCCGTTGCCGACTGGGCAGCTCGCTACGTCAGGCACCGTATTCAGACTTTTGCGCCTACCGCCGCGCGTCCGTTTATGCTGGGTCTGCCGACGGGCAGCACGCCAATCCTGCTATACCAACGGCTGGTTCGCTTTTATCAGGCCAGACAGCTCAGCTTTCAGCATGTGATCACCTTTAACATGGATGAATATGTCGGCTTGCCCGCCGCGCATCCGCAAAGCTATCGCTCGTTTATGTACCGCCACCTATTTTCGCATATCGATCTGCCAGACGCTCAGATTCATATTCTGGACGGCAATGCTCCAGATCCAGCAGCCGAATGTCAGCAGTACGAAGAGCGGATCAAATCCCTGGGCGGCATCGAGCTATTTATTGGCGGCATAGGTGAAGACGGCCATATTGCCTTCAACGAGCCGGGTTCGTCATTGCAGTCACGCAGCCGACTCAAAACGCTGGCTCACAGCACGCGCATGGCCAACGCTCGTTTCTTTGATCACGATGTCACGAAAGTTCCCAAGCAGGCGCTGACGGTTGGGGTCGGCACGATTACCGATGCCCGCGAAGTGATGATTTTGGTGCAGGGCGACCAGAAAGCGGTGGCGCTACAGCAGGCAATTGAAGGCAGCGTCAATCATCTGTGGACGGTTTCGGCCTTGCAGCTTCACCCGTACAGCATCATGATCTGCGACGAAGCGGCAACGCTGGAGCTGAAGGTAAAAACAGTCAAGCATTTCAAGGAGCTAGAGCAGGACAGCCCACTCCTGACCGATACCTGATACAATATCAAACCCATAACTCTCTATGTACGCTCTGATTAACTGCAAAATTTACGCTCAAGATATTCTCACCGAACATGCTCTGCTCATTCAGGGGAATAGAATTCTCGACACTCTGCCGCAGAGCCGTCTCGCCGCCAGTCAGCAAACGATTGATCTAGCTGGAGCTAATCTGGCACCAGGATTTATTGACCTTCAGCTCAACGGCTGCGGAGGCGTGATGTTCAATGATGCCATCGCCGCAGCCACGCTGGAGACCATGCATCAAACCAATCTCAAAAGCGGTACGACCAGCTACTTGCCAACGCTAATCACTACGTCTGACGCAGATATGCTGAACGCTATGGATACCGTGCTCGAGTATCGACAGCATCGCCCCTACAACGTACTGGGGCTACATCTAGAAGGCCCCTATCTCAACCCTCAGCGCAAAGGAATTCACAACTCGGACTATATCCGTCCGCCTGACTCCGCCATGCTGGAAAAAATTGCGGCGGCGGGTTCAGCAGTCACAAAAATCATCACGGTTGCGGTCGAAGAAATTGCGCCTGAGCAGATCCGCCAGCTGGTAGAGTCTGGCATTGTTGTCTCGGCAGGCCACACGGCTGCCACCTTTGAACAGGCTAACCTGGGTTTTGATGCTGGGGTGAGCATGGTGACGCATCTGTTTAACGCCATGACACCCTGGCTAGGCCGCAGTCCCGGTGTGGTTGGGGCGACACTTAGCCGCCCAGAAATCTATGCGGGCATCATTGCTGACGGCCATCATCTGCATTTTGGCTCGGTGGGTTTGGCTCAGAAGATTAAGCAGGACAGGCTCTTGCTCGTGACCGACGCAACACCGCCCGCTGGAACACAGATGCAGTCGTTTCAGATTGGCGGGCAGGAGGTCTTCTACCGAGATGGAAAATGCGTTTCAGCCGACGGCACGCTGGGAGGCTCTGCTCTAACAATGATTGAAGCGGTCGCTAACTGTGTCCAGCAGCTTCACCTGCCGCTGGCTGAGGTGCTGCCAATGGCAACGCTCTATCCGGCGCGAGCGATTCGGGTAGACCATGAGCTAGGGAAAATTGCCCCCGGCTATATTGCGAATCTAGCCGTGTTTGACGCTCAGTTTCGCATGCAAGCGGTTGTGGACTGCGGCCAGTATCTCGCTTTGTGATGGTTCACGCCTCTGTTTGCACATAAGTTCCTGAACCTTGTCTAATCTCGATACTCACCAATCTCGACACTCACTAATCTCGATACTTACAGTATCAAATTCAGCCAGTATCAAATTCAGCAGCTCTGCTAGGTGTTGCAATGCCGAAGACCTGCCCAACTTTCTAGATGTCGCCAATTTCTAGCGGTCAAATCACTGCGCTGCGCTGCGCTCTCTGCATTTGAGCCAATTCTGAGCCGCAAAGAGACCGCACATCCCCCTGAGCAGCCAAACCCGCCAGGGTGCAATCGGAAACGACTTGAGTGGCTGACGAAACACCGGGCTAATCTCTGCGGGGTCAAGCTTGCCCAGAATCCAATGGGCAAGCGCCTGCCCCACCCAAGTTGCCGTCCCTACGCCGCTGCCGTGGTAAGCCAGCCCGTAGAAACTCTGCGCGTCAAGTTGCCCAATCTGTGGCGTGAGATTAGCCGAAATGGCCACCAGCCCGTTCCAGCCGTGGGTGATTTCAATCTGCTGCCAAGCCGGAAACAGCTCGCCTAGCCGTCGCTGCATCCAGTCCTGCCGCCGCTGCCGCTCGCTGAGGCTGCCGTCCGTGTCGCCGCGACTGCCAAACAAAAACCGCCCGTCTTTGAGCAGGCGATAGTAAAATAAGGGCTGGTGGGTGCTAAACACAGGCGTTTCGGTCTGCCAATTTTGGGCGGCGAGTTCGGCAGAAGTGAGCGGGCGCGTCGTGATAATTTGCGAGATCACAGGCAGCAAACAGCCAGAGAGTTGCGGATGAAGGCGATCTTCGGTATAGCCGTTGGTGGCGACAATCACCGTTTTGGCTTTGAGGCAGCCGCCAGGGCTGTGCAACTCATGCCAGCCGTTCTGCTGCTCCCAGGTCTCCAGTGGGCTATGGGCATAGAGTTTTACGCCGCGCCGAATCACAGCCTCAGCCAATCCACAGCTGTACTTGAGCGGGTTGAGGCCAAACCCAACGTCCAAGTGCAGCGCCCCGACGGCTTCAGGACTAGCAAAGCCATGCTCGACTAGCTCAGACTGTGACCAAAGCTGACAAGGATAGTCCGCAATATTTTTGTAAAAGCTGAATTCGGCTGCCAGATCGGCCAGATAGCTGGCATGATGCGCCACTTGAATCTCACCGTTCCCCTGCGCCTCTAGATCCAGCGACTCTGCCGCCGCCAGCGCCTTCACCAGCTCAACCGCCTCACGCTGCTGCTGATAAAACTGCCGCACTGCCGCCGTCCCAAACCGATGCAGCAGACGCTCAGGCTCCAACGCCGTTGCGCCGACGCAGCAAAAGCCGCCGTTGCGCCCAGACGCGCCCCAGCCCGGATGCCCCGCCTCCAAAATTGCCACTTGTACGCCAGCCTGCGCCAGATGCAATGCGGCAGATAAGCCCGTCAGCCCTGCGCCAATAATGGCGACCTCGCAGGTTTCAGACTGCTGTAGCGCTGAGCATTCGGGCGGCTGAGCGGTGGTTTCCCAATAGCTCTGGGCTGGCAGCGAGCGGTCGTAGATCACCGGATTGTAAAGCGGCATGGGGAAAGCAGATTCATTCAAGATTTCTCTTCTAGTCTGGACTTTGCCGATGGGTTAGCGCAACTGGCGCAGGTGGAACCAGCCCGTCAGATACTATAGAGACAGGACTCCAGAGAGAGGACTTCAGCAACGGTCAAACTAGAGCGACTAATGGCTGTTTGATGCCTAATAATGGCTGTTTGAAGACAAGAGGAACCCCAACAATGGAACTGTTACGAGCGCAGCAAATCACCGCTGGAGCAACGCTAAGCGAGGCTGGCATTCCGCTGAGCTTTGGCAATGAAGCCGCTGCTCTCACCGCCGCTAGAGATGGCGTAGCGCTCTATGATCGCTCGCACTGGGGGCGGATTTCCGTCACGGGCGACGACCGGATTCGGTTTTTGCACAATCAATCTACAAACGATTTCAACATCCTGAAGCCGGGACAGGGCTGCGAGACTGTATTTGTCACCTCAACGGCGCGCAGTCTCGATTTGGTCACCGCCTATCTGCTTGAAGACTCTGTGCTGCTGCTCACCTCACCGGGCTACGGCCAGAGGCTAATTGACTGGATGGATCGGTTTATTTTCTTTGCCGACAGAGTGGAGCTAAAAAACCTGACTGATGCAACCGTCGCCTTCAGTTTGCTGGGTTCTCAAAGCGATACTCTGCTGCAACAGCTCGGCGCGGCCAGCATTTTAGGGCAGTCTGCCAACTGCCATCAGCTGTTTACTCTCAACGGCATCGAAACGCGAATTAGCGTGGGCAGCGGCCTCACCACTCCGGGCTACACGCTGTTTGTCGCAGCAGAGCAGGCGGCTGATCTCTGGCAGCAGCTGATTGATCTAGCCGCCGTGCCGCTGGGCGAGACGCTCTGGCAGCAGCTACGCATCCAGCAGGGTCGGCCTTTCCCCGGACAGGAGCTAACCGATGACTACAATCCGCTAGAGGCCGGACTTTGGCAGACCATCTCGCTGAGTAAAGGCTGCTACATCGGCCAAGAAACGATTGTGCGGCTACATACCTACAAAGGCGTGAAGCAGCAGCTCTGGGGACTGCGCCTCGCTAGCTTTGCAGAACCTGAAAGTCCGGTGATGCTGGACGACGAAAAAATTGGCCGAGTCACAAGCTGTATGCAAACTACCGAAGGCTATCTGGGGCTAGCCTACATCAAAACCAAAAGCGTTGAGTCGGGGCTAGAAGTGCAGGTGGCAGGTGAACCAGCCAAGCTCGTGCCGCTATCGTTTGTCAGCCATGCTTATATCTAGGGTTTAGCTAGCTGTCAGCTTGCGGATTATCGATTAGATCTAGCGCCTGCTTTGGATCTAGCACCTGCTTTAGCTCTGGAGGCAGCCGTCGCATAATTTTGCCAGTCTGCCAGTCGAGCGTCACCAGCGTCACCTGTGCCGTGACGCAAAGCTGCCCGTCGCTGGTACAAATCTCGTAGTCCCAAATAATTCTCACACCCTGCATGGGCTGCATTCGCGCCTTCACAAGTCCCGTCATGCCCATTTTTAGAGGCCGACGATACTGGATCGCCAGATCGATCACCGGCAGCTCGCAGCCTAGGCTCACGAGTTGGGCGTAGTCGAGTCCCGTCAGGCGGAGTGCCTCAACGCGCGCTTCTTCTAGCCAGGTAATGTAAGTGCCGTGCCAAACCACGCCCGCATAGTCAGTGTGATGAGGCTGCACCCGCACCGGATATTCAAACCAATAATCAACAGGCAGCGGTATAGACATGGCAGGCCTAAAGCTCTCACTCTACCGAAAACCGGGCTAGTTGTTTGACATAGCGCCCAGATCTGCATTCAGCACGCCGCTCAACAGCCCAATCACCCGTGCGGGTAGCTCCAGATGCGGCAGAACTCCAACCTCCGGGATTACCTGTACCGGAGCAATAAAGTCTGGGTTCAAAGCAGCCAATCTCGCGCCAGTCGTGACACTGCTGAACCGAGCCTGTTCTCCCCAGACGAAGGTGGTTGGCAGGCGCAGATTGCCCAGATACAGCGCCAGATCAAAGCAGAGATCGCCTCTCAGGGAAGCCAAGGCCGCATAGCTGGCGTTGAACTGCTGCGCCGAGGCGAGATAGGCTGCTACCGTTTCGGGCATCAAGCGCCGTCGATCAGCAAACAAAAACTGCTCTAGAAAATTGCGAACTGCCAGCTCGTTGGCGGCTCCCAGCTGGTAGATGATCTGGTCTAGACCGGGCAGTCCGGCCAGCCGCGCCGCTAGATTCTGGCCATAGTCGAGGCCAAAGTCGCTATAGCCCGATGGCGCTACCAAAAACAGCTGTCGAAATAGCTCAGGGCGCTGTATCGCCAGCCGAATCGTCAGCCCTGCGGTCAGCGAAGCCGCCACCACCACCGCCGGTTCGCCCAGCCAGTCCAGCAGCTCGCTCAGCATTGTGAAATAGTCGTCAGGGCGGTAGTGGCGCTCTGGATGCGTAGATTGCCCCCAGCCAATCAAATCGGGCGCAATCACGCGGTAGTCTGCGGCAAAGGCCGGATAGACCTTTGACCATTCATAGGCCGAAGATCCGCCGCCGAGGCTATGCAAAAACACGAGCGGCAGACTCGATCCCCTACCACTAGGCAGGATGACAGGCTCGTAGTAGACCATCACGCCCAGCGAAGTCTTGAGCACCCGCTGCCCAAATCCGGGCGGCTGAAATTGCAGCATCGTTGTTACCCCTCCTGAATTCTTAAAGCTCACTCAAACGGCATCCATTCCAGCACAATCGCCACCCGGCCATCTTTGCGGCTCGGCGCATTCTGGCGCTCTAGGTCAGTGGATAGGCGCAAATCTCGCGTCACGGCATAGCCAACCGACAGCGTGCTAATGCTGACCTCATCCCTGCTGCCGACTGCGACCCAGCTCTGAGTAAAGGTAATATCTGCCGCCCCCGTCCGCGATGGCACAAACCGGACTCGTGCGCCCAGATTCACGCCGTCCGTGGTTTCGCGTCCGGTGTCAATCTGGCGGTAGCCCGCCAGTGGCGCTAGATTGACCCGACTGCCCAACGGCAGCAAATAGTAGTGCAGATCGCCGCCGTAAGCCGAGCGCTCGCTGTTGCCCTGATAGCTGCCGCTCACCGTCAGCCCAGTTCGCCCCACAAACAGATCCTCAATGCCCAGGTTGAAGCCAGCCTGCGAGTCATCCAGAACCTGCGAGTAACCTGCCCTCAGCTTTGTCCGAAAGCTGGGGTCACGCCGAATTTCGGATAGCAGATCCGGCACCTGCTGCCGCCAGCGCTCCAGCACCGGACTCTCTGAAGGCAAGGCAGGATCGGCTGGCTGGGCTGCCGCTGAGGCTGAGAAGCATCCGAATGCTGCTAGCAGGGCAAGTAAGCTTTTAAGGATCATAGAAAAATCAGCATCCAGCTTGCTTAGACTCTGCCAAAAACAGATGAGTTTGATAGGCTAGCCGCACCTCACCCTGCCAGCCATCATAGAGAGCTTGTAGGCCGCTGACCAGCCGCTCATACGCTTCGCCCGATTTGGGCACATAGGAGGCGCTCAAAGCCACGCCTACGAGTCCAGCTCGATCCAGCGGATGGCTATTGTCAAAAGTCATCACCCGGTAGTTTTCAAACCACTGACTCTGCTTTAGCGCTTCGGCATCTGAGGCTTTGCGGTCGAGGCGCTCCATGTAGCGCGGGTCGCTCACCTGCCGGATTACGTCAGTATATTGATTGGTGAATGCATCTTCGCGGTCACGGTCATTCCAGATTAGCGCCACTCGTCCTCCAGGCTGCAAAATCCGGTGGAATTCGGCCAGCGTGGCAATTGGCTCAAACCAGTGAAACGCCTGAGTGCAGAAGACCAGATCTACAAGCTCTTGCAGCCCGGTCTGCTCTGCGGCTCCGGCTCGAAACTCAACGTTGGGATGCGGCTGTGCGACCTCGCGCATAGCCGCATTGGGTTCAACTGCAATCACCTTCACGCCCCGACTGGCTACCAAGCGACTGGCAATTCCGGTTCCGGCTCCCACATCAGCAGCAGTCAGCTCAGCCGGATTGCCCAGTCCTGCCAGCATGGCGCTAATTGCCTGATCTGGGTAGCTAGGCCGATATTTAGCGTAGTCTTTGGCACGGTCGGAAAAGCGACTCTGCGGGGTCTGGCGATAGAGCGGCAGGAACAGATCAGATGATGAAGTAGCGGGTGAATCAGACATAGCAAAAAATCGAGATAAGCATATCTTAGAGTATGACGAATAAATTGTAATAGACAAGACTTAATCTGACACTTCTGATAAACTTACTCTAGAGTAGAGGTGTCACAATGAACACACAAGACAAAATTATCCAAAACAAACTCGGTGTCCTGAAGCTGTCCACAACTTGCACTGGCAGCGGGGGATGAGTCATCTCAAACTGGGTTGGAACTGGATTCGTTTAGCGATGACTCAGCAATGGCATATTCAGGTCTGCCGGTTTCTCTCCAGTGCTGCTGACCCAGAACCTGCAATGGTATCAAGAAAACAACACGAACGTTTCTTGAACCGTGAATTCACCGTCCTGCAAAGCATCCCAGCTTTTTAGTTTTGTCAGTCAAGCAGGGGATAGGGCTAACGCTAGCTTAAACTGACAGCATGTTCGGCAGCAGCAAGTTCCAGCCCAAACGGCTCATGCTCCACAACAAACACGTTGGAGTAGAGGTTAGCGACAACTTGCTTGCCCTGCTGGGTTAGCTCTAGATATTTCAGCGCATCTTTGACATAGGGATAGACCCCGTTCCAGTAGAATTTAGGGTAGTTTTTACGCAGATCACCGGGATGCCGATAGCCTAAAACATCGCTGACCCCGGTTTCTTTAAACTCATAAAACAGGGCGCTAATTTTCTTCAAGTAGCGCGGATCACTGAGCTGACCGATCAGATCAGAAGCGCGAATCAGTCCGGGGTAGTTGACGGTATCTTGATGATCTTCTTTGTTGGGCACCGGGAAGCGCGTCAGTTCAATGTTGACCTTGATGCGCTCAGCGTCAATCAGGTGATGCCCGCCAAAGCGCTCATCAACAAACAGCTTGGCGCGATCCACATGGTAAGGTGTGAGGCTTGCATCCGTAGAGCCTGTATCGAGAGGTACCATTTCCTGGCCTTGACCTGTAGCGTACCAGCCTTCGCGGTCATCTTTACAAACGCCCTTCACATAGCCAATGTCGTGGCAAACTAGCGAAATAATGAAATGCAGCCAGTCCTCACAGGAAACGCCGCCCTCGCGGATGTGCCGTCCGCGCAGCAACTCTTGCCCCACCAGCGTCACCAAAATTGTATGCTCGACGTTGTGGTAGAGCGCGTCGCTGTTAGCAATATTTTCTAGCGCCATTGACCCGACCCAGCCAATAATGTCTTCATAGTCATGTTTCCAAGCTCCGTAGGTGCGGCGGTAGCCCTCTTTCAGCTTCTGAACGAAGTCATCAATCAGCAGTTCGGTGGCGTTAAACATTCTGGTTTCTCGCTTTAGGCGGGGAGGAGGGTTTAGAGCATAGGGTCGGCGGTAGTCAAGCTGGCTTCACGACTCTGCTACAGCCAGGATGTCTAAGCCTAGAGTACCCAGAGCGTGGCTGTTTATAGCCCTGTCTGAGCGCTGGCTCGATTGCACCTAGAGAATGAGCCTGGGAAATGGGCTTTGCTTAGATCCTAGCGAGTTTGACGGAATTTGGCCTCCGCGAGTGGCGCAGAAATGCGCTATGCTTGGATGCACAAGTGCGGGTGTAATTCAGTGGTAGAATGTCAGCTTCCCAAGCTGAACGTCGTGGGTTCGAGTCCCATCACCCGCTTCCAAGTATATAAGCCGAAAAGCCCTCTGGTAGAGGGTTTTTTAGTGGTCTGAATTTTCTAAACTAAGTACAGATGTTCTAAATTTAGGGGTTGTTGGAGCAGTTTGGAAGATTTTATGGGGTAAGTTTGGGGTAAAATTTAGATAGAGCTAAAGTCTTTACCCCACATGAAATAGCCATGTACTTGAAAGGCACTCCCAGACGGGCTTCCAAGGGTTCAGTCCAGATCAAATCTTCTAACGGTCGGCTCCAGCTTACTTTCTCCTATGACGGGAAACGTCACTACCTGAGCTTAGGCGTTCCAGATACAAAATTTAATCGCAAAGCGGCTGAGGCAAAGGCAAAGCTCATCGAGTCAGACATTGCCTACGATCGCTTCGATCCAACGCTTGCTAAATACAAGCCTCAATCAGCACTAACTACCGTTACCCCAATAATTACCCCAACTCAGACAAAGCCATCCTTAGCGGAGCTGTGGGAGCAGTTTATTGAGTACAAGCGTCCTCAATGCTCTCCCAACACGATGAAATACATGTATAACGTCTACTCTGGCTACATTTCCAAGCTGCCAACGCAGGAGCTAGACGAAGCAGACAAAATCCGAGACTACGTGCTAAAACACATTCCGCTAGACTCTGGAAAGCGATTTATCACCCGTCTTTCTGCCTGCTGTGATTGGGCAATTAAATCTGGCAGGGCTTCCGAGAATCCTTTTAACGGCATGGCAGCAGAGATTAGGCTGCCTAAGTCTGCTCAGACTGAAGGCTTAAATGATATCAATCCCTTCACCCTAGAGGAGCGGGACGCAATTATTGAGGCAATCGCTACGAATAAATTCTGTCCGCCCAAGTCTGGGTTTAGTCATAGCCCCTATACTCCGCTAGTCAAATTTCTATTCATGACTGGCTGTAGACCTTCAGAAGCAGTTGCTCTCCAGTGGAAACACGTCTCTAAGGATCTCAAACAGATCAGCTTTGAGCAGGCAATGATTGGCACCGAGTCTGGAAGACAAATTCGCCAAGGTTTGAAGACTCAAGAGCGACGTAAATTCCCATGTAACAATAGCCTCCAAGCACTCCTGCAATCAATCAAGCCTAAAGACTTCAGCTCAGAGGATTTAGTTTTTCCGTCTCCTAAAGGAAAATCAATTAACCCTGACAATTTTAGAAACCGCATTTGGAAGACAGTTTTGAACGGGCTAGAAATTGAGTATCGTAAGCTCTACCAAACTCGCCACACCTTCATTACCTATGCACTCGATCCTGAGCATGGCAGGTTGGATGCTAAAGATGTTGCCCGTCTTGTAGGAAATTCTCCAGAGATCGTCTATCGGCACTATGCAGGCAACAAGCGAGATTTGTTCGTGCCAGAGTTTTAGATTCATTGCCCTTTGAGAGAAAAATTTACATAAGTTTAAAAACCACCCTCAAGGTAGGCTTGAATTTTACCTATCTCCTTGAGGAAACTCATGCCAAAGCCCTGTTGTTTGCCTAAGACTTGTAAAATTCCCATTCCCCAAGATCAGATGGTCTAACAAAGGAATACTCAAGAATTGTGCACCTTGCAAAAGCTGACGTGTAAGCTCTAAGTCTTCTTGACTGGGTTCT
>JAHHHV010000018.1 GCA_019359155.1 Pegethrix bostrychoides GSE-TBD4-15B
AAACGACTGCTTGGTACATCCAACGTAATCATTCACAAAAGTCCGTAGATTGGCAGTTCACAACAGCAGATGCTCGGATTCGTCTCAAGCGTCTTTACCCACAAATTGAAAACTGACAGACCACTAGCTTCTTTCATCAAAGACACTATCATCGTATGAGATTGACCAGATTTTAATTGCACATTGCCAAAGCCAATACCTATTGCACTAGAAAACTGACAACTCGAACTATCTATTCGATCTACTGTATCGATAGTATCTGGTTTTGAAGTATAGTGTTTTATTGATGAAAATATTTTTTCACTAATAATGTCTTTTGCATTAAAGGAAAAATTTTTAACCAACAGGCTTTTAATGAGCGTCTGCTGTGCGAATAAAAAACTTAAAGTACAGATAACAATGACAACGGCAACTGCATAACGAGTATTACCTACGGCTCCTGTAAAAATATGTGAAGGGGCGTTTTGAACTGGCTTCGTCGGATAACTAGAAATATATGGCTGTTTGCTTACACCCCCTACAGGAACTGCTTGCACCGATTTAGGACGAGAAGTGCTAAAGGGGTCGTTCACCTTGGTATCTTTAACGTATTTACACCAAGGACAAACCTTCAAGTGATTTCCATAGTAGTGCTGACTTACTAAAGAACACCTGACTAGATTCCTATCAGCCTTGTTTAACACCTTCTGCCATTCTTCTGCTGTAGGGCGAACTCTTGGATTAGAATAACCAGCTTCAAAGCATTGAACAAAAAGCTCTCTAAGCTCAGGATGGAGAAGCTCAAAAGGCGGTGCAATAGGTCTTGGCTTAAATGGAACAATCTTCTTTCCATAAGGAAAGTATCCTGCTGCAATCCGTTCTGGCTTTGACGGCTGCTCCCCTTTACCCGTATAAATCCCATCAAACGGATGAGTACCGTTCATTAACAGCTGAAACATGATGACCGCTAGCCCAAACAAATCATGCTCAACCACTCGATCTATATCTTTATAAGATTTTCCCAGGCGTTTTAGAAGTAATGAAAGCTCTGGTGGAACATACTCTCCCTTAGCAACTAAACAACGATAAGTTTTAGAACCATCTCGGACTTGAAATGAGTCAGTATCTATGATTGTGACAACGGATTTCTCTCCTACACAAATATTTGATTCGTTAATATCACCAATAACATATTCATTTCTGTGAATAACACTGACAATCTCTGCCAGATTTAGGGCAACTTTGTGAAGAGATCCATAATGAAAATGAGGGAGCTTTTTACGGCGATCATTAGCGTTATAGCAATTGTGGAGAGCAACCATTCCCTGCGGAAGCTTTGGCATTAAATAGCCAACAAATTTTAGGGTTTGTGGATCTACCAGTAAATCAATAACCCATGTGATCGTGATGTGCCCTCTTATCCTCATACTTAAATCAAGCAGGGGATTTTTAAGCATTGCCCGAAGCTTTAATTGATGCTCTGATGAGAGTTTCCCAGATCTATAGATCTTAGCGACAAGTTTTGACTCTTCCTGAATTGCATATACTATCCCTTCTCCACCACTAGCAATCTCTTTAGTCAGCGTGATGGTTTTTCCTGTCAACTCCCTCTGTACCTTCACAATAATCCCCTCTGACGATCAAAGAACTAAAGAGTGACTAAAAACAAGGTCAGATCGTCATCTGTCCTAGATGTAATCTGAGGAGAGCCAAGAAACCTCTCAAGCTCTGAAACTGCCTTTGCTTCATCAGTAATTAGGGCAAAAAACTGAAAGAGCATCGAGAAGAATGGCTCAAATGGAGCGTGAGTTAGATGCTGGAGTGCAAGCCTTTGCAGCCCATCAGTGAATAGGGCAAGGTTACACACCTCACCTTTCCACAAACTAAACTGCACTGTGCTTAGAGCATCTGCTGAGGTGATAAATGTAGTCGCATTTGCGTATTCTCCGTTTTGGGGTTTTGAAATAGTGGAAATATTGCCCGCAGTATCTTTAAGTACAACGGCTCCGTCTCCTATATGTGCTGTCGCTACAAAGTTCTTGCTGGCTACTACCAGAATTAACGTTGAAGACAGATAATCTACAGGGATTTGTAGCACCTCTGCCTGCTCTTTCAAAAACTCCAGAGTTGTCTCTAGAACATCCATAGCAAAGAGTGACCATTCTGCTTCTGATTCAAAATTTAATCCCAGAGCAGAGATCTTTAGCTTCATAGCTCTAACCGAAAGCTCAGAGGCAAGTTTTGATCCAATCTCTGACAGCTTCGCTGATCCTGCTCCATCTGCTACTGCTCCAATCAGAATTCCATCCCCTAATCTTTGAAAGTAGTGAGCATCTTGGCAGGGAACTCCCTTAGGTCTATGGGAAGTTCCCTGAACTGATGCAGCAACTACCGCTATAGTCTGCTGCATGTTGTTCATACCACCGCCCACCCGTTAACAGCTGATAGTGGAACATCGTCTCCTACGTTGGATTGAGACACACTGGACAAGCTGGCACTAAGCCACTCAAATAGCTCCTCAAAGCATTGTCCTTTGAGCTTAAGGGGCATCCGAGTCGATAGTTCGCTAAGCTTTTTCAGATTGGCTGATTCCACGCCAACTGCAAAAAATGCAACTTTTTTCCGTGCCTCTGAAGACCTGACCCGCTCACAGGCTTCAGACCAAACTGATGCTGGATCTCCAGGAGCACCATCTGTGATCAAGAAAATCCAGGGTCGGTAAAAGTCAATTCCAGAGGCTCTATACAGTTTTTTACGTGTTTCCAGCATGTCCAAGGCTTTGTTAATGCCAGATGCCATGTAAGTACCACCACCTGCTATAAGAGTTGGAGGCTCCAACGTCTCAACGGTTGCAAAATCCTGTAAAACATTTACTCTAGAATTAAACTCAACAATTGCAAGCTCTACTCTTTTACTAGCAAGCCCATCACTAGCAATTCCTTGCCTAAATGCCGACACTCCATTATTTAGCTCATTGATTAAAGCTCCATGCATTGAACTAGATGTATCAAGCAAAAGTACAACCGGACACCGTGGTTCTGGATTATCTGCAAACTCCATCTGAGCTGCAAGTGCTTCTCCAGACATCATCTGAGCCAACTCTTCATTAGACAAAATATCGCCGTAAGTCATGATGTTGAATCTCCTAATTGGTTTTAACTGTTACAGATCTGAAGCACCTAGCTCTTCTGACTACCTTCCTCACCGTCTTGAATCTCGTTCAACAGAGTCTCAGCTTCTAAAGGCTCATCCACCAAGGGCAAAATATATTTCTCTCCAGCCCCTAATTGTCTACGTTGAATTAGCCCCGTTTCAAACTCTAGAAGCTTCTGTTCCATATTTTGAAAAATCTGAGCTTCAAAATCGTCTGATAGAAACCCGTTCTGCATGTTCTCTATTTCAGCATCTAGTTCTATTGCAACCATCTGTGGTAAATGTGGAACAATTGCTTTTACACTTGCCCGCACAATCGACTGAACTGATTGAATTACCCCCTCCTGTAACCCGTTAAAGCCCATTTGTTCCTGCGGCTGCCCTGTCTGTTGACGGGAGTTACTATCTGAAGTGGCAGAGTTTCGCATTCTAAAGCACTCCTCAACGTCTTTGTAAGTCTTGCCAGAATCAAGCATCCGACGAGCAAGAACAAATGACTTTAATTCCTTCCCGTTATACTCAGTTTGGCTTGTGTCAAGCCCGCAAGAATCAATCGTTGTATATACTGTATTTGTCGAAAGCCCTGTAATTTCTACAATATCTTTCTTCGTAACAGTTAAGTCATCCGACAGCCGAAGAATTTCTTCCAATCCCTTACCTTTTGCCATCTTTATTTCTCTCCTTGTATTGTTTAACAAATCCTCGAATCAGCCCCAGAAAAATGCCGTACACTGCCTTAAATACAACTCTGGGCAATGATTTTGGGTCTTGCTGAGGTTTGCTCTGCCATCTTTCTTGTTCATGATTTGTCGCTTCTAGCTTCTGTGTTCTTTGGTTCCGTTTTGGTACTCCTCCTGCTTGCTTTAACGGCTTTCGTTTAGGTGTTACACCTCCTTGCGGTGAGTTGTTGATCGGTTGAAAAGTTAAGGTGCGAAGCTGCTGTGGCTGCGGCTTACTCCGTGTGAACTTCTCTAGCTCTTTGTTACTCCAGGGAGAGAGCATTTGTAGCCTCATAGGTTTGGAGACCTGTGCTGGAACGTTTTTCACAGCAGGCTTTAGAGCCTCAAGCACATCTCCTGGAATATTCTTCATAACTCCTTCTGTAGGAGAAGTGAAAAAGCCCGTCAGCCCGTCTTTTCGATTAGGCAGTGGTAGATTTAAAAACTCAGAATCATAGAACTTCTCTCGCTTATGACGTTGAAACTGATTCCCCCCAGAAGCCCCTCCTTGCCCATACCCTGTGCTTGGTACTTCCTCCCAGACCTCAATCGAGCCTGATAGAGACTCTGCCCACTTTGCCGTTAAAGGGCTTGTTGTTCTGAGAACTGACTTGTAAATGCAGTTGGCTAGTATTTCTTCAGCCTCGTTTTTCCCGTATAAAGCATAAATTCCTTCAACGACCTGGTTGGTTAGCCAAAGCCTTACTCCCTTCGTTCGTCCAAATATGGCTGCCTCATTTAGCCCACTAAGTAAGCCTATAAACCTGAGTTCATCTAAAAAGATAAAAGTGCGTCTAGATGAAGAATCAGAGCTTGCATTGATTAGATTTACAAGCATCCTGAACATGGCTTGAATAACTGGGTTTGAAGTCTCCCGGCTAGTTAAGTCCTGGCTTATTACTAAAACGCCTTCTGAGCTTAGGAAGCTTCGTAGACTTATACGGTTTGTCGCATGTTGGCTATGTACTGCGGCTGAAGTAAGCTTTTGTAGATGAGTATACAACTGCATCTTGATTCCATCTTTTGTCTTGTCAGAAGCTGAGCGAAAAATAGTATTGATAAGCCCGTGATTACCTGGAAATCCTTCTAATACTTTAATTAGATTAGTTTCATCTAAAGACAAAGCATTAGCTACATCATGAAGCCCCCAATCTCTTCCATGTTGATAGATAAATGCTTTCATCACACCAACTAGAATAGCTCGTGCTGAATCTGACCAAAATGGATCGCTTGCCTTATCCTTTGGAATGAAAATGTATCCAAGTTGGTCTGCTGCATCAAAAGTTGTGCAATCCTCTGATATATCCCATGCAACGGCTCTTATGTCGTTGATGTTCATCAATTCGTAGGGAACACCTGCCCCTTCAAGCACTGGCAAAACATCTCCCTTTGTATCAAAGATAATTGCTCTGTAATTTCTTCCAGGCTTGATTGCCTTTAATACTCCTGCCTGTGCTATTTGAGTCAGCAAAGTCTTTCCTGAACCTGCAACACCTGACAGAAAGAAATGACCATCAAGCATTGCAATATCGATGAACTCTCCGCCAAAAAAAATGTGGTATTTAGAACTACTTGAAAGAGCTGAAATTTGCTGCATCATTACTTGTTTTGGGCTTGGAGCAGCACGTTGTTGCAAGGCTTGATTAATTGCCTGAAGCTGCTCTTTTCTTGCTTCTTGATAGAGGTAATCAGTTACTTTCTCTGAGGCATCAGAGACTGATTTTCCATTAAAAAACTGCCGAGCTACTGCATTACTATAAAGCAAATAAACTCTGAGAAGAAACTTTGAAATACCCATTAGGGTTTACCTCCTTGTAGAAGCCTTTTACGCTTTAACTGCTCTTGCTCAAATGCCTCAATTGCGGAAATATACAGGTGTGCTTGCTTTAACTCTTTCTCAATCCTGTGAGGGTATAAAAGCATGTATACACACTCGACTCCCCATAGCCAAACATAAAAGCTTCCACAAATCACAGCTATCAGACTGATCCAAGAGAGCACATGAAAAAACATTAAAAACATGATCCACCCTGCTGTAAAAGCAAGAACTAAAGGAATGCATGTTGATGCAAATACATAAATCAATGAAAATACTGCATCGGCAAAGAAATTATTAGGCTCATGTACATACTTTCGAACTCTAATAAATGTCATTCTGTGAACCGCTTTTAAGTTCAGAAGATAATAAAAAAGCTGATGTGCCTCCCCTAGCTTCCAAGTTAAAAAGCCGATCCCTAAAAATTCGCCCCAAGTCGTAAAGAAACCAAATGCTAATGACAATTCATCATGCGTAATTTCACAGGCATTTCCTCTTGAGATAATTGAAAAACTTCTTAAAAAGTTAATCCAATTACAATCGGATACCGTTTGAGTTAATCCAAAAAATACGATAGCTCCAACAATCCAGCCTAGAGGAAAACCTAACAGCACACCGCTTGTAAAGAGTACTGCCTTTGTAATCAACCATCTAGAACGATACAACCATTCTCGCTTAGTGCTCATAGGACTTTTTTTCCTATCTATTCAAATTGTGGATATTTAAGAATCAGACATTTAAAGCGTTTTCACTTCGTGCCTTAACCACTGTGTCTTGGACTGGGAGATTGGGTATGGACGGGTAGCCTACGTTGGGTGATTGACTTAGGCTTAAGGTGGGTAGGTCTTTGGGTACTACCAAAGGCTCCTTCACTAATAGGAGACTATCACCGTTAGATTTGCAAAATACCTGACAGAAAGCTGCTTTAAGTCGGAGTTATGTCGGAGTTAAGCACGAAATCTAGGTGTATAAGTAGTCCGACAGAATTATTTTCACACTAGCTTTGGCTAAACGGGGTTTTCCAGCTACTTGCTGTGTAATTGATTTCGTCTAACTACTTACTCTTAAAAAGATCTGGCAACCCTAACATGACTAATACCAATTTTATGTAGAGCTGCATAGAAAACATACGGCTGAAGCCCATGCCAGACAAGGAAATCATTCTGTGCAGCCTCATAGAAAATTGGTATAAGCGCTAATAAAGTAGCGAGTTTAACAGGTGAAACTTCTACTTTGCCTTGCATAGCTTCCATTTTTGACATCTACCGTTCCCTCTCATTTTCCTTATAGTTTATGGGTCTTTCCTCTACTTTCTGAAGCTCAGTCTTGCTCTCTATTGCCTGCTCTTGTTTGAGCCGTTCCTGCTCAATCTTCTTTAACAGATAATCTCGCTGCTTGGTTGAAATCTTATTTGTCAGTAGCCACTTGGCATTTACTCCAAGCTTAGTTTTCGGTTGCCCCTTATCGTCTCTAATCTGTACATACTTTTTACGAGAAATTTTGCCAGTCATATACAATAAAAAAGCTTTTCGCTTAAAGGTCTTTTGCTTCTTTAAAGCTTTTTGAACTCGCTTCTCATATTGAGCTTTACGGTACTGGTAACTTAAAGGTTTGCCCTCTGGAAGAATTCGTTTTAATGGTGAAATCAGCTTGTCTCGAACTTTTGAGTAGAGAGAATCGCTCTGTGAAAGCTCTACTCCCTTTTTGTTTAGTGTATGTACGTTTGAATTCCCAATTGCATGTAGATACTCTTTTGTGAAATCTTTCGAGAAATTTTGAGCTTCTTTTGTCGTAAGCCTTCCTTTTGATTCTTTAAGAGTCTGTGTAAATACATCACTCTCTTTAATCGCTCCCTTGTATTTTGAAGTTTCTGAAAGTGAACGGCTTACATTCGTTTTGATACCTTCTAACTCCTTAGTTTCAAGTTCTTTAGATTTCTCCCTTCCTAGAAGTTTTTTAGGTTCAAATCCAAAACTCTTAGCAGCTTCTCTTGCCTCTAAAAACAATGCCTCTCGATCCACCCGCTCCTCTTTAGCTTTTCGGGTGGCGAGCACCTTAAATTTGTCTTGTATCTTGGTATCAGTTGGTAGCCTAACCGCTTCAATTTGCTCTCGCCGCTTTGAGTGGAACTCACAAAGCTCCTTTGGAACACCTTCGATTTCAAAGCTTTTAGACTTTACTGTTTTAGTTTTTCCTGTTTTGTCTTCTACCACCCGCTCATAAGTGACATCTTTGGTTTTAACTCCTAACTCTTGGTGAAGCCATCGCCGAATCTCGTTTTCATGAATTGCTCCAAAGGTTTTGATGTTCTCTAAAATTAGTCTTCCATCTAGAGCACAGCCCTTGCCATCGTCCTTGATGCCCGTGTTTAGCAAAACAAGATGTGTATGCTGTTGCGGCTGGTTCTCCCTAGAAGTTGAGTGCTGAAAACTGGCAAAATATTGGGGCAACTTTTTCTGCCTCACCTCCTTTTCTTGCTCGACTTAAGACGAGATTATCTTGAACGTAGGTTGCAACTGCTCTAACTGCCTTCTGGTGGATTTCCTCAAGTTTTAAGCGAATATCAGGATCAGAAGTAGCCCAGAGTTCGCTGAACGATTTTGGAGGACTTAAAGTGATGTCATACGCTGTGACAGCTTTTCGGGTTTTAAGATTGCCCTCTTGGTCTGTATACTGGAAACTTCTTAACTGCCGAAGCTGTTCTAAATTTTCTGGATTGATTCCGTTTAGTAGTTGAGAAAACCGTTTGTCATTCTGTTTAATCGCCTCATCCAATAAAAGCTTTTCTGCACCAGTCCCAAAAAAGCTGCCTTCAAGCTCCCCTAGCTGATTCTCATTACTTTGGATTCCGCCAGTATGGTATTTACCGTTTTTACCGTTCAGTATTTGAACTGAAGCAGTCATTTCAATCTTCCTCCTCT
Organism: Pegethrix bostrychoides GSE-TBD4-15B; assembly: GCA_019359155.1. GTDB lineage: Bacteria > Cyanobacteriota > Cyanobacteriia > Elainellales > Elainellaceae > Elainella > Elainella bostrychoides. The sequence continues at coordinate 8,589 of JAHHHV010000018.1, forward strand.
TCTTCTCCAAATGAGCTGTTAATAATCTCTCCAATTACCTCTGAGGCTGCTTCAGGCTCGATATTTAGCAGGTTCACTAAAAGAAGTTCAGAGATTCTAGCAAAGGTGAGAATAAGCCCCATATTCTGGGCTTCAAGCAAAGACAGTTTTTCTTGAAGTAACGACACGCCAGCCGAAAGCTCATAGACCTCACGCACAAGGTCTGATCGCTCTGGAGCTTCCATCGCTAAAAGCACAAGCTCTCGTCCAACCTCATGAGGAGAGCGTTTCCGCTTCTCCCCCATGCTTTTAAGCTCTGTATATACGTCATTTGGAACCCGAAAAGATAGTTTTTCAGTCATTCCGCCTGGTTTAGGCGTTAGCCCGTAAGCTTGCGAGGTTAATGGTTTTGGCATTGTGTATACAAAATTAGGGATTGTGCCCTACCTCTTTTAAGAGGGGAGAGTACCACCTCTTGGCACCACTCCCCCCTCTTTCTTGGTTCTGCCTAGAAGCCTTGCTTAGATAGGATCAAAGCAAAAAGAAATCCAAGGAGTGATACCTCGTCTTTCCCATACGGAAAGATCAAGCACTCAATTTCAACAGGAACGTATTCTGCCTCTGAGTCGATTGCCCGAAGGGCTGATTGGAGAGACTCGCCTGTTCGCATTTTTCTAGCCGTCGCTTCCAGCATCAGATACTTTCTAGCAGTGGTCATGCACGAAATAGACAAGCTTTCAATCAGCCTGCTTGCTTCCTCCCCCTTGGTCATCGTGGAATTAGTGGTGGTTGTGTCGTTAGGCATGGAAGATTTTCCTTTTGTAGTTTTAAGTGAATAGTGAAGAAGAAAGAGTGGTTGCTAATCAGCAGATTTTGCTGAGTGGCAACGCAAGATAAGAGCGAGGATCAATCCAAGCAAAGCGTCCTCTGGTTCATCATCATGAAGAGATAAAAACTCTACTGCCTCTTCTGACAGTTCAGCATCTCCATCCACCTGGTCAAGCACCTCTTCAATAGAGCAGCTTGTCCGAAGCTTGCAGGCAAGTACCTCTGCAAGGATCAGGCTTTGGTTGAAGGTGAACTGAGAAAAGGTGCCATTGCTCATAGCTTTATTGGCAGCAGTCATGGTGTCTGCAATCATGGTGTTAGGTCTCCTTTTTTGGGTAATTTTGGTTGCAAGGCTCCCTCAGCCAGATCACCACTGTGTTCTGGACTGGGGGATTGGGTAAGGACTGTTGTGTATTAGATTGCTTCTGACACTTGATCCAGAATTACTAAATCTGTGTTGGGCAGAACCCTCCACACCAAAAATTTAGCAGAGGTTTTTCATCTCAATGTTTTTGAGATGTATGAGTACCCAAAGCTAGACTGCATAAGGCTTATAATCAGAAGTGCGTATTCGTGTTTAGAAAGATATGCCTCCAAAAACCTACTCTGTCGCCTCAAACAAACTCGAGCAAGTTAGAAGTGCGTTCAAAAAACTTAATCAGACACAGCAGGCATTTGCAGATTTCCAGGCAGTAAGCAGATTGACCTTTATTAGTTTCCTGCAAGGAAAAGCTGTCACTAGCGATTTTTTTGTAAAGCTTTGTGAAGCCCTTGGCTTTGATAATTGGCAAGATATAGCAGGATTGGACGACTTGCCCTATCCATCACATAATCTTCGTAGAAGTGGTGCTGAAAGATTTATTGGTCGAGATGATGAGGTGACAGCTCTTCATCAAATGCTTTGTAGTGATAATAAAACTTCAATATCGCAAATTTCAGGTATGCCAGGCGTCGGGAAAACAGAATTAGCTTTGCAGTACGCTTATAAACATATAACTAAAGATTCTGCTTACATTGGAGGGATATGTTTTATCAATGCTAGAGGAGGCAAAGAGAAAATAGGCTTGGATATTATATCAACTATTGAAGCTAAATTTAAATTAAAAGTGGCAACTACCGTCGGCAGGAAAAAGCTTACTTTAGCAGAGAGAGTTCAATGGTGTTGGGAACATTGGATTTCAAAAGAAAGAACCTTGATTATTTTTGATGATGTTGCTGACTTTATTAATATTGAAGAGTATCTACCTCTAGTATTAACACAGTTTAAGCTCTTATTAACCACAAGAATTAATCTATTAGTTGCTAATGCTCAGGTTTTATCATTATCAACTTTAAAACCTGGCAAAGCTTTAGAGCTATTACTCTATATTTCAAGAGGCTTAGAGCCGAAGGAATATGAGAGCATAAGTTTAGAACAGTTAGAACAAGCTAAAGATTTATGTTCATGGCTGGGACATCTTCCGCTAGGAATTGAATTAGTGAGTATGTATATACGCATACATCCTGACATTTCTTTTGCTCAAATGCTTAGAAATCTCAATGAACAAAAAATAGAGCAGGAAGCGTTAAATGAAAAGTATCATGGAATGACTGCCAACCTGAACTTGTTGGCAGCATTTGAATTAAGTTGGAAAGATCTTGATGATATATCTCTAGAAATCGCTTATTGTATAGGGCTTTTTAGCCCATATCCCTTCTATTGGTCTTTAGCTGAAAATATCCTTTGTAGTAAAGATACGTCAACTAGCGAAATATCTGATCATGACAAAAATATTTTAGCTAATGCAAGAGATAATTATCTTTTAAATTATAACCTTCTGAAGAGAATAGAGGATGGAATTTACCAAATTCACGGACTCCTTTGTGAGTTTTATCGGTATAAGCTTAAAAGATTTCCACTACTAGAACGAGATCTAACGAGGAGATGGTATCAAACTCTCTCAACTGTTGGGATAGCAATCTCTAGTTCCCAGAGTCTTAGTTCATATGAGCTTAGCAAGGAACATTTGCCACATTTTGAAGAGGCTGTCAGCTCGATGACAACAGAAATTTTTACTGCCAGTAAACACAGTAAAACATTTGGATTTATTTTTACTAGCATCAGCAATCTATACAGTTTAGTGGGATCTCATTTTAAGGCTGAGCAATATTTAAAGCAATATCTTGACCTAGTGAAATTCATAGATAGTGGATGTAATGTCCATGCAGCAAGAGCATTATTACATCTTGGCTTTATATTTAAGACATTAGGTAAGTTTCCTGCCGCAATTAAGTATTTTGGTGAGGCTCAATTAATTTGCAATAAACTTTATGTAATTAGCCTGTATCCTTCCCTCAAAAAAACAATACTTCTTTTAGATGACGAAGCACTAAGGTCATTAGTGTCTACAGAATTAGAGACTAAAATGGGGGAAATCCCTAAAGATTTTGATGGATTATTTGCCTACGGACTTACATTTGAAGTATTGGTTAACAATGCTTCTGTATACTTTCTGGCTGGGCAAATCGAGGTGGCTGAGGAAACGTTTTTAACGACACTCCCAGTATTCTCTCTTACAGAGAGCTTTAGCAAAGGCGTTAATTCACCTTCTCAATTTTATCTCACAGCTAGTAGCGTTGACGGTGTAGTGGGTTTAGCACGAATTTATAGCAAGCAAAATAAATTTGAAGAAGCTTTAACTTTATTACTTAGAGCACGCCGTATTCTTGAACCTTTTGGTTCAACAGAACTAAACGTGTATGTAAAGGGTCTCCATCCTGGAATTATGATACTTAAAATGAAAGGTTTTCCTGCTAGAGATATTTGGCAAATTATAGAGTCTTATACGAATGTACTAGATGCGTTGGGTGACTATTATAAGTATCAAAGAAACTACGTAAAAGCTGTTGAGTTATACAAAGACTCTGAAGCAATTAGAGGTAGAGAGAGAATGTTACTTGGAACTGCTTCTAGCTACTTTAACTTAGCTTCCGTGCTAATTGCTCAAGATCTCACTGAAGGAAAATTTATTTTAGAAAATTCTGCTCGAACATTGGACTTAAATACTGAAGCTCTGCTCATAAAATCCTTAAAAATCAGGACTGATAATCTAGCAAAGGAACACTATCTCGTAGGGTTAATCATGCTATATTTGGGGCAAGTTTATGAGCTAAAAGGTGATAAACAGGAAGCAAGATTAAATTTTGCTGAAGGCATAAGAATTATGAGACTTACTTTTTCTGATAATCATTTTGTTTTAGAAGGATGGCTAAAAAAAATTCAAAATCTTAAATATTGGGATTGTCTGTGAAATTTAGTCTTGTGTTATAGAATCAATCTTGTTTAAGTTGAAGCTTTAAGGTATCTAGATGTTTATTTATTCCCTTAATTAAGCCGTCTGAAATACCAGGAATTAACTTTAATTCTTTTGCGGAGCAAGATATTAATCTTCCATATGTATTAATTTCTGCATAGATTAAGCTTTTAAGAGATAACCTTTTAGGTGATTTGAAACTGTCTATAGCTTTAGGAATGGCATCTTCGGGCTTAATATATGAATTTTCAAAATTAGCCCTATCATTATTATCGAGTTTTGTCGCTAGAGAAGCATAACCTCTTGAAACCAAGAATTTGTTTACTTGTCCTGCTTCCCAAGTTGTAAGCGGTGCAGTTCCCTTGAAAAGATCGAAAAAATCTATCTCACTAAGCTTTTCACATGTAGTAATATCACAGTATTGTTCCAAACGTTTTATCAGATTTTTACCTAGTGAATATTTTCCCAAGTTACTATCCTCTAGGGACGTTCTACCCTCCGAACTTAAGGCAGAGTCTACGTATCTTTTTAGTGCATTTATCGCATCTACTGTCTTACGCACATCACTCACACATAGCTCTATTTTTTCGGAAGGACTTAGATGGTCTTCCAGTTTTGGAAGAGTTAGAGATAAGTCACTTAGAGCTTGTTGAATCTGAGATAGAGCTTCTATTTGTAATGTTTGATTATTTTCCCCTAACTTTGCCATCCGCTCCTTCACGGTAAAAGCTAATAAATTTTTAATTTGGCGTTTAATTATATTTGGAAGATTTAATAACTTCCTTAATTAATTCGTTATTAAAAACTTTCAATGTTTTGTTGCATAAAAAGATATTCTTGCAGCTAACCCGCCTTCTAAAACCGATATTTAAGTCCTTAGCTCGCTGATATACCAAACTTAGATTCAATGCCTAGACAATCCTTAAGCTCCAATTTTGACTTCTTCAGGTTTACTTTCCTTCTGATACTCGTATCCAGACACTAAAGATGAGCGGTAAGCTCTCACCTACCCGAAGGGTTCATATCTCAGTGAATACTTCCCCTCCATTCCCTCATTGCCGACAGGCTTAAACTCCTACTGTATATACGTTTAAGCTTATTCACTGGGTTGGTTTTGTCAGCACTTTAGTGCAATGGTGTACTAAAAATTTCCCAAAAATTTAAGGCAAAAGTAGGATGATCGTTGAAAATTCTTAAAACCGTTGCTGCATAAAGGTTTTAGATAAAATGAGGTTTTGCTGACTTTACAGGCTTATTGGGTAGGCTTTACCCAGCCTATGCAGTGGATACCCTACGGGGTATCTTGTAGTAATTGACTGGGCAGAGGTTTTTTGCGTTAGTAGAAAATAATAGATGGTTGAGAACTAGCCTTTAACAAGTTCTCAACCTTAAAGAATGAATATACTTAAATGATAAATAGAGGGAAGTTCAACTTAAGTTCTTCCCCCTTTTAATACCCCTTTAAGCAACCTTCGAGTTTTCAAACTGCATATACATCCAGTCAACAGCCTCTTGAGCCTTTGAAGCTGCTGTAAAAATTGCCCGCTTATCGCCCTTTAAAACCTTAAGCCATGAATCAAGGTAAGAAATTTGCTCTGCCCTTGGTTCGTTAATGAGTCCTAACCTTGCAGAAATAAACGCTGATCCAAGCTCTGCAATAAGCTCCTCAAAAGCATAGCTTTCAGAACCAAACCGATTTTCAAGATTTCGATTTAATCGGCTCTCGTGTGCTGTCCAGTGTATATGCTCATGGGCAAGGGTTCCGTAGTAGTAAAGGGCATCTTTAAACATTTCAAACATTGGAAGCACTATCTGGTCAGCCTTGAGACTATAAAATGCCTTGTTTCCTCCATGAAATATTAAGGCTCTTAAATCTCGGAAAAAATCTTCAGCCTGGTCTATTCGTTCTTGAGGCTCAATGCTTTCCTCTTTTATCTCGTAGCCACTTACTTGGTCAGCATTAAACACATAGTATCCACGGGCAAAGAAAGCCTTCTTAGGGTCACTCTCCTCCTGGCTTTCCATTTCCTGATCCAATTCTTTGATTTTCCAGAAAGTTATTGAGGCTGCTTTTTCACCTTTTCTAACCTGTGCCCCTAACTCTTGCCACTGCTTATAAGTTCCCCATAAATTTGAGCTATAACCTTTTTCTGCAACTGTAACCCATAAGCTTAATATGTTAATTCCCCTGTAAGCTTTCTTTGATAAAACATTTGCTGGAAGTAAAGAATTTCCATCTTTTGTATGCCAAGGCATCTGCCAATTATTAACAACTCCTTTTTCAATTGCATATACAATTTTATCAGTTAACTCTTGATAAATGTCCTTGCCTTTTTGCTCTATTTTGTCCATAGTATTTTCACCTTATAAAAAGAACCTCGTGCTTAGAACACAAGGTTGGTTAATATGTGAGGTGTCATTTTCATTGCCTAGTTGGAATAGCAGGAAAGTGACACTTCACTTTCCTGGACAAGAAAAGAGCGAGAGCGTGGGGGTGGAAAAGTCAAGGGGAGGCTTCGATAATTTTTTTTTGGAGGGTGCCCACTTCCCTGTGGGAGGAACCAAAAAAAATTATTGGAGTCCCTTTACTTTTCCAGGGGGTGTCCCCCTTTTCCCCGATAAACGTTCCGTAAGCCTGCCCTGATAAGGGCTGACTGATTGGAGCTAAGCTTGGTAGGATGGAGGTTTTAGAGTTGTATAGATATTAATGAAGATGTTTAGGCGGTGTATATACTTGCAAAAGATTGATTGTGTCTTGATATCACCAAATAATTATAGACAGCTTTAAACAGGTGCCAATTGATAACGTATGAAATTAGCGGCTTCAATTAATGTCAAAAGTTGCAAAGGTAAACATGCGATAGTTCTATAAAATAGCGAGAGACTTGCTTTTATGGCTTTATACTGAAAATTAAAAAGAAAAATTATTTTCTTTCCCTCAGCCGGATACAAACTTTTTCCGTTCTATATTTCTACAAGGACTATCCCAGGAAGCTTTAACATACAGCTCAAGTTTGCTCCTTGTGGCTCTCCGTTGGATTTTAAACGAGTTTTGCTTGCAGAGAAGAAAATTTGTTTTCTTGCTCTAGTAACTCCCACATAGAATACGCTCAACTCTTCCAAAAATTTTGTTTCATTTCTGCCATTTATAGTTAAGTTACAATTACTTTTATGATAGCACTCTCCACAAAGTCCACGCCAATTAGGCATAGAAAACTGCTCCATATCTGGCATAAAAACATAATCCCACTCTAAGCCCTTTGCTCCATGAATAGTTGAAATAATTACGTTTTCATCAATGCTTTCCATGCTCTGCTTTAAAGAAGAATGTTCAAAAGTGTCTCTTATAAAAATTACCTTATCTTCAACGCTTAAAAAGGAGTAATCACTTAAAATTCTTGATAAGAAAGCTTTTAACAAACTCATCATTGATTTTATCACAGGGCTACTTCCGCAATCATATTTTTCTTCCATTTTAGAATAAAATTTGTTTAGAGAACCTTTTGAAATACTGATATCTTTTTGTAATTGTTCTCCGAATTGAGAAGCACACTCTCTATGAAATGATAAGTATGTTGAATCATCATCACCAAACAAAGCATAAAAATAAGAAATATCTTTTTCAACAAGTGCTTCAATAATCTTATCTGCATTAACTCCTCGTTGTTTTACTAAAATTGCAACCTTACAGGATTGAATTTCTTCAGAAGAGAGCAGAAGACTTAATTTTTGTGCAATTTTCTTAGATTCTTCTAGTTGATTAGCAACAGACATAATTTGCACTTCTGCATTTGTCTGAATGATTGGAGCATTTGGATTTTCTGCATTTAACCTGATATTCCTATCTAATTGAAGCATTCCAGGATTGGACATGAACCTATAGTTTTTGTTCATTACTATCCTATCCATAGAAAACAATTGTTCTGCTTCAGAGATTAAATTGGGTATGGCACCTATAAAACCATATATCCTCTGCAAGGAATCTCCCATGAAGATCAGTTGAGATCTCTCAGACACTAACTTTTTTAATAAAGTCCAGCTTAAAATATTTGTGTCTTGAAATTCATCTACAATAATTATAGGGAAGTAGCTTTTATAGAATTGAAGTATCTCATCATAACCATGGAATATTTTTAGAGTGAGAGCAATAATACCGTTAAAGCTAAGATAATTTTTATCTAAAAAACGATCTATAATTCCGCTTGTATACTGATTAAAGATTCTTGATAAAGATTGTTTATCTACATTTTTAACAGCAGTCCCAAATTCATTAAAAATTGAAGCATCATCAAAAGATATTCCTAAAATTTCAGTTATTTCTTGAGTTTTTGTGTCATCTACAGACTTCAGAATATCTAGGTTAGATAATTTGGGATGTAGTAAATAACCGTATCTTTTTAAGACATGCCTACAAAAGCCGTGATAATTTGATACAAAAAGTCTTTCCTTAATCCTGAGTTGACTTGAACCACTACATTGGACTAAGTGAGGTAAATGTTCGACAAGCTCTTTCTTGATTTTATAAGCTGCATTAACACTAAATGTTAATACAAGGATTTTCTTGGGACGAGAAACTTGTTCAGTAGCTAAAAGATAAGCTACCTTACTAATCATAGTTTTTGTTTTGCCATAGCCCGCAGGAGCCTCCACAATAAGTCTTTTCGACTTTGAGAAAATAATCTCCAGTTGTTTCTCATCATCAGAATGTAGAGTTCTGAGTTTTCTTAATAACTCGTCTTGCTCTGGTTTACTTAGCATTAGTCGATAGTTCAACTGCTTTTTTAATTAGATCTTCATATATCTGTGGAACTTCGGTAACGTAACTACCTAAATCTCGTCCACAAATAATACCTTTTCGAGATTTCATCCCTCTCAAGATATCATCCTTTAATGTCTCCTTAAGTTCTTGAATCTTATCAGATGGTAAAGAATTTAATTGAGGATGAATTAGATCTTTAGGATCAAAAATGATTTCAATATCCCTAGCTTTTCCGATGAAGCAATGAGCTTTTCTCTCATCAGGATATTCTTCCTCCAAGTATTTTATGTAATCTATTATATCGAAGCTATGATACATATCTTCCTCAAAATCAATTCCTTGAGTGAAGTGAAGATTAGGAATCCCAACGTGAACAGTCTTCTTGTCAGTATCCATTAAGCCTAAATTGAGAATACTAAACTTATCTAATAATTTCATTAATGGAGGAATTGACTCAGCACCCCCTGCTTGAATAACGCTAATTCCTAATTCATCTGAATCAATACCTAATCTCTCAAAAAATATAGGCAGTGCACCAAGTTCACTCTCACCTTCCACTAAAATTACTACTTTTGAGAAAAATGCTTCTTTAACATAAGGCAGATTTTTGAGTAGCTGCTTTTCAATCTTTTCTTCCAAGTCTATATCAATCCCGTTTTTGACAATAAGAACTCCTGCATCGTCTTTACAGAATCTTATTAAGTGCCTGTAATCGTTTAGTAAAATATTTGGCGAATGAGAAACGACTAAAATTTGCCCAAGCAATTTACTTACTTTGAATATATCTTCGAGAAGAGAGATGAAATCTGGCTCCTTATTGCTTACTATTCGGTCAAGATATTTGATGAGACTTCTTTGAGCATAAGGATGCAAGTGAATTTCTGGCTCATCTAACCCTATCAAAATTGGTATGCAATTCTCTGAATCTAAATCATCTTTAATAGTGCATCTCTCTAAATGTTGTTTATTTAGACTTAATAGCCTCTCAAGAATCGACAGAGTGATAATAATTGAAAACTGCACTCCATAACCTAACTTGTCTAAAGATTGGTTATTGCTATCTGCTAACAATATAAGTTTTGCTAGTAAATTTTCTTTATTTGATTCTCCTACAGCTTGTACAGAAAAGTCCTTAAATGACTTAATCTTCTGCAAGGATTGGTTAACTTGGGTTAAAAGTTCACCAATTTTTTCAGGAATTATAAAATCAGTATCTTGCAAATTAGTATCTTTAAGATATCTAACTATAATATGATTCAAAAATTTACCGACACCTTTATTCTTAGAAAAACTTAGCTCAGATGGTGGATTTCTAAGTGAGTCATAACTGATGTAGTTTACGCATCTTATTATCTTCTTTGATATAGCTGTTCCCGACTCTTCATGGTGAAACTTAATTTCTTCATCAGGAGATTCCTGAATAGCTACTATATTGATTTTTCCTCTTTCACTAGGATCAAACAAGTCCTCAAAGAAACCTTGCTCTATCTCTGATAGTTCTAATGAAAATTTAACATCAATTTGTTTATCCAGATCTTGAAAATCTGGCTCGGCAAAATTATTTCTGTTAAATAAGATATTCAACAAATCAAGTAAATTTGATTTGCCAATATTATTCTCTCCAATAATAAAATTTATATTAGGATGGAATCTTATTTTGATCTCATTCAGATTCCGATAATTACTGATCTCAAGCTTGGAAATTTTCATGAGGTTTAGAATTCCTTTAAATTTTTATAGTTGAACCTAAGGGAAATTTAGAAATTTATTTGATTCCAAAGATTGAGTAGATTGAATTATTTCTTACCTGATACTGTTTTCTCAAGATATACCTGTGAGAATTGGAGATTGTTCTACTCTAGGTTCACCAGCTCCTAAATCTAATTTATATTAGACCTAAAATTAGGAGATAGCCAAACAACTTCAGAGACTCTTCATAAAAACTAGCCCTATGAGAGTTAAACCTTTGTAATTACTTTTCAATATCTTTATCAAGGCTCAATAAAAATAATTCTAGGAGTATTAAAAATCAATTACCATACATTATCTAAAACTCCTACTCTTGTCTCTCTGTGCCCTCCTCTCAGCATCCCTCTTCTCAATTCGTCTAAAACTTTCAAATAATCGCCCTTTCTTGCTTTCATCGCTCCTTTCAGCTCTCTGTATGTTCTTCGGTGATGCTTGCTCAGACTTCCGAAACAATTTACCTAGCTCTCCTTCAGTTAATGGCTGAATCTTCCGCTCCCCCGCATCCCTTTCACAAAAATCAGCCACATCTGAATCAGGCACTGAAAGCCTATCCACAACAGCCCCGCTGACCTTAAACTTGTAACTCCCAATCCAAGGGTTCTTAGCATAGCCCAAGATCCCCTGCTCTCGGCTCGCCAATGGCAGCATCCCAAACTCACTTGGTAATACAAGCGACCGCTCCCTAACTGATTCCGTCTCCCCCCAGGTTGCCCGCTGCCCAAACAGAGAAAAATTCTTGGAGTGCGATGCCTCATACTTCTCCTGCACCCCAAAAAAGCTCTGGTTCCATTTCTGAGTGTTCGGGTCAGTGCCTCGAAGCATCATCTTATTAGCTGTGTTCGCTGTAACAATCCGCTGTCCCTCTTCCCCATAGTGTTCGGTTAGCTGTGAAATCTCCTGAAAGGCAATTAAAACACAAGCCCCCTTGCTTCGCCCCTGGTAAAGAAGCTCCTTGAGATCGTTAATCTTCCCTAAAGAGGTAAACTCATCCAGAAAAAACCAGTTTCGCCGATTCTCATCATCAGGAAGCCTAAGCGTTGCAAGCGATAAGTAAGTGAGCATCATACGGTTAAGCTCTGCCATTGCAACCCTTCTAAGCTTATCTGAGCCAAACAGCAAAATTGACTCATCTTCCAAAACCCACTCCGAGAAACTAATCTTTGAGCTTGCGTGCTCCCAAGCTGCTGCAACTGAAGTTAGCCAATCAATCTTCCCCGCTGCCTGAGACAACACCCCCTGAAATGTCTGATTAAGCTTTGCACAGTGCTGAGCCACGTAATGCTCAGTTTCTGGTACAGATGACACAAACGCCTTAATGCTCTCAGAGCTTCGCATAATTAGCACCAGATCCCGTAGGCTCCATTCATAGGGGCATTTCACAGCTAACGCCTGCATGACAGCACAAACCACTAAAGCCGCCGTATCTCGAAAGTAAGGCTGCGTTGTACCCTTTTCTTCTGGAATCAAGGCTTCTGCAATCGTCCTTGCCACATCTGGATCGGTCACATCCTTTGCAATATCCCAAGCAACGCATCGTTTATCAAAGGCATCAAGTATATGCACCTCACAATCAAGCTTCATACCAGCTAGAATCGATCGGCTATTTCGCTTCGGGTCATAAATGATTGCTCTATGGTTAAACCCCTTTCCAATCCAGCAAAGGGAACTCTCCATCAGCATCTGAATGCTCTTTGATTTTCCAGAACCAGGCTCTCCAACAATTAAAGAATGATGCCTTGCAGCTTTTGAAGGTAGATAAAGCCCTCCAAAAAAGATTGGATGCGGATCATTAGTTACAAGCTTTTGTGAGACCTTTTTTGCTTCATCAAACGATAATAGATAAGCCCCTCTAATTAAAGACTTATTCTTCTTTTTGCTCTGAATGACTAAAACTTGACCTGTACATACAAAAATAATTATCAAAAATGAAATAACAAAAGATGCTTCGCTCGACGTAACCTGTCTTAAAAGAATAAAAGCTAGACAAGAAAGAAGTAATGGAGACATTAGCCACAAAATAAGCTTGCAGATTACCTGTGCCTTTTGGTGACTCCCATAAGCATCATTAAAGACCCTACTGTCTAATACCTTAACTTCTATAAATAAAACAGCAATCCCATAAAATGTAAATACAGTTCTTTCTACATATCTGAATAATCCAAAAAAATAAGCTCCCAAAATCTCTTGATGTATATGCAAAGCTTTGTATATACTTTCATGAGACTTATTCCAAAAGACAACCGCTATAATTTCTATACAGATTGTTAAAGCAGGAATTAAAACTAATTCCCATTTTTTGTAAGGCTCTACACCCATACAAAGCCTACTGGACTTGCTCGATGCTTAAAGTCTTTTGACCAGTCCTCTCCATCTGCTGTAAAAGCTTGCTTAACTCCTCTCCAGCTTCTTGTTTAGTTGTGTATATACGGGTTAAAAGCTTTGCCCGTGAAGCTTGAACATAAGAGAGTTCCCTATTTTGCATTGCCTCATCAGTTAATATATATGCATAAGCAACCGTTGCCCCTTGTGCCTTATGGGTCGTTGTTGCATAGCCAAGTGTAATGTCGTTTCGATCATATCCTTTTCTAAAAGAGTCTTCCTGATTTCTTAATGGAATTACTCTTTTTTGCTTATTGTCGAGTAAAACTGTTATTTCATTACTTTTAATCTTTAAGATTGTCCCAAACATGCCATTTTTCACCTGAAAAATATTTGAGTTTTTGGTAAATACAATCCGATCGCCCTCATAGCAAAGGCTTCCTTGAATTTTAATGCTTACTTTTTCAATCCCATCACTTTCAAGCCTAGTTTTCTGAGCTTTTATGTTTAACGCTGCAACATCTCGCTTACTTCCTGCAAGAATTAAGTGATCTTGAGGAGTGAGTAGAGCACCGCCCTCTTTCCAATCTGAAATAATAGTTTGTAAGGTATGGGTTCTATGCCTACCAATAGTCACTAATCCTCGCTCGCTATAGGCTTTAAGCCCCTCTTCAGCGTTGCCGTCTGCAAAACTGTGAACAGCTTGCCTTGCCCACTCCTCATCTTGGCGGGTAATTTCACTCAACTCAGCTTTTCCCACCTGGTTAGAAATTGCTCTAAACGCTCCACCTGCATCTATCGATTGAAGCTGCCTCTCATCACCGACCAAGATAAGCTTTGCGTGACTGCTTTCTACAGCATCAATAATTTCTGCCATCTGTCGAGTGCCAACCATCCCCGCCTCATCGCAAATCAGCACAGTTTTAGAACTTAATCCTGGCTCACTTAAGAACTTGGCAATCGTTGAACTTTTAATTTGAGCTTCCTCTAGCCCAGCTACGGCTTTCCCCGATAAACTAATGCCTCTAACCTCATAGCCGTTCATCTCCCAAACCACCTTGGAAGCCGTGAGCATGTAGGTTTTTCCAGTCCCAGCCATTCCTCTTACAGCTTGAATAGCTCCAGCTCTTTGTGTAATGTGGAGCAAAGCGTCTTGCTGCTCCTGTCGAATCGTTGAAAAGCTTTTAGACGATAAAACCGTTTCGATGGAAGAATCAGAAACCTCATGGTGGCTGCGATCGCTTAAGCTAACCACTTGAGCCATCATCTTCTCCTCAAGCTTTCGCATCTCGTAGGTAGTAAACCTTTCCTCCCCTTGAATGCTCCCCAAGGAAATTACATCTTCTGATTTCAAATAGCCTTCTACAATTTGCTTTGCCAGATCTGCTCCAATCTGTAACCCTTGCGACTTTTCAGCCACAAGCCGCAAAGCATCTCTTTTAAAGAATGTGCTGTTACTTGAGGTAATGCTTTCAGAGACAAGGTTTATCACCTCCTGGATATCCCCCGGCAGATCTTGTGTCCTTTGAGCCTTACCAAACAGTAGCTTTGCCTCCTCTCCCCCAAACCCCAACGCCTTTCCAATCTCCTGCCACTCTAAGAAAAGCTCTGCCCGTGCCTTATGGGATTTAACCGATCTGGTATTTAGGGCTGCAACCTCAGCTGCCCTTGCACTTCTAAACCCTGACTCTTTTAGACTTTGCTCGATCTCTTCCCGCCTTTTAGAAAAGGTCTCAAGCACTGCTTCTGGCACTCCTGAAACCTCAAACCAGGTTTTTTCACGAATGAGGTTAAGTCCAAGCTCGGTTTTAAGCCCGTATGCAAGCTCTGCTCTAAACAAAGCACCTGCTGCCATCTTGTGCGTGTAAAATTGCTTACTGGTAATTGACCCTGTAGTGCCGTCCTCTCTAACCCCTAAATTCATTACAAGGCAATGGGCATGAAGCTGCGGGTCTTGAGCACGGCTTGTTCCATGCTCAAAAGTTGCGATCACTAACCCTGCTTTCTCTTTGATTAGACCGTCATGCCCACGCCTAGTCATCGTATTCTCTTCCAGGTAGATAAGCCCCTTAGCTACTGCCCTTGAGAAAATATCTTGGATCTTCTGGCGTAGTAGAGGATCACTCTGGCTCCAGACGACACTTAAAGACTTTGGTGCAGAGAAGGTTAAATCCCAACCAGGTTTTCTACTCTCTCTCCCTGCGTTCTGGACTAGACCCCGCTCCCCGTTTTGAGAATAGCCATCAAACAGGTTTCTAAATTCCTGCTTTTTGATGGTTCCATCTAATCTTAGAGCTTTAGCACCTTTGCCAAACCATACCCCTTCAGGCTCTCCGCCTTCTAGGTAATAGTCTTCTTTGGCAAGGGACGCATAATAGTTTCCCTGCCCACTACTCATAGCACTGACTGACAGCATTTAGTAATTTAGAAATAGGTTAGATAACTTTAAGCATAAATTTAGAAGACTTTAACCTAAAATCTATTGAATTTGAACTGTTTTTTATAGAATACTGTTTTAATATCGAATAGTTACCTATTTAAGATTTGCCTGAAATGTTGCTCTGAAAGTCTTCTTCATCCACATGTCCAAGTCCAATAAATATCTCTTTGATAAACTGCATCATATCAGAACGGATTTCGTCAAACCTATCCTCAATTAAATCTAACCGCTCTAAAATTTCATTTTCCCTTTCTCTTTTCAAAGCCTCTTGAACTAACATTCTTGAAAATATATGCGGAGTAACACCGTTTTCTTCTGCTCGATTTCTTAGCTCTTTCATATAGTTTTCTTGAATACGGAAAGTGATTTTATCATCTTTAGTTTGTCTTCTATTTCTGTTCATAGACCATATCTTTTAAATAAAGGGTTTTTGAAATGGCGACTGAACTAACATACTGATATGATAGGTTTTTTCAACAGTTTTTTAATGGCTTGTCGTCTTTTTGAGGTAGCTTGTTAACTTGTTGAAATTGTTCATGTTTTGCCACAGTTACGGAATTTCCGGACACCTAGCATCGTGATGCATATGGTGTGGGAGTGAAGCGACCCAGAATGGTAGGAAATATATATGCATCAAAGCCTTAGAGCTGGAAGGGTGGGCTTTGAAGTATAAGGGGGAATTTGTGGCAATAGAGTAAGGTTATTTTAGGATTTTTAAGTGATGTATTAAAATCATCTGATGCATCCCCTTTTTTGTTAGGCTCTTCATGGACAAACTATGTTTTAGAAGTTTTAGGGGCTAGAAAGTTAAGAAACTAAGATTGAAGGTTAAGGATTATTATAAAATTCTCTAACGATGTTTTATCTTAAAGGGATAACGGTTAAGGCGTTTTATTGCCCTTATATAGAAGTTTTTTGTCTGGAGCCATGTTCGTATATGGATTGGACGTAATCACCTCCTTCTTAAGGCTATAATCGCCTTAAATCAGTATATTTACTTTAGCCTTGCTCTCTAGATCTGGAAATTTTCAAGATGCTTACCAAGTCTAAAAATCCTTTTAGCCTCCCCAAGTTCCCCTATCCACCCCAAAATCAACTCCAGAACATGATTCCTGAAAAGTGTGGAACATTGCTTTGACAGCATTTGAAAAGTACTTAAGATATTGATTTATATAGGTTTACACTGAACTAATAAGGTATTGGTTCTCCTGTGGAACATTTTTTAAGCGGAATCTGGAGCAAGATACCTGTTGGAAGAAAAACTTGCAAACCCTTATGCTTGGTCGAAAAGGTACGAAAAAATGAAGAAGATGAGATTTTAGCATTTCAGAACCGAAACTATTTGTTCATATCGGATTAAACCCTTCTAGCCTAGTCTTAATTTAGTTTTTTTAATGCAGTCTATCCTTTGCTATAGATTAGAAGAATAATCATCATTTTAAGACCTTCCTGCTCTTTTGCCGCATTCCTTCAATCTCACTTCCCTGGCACTGCCCATCTCATACCACCAGTTCTAAACAGCCAAATAACGGTTTAAGTTTGCACTGTGCCAATGCATTTAAGATTAAATCTCTTTTTCCATGTCCCCTATCCTAAATTCAAAGTTTCAGGATTAAGAAATCTGAAAGCTTAAATCTAATTTTAGATTTGCAATCAATCTAAACTTATCCACATCTAAATACGTTAAAAGATAAATAAAGTTAAAAAAACGCGCGCACGTAGTTAAGGGCGATCAAACACTGTTTAAGCGATTGAAATTATTAGCAAATTTTAAGACCTCGGTTCCTCAAATACCGATATGATTCACAGGATCCGGTTCCTCAAATACCGATATGATCCACAGATTTGGTTCCTCAAATACCGATATGATTCACAGGTTGACTTGGTTCCTCAAATACCGAATTTAGCTCAAACTATCGGTATTTGAGGAACCTCTAGTTATTAAAGAAATACACTAAAAAAGAACAGTGTTTTTATAAATCAACATTACCGATAAGCCCTTTGAGTAAGGCTCGTGCCTGCAACTGCTCATTCCGATTGATAAAGGTTAAAATATCCTCTTCAGGATTAAACATAATTTCATAGTCTGGAAGATGATTGCTTTCAGCAAGCTCTTTAACTAGATAACGAAACTTTTTGAGTAGGCTAAGTGATCCTGATTTCTTATGAAGCAGTTCAAGCCTGACCTTCCATTGTGCCTGTGAGCCACAATGTTTTCTTGCGAGTTCGTATAAGCGTCGATCTAGCCCACTGCCTAGACGAAAGTAATCTCGGTTAAGTGTCAATACTTCTCTGCCACAAACAGCACTAAACAGCCACTCAGAGAGCGTTACCTCAACTGCAACCATTCGAGAATCACTGGGTGACTTCTCCACAATCTGAAAGCTCTCAATCAAACCAAAACCACCCCTAACTCGCCTGTTGCCAGCTTTGATATTCGTAAAAATTCTTGTTCCTGTAAGCCGCTGAAAGGATTGTTCAAGAAGCCTATAGTTGTGCCCTCCTGTATCTCGATTAGTCGATACTAAAAAATCATAGGCTGTCATCCGCATCGTGCGGCTGATGTTCCTGCCCCGATTTAACGCTTCTACTAAATGACTGATGCAGTAGATGAGAATATCTTTGTCGAAAATAGTAGCAAGACCCAATGCACTGGGAACAATTTTGACCGTATTACCATTATGTTCATAAGTTCTAATGCGAGTATCAGGTGTCTTGGAGATGGTAAATAACGGGTGCTCCATGCTTCCAATATCTGCCTTAGGGCTTACATTAATGATGTCACAAACAAAGAAATCGAGTTGTCGATAACGATCAGGAAGTAGCGGACTTTTAACCATTACTCACAACCTTTTAATAATAAAAATTGAAAAATTACTGTTTCTTAATAAGGTGCTTCTATTAGCTAATGTTAGTCAAGCTTTATTTGCCGTAACTCTGTAACTCCGTGATTCTGTATGTTTGTAAGTTACTACCCAGCAGAATAAAATTTATGTAAGCCTTCTCAATTAATAAGATTTATTATTGACAATAGCTTAAAAAACAAACATAAACTTACAGAGTTACAGATATATAAACTCACAAACTTACAGAGTTGCGAAGTATCAAATATACAGACTTACAAAATACTAGACTTACAAAGTTGTAAAAAAC
This sequence comes from Pegethrix bostrychoides GSE-TBD4-15B, assembly GCA_019359155.1. Lineage (GTDB taxonomy): Bacteria > Cyanobacteriota > Cyanobacteriia > Elainellales > Elainellaceae > Elainella > Elainella bostrychoides. Next base: position 27,109 of record JAHHHV010000018.1, read on the forward strand.
AGGAATTATAAATTGAAAATTTTATCAGTTGTTAATGGAAAAGGTGGGGTAGGCAAAACAACAACTTCTATCAACCTTGCTGCCATCTATGCTGAAAAGTATCGGGTCTTGATGGTTGATTCAGACCCCCAAGGAAGTGCCACCTGGTGGGCAGAGCAGGGGGAACCTAAATTTGAGATTGCCCAGGAGACAGATCCAAAGCTTTTAAGTAAGCTCCGCTCTATCTCAGAATACGATCTAGCAATCTGTGACACTCCACCTGCTCTACGATCTGATGCCTTGATAGCGGTAGTAAAAGCCTCTGACTATGTTGTCTTGCCTTCTCTTCCGTCTCCAATGGATCTAAAAGCCTTAATTGATACAGTAAAAGGGACTATCTCTCCACAGGGAGTCTCTCACCGAGTGCTATTGACTCGTGTAGACCCTCGGCGGATTAATGATGCAATGGATGCTCAAAGTAGCCTTATGGCAAAAGGTATTCCCGTTTTCAATTCCATGATTCGAGGCTACGCAGCTCATGAAAAATCTGTACTTGATGGAGTGCCTATAACTCAGTGGAAAGGTAAAAATGCTCGTGAAGCAGAATCAGACTATCAGCGAGTTGTAGATGAACTTCAAAGGGAGTGGGGGAACTAGCAATATGGCAGTCAAAAGAAGATTATCTGATCTGGTTTCTGATTTGGTTTTGGAAGAAAGTCCAAAAGTGACAGAGTTACAGACTTTGGAAGTATCAAACTCTGTAAGCCCTAATTTGTCGCTTGAGGTTAATAAGCTAAATTTACTCAATAAAGAGCCAGCAGTAGGGGAGGGCGAAAAAAGTCCTTCTCCAACATCCGAACTAGCGATGTCACAGAAACACAGACTTACAGAGTCTGAGACTTCCGAAGTACCGAAGTACCTGACTTACGACCGCAAAGAAGCTAGGTTAAGGTTTGATCAGGTCACAAGCCTGACTAATCTGACTAAGCTACTTAATCGCAGACGAAAGGGTAGGGGAGAGAGAATTACAGATAATACTTTAATACGGGTAGCTGTTGATTTATTGCTAAGTAAAGCTGAGACATTAGGGGGAATGACTGAGGATGAAATTAGAGCAGGATTGAAGTTGTGAGGACTAAACCAGTCCAAATCAAATTCAATCGTCTTAACTGCTTTGCCTTGTTAAGTTACCTGGACGTGACATAATTACGGCATCTATAATTCCTGGAAGCTGTCTTAGACCATTTCTCATAGTGTCGTGCTCATGTGATTTATTAGAGTCATCCCAGATAAAAGCTATAATATGACGATAAACTGAACCATTAACTAAGTAAACACTGCTGTCAGCAGCAATCTGCTCAATCATATCTTGGGGTTTATCACTTGCCCGCATGAACTTCACCTCAATAATGAGTGATAGGCTTAAAATTGCAAGATCAACTCGTGGATGCATTTGACCTACCGAGGGGGTATAATCTTCATCTTTCAGGTCAGGAAAAATGGGAGACAGTAAAAAGTAGAGCAAGTTTTGAACATGATATTCATTTTCAATATGCCATTTGATCGCTTCTCCTCTTCCTGTTCTTGATTTACTTTCCCAAGTCCAACGTCGAAATGCAGCCGGAATACGGTGGAGCACTTTACTAACGTCCTCCACGGACGGTTTGATTAAACTAGTAGATGGCATAAGTCTACTAATGTAATTGAAAGCAGCTAAACGTAGGATAATACGGCTAATGGAAATGCTGGTTTCAGAGTTATGCTTCATTAAAAATAAGGCTTCTCTTTTATCATCTTCCTCAGAAGGGGTAGCATAAGTAAGAGCATTCTTTGAATAGAGAGCAATTCTAACATCTGCCAGGTTATTCTCAGGCGGTACAGATTTTTGCACGCTTAAGCCTCCTAACTGACAAACTGATACAAGTAGGCACTTTTGCCATCCATCTAACCTGGCTTGAAAGCTTTTTTCAATAAAATTATTGAGCCATTCACGTACCTGACTTATAATAGTTTCATCACCTATGATTTTTGCTCCAAGCACTATACCCAAAAGAGCTACAACGTCTGTACAAAATACCTGTAGATGATCTTCTAAAAGTGGTTCTCGTCTAGATACCCAAGATAACCCTTGAGATAGATCAATTAATTCTGATTCCTTAAGTATGTCACAGGCAGCAGCAAAACCAAGAATTGCTATATTGTAATATCTTCTCTGTCCTCCAGTATATTTTGCTACTTCAGAAACAGTATCACTAAGTCGAAATGGAATTTCTGAATTACCTAGAAGCCACGCTGCAAAAGCTTCCTCTAGGTTTCTTTTTCCCGACAAAGAGCTTAGCTCCTTTAGGAGCATTTTTTTTGCATCGCCTAAAAGGAATTCCTCTGAAGACACTATAGAAACCATCGAGTTTCTCCTACCCTCCCAAGCATTGAATCTGGATTCCAAGATGAAACTGTTCCTAGTTGACCAAGCATTTTAGCTATTAATTCTGAATAAGTAATTGTCACTGGCATTGATGAAGGAAAAAAACTTCGCCATGAGTGACAGGAAAATGTAAATACTTGTCGTGCAAGGTACGTTGTATCATTAAAGGTTGATTCTCGATGGAGACGTAGCAATACTGGAGTAGGTATTCCGTTCTCTGGACGTTTGACCTCATTTGCTCCAGTTAATGAAAGCAATACCTCAGACTTGGAAACTCGAAAAAACAGCCCTCGTTTAGGTGTAAATTTACCCTTGCCTGGTGTTTGAGTTTCGTAGTCCCAAACTCCATTCTCAGACTCGTCAAACAAAATAAAAGGATGATCTTGCACTATATGGAGAAAAGCATAATCTACATCATATTCGCTACAAAGTTCTTTCATTAGTTCTTTAATTGCTTCAGCTTCATTATCTTTTAAAGGCTTAAACGCATGAAAAATCAAACGAATATGATTACCACGCTCCCAGTTCATAGCACGTTTTACTTTTATAATTGTTTCCCGCAGAGATTCAAGCAATGCGTCCTTGTACTCAGCTATAGGAACAGCCTTTGACAGGTTAGAAAGCATGTAATTTCCGTCTCCAGAAAAAACAGTCGTGATGCCTACAATTTGCTGCCGTTGACCTAAACGTCCTTTGGTCACTACAGAACTTCCGAGACCAAAAATGAGTTCATAAGTAATAGTTCTATCTGCCTTGATAAGCCAGGGAACTCCACCAAGCTTTGCATATATCGCAAGAGATATAATATTAAGAATATAGCAGAGACTACGATCGGGAACATCAATTGTCTCAATCTCAAAATCTTGTGTAGGTATTTGTGCAGCTAGAAATGATGCTTTTGACGTAAGGTATGGGTTATTATCCCCTTCCAGATCGTGAAAAGCTCTATCGATTTGAATCAGAGCTAAGTCCCATTTAAATCTCTCTTGCCTCTGATAGTTGAGGGCTTGTCTGACTGCTCTCTCATATTCTGTTGCTGTACTGCCATGAGTTAGAAAGAATTTATAATCAATATTATCTAATGAGTATTTACGAATTAATCCTTGTGCAAACGGTTGACGTTTATTTTTTTGAGTTAGTTCTTTTACTGTTACACCATTGATCAATTTGTATAAAAATTGCTCTACTCGACCCTTCTGTGTTTCCTGACAAATGACACAAATGCGAGGATCTGAAGGAGTAAAAGTAGGTGCACTATAGGGACCATATTCACTAAGTCCACCATCGTGCCATGTACTAGTTTTCTCCCCAGAAGCATCAAAAACATAAATAGTGCGAGGTGCCATTTGAACTGAAGGAAAATTTTGAGCTTCAGCTTCCGTAAGAAAAGGCTGAAAAGAAAAATTTACACCTGGAACCATTTCAAAAGATTGAGTAGAGAAGTAATTTATAACCTTCTGAAGATGTTTAAGGCGATTTGCTCCATCTCGAAAATCTATCAACTTCTTCTCTAAGTCGTCCTTAACTGCATCAGCATGTTCTCGAAATAGACAATCAAGACAGCGGTTAAAAGCTTCTTGTCTTGGTTCCAAAAAAACATCTTTTGACAAGATAGTCTCAATATCATCTCGTGCATCACTTAGCCTTAAAAATTCTCCTTCAATAGATTGCACCTGACCAATAAGACGAAGAAAGGGGGCTATCTTAGGATTATTTGGCTGAACCATTTTACTCACATACAATCCATCTAGAGAAATTTTCTTTTCAATTAGAAGGTTACATGGAAGCTCAATCCATCTCCTTGTAGATACATCAAGAACAAGTCCAAGAAATGCAGGTTGATAATCAAAACTGACTTTTCGAATAGCTGCAATATATCGAGGGCATATACCTAACCACTCCAGAATTTGAATATCTGAAGTGTAGCTCTTATTCAAAAAATTCCTTTGAGGTTCTGCTAAGAACTCAACAGGGTCATAACTAGTCACTTTCCGACCCAAGCTATATAGAAAATTGATAAAAGAATGTTTTACTAATGCGGCAGCAATATGAAGATTCTCAGAAAGTTTGATCCGTTTTAATTTTTCTCCTATTGGAACCTCATTAACTAGAATAGGTATTGATAAAATATGATTTCTGTCTTTATAGAAAAAATGAGTGTTAGAATGAACTTTGCGAAGATTGTGAAGTTCATTCTGATCCACGTAAGAACTTAGACCAATGTCAATTTCAGCATCATCAAAATGAATTGATGAAAAATTCAGCGTCAATTTTCTAGACTTATTTGAGAACTTAGAGGGAATTATTTTGTTTGGCGAACTCATCCTACACAATCCTCATCAATAATACTGACGTATATACGTACATCCCGACAGTGGCTACCTTTAGGGATCTGAAAGCGGTGCTCATCCAAAAAATCACCCTGTACTCAGCCATCATCACCTCATGCTTTTCGTTCCACACGTCACAGATAAGCTTAAAAAATAAAAGAGGCAGAACGCAGCTTTTCCAGTCGGTACGATCGACAGGGCTACCCCGGAGAATGTTTGCAGCTTCCCAAAGATGCATATCCAGCCAAGATTGATCAATTGTCAAATTAAAAAGTTGTCCCTGAACCATAAGTTTCCGTAATTAAACAAAGGAAACTTCTCTTCACCTGAAAAAGAAGTAATGACTAGTTTTAGCTCATCTTTTGCGTTGTTGGCTTACAAATCCCTCTACCCTGACTTTTTTCCCTACAAGATTATAAACAGTATTAAAATTTCACTAGAATAAATTTCCCTTAATTTTCAGGATTACTTTATGAAGCGAAGCCTGGAGCCTCTTTAGTGTCAGTTCCAGGTTGCTCAAAAAAGAGAAAAGGGTAGAAAGATTACCCCCCCTCCTTTCTTTCAACCTGCTTTTGGACGCTCCGTATAGCTTCATGCAGTTTTGCTTGAAGGATCGGTTGAGGAGGTAGCTCTGTCATATATTCTGCAACCCGAATCTCACCTTGATCAAGCTGCAACAGTTCAATCTGCTCCTGATTTTTCTCACTGCACAAAATTAAGCCTAATGGAGACTCTTCTCCAGCTTTTCGCTCATACTTATCCAGCCATCGTAGATAAAGCTCCATCTGTCCTTTGTACTCTGGGCTAAACCGTCCAAGTTTTAGCTCAATTGCTACCAGCCGATGCAGACTCCGATGGAAGAACAGTAAATCAAGGTAAAAATCTTGTTGCCCGACAGTCATCCGCTTCTGACGGGCAACAAAACAGAAATCAGATCCCATCTCCAATAAAAATCTCTCTATCTCCCGTAAGATTGCCATTTCAAGGTCACTCTCACTGTAGGTGTCAGCTAGATTGAGGAAGTCTAATAAATAAGGATCACGAAAAACTAAATCAGGCGTCATCCTGTCTTCTTCTCTCAGAGCTTCGAGTTCCTGACGGGCTAGCTCTTCTGGCTTACGGGAGATTGCAGTTCTCTCGTACAGCATTCCCCGAACTTTGTTTCGTAAAGTACGAACGCTCCACCGCTCAACTCGACACATCTCAGCGTAAAACTCTCGCTGGAGGGAGTCTTTCAAATAGATAATCTCAAGAAAATGTGACCAGGCTAATTGTGCAGACAGTGTTTGCACAATGTCTTGAGTCGGGAAAACTTCAGCAAATCGAATCATATTGAACAAGTTTCGACGCCCGAACCCTCGCCCATATTCGGCTGTTAATAAGTCGCTTAACGCTTTAACTACCTTTTCCCCGTACTCAGCTCGATCCTCACCTAAGACTTCTCGCCTAATCCGATCGCCAATATTCCAGTGCAGAAGTACTAGCTCAATATTGACAACTTGGGCAACTTGGCTTCGCCCAGACTCAATCAAGCTACGGATGTCGGATACAAGCTGTTTGGGTGGATTTACCCCAGCTTCAATAGAACTATCATTTTTTGATGGAAGCTTCTCCATTCATCACTTGTATTAATTATACGGGTGCTTAAACAAAAATCAGTACAAACAGACTATGTCGCACTTCTATTGAAGAATCAACCGCTTCCACCACTGAAATATAAGTCAATTTTTCTCTTAATCGATAGAAAGCTTGAAGCTATAGAAGATTTTTTTACTATCTATAGAAATCTTCACACATTAGGTACCTAGTTTGAGCTTCAGCGAAATATCCTCAGTACCCAAGGGTGCCCTAGCCTTGTCAGTGGTCTTTAAGGTTCTTTTGCGATCTTCAAGCAGTGAGTCTCTCTAATGTAGCGACTGCTAATCATCTCAGATTTTGTGACATCCAAAGAGGCTCGGCTGTCCTTGGTTATCCTAAATTTAAATAGATCAGGGTCATCTCGACCCAGGCTACCGCTGTCTGTCTCATCATCACCCGATCCTAGAGTGCCGAAACTTTGGGATCTATCTAATAGACTTAAAAAGCTTGAGATCCGAACCTACTAGCCTTTCCCGACCAGAATAGAGGTCAGCCCTAATCGGGGCAGTAGTTGAGGAGCGAGTTAAAGTTGCTTGAGTCCAGAAGACACGATGATTGAGAGAGCACGGCTCACCCTGCTGCTTAGTAGATTAAGCATCGCAATTTTAGCATTTCGTCCATAGCTCCCACTCTAAAGCCTCATTTTTTGAGGATTATTCCCCCTCCTGCTGCTGGCTTTTGATCTTGCCTTCTTAGCTTGAAAAGCTTACGCCATGCCAAATTTTCTAAAATATGGGGTAAGTTTGGGGTAAAGAAGAAATTAGTCGGCTGAAACCCTTATGTAGCGGTACAACAATAAAGCTTCCCAAGCTGAACGTCGTGGGTTCGAGTCCCATCACCCGCTTAGCCTAAGCCTGTCCTAACGGTATCCCAAGCTGCGCCGGACGTGTTTGGATGATCCTGGCTCTTAGGATCTACCAGAGCTGCCTAACTATTTCCCAAGAATTAGCATTCTAGATGCCTAGTCTCTCTTTTGTGACTCTTGCTGAAGCAAATTCTGAGAATCCTATTTATGTATCAGCTATGTATCAGCAGTTTCCAGTTTTAGAAGCCTGAAAATGGAAAAAGAGCTAAATGCTTGCTGCACAAGCAGCTTATTTTTTCTTCAGTGAGAGTAACAAAAGAGGGATTGGAAGGACTAGATCGGTTAGTGGATACAGACATGGGCTTAAGACCGTGGCATCTGTCTTTGGCCAACCTACCGCTGACTGTCGATCAGATCTTTGCTGCTGGCAGTCAACAGTTGTGAAGATACAGCTCAACTTATCAAGAATCATATCCTTTGTTATTCATCTCGCCGTTCACCTAAATTGATTGCCGAATCTACAGGCTTATCGAATCTTTACAGACTGAGCTTAGCAAGCAATTTTTGACACCAGCAGCCTACGGCTTTTTGGGAGTTGAGAACGGTTATCATTCTGTGTTTATTTATACAAACTTTATCTTTCCTGTGTTGGGCAAGACATAGGGAACTGAAACCCAGAGGATATGGTACAGCGGGTGCGGGACAAGGTTTAAGGCTTCTTTAACGTAAGGATATGAAGCCAAAATCCTAGTTCATGAATACAAGATCATATGCGGTTAAGTCAAAAAAGTAACCGGACTAAAGCTGAGCAACTCACTAGCACAACACAGGTAAGCACTATCATGACTGAAGCAAAGAATGTCATTCTGATGATTGGCGACGGTATGGGCTGGGAAATGGCTCGTGCGGCAGCTATCTACAAGCAAATTCAGGAAGGCAACACAGGTTCATCCCTCAGCGATTTCTACACGTCTGGCACAGGCACAGGTTTGAGCTTTCAAAGTCTGAGTGGCTACACGCTGGCCACCACCTACGGTACTACGATTGCTGGCACAAACGGAGTTTACAGCACTGGCAATTCTGCTCTGTCCACCACCGACTCAGCCACAGCAGGTAGCACACTGCTACCCGGCTTCGAGTTCAACCCAGCGTTTAACCCCGGCAGCACTGCCTCAGGTGGCGCAACCGTCGAGAGCGGTGCAGTGGGCAACTTGGTCGGATATGACGTGGAGCGGGGTGGACTCCTTCCTTGGGATCCAGCCTACTATGGCGGTGTGGCCTCTTCTGGCTTCGACAAAGAGTATATCAAGGCCAGCTATCCTGACTCGGCCAACACAGCTACCACGCTGTACACGGGAGTTAAAAGCTACAACAATGCAGTCGGCGTAGACATCTACGAGCAGCCTCTCGAAAGCATTTTGGTTACGGCTGGACTGGCCGGTAAGTCAACGGGCTTGGTCACTTCTGTCCCCATCGACCATGCGACTCCCGGCGCAGCGGCAGCTACCGTCAATCGGCGCGGCAAATACGATACGCCATTTCCCGATTTAGACAATATCCTACAGCAGGAACTGCGGATTTATCAGCCTACGGTGCTGTTAGGAGGCGGAAATCCTGTATCAATTCCGGCTGATCCCCTACCTGAAGGCGTTGAGCCGCCGCGCGACTACACCTATGTCTCCGAAGAGACTTACGAATATCTGCAAGCCAACCCCACCGAAAACCGCTATGGCTACACTTTCCTAGAGCGGGGAGAAAATGCCGCAGATACGCTGGCTGCCACAGCCGCCGGTCTAGATCCCAACAGTGGCGATCGCTTGGTGGGTCTGTATGGCGCGCGCGGCCAGAACGGCAACCTGCCGGTTAGCTCTGCTGACGGTGACTACAGCACCACTGGGCTGAATATGTTCTCGGTGTTCAGCTCTCAAGGTGAGGATCAAGACTTCTTGAGACCGCTAGATCCGGGCGAAACGGATGCTGAGTTCATCGCCCGTGAGCGCAACGAAAACCCGACGCTGCAAAACCTGACTACCGCAGCTCTGGACGTACTGGGTAAGGACGAAGATGGGTTCTGGCTGTTGGTGGAAGGGGGCGACATTGACTGGTCGGCTCATGACAACAGCATCGACAATCTAATCGGCACAATGCTCGATTTTGACAAGGCGGTGAAGTCTACGATTGACTGGATTCAAGCCAACGGCGGCTGGGAAAAGAACCAGCTGATCGTCACCGCCGACCATGACCACTACCTAACGCTGAACGATGATCTTCCAGAGCTGCTCAGAACTGAGGGTGCTGAAGCTCTGACGGCCATTGATGATCCTGCCTTGGCGGGCAACTTCTGGGGTTCTGACTCTGACGTGAAATATGGCTGGGGCAATCACTCCAACCGTCCCGTGCCGGTTTACTACCAGGGAGCTGGCACTGAAGCGCTGGACAGTTATATAGGTCAAGGCTTCGACAGCTATGGCTTTCCGATTTCTGGATATGCTGCTGGCGTAGACCAAAGCCAGATCTATCGCACCATGCTAGAGGCTATTACGGGGTCATCCGAAAATCCTACTCAGTCAGGTGTGGTCAACGCTGAGCCAGGTGATAGCGTTATTTACACGGGCGCAGAAGATGATGTGATCTCTGCCAACAGCGGCAATAACCAAATCTTCGCCAACCAAGGTAACAACATTGTGTATGCCGAAGATGGTGATGACTTTGCCTATGCAGGCACGGGCGACGATCGCTTCTTCTTGAACGGCGGCGCGAACAGCATTTTCGCAGGTGCAGGCGATGACTACATTCGCGCTGGTGATGGCGACAACTATGTCTATGCGGGTGCAGGTAATGATGATATTGTGCTGGGTAACGGCGACAACTATGTTGATGCTGGCACTGGCGATGATACTGTCTTTACGGGCACTGGCGATGATATTATCGTCAGTGGCGCTGGCAACGATACCATTCATGCAAACTCTGGCGATAACGTAATTGGTGTAGGATTAGGGGACGATTTTGTGTACGTTTGGGGTGAGGGACAAAACGAATTTATCCTAGATGCAGGCGAGGGTTCAGCCACGATCTATGGCTTTGGCTCTGATGACGTAATTAGCCTAGGCAGCGGGTTTGCGGCTGACGATGTGCTAACTGCCACCATCAGCGGCAACGATACCCTCATCAGCAAAGGCGAAGACCTGTTGGCGACTCTGACCTGGACGCAACTGACCAGCGTACCTTTGAGTTAGGCTGATATGGCCTAATCGCTTGGTTTGATTTAATATGGTCGCTCTTGTTTAGCAGGGGTGGCCATTTTTTGCGACTTTAAGAGGCCTTGTTACGCATAAATAATTTGAGGATACTCCTCCCCCAGTGCACTCTACCCCAATCTGGCTAGCGGTTTGGCTGGAACCACACTAGGTTCAACCCAGTCGCTCTGTCGGGGACTGTTTGCCCAGATGCTCCAAGCCAGCCCCCTGACGCAAACTTGAAAAGACCTGCAAGATGAGTCTGCGAGGCAATCCACAAATTTAGGACAATCAAATTAGAATGGAAGCTGTTTGCCTTAATCTGCCTTCCTAGCGTTTAGTTTTTTCTCTACAGCTCTGTGAAACTCCCAAGCGGTTCAAATCAAAATCTGTCCCTCGCAGCTTCCACCTCCTCAGATCCAGGTTTGCAGCGCTTGGTAGGCCGTCTGACGCAGTCGCTGGAGCGAGATACGCTAGTTCAGGCCACCACGAGCGCCCTGAGAGGTCAACTCAATGTCGATCGAGTCTTGCTCTACTATTTTTATAGCCGCTGGCAAGGCCAAGTCACCTTTGAGTCGCTCAGCGATCCTAGCCTTTCAATCTATGGCTCAATTGGCCCAGACGAATGCTTCAACGACGAATATGCTGCTCTCTATGAAGCGGGGCGGCTGCGAGCAATCCCCGACATTGAAGCTGAGCCAATTGCGCCCTGTCACCAAGATATGCTGCGGCAGATGCAGGTGCGCGCCAACCTAGTTGTGCCAATCTTGACAGAGCGCAAGGGGCTGTGGGGACTGTTAGTCGCTCATCATTTACAGGCCCGCAGCTGGTCAGACGACGATCTAGCGGCAATGCGTCAGGGGGCAGCGGATCTAGCAGTAGCTCCGGCAATTGCTCAGTCAGTTAGCTAGACCTGGCTAGACTAGCGAGTCAAACTAGCCAAGACGGAAAATTAAGGCGGCAAACGTGATTACAATGCAAACGTGATTACAATGAGAGCAGCGTCCAGGATGTGGGAGAAAGGCAGATGAATATTTTTGGAATTGGCCTACCAGAAATGGCAGTAATTATGACCCTGGCTCTGCTGATCTTTGGCCCCAAGAAGCTGCCGGAAATTGGCCGTAGCATGGGCAAAGCGATTCGGGGTTTTCAGGAAGCTTCCAAAGAATTTGAGTCTGAGTTCAAAAAAGAAGCTGAGCGGATTGAAAAAGTCGTCAAAGACCCGCCAATGCAGGCCAAAATTGAGCCGCCCGAACCTAAAGCCTTGACCACTGCATCTGCTGAGTCGATGCCTGCTGATACAGTCACCGATGCTGAAATTGTCGAAGAAGTCAGCTCCCAAAGCTGACGCTAGATTTTGCCAGATAGACCTGTCCACAGACCATGACAAACTCTGCTGCGTCATCCGAAACCCCGATTCAGCTGATTGTCGGACTGGGCAATCCCGGCGCTAAATATGATCAAACCCGCCACAATATTGGCTTTGAAGCCCTTGATCTGCTGTCGCGCAGCTGGCGAATTCCGCTATCTGAACATCGTAAGTTTCAAGGCCAGTTTGGCGAAGGCATGGCGGTGAGCCGAAAGCTGCGGCTGCTCAAACCCACGACCTTCATGAATCTCTCTGGGCAGTCGATTCGTGCCGTCACCGACTGGTATAAGCTGCCGCCTGAATCGGTGCTGGTGATCTATGACGATATGGATCTGCCAATTGGCAAGCTGCGGCTGCGTCAGTCAGGCTCAGCAGGCGGACATAACGGCATCAAGTCTGCAATTGCTCACCTGCATAGCCAAAACTTCCCACGGCTGCGAATCGGCATCGGCAGCGCTAAGCAGAACGTTAAACAGGCCGAGGGCGAGGTAATTTCGCATGTGCTGGGGCGCTTTTCGCAGGCTGAATCTAAAGCCATGAGCGAAATGCTGAAGCTGGTGGTGGATGCGGTAGAAATGAGCCTGAAGCAAGGCATCCCCAAGGCCATGAGCCTTTACAATAACCGCAGCATCGAAGCTCCGGGTTCTGTTTAATGGCGCTGTGCCCAGCAAAATTCCCCCGCCAAGTGACGAGGGAATGGAGCAATTGGAGACTAGACTTCAAGCTTTTACGCTAAGAAATCCATTCTGGAATCGCCTCTGCTTTGGTATTGGTATGGCGTGCAGGGGTTTCGCGCTCAAACTTTAGATGCAGCGAGCGGATCTGCTCGCCGTCCGCCGCCACTGCCATAATCGGGAAATCAATCAAACCGTCTTGGAACGACATCTGAAACCGGAACGTGCCGTCTGAGTTGAGCTGAATGGGTCGTCCAGCAATGGTGACGCTGGCATCTGGTTCAGTTGCACCATAGACAATCAGCTCAGCATCTGCGACCAGCCAGAACTGACGCGGACGGATCGGCGGCATTGAGGCTGAAAGGCCCGTGCCTGAACTGCTGTACATGCCAGCACCCGACATGCCCATTCCGGAGCTGCTATACATGCCCATTCCTGACATGCCCACACCCGACATGCCAGCCCCTGATTCAGTGCGACTCAGCAAGCCAGCCCCTGATTCAGTGCGAGCGGCCAAACCCATTCCCGACATGCCTATCCCGGAGCTGCTATACATGCCCATTCCTGACATACCCATTCCTGACATACCCACACCCGACATGCCAGTCCCTGATTCAGTGCGAGCGGCCAAGCCCATTCCCGACATGCCTATCCCGGAGCTGCTATACATGCCCATTCCCGACATACCCATTCCTGACATACCAACACCTGAAATACCAACCCCTGATTCAGTGCGAGCCAAACCCGCACCCGACATGCCAACGCCCGACATGCCAACGCCCGACTCGGTTTTCCCTGCCCATTTGCCCATTCCCGACGGGAATACGTAAGAGCTAATCGACTGCTCAGGCTGCTGCGCTTTGGAGGTTGATACCGATCCGGCTACGCGCTGTGCCTCAGCCGCCTGCGCCTTTGCAAATGCACCTGCATAAACCGGAGCTGCCACCTCAGAGGCAAATTGACTGACAGACAGGCTGATAGGCTGACGCACTGGCTGTTTTAGCTGCAAAACGGTCTCTCCCCGCAGCTCTTGCTCCCAGTCGATCGTCACAAACTGGTCATCGACCCAGTCGGATGGGTAAACCGGCGGAATGCGAACCGTAGCCGAACGCGCCAGCAGCAGCCAGCGGCCATCCATCGCAATGTAGCCAATCTCAATCGCATACTCCCGGTCGCTGACTGGAACCGGTAAATACCACTCGCGGGCTAGCTCGTCGCATTCGTACTGCTGCAAGCTGTGGGAGCGCTGGTCGCTCATATCGGTCACATCGTAAAACCGCAGCGCCAGCCTGTTGCCACCCTGCCGCCGCAGGTATTCTTTATGCTCGTTGGGGATATCCCAATAGGCGTAGGCCCACTGCGGATCGCGCGGCATCAGCACAATTCGGCTCTCGCCATAGCCCGACGGCAGCTCAGATAAGTCTGTATCGACGACAGTCAGCATTGCGGCGGGCTGACCGACTGGGTCAGAGGAGGTGCCAGCGTCAAACTTGACGGCTGCCACATTAGGCGGATTCTCCGAAACGCGCGGCGGATTGGCCGCGAGCCGCAAGCGCTGCGCGGCCTTGATTGCCTCCAAAAGCTGGTCTTTCCGCATCCGGCTGTACCGCGAGACGGCTAGTTCGCTAGCAACTCGGCGGAGCTGTCGAAGCGTCATTTCTTCTAGGGAAGGTTCAGACATGAGAGGTAGTCTCCATAGAGTCGAGCTGAAAGAATTTAGAGTTTTACCTCGATAGCTGCAAGGACAGCTGCATGAGCTGCTGCAAGCTATCGGGGAGCAGGGGGAGCAATTTCATTAACACCATAGAAGAAATATCGCGGAAATCAAGGGGGGCAATCGCTCGATTCTGCTTGGGTTTACGGATTTTCAAGGGACACGGGGATCATAATGTCAGAATATCATGACATAACTTGGGTGCCGGGATCGCAGAAACGGCTCGATAATTCATGAAATCTTGACTTTTGATCAGTTGGTTTCAGAGCTGGTTAGCTTGAGAGTTAGGATGGGCAAGGCAACAAGCTGTGGCAAAAGCGACGTAACCCCTGGGAGTAAGGCCGTGGCAGTCCCAATTGAGAATCCAATACAGCCCCAGTCTGATGAAGAGACTCAGGCTGGCAGTCAACTTTTAAGCAGGATTTTGGCTCCGGCAGTAAAGCTGTGGCTGCGCTCACAGATTGAGTCGGCAGAATCGCTTGAGTTTCAAATTTCAGGCCGCAACCGTCAGCTTTTGCAGGGGCAGGTGCCCGCAGTGCAGGTGAGTGCTGCCGCCGTGGTTTACCAAGGATTGCAGCTCAGCCAAGCTCGGATCAAAGCCAGCCAGATTCAGATCAATTTAAGTCAGGTGATGCAGGGTAAGCCGCTGCGGCTGTTAAAACCCGTGCTGGCGACCGGGCAGATTTGCTTGACTCAAGCTGACCTGACGGCCTCCAGCGAATCCCCGCTGCTGCGTCAGGCGCTCAGCGATCTGCTTCAGCTGTTGCTCCAGCGCGGAAATCTTGGGATCGAGACAGGCTCAGAGATGACGCTGCACTATCCGAGCCTGCTGCTAGGCCAAAACCAGTTCACGCTAATCGGCGAGCTGGTTGCGCCCATGCCCAACTCACCTGAGCGACAGCGCTGGCAGTTCAAGCTAGAGGCGGCTTTGAGCCTCGCTGCCCCCGCGCAACTAGAGCTGAGCCAGCTCACCCTGGAAACCGCTCGACTGCACCAACCGCCCACCCAGATTTCCCTGCCGCCGCTCAGCATCGATCTGGGTGCGTCAGTCAACATTGAGCGGCTAGAGATCACGCCCGCGCAGATTATTTGCAGTGGCGCGGTCGAGGTGCTACCAAGTTAATTGAGTTAGATTGATTGAGCTGGATTCCTCTAGACAGATTTGCTGCTGCGCCGCCCGCAACAGCAGCAAATCTGCTACTCTAAGTGACCTAAGCCAACTGGCAGAGCTAACTGGCAACTCAACTGGGCATGATGCAGGCCGATCTACTCAAACTCGCGCAGCAGGGCGATCTGACTGCGATTGCTCGTCTGCTCAACTCCGATCTCCAGCCGCGAGGCGTAACGGCCAAGCTTTTGATGCGAGAGCAGCGGCTGAAAATTTTGCTCTTTGCCGAACGCAGCCTGGATCAAACTGCCTTAGTGAAGGTGATTCAGCAGCGGATCGACGGGCTAGCGATCCGCTCAGTTGCTTTGGTCAAACTCTACAGCCAGCGGGTCGGCAGAGAATTTCCAGACTGGACGTTTGAATTTACGCCAGCTAGCTACGCGGCTCCAGCGTCTCCTGAGCCAGTTGCGGCAGCGGCGACTCTGGCTGCGACTGCTGCTGCGACTGCTGCTGCGACGGTAGCTGCCGCTGCCGCCAAAAGCACCACCGCAATTGTCAAAGTCCGCACCGAAAGCCAAGATTTCCTGGCCTCGCTGCGGACGTTTCAGCTAGACTCAATTTTCCCCTACCGCGAGGTTTTGAGTCTGGCGCTTTACCGCAGCAGTCGAGTGCGCCTGCTGCTGTTTTTGGGGCTGTTTCCGCTGGTAATCAACCTGATTGCTGAGCGAGTCAGCCTAGAGCAGACAGCTTGGCTGCTGGGGATCTACTACGCCTCAATCTGGGGAGTGGTGCTCTACAACTTGATTAAGCCCGTGCAGTTTTCTTGGCAGCTGACGCTGATTTGCGTCCTGTTTACCACCGGGATTGGCATTCCCATGCTGCTGATTTTGCAGCAGGTGCCGCCGTTTCGGTCGCTCTATCACGCCATTGAAGGCGGACTGCTGTTTCGGATTGTTGGCTTCATTCTGGGAGTTGGCGTTTTAGAAGAAATCTGCAAGGCGCTGCCGGTTTACCTGCTCGTCTTCTACAAAAAGCTGCGCGACCCGCTGTCGACTGCTTTTTACGGCGCGATGTCTGGACTGGGATTTGCGATAGCGGAAGGGGTTGCCTACTCCTTTCGCTATGCTTCGGGGCTGTCTAAAGGGCAGCTTGAACTCGGCTCCTACGTAGCGGCCAACACGATTCGATTTGTGTCGCTGCCGCTATTTCACGCCATTCTGGCTGGGATCGTCGGCTATTTCATTGGCCTCACCCTGATCAATCCCTCGCGGCGCAGCGCCCTCTGCTTTGTGGGCGTGCTGATTGCCGCCACGTTGCACGGTCTCTACAACACGTTTGCAGGTGGACTGCCGGGATTGCTGATCGTCGGCTTCGCGATTTTGCTGTTTGTGGCCTATCTCAGACGCAGCCAACAAATCGTCACCGAGATGCACCTAGCAGAGCAAAATTCGCGTCGCTAGGGATTGAGAGGCGCTAGGATCAAGTGTTTTTCCAAAAGCCTAGCGCTAGCGACAGCAGCAGCACCGCCGCAAATCCCAGCCGATACCAGACAAAAATCCAGGTGTTGCGGTTTTGCAGATAGCGCAGCAGCCAAGCAATGGACAGATACGAAAACACAAACGTTGAGAGAATTCCTGCCAGCAGTGGCAGCAGACTGTCAATATTGCCAAGCGCCTTGGCCGACTGATAGAGCGTGGCCAGCGTCAGGGTGGGAATGCCCAGCAGAAACGAGAAGCGGGCTGCCGTCTGCCGTTCTAGACCCAGAAATAGCGCAGCCGTCAGCGTCGAACCCGACCGCGAAGCCCCTGGCAGCAGCGCAATCATCTGCCCTAGCCCGACTAAAATGCCGTCTTTGACCTCTAGCTGATCAAACCCCCGCTGCCGACTGCCCAAATTCTCGGCCAGTCCTAGCAAGATTGCCATCACAATCGACATAACGGCAATCACGCCCACGCTCTCTGGCAGAATATCTTTGAGCAGAAAACCGCCCAGTAGCGCTGGCACTGTCCCTACCACAATGCCCACCAGAATCTTCCACTCCTCGCACTTCCAGTTGCGCTGCTGAATCGCCAGCCAGCCACCGGTCAAAATCTGGCGGATATCAGCCCAGAAATAGAGCACCACCGCAATAACGCTGCCAAACTGAATCGCATCCACAAAGTACTTCTGCCCTACCAAGTCAGTCCAGCCCAGCGCCTTTGTAAAGACCAGCAGGTGAGCCGTACTGCTGATGGGGAGAAACTCAGTGATGCCCTGCACCAACCCCAGCACAATCGCCCGAATCAGATCTTGCAGCAAAATTTAGCCTCCTGCATGGTTTCACGCTTGAGTTCAAATGGCTCAAGTTTTCTCTGCGCCAACCCATGAGAGTACAATATGCGCGGCTAGCCAGCTTATCTCAGCCGAGCTCTTCAATCAATCTTTATCCAGCTGGCTCTGGAGGGTTTTTGGGGTATGATAATTTGCATGCCCCCCCAGGGGATATAACTGTGTTATGTTAACAATGTTGAACCAATATTAAGAAATTGTCTTCCTATTTGTCTTCACCCCCTTATTCAAACCATTTAGATTCATTAGAATCAGCAAAATCAATCGGTCTAGAAGCCGAATTTAGTAATCTTGCTCTGGCAAAAGTGACTAGCGCTGAGGGGCTAACATCAACTCTAGTCTTGGGTAGAGCCTCAGATACAGCCTCAGAAATGCAGTGCTGGCAGATCTTTGCTGCTGCCGCCTGCTTGGTCTGCTTGCCTGTATTTGTCCAGGCTCCGCTGGTGCGCCTCTGGCCTTGGTTTAGCCTGTGCAGTACGCTGCCGCTAGTCTGGCTCAGCCTGCGCCTGAAGCGGCATCCCATGCAGTCACTTTGGGGTGATTTACTGCTGGGCTTCAGTTGGACATGGCTGGCCGGATCAATTTACTGGGGCTGGCTGCGCTCGGAGCCGCTGGTGCATCTGCCCGTTGAGGCGATTGGGCTGCCGTTTGCCATCGTCGATCTCTATCGAGGCCAGAATCGTCTGGGCAACTGGTTTTATCTCGGCTCGCTGTTTGGCACAGCCATGACCGACCTGTATTTCTATTGGGTCAACTTAATTCCCTACTGGCGGCAGGTGATGCAGGTCGAGCCGAGTTTGGCGCTGTCGGTGCTGCACGATGCCGTCAAGCTGGTTCAGACTCCCTGGGGACTTGGCAGTGCGGCGGTGCTGCTTGGCGTTCTGCTAACGGTTGGACTTTGGCCGCTGCGTTCCTCCAATCAGCTCTCAGCTTGGGCGTTCAGCGGAGCCGTGCTCAGTACAATTGTGGTAGACGGGCTGTTTTGGCTGGGTGCAGTGCTGGCCTGAATTCTCCTGCCTGACTTTCCTGTCCAAGTTCAGTAACTCACTGCCCCGTTTGTTAAACGCAGGCTATGATTGTGGTTGTTCCTGTTGGCTAAGCGCGCGATCAACTGGGATCTATGGTTTGGCTTAGATGAGTCAGAGCATTCAGGCTGCTTAATCAGGTAACGCGAACATTCTTACGACTTGTGGTGTCAACACAGCCGGTTCCCCACTTAATTTTAAGAACCGATGCAGGCAATCGTTACCTTTCGCTTGTTGGCGGCAATTGCTGGACGTTTGGGCGCGGGGACGACAACAATTTTGTGCTGCCCGACCGCTGGATTTCGCGCAACCACTCGATGCTGCAACGGGTCGAAACCGGCGAGTTTTACCTGATCGACATGGGTAGCCGTAACGGTTCGTTTGTGAACGGGCGACGGGTCAGCGTACCGGTGACGCTTCAAAACAGCGATCGGCTTACCTTTGGCCAGACCGAACTGGAGTTTTACGCGCCCGAGACAGATATCCCAACCGATAGCTCGACGGGCAGCATCGACTCCCAGGAGTTTACGGCCACTGCGACGTTGCATGTGCGCCGCCTAATCTCAGTGCTAGTAGTCGATATCCGCAACTTCACGGGCATGACTCGCCAGATTGACGAAAACGTGCTGTCTGAGGTGATTGGCACCTGGTTTCGCTGCGCGGGCGACATTATTCGGGAATATGGCAGCTGGGTGGATAAATATATTGGCGATGCGGTGATGGCCGTCTGGATTCACGGCGCTCAAGAGGTGACCCCCGAAGAGATGATTCGGATCGCGCGGGCGCTAAGCGCACTGCAAAAGATGACCAGCCAGCTGCATGAACGCTACCCGCTGCCCTTTCCACTGCGGATTGGAGCCGGACTCAACACGGGTTACGCGATGGTGGGCAACACTGGCACAGGCGACCGCCCTGACTACACGGCTTTGGGAGATACGGTGAACGCTGCCTTCCGGCTAGAATCCTCCACTAAGCAAATTGGGGTCGATATTGCCTTTGGCGAGACGACCTATGAATACTTGGCTGAAGCGGGACTCAAACCTCAGCTATTCAAGCAGCATGCGGTGATTTTGAAAGGTCTTGACTTGCCTACGATTACCTATGCCGGCGCATTCAGCGATCTAGATGAATTTTTGAGCGCTACAGGTCTGGTGCCCGCCGAAACCTCGATAGGCATTCAAGCCAACTAGGCAACCAGCTAGGTGTTTCTGTTGCAAACTCTGCAAGGCGCAAACTGCAAATCGAGAGGGAACCGAAGCTCCCTCCCGACCCTAGCTGAACTAGCTGAATAATTGGCCGAATATCCCGCTGAAGCGAACTAGGCGACTGCTGCTGGATAGACGCTGACCTTCTTGCGATCTTTGCCTCGACGCTCGAACGTAACGACACCATCGACGAGCGCATAGAGCGTATCATCACTGCCCCGACCCACATTAACGCCGGGATGCAGCTTAGTGCCGCGCTGCCGCACTAAAATATTGCCAGCCTTGACCGATTCACCGCCGTAGCGCTTTACACCTAGCCGCTGGGCGTTTGAGTCACGACCGTTGCGGGTGCTGCCTGTACCTTTCTTGTGAGCCATAAAAACCTCTGCTTAGTTTCTTCAACAGTCTTGCCGTCTTGAGTTCTGCCGTCTTAACTCTCAGCCGCAGTGACTTCAGGCTCGCTTGCCTCTACCGCAGCAGCCGGAGTCGGATCTGGTACAGCCGTCGCTGGGACATCAACCGCAGCTGCGGTTAGCGCCTTTCCACCCAGGCTGATCGAGTCAATCATCAGGCGGGTCAGCTCTTGACGATGGCCTTGCTTCTTGCGGGTTTTCTTTTTGGGACGCATCTTATAGACGATGATTTTGCGGTCGCGCAAGTGGCGCAACACTGTCCCTTCCACCGTCGCGCCTTCAACGAGCGGCTGCCCAATCGAAATATCACCGTCGTTTTCTAGGTAGAACACGCGGTCAATCACGACCGTACCTGCTTCCTCTACCGCCAGCCGCTCAATGTCGTAGAACCGACCTGGCTCTACGCGCAGCTGCTTTCCACCTGTCTCAATGATCGCGTAAGTCATGCATTTCCTCTGCTGCCGTACAGGTAGCGATGGCTTGTAACCTAATCTAATACGGGTTACAGCTCAGCCGCATTTGAAAAAACCTGATCCGTACATTAAATATATAGTCAGCATTCTATTTTCGCGAATAGATTAGCTGACTGTCAAGGCTTCAGGAGATTGTATTGTCAAGTTGCAGCATTCACACCCGACAGCATTCACACCACAAAGTTGGTTGACTCACCCTGAGCCGCCTGACAGCTGCGAGCATCGTAGTAGAGGTCTTCGAGAGTAATGCTGCAAAGTGCTTCTTGCAGCTTGTGATGCAGCTGTCGCCATAGGCTGAGCGTCACCCAATCTTCAGCCTGCTCCGACTCTGGTTGGCGCGCCAGCGGATCGACTGTTTCTCCCACTGCTTCCAAAATCTGAGCCAGCGAAATCTGGGCGGCAGGCCGCGCGAGCTGATAGCCACCTTGCGAGCCACGCACTGCTGCTATCAGCCCAGCTCGCCGCAGTTCAATCAGCAGCTTTTCTAGATAGGGGGCAGGCAAGTTTTGGCGTTGGGCAATTGCTCGCACAGAGATCGCCTGTGCTGCGGGTTGCAGCGCTATGTCCAGCAGCGCTTTGACGCTGTAATGCCCCTTCGTTGTTAATTTCATAACCGTGATCTCTATAGTCGTAAGCTGAGCTGAGAGTTGGATAGCTTGACTCTAGGTTGTAATGACTCAATCTTAAGGGGTACCGCGTTAATCTATGCCGCCAGTATGCTGCTGGTATTTAGCTAGTAGGCAGATCAAGACTCAGCTGTAAATGTAGAGATTGCACGATTGCTAGACAGCTCTGCTAGTCAAACAGATTCAGTCTGAAAGTTCCCATCTGGATCACTTTAAAAAACTCCTCAAATCAAGTCCAGGTCAAGGTACGATAATCTGGAGCTGATATGAAACCTGTATAAAAGCAGGCAGAGCGCTATTGGCATCTGTTCTATTTTTCTGTACGAAATCAGATTTGGGCGAATGAGCAAAAAGAAAAGAAGTGAGCCGCTGACTGGGGAAATGCTGCTAAGTAAGGTAGAGCAGCTCGAACATCTACCCAAGGAACAAAAAGCTAAAGAATGCGGCTACTACACCATTACCAAAAATGGTTTAGAGCGCGTCAACATGATGAAATTCTATAACGCGCTGCTCGATGCAAAACAAATTAAGATCGACGGCAAGCAGGGCGGAAACGGGCGAGGTGGACGGAACGCCAGCTACCGGATCACGGTTCAGGCGAACGGCAATCTGCTGATTGGAGCAGCCTACACCAAGCAGATGGAGCTAGAACCCGGTGATGAGTTTGAAATCTCGCTGGGTCGGAAGCATATTCACCTAAAGCAAGTTGAGGCTGAAGCCGACGAGTAGAACTGATGTCTAGCCAGGGTTATTTCATTCTAAATAATAACTTGAGTGTGCTCAGACCAAAGCCAGCGAGCCGTTGAGCTTGAGCCATATTCTCAAAACCATTGTGGCGATACAAATTCAGGGCAAAATTGCGCGCTAT
>JAHHHV010000019.1 GCA_019359155.1 Pegethrix bostrychoides GSE-TBD4-15B
TTCTGGCAGGCGCGACTTTTTTATACATCTACTCAAACAACCGACATTGTAAAAGTACCAAAAGCGCTCCTAGACTGCTGGTCTAGCCTCTTGTGCTACGCAGCCTAGATGGATAAAGTCGAGCTAAAGCCATGTTCACCTTTTGCAGAATACTCTCTGCCACCCAGCCTTTATCAGAGACCGTGAACCCACCCTCGTGATTATCAATTTGTGGTTTCAAGCGCACCAGCGGATTGGTGTTGGCGCTCAGCACGGCAATATTTAGCGTCGGATATTGCCGCAGCAGCGCTTCAATCAGTCCAACTCCACTCTCAGCTAATGGCTTGCTGCCCGTCCGCTCTGGAATCGCCAGATCCATCACCACCAAGCTGGGAGTCAGGCTGTCAATTAGCTCCTGCCCTGCCTGTCGAGTTTGGGCGACTCGCACGGCAGCATCTGGATATTTAGTTTTGAGCAGATTTACAACGCCATCGAGAATCATTTCGTGATCGTCAATGACAACAATTTGCTGAGATAGAGACGGTTGGGGCAGAGACTGAGTCGGATTCATGATTGGGGCTTCTCAAATTCAACAGGATTTTCAAGGGAATTTTCAACCGGATATGCTTGCCAGCGCAGCTGCCATAGATCGGCAAGCGGCTGAGCTTGATGGCTGCACCACCCCGGCATTAGACAGCGAAAGCAGTCGCGCAGATATCTTAATTCTTTAGCATGAGTTGCCGCGCTCCGGGTCGCCGAATCTCGATAAACCAGCCGCAGGATCAGCTTAGCTTGCCCTGACTCCTGGCTCAACTCCAAGCTCAAAGCGCTGATTGCCGCAGCCTCGCTCAGCTTTAGCAGCGCAGCCAGCGTCGTCAACAGCACTTGACTGCGGGCTATCGGCTCAAGATCCCAGGTGGCGGGTAGCGCGAGCTGAAGTTTTGCCTCAGGATGAGCAGCCTGCCACTGCTGAAGCATGGCCTGAATCGCTAAGGGCAAACTCTCGCGGATATAGGGCGGCGAAAGAGCGGCGCTGAGCTGATTCAGATTGGTATACAGCGTGTTATACAGCGTTTCGATGGCTGCTTGATTCGGCTGAGTTTGATTCGGCTGAGTTTGATTCGGCTGAGTTTGATTCGGCTGAGATAGATCAAGAGATTTGCTCAGACTCAGCCGCAGGGCGAACAGGTCTTGCATTAGCCCATTTTGAATTTGGTCGGCTTGGTCGGTTCGTTCAACAGCAGCTTGGGTTAACCACCAGCGCAACGATCGCTGCATCCGCCAATAAGATGCGCCTCCCCAGATCAAGCTTAATAACAGCACGAGACAGATTCCTAAAATCACAAATCAGACTGCGGTTTAACTATCTCCTACGATAAGCGAGTCATGCAGGCTGTGCGCTCCGGGTTTGCCGCAGACTGGATGGGCAATCCTGCAATCTGGCCGCCCAAAACCGGTAGGCAGGCTTGCAGATTTACGCCTTTACTTTTCAGAATTTTTGTGCAGTCTTGGCCTTGCGGGTTTCGGTCAGGGGCAATAGCTCAGCGCGTAACGTCACGTTCTAAAACCCAGAGGTTTTACAACCCAGAGGTTCTCTAACCCAAAGAGAACGTTGCAGGTTACGCAAGGTTTACTGACAGGTAGTGCTATTTCGTAAAGGATAGAGAAGTAAAGCCTAATTTTGAAAGCTTTGGCAGACAAGGCTTCTGAAACTGATGATTCTTCTCTATTCTTTAACAAATAACATTTAACAAATCACAAATAGGACTACCCGAATTAGGATGCAGCTACAGATCTAGCTCGACGATGACGGGCGTATGATCGCTAGGCTTTTCCCAGGCGCGAGGGGTCTTGTCGATGGTGCAGTTTTGGGCTTTTAAGCTGAGCGCGGGCGACAGGTAGTGGTGGTCAATGCGCCAGCCGGAGTTGCGGCTAAAAGCAGCCGTGCGATAGTCCCACCAGCTAAATTGGTCTGACTCGGAGTTGAACTGCCGGAAAATATCGACTAAGCCTAGATCGAGAATGCTCTGGCGCAGCGCCGCTCGCTCCGCGTCTGAGGACATGATATGCGTTTCGCGGCCTTTGGGATTGTGAATGTCGCGGTCTTCAGGGGCAACGTTGAAGTCACCGCAGACCAGCAAGTAGGGATGCTGCGGCAGCAGCGTTTTGAGATAGTCGCGCAGGGTGGCGAGCCAGCGCAGCTTGTAATCATATTTCTCGCTGCCGATTTCAGAGCCGTTCGGGACATAGAGATTCACAACGCAAAGCTGACCCAGCCTGCCGCTAATCACCCGCTTCTGCTCGTCCAGCGCTGCGGATTCTTCGCCCAGCACAGCCGCAAATCCCATTGCCACATCTGCGAGCGGCGCCCGGCTGAGGAGTGCGACCCCGTTGTAAGACTTCTGACCAAAGATATATACCTGGTAGCCAAGGGCTGCAATGGCCGCTCTGGGGAAATCTGGGTCAACGACCTTGGTTTCTTGCAGGCAGAGCAAATCAACTGGGTTGGCCTCTAGCCATTGGCAGATGTGATCTAGGCGGGAGCGGACTGAATTGACATTCCAGGTGGCAATTTTCATAGATCGGCCTCAGTCACAGAGCGGCTTCTAACTATAGCGCTTGTGGCTTGTCCCAGAATAGCCCGCGCGGGTACTGTCAGAGTTACGTCTCGTCAGCCTAACCTAGAACCATCAACGCTCAGATGTATCTATCCTCAAGGAGCTGAACATGCCTAAAGCCAGAAAGTCGGCTGCTAAAGCTAGCGCTAAGAAGCCACAGCCCAAGCCAAACCGCAATCCTGCCAAACCAAAGCCGCCGGGCACGACACCCGGCAACAAAGGTTAATGGGAAAGATAATTGGACTAATAGGCCGCCAGCTTTATGATGCAGATTGAGGGGGCAATCTATCGGCTGGTGCAGAGATGAAACATTTGCTGGGATTGAGCTTGCTGGGATGCTTGGTTGGGGGGTGGGGATCTGTGGGATGGGAAGCGGCGGCAGTTGCAGAGATTGCGCCCGACTCAACGCTGCCCCAGCCCTCACGGGTCGCACGCCCTCGCCGGCATCAAACTGTGGTCACGGCAGGCACGCAGCAGGGTCGCAATCTGTTTCATAGCTTTCGCGCCTTTTCCGTGCCTGCGAGCGAGTCGGCCAGCTTTCAGCCAGATGCTGCGGTCAGAAACATTTTTGTGCGCGTCACGGGGCGCAATCGGTCGCGGATCAACGGCAGGCTGGAAGTGCTGCAAAGCCCCGCAAATTTATTTTTGCTCAATCCCAACGGCATTACGTTTGGCCGGAACGCTGAACTACGAGTCGGCGGCTCTTTTGTGGCAACCACCGCCGATCAGATCAATTTTGCAGACGGTAGACCGTTTAGCGCCATTCAGCCCCAAACTGCGCTGCTGAGCGTCAGTACGCCCGTCGGCCTACAGTTGGGGAATCAGGCGGGCAGCATCATCAGTCGCTCAACCGTTCAGCCCAGCGGTTCTAACGGCATGACTCCAGATCCGTTCAGCGTCGGTCTCATCGGTAGCCCTGGCCAAACTCTGGCGCTGATTGGCGGTGATGTGCGGGTGGCGGGCGAGGCGGCTACAGATGAACGCAGCGGCCTCAGCGCAGCGGGCGGGCGGATTGCGCTGGGCAGCGGCTTCGACGGACAGGTGCGGCTGATGCGAGTGGCGCAGGGCTGGCGGTTTGGCTATGCGAGCCTCTCCAATTTTGGTGAAATTCGGCTGCAAGATGCGGTGCTGAATGTCAGCGGCTTTAGGGGCGGGGCGATTCAGCTTCAGGGCGAGCGGGTGAGATTACATAACTCATTCGCCTTCAGCGATTCTAAGCATTCAGGTCAGCGGGGCAGCGATGTGATCGCGAGCGGCAGTCGCTCTATTGTCGTCGAGCAAGGCAGCTTTTTGAGTTCGTCCACCCAGGGAGCGGGTCGCGCTGGGGATATTTTGTTGGACACCCCACAGCTGACCATTCGCACAGGCGGACAGGTGAGTTCTGCAACCCACGGCAGTGGTCGCAGCGGCAATATCCAGGTGAATGCAGCGCGCTCAGTGACGGTAGAGGGCGTTGCCGCCGAAACCGGACTGGAGACTCCCCTGAGCTTGCTGAACACTTTTTCGTTTGGTTCTGGAGACTCAGGGGATCTAGACATCGCTACCGAGCAGCTGCGGGTGCGCTCCGGCGGCCAGATTGGCACCACGACAAGCGGCAAGGGAACCGGCGGCAATCTGTCTGTGCGAGCCCGCGAAATCGAGCTGATCG
The DNA here is from genome assembly GCA_019359155.1 of Pegethrix bostrychoides GSE-TBD4-15B. Lineage (GTDB taxonomy): Bacteria > Cyanobacteriota > Cyanobacteriia > Elainellales > Elainellaceae > Elainella > Elainella bostrychoides. The sequence continues at coordinate 4,246 of JAHHHV010000019.1, forward strand.
GCACAGCCCAAGCGCCAAACGGTCAGCCGCTGCGTCTAGAGGGACTGCCAGCTGCGGCGGGTCTATTTGCGGGCACTGAAGCGGACGGCGACGGTGGCAGACTCGATATTGAAACCCAGCGCTTGACTCTACGAGACGGCGCAATTTTGCAGGCCACAACCTACGGCAGCGGTGCAGCCGGAGATATCAGCGTCCAGGCTGAGACAATTCAGGTGAGCGGTAGCTCGGCAGTCGGCGGATTCCCGGCCAGAATTGCGGCCACCTCAGGCGGGCTACGCGAGCTGAATACACCTCAGTCACGCCAAGCTACGGGCAGAGGCGGCAATCTGGAAATCACTACCGATCGTTTGAGCATTCAAAATGGCGGAGTCGTGGCTGCCAACAGTCTCAACCCACGCGGAGCCGGGGCTGGAACCATCAGCATTCAGGCTAGACAGGTCGAGCTGAGCGATCGCGGCGAGCTAAATGCCCAAACTGAATCCGGCAACCAGGCCAGAATCCAGCTGTCAGGCGTGGAGCTGCTGACGCTGCGGCAAACCAGCAATATCTCGACGACGGCAGGTATCGGCAGCGATCGCGGCAACGCTGGCAATATTGACGTGACGGCTGACGTGATCTTGGCTGCACCTGCCGAAAACAGCAACATCAACGCCGATGCCAGAGCCGGACGCGGCGGCAACATCACCATTCAGGCGCAGGGCATTTTGGGCATCACGGAACGCCGCCAGCAAACTCCCCAGAGCGACATTACCGCTACTTCTGAATCTAACGTCAACGGCGAAATCAGCATCAGCACGACCAGCATTGACCCGACGCAGGGCGTGGTGGCGCTGCCGGATACGATCGTAGATGCCTCTCGGCTGATTGCTCAAGGCTGTCAGGCTGTCAGGCAAGCTGTCAGGCAGGCAGGCAGGCAGGCAGAAAATCCTCCAGCGCAGTCTGCTCGCCAGAGCGAATTTGTGATCACAGGCCGAGGTGGACTGCCACCCAATCCCAGTGATTTAGGTGGCAGCAGCGCTGTGATGCCGCGTTGGGTCACGGCTGCACCAGCCCCGCAGGTCAATCCCAATCCTGATGCTTCGTCAAATCGCGCTCCAGCAGCTCCGCCGATTCTGGAGGCGCAGGGTTGGGTGACGACCGCAGTAGGCCAGGTGGCGCTAGTTGCCCAATCGCCAGTTCTGACTCCAGATGCAGCTCCCTGGCAGCTCCCTGCCTGCCTTGCTCCCGCCCCTCAGCGTGAAACAATGGAGCAGGAACGCAGAGCATTCTAGGCGCGGGGAACTGGATGATGAGCAAATGGCAGATGAGCAAACGGCAGTGGGTCAGAAGTCTGCTTGGGGTCTGGACGGTGGGCTGGGTTGGAGCCTGTGCGGGCTGTCAAATGCCGCAGACCCTATCGCAAACTAAGCCGCCAGTTGCTCAGGCAAGCACCCCTGCACCCATCCGCTATCAGATTCACGATCTGCCCCGTAGCCAGGTTCACACAGTGCTGATTCCGGCGGACAGCGGCTTTGCCGTGATGCCTGCGCTGAGTCCACAAACCGCCAGCCTCGAAACCTTTCTGCCGCAGCAGTCGGCGATTGCGGCCATCAACGGTGGATTTTTTGATCCGCAGAACCAGCAGACTACTTCTTATGTGATCCAGCAGGGCAGATTAGTTGGCGACCCGACCCAAAACCAGCGGCTCATGGGAAATCCAGACCTAGCTCCCTATCTCGATCAAATTTTGGATCGCAGCGAATTTCGACGCTACCAGTGCAGATCGGCGAATCAGGTGAGTCAAATTCAGTACGCAATTGCGCGACATCGTGACGCAGTGCCCCCCGACTGTCAGCTATTAGAGGCGCTGGGGGCTGGGCCTCAGCTTTTGCCAGATTTGACGCTGGAGCCAGAAGGCTTCACCACCACAGATACCAGTGGCAACCTGATCCGAGACGCGCTGGGCAGCCGCCAACCCAACGCCCGCTCAGCGGTCGGCATCACGGCAGCTGGCGATATTTTATTAGTCATGGCGGCTCAAAAGCCAGAGATGACGCCCTCTGGTCTGTCGCTGAGCGAGCTAGCCGATTTTTTGAAAGACCAAGGCGCAAAAACCGCGCTGAATCTGGATGGGGGGAGTTCTTCAACCTTGTTCTATCAGCAGCAGACTGTTTACGGCAAGCTGAATGCCGACGGTAAGCCCGTCCAGCGTCCGGTTAAGTCAGTGCTACTGGTCAAGCCTCTGAGTGAGCGGCCCTCAAGCGCTAGAGATTCACGACTCTAATCTCCGAGGCCGATAGCGCTGTCCTGTTGCTGAGCCGCGCTATCGGCACCTGCGAACTGCCGCCCACTCCGTCAGCATCGAAGAACAGATTGCCGTTGCTGCGGTCATAGATAAACCGATCGCTGCTGTTTTGAGCTGAGCTGCCGAGGTGGAACTGGCTGGCGCGCAGTTTGCCTAGATTCAGGCTCTTGCTAAAGCCATTGCGATCAACCTGAATGATGTCATCTTTACCGGAGAAGTCTTTAATTGCGTCGCGGCTGTTTTTGCGGGCGGCTGTCAGCACAAAGATGTCTTTGCCCTGATTGCCAAACAGCACGTCTCGTCCGGCTCCGCCAATCAGCTTGTCATCGCCCGCCCCGCCGAGCAGCACGTCTCTGTTGCCGCCGCCGCTCAGGATGTCGTTACCCGCCTCGCCTTGAAGTCGGTTGCGCTTGCCGTTGCCAGTAATTTGGTTGTCTAGGGCGTTGCCGCCGCCGTCTGTGGCAGCTCCGGTGAGCGTCAACGCCTCCAGGTTGTTGCCCAGCGTATAGCTGACTGAAGACTGGACGCTGTCGAAGCCCTGATTGGCGGCCTCAATCACAAGATCATTGGGGCTATCTACCACGTACAGATCATCGCCTAGACCGCCTTCCATCTGGTCGTTGCCCAAGCCGCCATCTAGGAAATCATTGCCTGAACCGCCGCTTAAGACATCATTGCCTGAGCCGCCATAGAGTGCATCGTTGCTTGAGCCACCAAACAGCGTGTCGTCTTGAGCGCTGCCCAGCATCGTCACCGGAGCGCTGTAGCCCGTGAGCTGAAAGGATTCAAAGCCAGCAATAGCTGTGTTGCTTCCAACAATGCCGCTCACCTGATTGACGGGATTGCCTAAATCAATCACTAGCGGGTCAGCACCCTCTGTCAGCAAAAAGCGATCTCGGCCTGCTCCGCCATTGATCACGTCATTCTGGCGGAGGTTTTGCAGCGTGGAGATGACCGTATCGTTGCTGCCAGTAGCGCCGATCAAATCAGTAGCTGGGGTGGTGACGATTGCTCCATCTACGCCCGTGCCGCCATCCAAATTGATCTGGCTAATCTGCACCCGCGTTTGGGCGGGTTCGCTGGTGCTGCTGCCGTTGCTGAGCGTGAACAGGATGCTGCGCGTAGTGCCATCTACTTCTATATCGGTATTTTGATACTGCACCGTGCGGAGCACCTGAAGATACTGGCCGGGATCAGCCACGCCGCTCAGATCCAGCACGCCTCGGCTAGCATCGTAGCTGGCCACGATATTGGTTCCGGCAGTGTTCACCGAGAGCAGTTCGCTCGCACCATCGAGCGGATTGGAGATCTGGACGCGAGCGGAGGTAAAAACCGGATAGACCTGATTGAAGCGGGCATCGTTGGCCACAATGTTGATTGGTGAGCCTGCAATCAAAAAGGTGCTGATAAAGTCATTGCCCGCATCAGAACCGTTGAGATCAATCGGCGGCACAATCCCGGAGGGCAGCACCTGCACCTGCACTGCTACCGTGTTGCTGCTAGCCACGCCGTCAGTTGCCTGGAAGGTAATCGAGCGGGCTGTGCCAGTCGGGATTGGCTGATTATTGCTATAGCGAACCGAGCGCAGCGCTGTCTGGTATGCCGCAGCCGAGGCCGTACCCGAAAGCCGCAATACGCCAGTTGTGGCATTAAAGCTGCCGGTAATGCCGCTTTGGCTGGTAAATAGCAGGCTGTCTTCACTAGCAACAAAGCCGCCAATTCTCACCGTCGCGCCGTTCAACGTCGGATTGTCCAAGTCACTGAGTGCCAGGTTCGGATCGACCAACAGCGAGCCGCCGCCAAAGCTAGTTTCGCTCAGCGAAGCTTGCAGCACGGGCGGATCGTTAACCGGAATTACCTGAATGGTGCGGCTAGCCAAGTTGCTGCTGCTGCCGTTGTTCTGCACCGTGAACTGAGCCGTGCGGTTCGCCATGCTGGGATCATCGCTGCTGTTTGCGTAGGTGATCGAACGCAGCACAGTTTGATAAACCGCCAGAGAAGCAGTACCTGTCAGGGTCAAGATCCCGGTGGCCGCATCAAAACCGCCGCTGATCCCAGATTGCAGCGTCACGCTGAGACTGTCCTGCCCCGGCAAATAGCCCTGAAGCTGAACTTTAGCTCCTGTGAGGCTGTCGCTGTCGGCATCGACGGCGGTGAGCAAGGGGTCAATGGCCACCTGTCCGGCATTTTCGGTGTAGGAGAGGCTGCCGCCGGAGGTTGTGACTACCGCAGGCGACTCAACCGGAATCACCTGAATGGTGCGGCTGGCAATCTCGCTGGTCAAGGAGCTATCGCGGACGGTAAACTGCACCGTGCGGGGCGTGACGTTGGGATTGCCGCTGACGTTGGAGTAGGTGACAGAGCGCAGCGCGGCCTGATAGCTAGCGGCAGGCGCGTTCCCGGTGATAATCAGCAGCCCTCTGGCCGCGTCAAAGTTGCTGGTCAACCCGTCTTGAGGCGTGAGGCTGAGCCGATCTTCGGAGGCCAGATAGCCCACCAGCTGAATCGCGGCACTGGTCAGAATGGGGCTGTCATCATCGCTGACCAGAATGCCAGGGTCAATCGAGAGTTCGCCAGAGTCTTCGGTGTAGGAGAGACCGCCAGCAGATACCGTAACAATGGGCGCACTGTTGACGGGCGTAATCTGAATGGTGCGCGGCGCTAGATTGCTACTGGATGTGCCGTCTGAGACGCTGAACTGGACGGTGCGCGGCGTGGTGCTAGGATTGCGGCTGCTGTTGAGATAGGTGATGGAGCGCAGCGCCTGCTGGTAGGCTGCCAAGCTGGCCGTGCCCGTCAGGGTGAGAATCCCAGTGGCCGCATCAAAACTGCCGCTGATCCCAGACTGGGGAGCCAGCGCCAGCGTATCTTGTCCGGCGATGTAGTTGACGAGCCGCACCGTACCGCCAGCTAGATCGGGGCTGTCGATGTCGGTGACGGCGAGGCCGGGGTCAATTGCGACTGCGCCGGAGCCTTCCTGGTAGGCCAAGCTACCCGTTGAGGTGGTGACAATCGGTGGGTCATTGAGGTTGTTGACCGTGACTGTCAAGGTCTTGGTGAAGGTATTGTCGCCCGAATCGGTGGTGGTGATGCGTACCGTATAGGCTGGCTTGGTTTCAAAGTCAGGCGAGCCGTTGATCCGCAGCTCGGTCACGCCATTGTTGGTGACGATGGTAAAGGCCGCGTTATCGCCAAATCCCGGCACCAGACTGTAGGTAAAGCTGTCGCCCACATCCGGGTCAACAGTGCTGAGGGTGCCGACGGTGCTGCCTGCGGGCTGGTTCTCGTCGATGTCGCTGCGGCTGAGCAACAGGTCAGTGGGCGGCGTGTCGCCTGGGTTTTCTGGCAGGTCGATAATCCGGATCGTGAAAACTTTCTCCAAAAACAGGCCGCCAACATCGGTAGTGCGAACCCGAATGCTGTAGCTGGACTTGGTTTCAAAGTCAGGGACGACGTTCAGCCGCAGTTCGCCGTTGACGATGGTGAAGGCCGCGTTATCAGTGCTGCCATCCCCAGCCACCAAGCTGTAGGTAAAGCTGTCTCCGGTATCGGGGTCAAGGGTGCTGAAGCTGCCAATCGGCGAGTTGACCGGACGATTCTCTTCAATGCTATTGCTGCTAAGCAGCAGGTCTTGGGGGGCATTAGTGCCCGGAGTCTCCGGCAGGTCAGTGACGATGACGGTGAAAGTTTTCTCCAAAAACAGGCCGCCAACATCGGTGGTGCGAACCCGGATGCTGTAGCTCGGCTTGACCTCAAAGTTGGGGATGGCGTTGATTTGCAGCTCGCCGTTGACCAGGGTGAAGGCCGCATTGTCGGTGCTACCCTCCCCGGCTACCAGGCTGTAGGTAAAGCTATCGCCAAGGTCGGGATCAACCGTGCTGAAACTGCCAATCAGCGAGTTGGCGGGCTGGTTTTCCGCAATCTGATTATTGCTGAGCAGCAGATCTTGCGGCGTGGTGCTGCCGGGAGTTTCGGGCAGATCGTTGACTGTGATCGTGAAAACTTTCTCAAAGACCTTGTTGCCTGCGTCAGTGGTGCGAACCCGGATGCTGTAGCTCGGCTTGGTCTCAAAGTCGGGAATGGCGTTGATTTGCAGCCTATCTCCCACAATTGTGAAGGCGGCGTTGTCGGTGCTGCCCTCCCCGGCCACCAGGCTATAGGTAAAGGTTTCGTTCTGATCTGGGTCAACGCTGCTGAATACGCCAATCACTGTATTGGCAGGTCGGTTCTCGTCAATCTGGCTGTTGTTGAGCAGCAGATCGGTAGGCAGATTCGTCCCCGGCTGTTCGTCAAGGTCAATCACCCGAATCGTGAAGGCTTGCTCTAGCGTCAGTCCGGTTGAGTCAGTGGTTTTGAGCCGAATCGCGTAGCTGGGCTTGGTTTCAAAGTCGGGGACGGCATTGAGCCGCAGCTCGATCACGCCATTGTTGTTAACCAGCGTGAAGGCATCGTTGTCGGTGCTGCCATCGCCCGCCACCAGCGCATAGGTGAAGCTATTGCCCGCATCGGGATCAGAGGTTGTGATGCTGCCCACTAGTGAGTTGGCTGGGGCATTCTCATTGATACTATCGGAGCTGAGGTTGATGGCAACCGGCGCTTCGGGGATATCGTTAACCTGAATAATAAAATCCGTCTCGACAAACAGCCCGTCCTTGTCGGTGGAGCGAACCCGCACTGAGTAGGACGGCTTCACCTCAAAGTTGGGAACAGCGAGGATTTGCAGCTGGTTGTCTACGATGCGGAACGAGGCGTTGTCGTTGGGGCCAGATCCTGCCACCAAGCTATAAGTAAACGTATCGTTGGGCAGGTCGGCATCCACCGTGCTGAGCGTGCCGATGACTGAGTTAATCGGCTGGTTTTCGTCGATGCTGGTGGCGCTGAGGTTGATCGCGGTTGGGGTTTCGCCCACGTCCCGCACCGTGATTGTAAAGACCTGCTCCAGCGTCAGGCCGCCTTTGTCGGTGGTGCTGACCCGCACTGAGTAGGAAGACTTGGCTTCAAAGTCCGGGATGGCGTTGATTTGCAGACTATTGCCCACAATCGTGAAAGCGGTATTGTCGGTGTCGCCTGCTCCGGCCACCAGCGCATAGGTGAAGCTTTCGCCCGCGTCCGGGTCGGTCGTCAGGAAGCTGCCAATCACCGAATCGGCAGGGCTGTTTTCAGCAATCTCAGTGGCGCTGAGGGTAAGCGCAGTCGGCGCTTCGTTGAGGTCGTTGACGGTGATCGTGAACTGCTTCGCAAATGACAGACCGCCCGGATCGGTCGTGATCACCCGCACTAGATAGTTGGCTTTGGCCTCGAAGTTGGCCGAGGGCACTAACAGCAGCTGATTGTTGGTTGGATCTATCGCAAAGCTGGCTGCATCGCCAAAGGTGGTATCAATGCTGTAGGTGAAGGGGCCAGCCGGACTGTCGGCATCCACAGAGTCAAGCCTGCCGATCGACGAATTGGGCGGCAGGTTTTCGTCAATGCTGGTGGCGCTCAGCGTAATGTCGGTCGGGCTACCCGGCTCGGCTACGTCGATGACGCTAATTGGGATGATTTTCTCAAGCGTCAGCCCGCCCTTATCGGTGACCTGCACCCGAATCGAATAGTCGGTCTGGGTTTCAAAGTCAGGCTGGCCAATGATCGTCAGTTTGCCGTCGGCGGAGAGCGCAAAGGCGGCGTTGTCGGTGTCGCCTGCTCCGGCCACCAGCACATAGGCAAAGCTTTCGGTCGCGTCCGGATCAATCGTGCTGAGATTGCCAACGAGCGTTCCGGGAGGCTGATCTTCGCTGATGCTGTTGGGCGTGAGCTGAAGATCAGTGGGCGCTTCGTTGATGTCAATGACGTTGACGGTAATGATCTTGTCAAAGTTGAGTCCGCCTTGGTCGGTGCTTCTGACGCGAATGCTGTAGCTGGGCTTGGTTTCAAAGTCAGGCGAGGCGTTGATTTGCAGCTTGTCGCCCACAATTGTGAAGGCCGCGTTATCGATAGAGCCAGCGCCCACCACCAGGCTATAGGTAAAGGTATCGCCTGCGTTGGGATCAAGGCTGCTCAAGCTGCCAAATGCCAAACCTGCGCCCGTCACGTTTTCGTTGACTGTGCCTGGAGTCAGGACGATATCGGTCGGAGCCTGATTAGTCGGCGTTTCCGGCAGGTCATTGATCGTGATCGTGAACGGCCTGTCGATAAACAGCCCGCCTGCATCGGTTGCCCGAATCACAATCGAGTAGCTGGGCTTGGTTTCAAAGTCAGGCGAAGCGTTGATTTGCAGCTGGTTGCCGACAATCGAGAAAGCTGCGTTGTCAATGCCACCTGGAGCTAACGAATAGACAAGACTGGCCGCATCATCAGCATCTGGATCAGTACCCGTAATTGTGCCAATTGGCGAATTAGCAGGAACATTTTCGTTGATGTTGGTAGCGCTCAGGACAAGACTGTCGGGCGCTTCGTTAACGTTCAGAACACTGATCACCAGCTGCTTCTGAAGCTTATTCCCAGCTGCGTCTGTTGTCTCTACATAGATCGTGTAGCTGCTCTTGGTTTCAAAGTCGAGCGGCGCATTAGTAACGAGATTACCGCCTGAAATCGCAAACGCGGCGTTGTCGGGGCCAAGCGGACTGGCAATCAGCGCATAGCCAAACGTATCGCCAACATCTGGATCAATCGTCGAGAGTGCCCCGACTATCGTTCCTAGCGGTACATTCTCATTGACCGTACTGGGGGTCACCGCTACATCAGTCGGCGGTTCGTTGAGATTTGTGATCGCAATCGTGAACGCCTTAGTGAAACTGAGTCCACCCGAATCTGTGGTCTTGATGCGGATCGGGTAGCTCGACTGTGTTTCAAAGTCAGGAGATGCCTTGATTCGCAGTTCAAATACGCCGCCGTTGTCTACAATCGCGAAAGGGCTATCTGGATCGAGATTGCCCGCCGCATCCACTAGCTCGTAGCCGAAGCTGCCGCCTTCTGCATCGGTCGTGTCTAATGTTCCAATCACCGTACCCGGAGCCACGTTTTCCGGGGTGGTGGCGTTGGTCAGCGTAATATCCGTTGGCGCTGTGTTGGGGGAAGTCGTGACGGTGTAGAAGCGGTTGTAAACATCGTCTGTACCGTCTTGGCTGCCCGTCCAGGCAACCGCAAAATTGCCCGCTGCATCTGCGCCGACTGCGGCAAAGGTTTGGTTTCCGGCAGTGGTGGGGTTGACGACAAAGGCTACGCCGCCTTCTGTATCGGGGAGCGGACTGCCGTTTGCGCCGTAGCGTCTGGCGTAAATTCCCGTGCCGCTAGCATCCTCGCCTGTCCAGGTAATGATGAAGCTGCCATCTGACAGCACTTTCACCTGCGAGTCTTGCTGAGTGCCAGCGAGTCCAGACCCGTTGGGAGCGCTGACGTTAAATTCGTTGCCCAGGGGTACGCCAGCCTTGCTGTAGCGTCGGGCATAGACTTCCGTGCCAAACGCGCCCTGAACGCTCGTCCAGGTGACAACAAAATTGCCCGTGGCATCCATCGAGACGCTGGCATTTCGCTGAGTGCCAGCCGTATTGCCGTTGATTAAAAACTCAGCGCCAGCCTTTGTGCCGTCCGCATTAAAGCGCTGACCATAAATCTCTGTTCCTGCACCGATTTGACCGTCGCTCTCCCAAATCACCACATAGCTGCCGTCTGTGGACATCGCCACGTTCGAGTGAAACTGGTCGCCAGCCGTGAAGGTATTGACCAGCACCTCTGCACCCTGAGGCGTGCCATCAGGGTTGTAACGACGCGCATAGATTCCTAGCCCAGAGCCATCCTGGTTTTGACTTGTCCAGGTGACGACAAAGCCGTTGACTCCAGACGGGTCGATCGCAATTGCCGAATCGGCCTGCGGCGAAAGTCGGTTGGCGTTGACCTGAAAAGCAGTTCCCAGAGCTGCGCCCGTGGGGCTGTAGCGCTGAGCGTAGACCCCAAAATTAGCAGAATCACCCGGCTGATTGATGGCGTTGCTCGACCAGGTGATCACAAAATTTCCGGCATCGTCTAGAGCCACCGCCGAGGCAATCTGCTGCCCCTCGTAGTCCGGGATGCTTGGGTCACTCAACGGCGGATTGACAATAAATTCACTGCCCCAGGTCTGGGTCGCAGCATCATAGCGACGGGCATAGACACCCAAAGCCGCTGGTTCTGTGGCATCGTCCCCCTCGCCCGACCAGGTGACAATAATGTCCCCACTCGCATTCATGGCTAGCGCTTGGGTGGGTCGCTCGCTGTTGTTGCCCGTGAATCCTGCTGCCGTCGTGTTCGACGTGGTTTGCCGATCCGCAATTGTTGTATTGACTTTGAATTCAGACCCACCCGAAATCGGCATTGGAGCAATCCCCTAAAATTCTGCTAATCCTGATTCTTGAAGCTGGTTCCTCACTGATGGCTCACACCTAATATCCCACCCAATAGCTCACAGTAAAAGATACCCAACCGCTGCCAGAAAAGTTACGGGCAGACCAGATAATCACCCTCTTTCAGCCGATCCATCACCCAGACAGTTCACCTAATCAGGTCAATGCAGATGCTCCCATTTCGACTAATGGTAGTGTCTCTAGGTTTTTTATTCCACTAGATGTAGAAAAATCTGATAGAAAGATCTAATCATACAATCTGGTCTAGCTTGACTGTGCCGCTGCATCAGTCAATCCGCCAACCCAAGAGCCTTGCGCTTGTGATGTATTAATCCTTACACGGAGCCAAACCCAACGAGCCAAGTTTGACGACAGCAGCGAAGGTTAATAGTTCCCACAGCTCGATACCACAACTCGATATATGATAGGAAGCTAAGCTGTGGGCAGCCGGTTTTGTCTTGGGTTTCCAGTCATGAAGCATACTCTCTCCGTTTTAGTTGAAGATGAGGCAGGCGTATTGTCTCGGATTGCCGGACTGTTTGCGCGGCGCGGGTTTAACATCGAGAGCTTGGCAGTTGGCCCAGCCGAGCAGGGCGGCATCTCCCGGATTACGATGGTGGTGCCTGGAGATGACCGCGCCATTGAGCAGGTCACTAAACAGCTCTATAAGCTGATTAACGTGCTGAAAGTGCAGGATATTACCGAAGTTCCCTGCGTTGAGCGCGAGCTGATGCTGATGAAGGTGAACGCGACTAGCTCCAATCGCTCAGAGATCATTGAGCTAGCTCAGATTTTTCGGGCGCGGGTGGTGGATGTGGCGGACGACTCGCTGACGCTGGAGGTGGTGGGCGATCCGGGAAAGATGGTGGCGATTGTGCAGGTGCTAAACCGATTCGGGCTGCGTGAGGTAGCTCGCACTGGTAAGATTGCCCTGATGCGCGAGTCAGGGGTCAACACTGAGTTTTTGAAATCTCTGGAGGCGCGGGTTTGATGCAGCCAGATACAGCGCCGCCAGCGCCACCAGACTGCCCGGAGCGGCGGCAGCAATTTCAGCAGCTCCAAAAGCGGCTGCGCGACTGGTGGCAATCGACCGATCAGCGAGATCAGGACTGCGATGTGCTGGTTGTGCCCTCGCTCAGCCTCGACCAAGAAGAGCTTCGCAAGGTCAAGGGCGTTCACTACTACGAAGAGCGGTTGCTGTTTTCGCTGATTCGGCTGCACAACCCGCAGACTCGGCTGATCTACATTACCTCTCAGCCGATTCACCCCAACACAATTGACTACTACTTGCAGCTCTTACCTGGCGTGCCGATCTCTCACGCCCGCGAGAGGCTGCTGCTGTTCTGCACCTACGATACGTCAGATCAGGCGCTCACCCAAAAAATTCTAGACCGTCCGCGGCTCGTCTCGCGAATTCGGCAGTCGCTGCGCCAAAATCAAGCCTACATGACCTGCTTCAACTCCACAACGCTAGAGCGTGAGCTGGCGGTACAGCTGGGCATTCCGCTGCTGGGCGTTGATCCGGATCTGCTCGACTGGGGCACCAAAAGCGGCAGTCGCCAGATTTTTGCCGAGGTGGATTTGCCGTTTCCAGATGGCAGTCGGCTAGTCAAAACAGTCGATGAGCTGGCCGAGGCTGCTGCGGATCTATGGGAGCGCCAGCCGCAGCTCCAGCGGATCGTGGTCAAACTCAACGAAGGCTTTTCGGGGGGCGGCAATGCTCTGCTCGATTTGCGGGGGCTGGCTGAAGCTGCACCGGGAGCCAAATCGGGAGCTACAGAGCGTAGTCTGCGAGTTGCGGCATTGCGCCAGCAGTTTGAGCGAATGAGCTTTCAGTCAGACAGCGAAACCTGGGCAAATTTTAGCCAGCGGATTCCAGAGCTAGGAGCAATTGTCGAGGCGTTTGTGGAAGGGGAAAACAAGCGCTCGCCCAGCGTACAAGGGCAAATCACGCCCACAGGCGAGGTGGAAATTCTGTCGACTCACGATCAGATCTTGGGGGGGCCAGACGGGCAGGTGTTTTTGGGCTGTCGGTTTCCGGCAGATGATGCCTACCGACTGCAAGTGCAGGAGTACGGGCTGCGAGTGGGCAGAAGTCTGGCAGCTAAAGGAGCCTTAGAGCGCTTTGGCCTGGATTTTATTGCTGTACCCCAAGCAGACGGCGACTGGGATCTGCAAGCCATCGAAATCAACCTGCGTAAAGGCGGCACCACCCATCCGTTTATGACCTTGAAGCTGCTGACTCAAGGCCAATATGATCTGAGTACAGGCCTGTTTTATAACTACCAGAGTCAGCCCAAATACTACGTTGCCACCGATAATCTGCATAACGATACCTATCAAGGGTTGCTGCCCAGCGATCTAATGGACATCATTGCGCGGCACGATTTGCATTTCAACAGCACTACCGAAACTGGCACAGTGTTTCATCTGATTGGCTGTCTGTCTGAATTTGGCAAGCTTGGCCTCACCAGCATCGGTAACTCACCCCAAGAGGCCGAGGCAATCTACAATCGCGTGATTCAGGTGCTCGATCTAGAAACTGCCCCAGACAGCCGCTACCTGAATGTTGCGGTTCCCACCTTTCGACACAACTGGCATAGCTAACTGGCATAGTTAATTGGCATAGCTGGTGAGCTAATTGAACTGCGCTCAATCGGTCTCCTGCTCAGTTTGAAGCAGTCTATTTACTCATTCAATTTGGCAAAAATGAGCAGGTTGAATGCCCTATGCAGGAGGATTTTGCGACTTTGGGGGTTTAGTGTACTCACAGAAGACATTTAGGCCAATCTTCAGAATATAAAGAACAATTACTGTGGCAATTGCTGGATCAATAGCAACGCCGTGAGCTGTTGCAAGAGTAACCAACGAGACAATCGCCCCGGTGAGCAATGGAGCACTACCAGGATTTTTGGTGTATTCCTTGACTTTGCCGCGAAAACCATCGTCTTCGCAGATCTCTCGGCGCGGCACTTTAAGGGTTACTTTCCAAGGCGATATTTGAATCCGGCAAGTCGTCCCATTAGATTCCTACAATCAGCGGATAGTCAAATGCGTCTTCGATATCGTTTAAATGAATCGGGGTCTGGCGTTCTTGGTGGGATTCTAGGAGCTTTTTGGCAATATCGCGGGCAATTTCTAGGGTTTCTGCAATTGTGCGGCCTTGGGCAACGAGTCCTGGAATATCGTCTGATGTAGCCAAGTAGAAGCCTTCAGGGAGTTTCTCGATGTGGAGGGTGCAATCTGTTCCAGGGCTGCTCTGACCTTTTAGTGAATCATCCTCATTTATCGTCACCAACGCAGCCTAAATGCTGATCCATCTGCCCTGCCGCCAATCAGATATCTCCAGATTATGCGACAGGCAGGGTGAGTGTAAGGACTACCGGATCAGTAGGCTCATGTATTTGCCCTCACCAAAGGGTGCTGGCATCAGCGGCGAAAACTGGCTGCGGTCGGTGACCATTTGCCGCACAAACATCTCGCTGATGATGTGGTTGACTTGTTCGCGGGTTCCGACGATCCAAATCTGCGCTCGCTCGTCATACGGCTCGCTCAGACGTTCGTTGAACTCTGTAGACATGTTATTTTCCTTGTATTTTTGGTTATGGGTTTGAAAGCCTAAGGCGTTGAGTCACCTGACCACATGCGTGAACGAAGCGAGCGCGATGTAAAATCGACTCAGCCTTGCCTCCCGTGGATAGCGGGAAGTCGGGTTAGCTGGCTAGTCGTGGTACCAAGCACTTCTAGTCAGCGACGCCTTAAGCTTTTGCGTGTCCTGACTGCTCTACGCAATCAGTTGAAAAATCATAAGCTGAAACTCGGCTTTGCACAAGTAGGGATGAGAGAATTTTTACGTTTGGTAAGATTGGGCTGAGCAGGCGGGCAGTTGAGGCATCGTGCAGGCAGAGAGTAACTGCCCTTTGCCTTTGTGCAACTGCGAAGATATTACGAAGATATGCGGAAAGCTTCTGCCTAACGGGGTAAGGAAACGTATTATGTGGAAAGGTTCTACCTAAGTGTTGGATTTGGAGTGTTATGCTGACTCATTCTGCCTATCCAGCTACTGCGGGAAGCTACTGCGGGATCTTATGCGGAAACTTTCAGTCCATTAATAGTTAGCTAGCCTGAGGTAGGCAATGGTTGTTAAATTGTCAGTTAAGGTTTATAAACATAGATAAAATAAGGTATTTCCTTTTAGCATGAGTCTTGGGTAAGAAGTGGCTGTTGATCCAAACGAGTTTACAAAACGAACGAGAGAGACACTTGCAAAGCGTGCAGGGCAAAGTTGTTCAAATCCTTATTGCAATAAAACTACAACTGGACCGCATTCTGCAAAGGATAAAGCTGTTGACGTAGGAGAAGCTGCACATATAAGAGGTGCGCGCCCTGGATCAAAGCGCTTTGATCCAACGATGATATCTGCTGAGAGAAGCAACATTACCAATGGTATTTGGTTGTGTAGGACATGTGCCAAACTAATTGACTCTGATGAAATAAAATATACTGTTGAAGTTTTATATGAATGGAAAAGAACGCATGAAGCAACAATAGAGCGTCAAGTTATTAGTTCAGGATGGCAAAGAGAAATTCGCGAGAAAAGCCTCAAAGCATTTGAGCGCGAAGGTGGTGCTGCGTTGCAGATTGCAATTGATCAACCTCTTTACTGGGAATATTTGCTTACAGTTGAATTATTAAGGCATAAACTCAGCGGAATAAAAAGAGACTTAAGAGATTTAGAAAGAGGTCTCATTTTTAGACCAGTAAAGTCAATTATTAATAAAAAAGAATGTCATGTTTGGATTCTAGGAAAACTAGACGATTTATCAGCATTGATAGAATTATTGTCACTAGCCACAAATGAAGAATTACCATCAGCTTATGGAGAGCCAGGTAAGCCAGGAAACGCACTTGAAATTCTACGTGCAACTAACAAAATTGCAGAGGGTTGTAACTGGCTTCTTGATTGGGAAATAGATCTGCGCTTTACAAAATTGCCTGATGGATTTGACTTCATAAAGCAAATTATGATGGGATGGACAAAGAATCCTCAATCTGAGATGAACCGTATACCGGACGAAATTGCAAGATTTTTCAATGAGTTTCCTAATCCAGAGGGAACGGTAAAAATTAATCTTGTTTTTCAATCGCCTGAGAATCTCAGCGACTTATTGCCAGCACTGGAAAGACTCTTGCAAGAGTACTATTTCGAGCAAGGGATAGGTTAAGCTATGTCGCTCTTGAATCTTATTGCAAAACTAGCTAACAAGTGCGATGCACCGGAACTTTAGAGCATAATAGCCAGTAGTAGAGTTGTTTGAATCCGGTGATCGCAATAGTTATACAGCTTCTACTAGCGGGTCATTTTCTAAAGGTGTGGTCGGCATTTATTGTTGATAGGATTAGGTATTCTCGGACAAAGATTTGTTGTTAGTCTGTAGTGAAGTAATATGGGCAAGTTTATCAATCTCAACAATACTCACATCATCGATATCGCTGATATTCAGTCTGTCGAGTTCAGAGCAAAGGCAATAGGAACCCTTTATGGCAACAGTCAGCTAGCCAAGCGCTACACTCAACTAACTGGAAAAGAAATTTCTGATTACCCTGGAACAAAATTCAAGGGGACATACGATCAAATTGAAATTGAGTTAAAAAGTGGTCACGTAATTATAATTGATGACTTTGATCTGAAGAAATTAAAAGAATACCTTCTTTCACTGTTGGAATCTGTTGTCCATTTTGAGTGTGCAAAAGTTAAATACAGGAAGCCAGATGCAAGCGTATCTATTGATGGTGAAATAGAAGTAAAGGCACGACTAGAAACTGGTGATTATCCTCTAGACTTGGCTCTCAGAAACTATGAAACGATTGATGTCAAAATAGAAAAATAAATGTTATTTTTCCTGGTTCATTCGTGAATTCGCTGTATAAAAGTCGCTGCACCGGAACGCCGTAAGATGGTCGGTTGGAGGTTCAAAGGTTGTCGGCGTCCGGTGAGCGCGACCGTTAGCCAGCTTGGCTGTTTTCGGTTAGCGGTCAAAGTTAAATTTTGCAAGGGTATTTGAAAAACGATCGCAAAATCCTTAAAAGTACCCTCATGCCTAGAGGGATAAAAGTGGGGTAAAATTTCCTCCAGCCTAGACGATTTCAGCCGCTTCATAATCTGATGTTTTTATACTGAACTGGATACTGAACTGCCAGCCTGAACTGACAAACATGCCAACAGCCTATCTTGATGCCGAATGGCTGAGTCGTCCATCTACAGAGGTTGCGCCTGAGTTGATTGGCTGTTTGCTGGTGCGTCAGCTCCCAGATCAAACAATTCTGCGCGGATTGATTGTCGAGACAGAAGCTTACACTCCAAACGATCCGGCTATGCATGCCTATCGGCGGCGGACTGCCCGCAATCAGGTGATCTTTGGGGCAGCAGGTCACGCCTATATCTATCGAATCTATGGTAGCTATCACTGCCTGAATATTGTCACTGACCAGGAAAACACAGCCAGTTCAGTGCTGATCCGGGCACTTCAGCTTGAGAGCATTCCCGACTGGATTGACGCAGCGCGAGCCGCTAAGCCGAATCGAATTGCTGCGGGCCCTAGCAAACTCTGCCTTGCCCTCCAGATCGATCTGAGCTTAAACGGGACGTTACTCCAGCCCGGAGAACCGCTGTGGCTAGAGCCGCGCCGCGCCGAGGAGCCATACAAGATAGCCCTCGTGCAAACTACCAGAATCGGCCTGACGCAAGGCGTAGAGCTACCCCAACGCTGGTACTTGTCAGGTTGTCCAGCCGTCTCAAAAACTGTTCGGCTGCGCTCAACCTAGCCAGCTGTAGCAGTCCTAAATAGTCTGTGAAAAAGCGGTGGATATTCCAAGGGGTCAGTCTTCGGGTAGCTGAATTCTGAGTTCTTTAGTGTCTGCAATCGTAACAATAGTTTCGATCGTCTTCATCATGATATTCCTGGAGAGTTAGCTTTACTGTAATAATCGATTTCACTTTTCACTGCTCACCGCCTTCGGAGACGCCTTCGAGCAAGCCAATCAGCATTTTGCCCCAGAGATTCTCTTCAAATAGATGCTCGCCTCCCTTCGTCAGTGCGACTTTTCCGCCGTTCAGCAATCGCTTGGCATTGAGTAGATTCTTCCAGCGCCATTCCTGTTTCTGTTTGATCTCCTCAAACTCAGCTTCGATGATCGTTGATTGTTGCGCGGGTTCGGCTGTTGGATATTTAGTTTGCAAATCTTGAATCACCTGTTTGAGTTCGTCGATCGCGGCTTGGTCTTCAGCGGAAAGACTATAGTTGTTTTGAGTTTCGATGTAGTCTCCTTCAACTTTAGTTTGCTTATTGCCTGCCACGAAATCTTTGAAGTTGCCGCCGGAGATATTGATGTTGGGTCTGGAGTCTTGGGTCATGGGTGGAAGCCTTTAGTTTTAAAGTTTAGGGAAGTAGCTCAAAATAATTGCAGTGCTTGGGACGAATCAGGCTGAAATCGCGGCGATCGAGCGTAAGAATGCGAGTGATACCCCTTCGTTCTGCAATCGCAATGATCGCTGTATCTGTGAAGTCAAGTTGACTGTCTGCATACTGCTATAGAATTTCGCGTGAGCGGACTAGATCTACTGCTGAAAGTGGCTCAAGCTGAGTTGTACTGATTGTTAGGCTGGCGATGAACTGACGCATTGCCCTATGTCCTAACCGAGATGTGAGTAGGTAGCAAATTTCGGGGAGGACGACTGTAGGCAGCACCAGTGGTTCATTCAAGGTTTGGGCAACAGCTAGCACAGAAGCATGATTACGGTCGTTTTGAGCTGTGAGTGCGAACAGAAAACTGGTGTCTAAAATAGCAGTCATGCTGGATGGTCAGAGCTATGGTGCCAGCCTCGAATGGGATCAACCTCTGTTCGTAAAATCTCTTCGTCTCGTTCTGAAACATCTTGTTCTTGAGAGGAGCCTAGACCTGCAATAGAGAGCAAGAAGGCAGAGCCGCTCTGATTGGCGCTGGGCTGGGTTGATTCTTCCTGTGGCAAAGCCTGCATCAAACTCTGACCTGCCCCAAACGAGTTGTAGGGAGTTGGCAAGTCGTAGGTTTTGAATGGCTCTAGTGGCGAAACATCGGCACGAGTCTCCAAATCCTCAGCCAAAATCCGAATTAGCTTAAGTTTCTCTGAAGCAGAGAGTTGTTGAATTGAGGGCAGTAACTCGGTAAGCGTCATGTTCTACGACTCCTGCTTTGACCCGGCTCTCTCAGTTTACTCGATCGACAGATTTGCGATGTTCTGGTCACAGGATTAGCTTGATAGTGGGTTGCTCCGATTTTACTGATTCTCAATATAATCACCTTTGACTTTCACACTTTTATCCCTAGCAACGAAATCCTGAAAGTCTCCGCCGTAGATATTGATCACAGAACCAGCACGATCGGTTGCAGAACCAGCCGGTAAAGCCATCTGCTCGATCTCGTAGTTGTAGAACCGACAGCGCTCTTGAATAGCAGAGATCACATCTAAGGCTTCGCGGATGTCTGATCGACAGAATTGCCAGAGTTGAGACAGCAGTTGAGGATTAGCAATTTTGCTTAGAGCTTCAGCTGCTGCGTTGCGTACAAAATCTGTCGCCTCTATCAAATTGTTCAGAAATGTTGCGCTCATCTGATCAGTAAGTTCAATTTCTCCTAGGGCTTTAACTGCATTACCTCGAATAAACCAATCTTGACTCTCTACATCCTGAAACAGTTGGCTCACTGTTTTATGAGGCATAACTTTCTCTGAGCCTTTAATCATATCTTGAGTATAAGAGAGTTGCTTCGTCTGCCGATTCAGTAGTAAGCTAGCTGTCTCTCTAACCAAATAGTCAGAGTCATTTAGTGCTTGATTTAGTGCTCTGATTGCTAGCTCAGTATCGACTTTGTGCAGCCATTTAAGTGAATTTGCCCGAATAAAGTTCACTGGATCGGCAAGCGCCTGAAGCAAGCCATTGACTGCTTGCTCAGTGCCATTTTGTCCTAATGCATGAATTACCTCGTTGCGAAGCATAATATCTTGATGGGATAGCAAAGATGTCAGTATGTCCATTGCGGGACTACACGTCATCTTTGCTAATGCTCTAATGACATCAGAATGAGAATCAGAAGTTAAATCTACCAAAATCTGCTTCAGATAAACCACTGCAACGTTAGAACGAGTTCTACCTAACAACTCAACCCTGAGCCATTCTGGAACATCCAAGCAAATCACTTGCTCAACGGTTGCTTGCTGAAACCGCGGCTTCACTTCTCCTGCTAGTCTTGCCCCCAGTTTCAAATCCACCTCCAGTGCCAGTTGCACCACATGCAACACCTGCTGTTCGTTATCCAATATCCCCAACATCAACGACAGCGATTCTGTCCAGTCGAGCGGATTGAGATAGAGCTTTTTCAGCGTTAGGTCATCCAGTTTATCGAGCTGTCGCAGCAGATATTCAGCCGCAAAATATTCTTGGAATAGCTGATGACGAAACTCGATTTCGCTGTGGTTTTTGGGCTGCAACAAATGATGCCGCAGCAAATCATTCAGATAGCCGATCGCACGAGTCAACGGATCGGTTTCCTTCTCCAGCAGTTTGGCAAACAGATCCTCGGCTTCTAATTTGCGGATACTCAGCCGTAAACCCTTCGGATCGCCCTGTGGCATCATTGCAAAGGCCAGCGCTTGCAAAAACCGAGACTGCAATGAGCGCACTTTTTGATCAAATTCCTTCTTGTCGTCATAAATTTCAGCAAACTTCCGAAATACTTCCCCTAAATTCTGAGGAATTTTCCCTGCTTTGGCATACACTCCGCAAAGCATCCACAGCAGCAACGGCGTTTCACCAAACTCGCGCAGCCGCTGCCCCAACTTCCCAATCAGCCGATTGCCCTTCTCATTGCCCAAATAGGTGCAGGTAAACTGCCGCATCTGCGGTTCGCTCAGCGGCTGCATCTCCAGCTTTTTCTCAATCCCCAAATCGCTGCCCATGCTCAGCGTTCGCGTCGTGAAGATCATCGGTGTCTGGCGATAGCGCTGGCGTAATTCCGTTAGCTCCTTGAGTGCCCCATCATTCGGCAACTCATTCACGCCATCCCACAGCAGCAAAAATCTGCCCTCTGCAAGCATCACAGCCAGATCAATCGTTGCCAAACTCGGATCATGATTCACTAAACTGAGCCGCAGCAAATCCAACACCGATGTGCTCCCATCTCGCAGCTTCAGCAATACCGGAATCGGAGCCTGTGGATTCTCCAGCGCCAGTTCTGCTTCCTGCAACAGCAACCGTTCCAACGCCGTCGATTTTCCCGAACCCGGTCGCCCCACTAGCAGCACATGCTCCGCCGCATATTTGCGAATGCCTTCCAGCACAGGCAAGCGTTCAACTTTCTCAGCTTTCTCCGGCTCCCCGCCCCCTGGTTTCGCCTTCTCTTCCCGTGCCGTCTGGACATTCAAATCCAGATCAAACGCTGCAAACTCCGCAAAAAAATCCGGCTGTTCAAAGGGCTGACGATTTGTCTGCCGCTGTCGATCGAGTAGATCGGTAGGCACGTAACTCTGGCGACGCGCTTGAAACGACCGATCGCCGCAAATTGCTTCTAGATAAGCCCGAAACTCAGCGCTCGCATCACCCATGCTATCAGCAGGATACAGATGACAAGTCCATCATAGCCGTGGTGCTCTGGTTTTCCTAGCGCCCAATGCTAGACAACCAAGCCGCAACCTGATCATGCGGAATGCTTTCGCCCGTCTCCTGATATCGCTGCAACCGCTGCATATCCTCCGCTCGGCTAGCTGAATCACTGTCGAATGCTAACCCCTGCTGTTGAAGCTGCTGCCACTCCGCCTCAGTGAGTTCGGGCTGGTCGCGATGAATCGCCAGAACCTTCGCAAAAGCAGTCAGGCTACCATCTGAGCTATTCACCCACTCCCAAACTGCTAGCTTCAACGCCTGCAAATCCTGGAAGCCTGCGAGATGTGCTGCAATCTGCCGACGAGTATTGGCCATCTTAGTTTGCCGACCTGCTAAGAATATTTTTTAGTTGTACATCATTTGACTCAGTTTCTGGTTCGCTTGAGTAGTCTTCTTAAAACAGGCTAAATCCGACCTCTCAAACCTTCCCCTACTCAGATTCTGGAGTTGGGCCAAACCAGTCAGGCAACTCGTCCAGCGTCACGCCCAGCGCCTGACAAAGCGCCTTCATCTGCGGAACGGTCAAGCTAGCAGGATTTGTGCCGCGCTCCCAGTTGCTCACCGTTTTAGACGTAACGCCAATGAGTCGCGCTAACGCCTCTTGCGACAGTCCGGTGGCTTCTCTCAATCTTTTGAGTTCAGAATCTCCCATACTAGAATTTAATTTCTAGAAATCTATTGACATTTAGATGAAATTCCTAAAAACTGATTTCTAGTAGAAACGTAGAAATTGCTCAAAGTCCTGGCTGTTGATCCAGATTCAGGACTTTTCCTAACCACAGTTTTCTTTATCCGTCCCACAAAATTATGCCTTACTCTGACCAACTCTCGCCTTGGGTGGTCTATCGTCTGCTGCCCAATTTCCAGCGAATTTTGCTAGAACGCTTCCGCAAACGCAATAATGCCGAAGACTATGCCAGAGTGCTGAAGCAAATTCAGCCTCAGATCGAGCTAGCGATTCTGTTTGAAATGGAGTCATCCCCCACTCCAGCAGCGCCAAGACAAGCTCGGCTCAACCCAAATCAGAGCCGCAAGTTCTAAAACGAAGCCACGAGCACCAATTCAAAATAGCCTGCTGATCACCTGCCAGATTCAGCCCCATATTCACTGCTTTGAACTAATTGTTTAAGCCGACAGACAGCTCCAGCAATCGCCCCAAAACTTGGGGGACGGTAGCCAGATCATCGCTACTCATCCCCCTTTTAGCAACAGACCGCGTTAACGCTATCAGCGCTCGCCCGCTTCCGTTTTGGCAATCGTCAGCAGCGTTTTCAGCACCGAGTCTGGGTTGAGGCTAATCGAGTCAATTCCCAGATTCACCAGGAAAGCGGCAAACTCCGGGTAGTCGCTGGGAGCCTGACCGCAGATGCCCACCTTACGGCCTTTGGCTTTAGCCTTTTCAATCACCCGCTGCACCATCACCTTCACCGCCGCGTTGCGTTCATCAAACAGATGCGACACCAGCGCCGAATCGCGATCGAGTCCCAGCGTTAGCTGCGTCAAGTCATTTGAGCCAATCGAGAAGCCATCAAAAATCTCGCTGAACTCGTCGGCCAAAATCACGTTGCTGGGCAGCTCGCACATCACGTAGATTTGCAGCCCGTTTTGGCCGCGCTTCAGGCCGTGCTGCGCCATTTCAGCCTGGACTTTCACGCCCTCCTCCGGGGTGCGGCAGAACGGAATCATCGGAATCACGTTGGTCAGACCCATCTCGTCCCGGACTCGCTTAAAGGCGCGGCACTCCAGGCCAAACGCCTCGCGATATTTCGGGTCGTAGTAGCGCGAGGCTCCCCGCCAGCCCAGCATCGGGTTTTCTTCAGCTGGCTCAAATTCCTGACCGCCAATCAGGTTCGCATATTCGTTGCTCTTGAGATCCGACATCCGCACCACGACCGGCTTTGGGTAGAAAGCTGCCGCTAGCATCCCAATCCCAGAAGCCAGCTTGTCCACAAAATATTCGGCGCGGTCGTCGTAGAGCGCCGTGAGCTGGCTGATTTCCCACTTGGCGGCCTTGTCTTTGAGCTGGTCAAAGTTAAGCAGCGCCAGCGGATGCACCTTAATGTGATTGGCAATGATGAACTCGGTGCGCGCCAGCCCAACGCCGTCGCTGGGCAGCATCGAGAGCCGGAAGGCTTCCTGCGGATTGCCGACGTTCATCAGCACTTTGGTGCGGGTTTTGGGCAGTTCGTTGAGCTGTACCTCACTAATTTCAAACGGCACAAGACCGCTGTAAACCTGTCCTGCCTCGCCTTCAGCGCAAGAAACCGTCACTTCCTGCTCGTCATGCAGCGTTTCAGTAGCGTTGTCGCAGCCGACAATCGCGGGTAGCCCTAGCTCACGGGCAATGATCGCCGCATGGCAGGTGCGTCCACCCTGATTGGTAATCACGGCGCTAGCTTTTTTCATAATCGGCTCCCAGTCTGGGTCGGTGCGTCCAGTCACCAGCACTTCGCCGTCCTGAAATTCCTCCAGCTTCCGCACGTCCAGAATCACCCGCACCTTGCCCTGGCCAATCATTTCGCCCACGGCTCGCCCGGTGAGCAACGGCTCTAGTTTAGTTTCAGACTTGAGCTGATAGGTTTTGAGGACATTGCTAGACTTCTGCGAATGCACGGTTTCAGGCCGCGCCTGCACAATAAACAGCTCGCCCGTCTGGCCATCTTTCGCCCATTCAATATCCATCGGCGTGTAGAGACCGCGCACCGCCGAATAGTGATCTTCAATCGTGCAGACCCATTCAGCTAGCTGCAAAATCTCGGTTTCCTCCAGCGCATACTGAGCCTGATCAAACTTGGAAACCGGAATATTGATCGTGGCCTTACCGCCGCCAATGTCGTAGATCATTTTGATCTTTTTGTTGCCCAGCCGCTTGTCAAGAATCGGGCGGAAGCCCTGCTTGAGAGTGGGTTTGAACACGACATATTCATCCGGGTTGACCATGCCCTGCACCACGTTTTCGCCGAGGCCGTAGGCTGCCGTAATCAGCGCCGCGTTTTTGAAGCCGCTTTCGGTATCAATTGAAAACATCACGCCCGATGTCGCCAAGTCAGATCGCACCATTTTCTGCACACCCACCGACAGCGCTACGTCAAAATGGTCAAAGTTTTTGAGCGTCCGGTAGGAAATCGCCCGGTCGGTGAACAGCGAGGCAAAGCACATGTGGCAGGAGGCCAAAACGCCCTGGATGCCCTGCACGTTCAGATAAGACTCCTGCTGTCCGGCAAAGCTGGCATCCGGCAGATCTTCGGCAGTGGCGCTGGAGCGCACGGCCACATCCACGCCCCGGTGATTGCTGCGGCTGTGAGACTGTCCCACTTCCAAGTCCCCGCCTAGCTCCAGGCTGACACCGTAATACTGGCTAAGCTGCACGTAGGCTTCGATGATTTCAGATTCCAGCTCTGGGGGAAACGGCTCGTCTAAAATCAGCGTCCGCGCCTGCTGACCACACTGGCGCAGACTGTCCATATCGTTGACATCTAGACTGGCGAACAAGCGCCGCAGCCGCTTTTCCAGCCCTGCCTGCTGGATAAAGTAGCGAAAGGCATGAGCCGTGACCGCAAAGCCAGTCGGCACGTTCACCCCTTTGGGCAAAAGCTGCTGAATCATCTCACCCAGCGAAGCATTCTTACCGCCGACTAGGTGCACGTCCGCAATGCCGACCTGATTAAACCAAAGCACAAAAGCCGATGAGCGATCGACATCGACCTCAACCGTGCTGCCTGAAATGCCAGTTGTAATCATAAATTTGACTCCTAATATCAAATAAGGAATGGAAAAGATACGTTTCGTAAACTGCTCAAACAGTGGTCAATACCCAGTGGGGCGTAAGGTAAAGACTCGTGCAAAAGGGGAAATCTAGCAGGTTTGGATCAATATACTCTCAAGCCTAGCGAAATAAATGCGGCTTGTGAACTTAAAACTATCTAAAGATCTAAACTGGAGCAGTGGGTACAAAACGGTATCATCCTCTACTGCTCGCTTTACAATTCGTGATTAGATTCGTGGTTAGATTCAAAGTGAGTCATTAGGAGCGGAACCGCGTGAATGCAGCAGAACAGGCAATTGGTCTGTCGGTAGCCACCAAAATTGCGGCGCTGGTGAATCTGTTTAAGTCTCACTTTCCAGATGCCAAAGCCGACCTGAAACCTTGGTCAAACGACCGGGACACTCGCAATCTGCTCGACCCTGACTCCATCGATATCGCCTTCCACCTGCCGGGATGGAGCCGATCGTTGCAGAGCCGCAGCGTGCTAGTGCAGATCCGGTTCTATGACGATCCGGTCACTGAAACGCGCCGAGTGATTGGCTTAGAGGCAGCTGGCTTTACACATTCAGGCGAGCAGTGGCGGCTTTCCACCATTGAAAACTGGCAGTTTCGGGGGCAGGTGGAGCCAGCGGTCGCCGTACAGGAGAAGCTGCGGCTGTTCGCTCGGCAGGCTTTTGAGCTATTTAACGCAGCGGCCTGAGTAGCGGCCTGAGTAGCGGCCTGAGTGGAGCCAGCAGACAGCCAAAAGAACTGTCCCAACGCTGTGAGCAGGTTGAAAAAAGCCGTCTAAGGTAAATTGAGACAGATTATTGTCTTGCTCAAAATTCTGAGCGTTGTACCCTCAGCCTTGTCGATGGTTTTGATGCGCCTAAACTCCTCACCTTCCGCCCCTTCCATTCAGTCTCGCTGCTCTCCCTGGCTCACGCCCTTGGCCTATGCGCTGGGCTACTGGCTGCTGCCCGCCTATTTTCGGCTGCGGGTCACTGGTCAGGAAAATCTGCCGCGCTCCGGAGCCGTAATTCTGTCTCCCACGCATCGCTCGCGCTGGGATGCGCTGCTGGTGCCCTATGCCGCAGGCCGCTTTGCCACCGGACGCGACATTCACTTTATGGTGACGGTTGATGAAGTCAAGGGGCTTCAGGGCTGGTTCATCCGGCGCTTGGGCGGCTTTGCGGTCAACCCGCGTCAGCCCGCCATTGCCAGCCTGCGTCACGGGCTGGAGGTGCTGCAAAACCGCGAAATGCTGGTGATTTTTCCAGAAGGCGGCATTTTCAAAGACGGGCAGGTGCATCCGCTGAAGCCGGGATTAGCCAGACTGGCGCTGCAAGCCGAAACCAACCAGCCAGATCTAAACGTGCAGATTGTGCCAATTTATCTCAGCTACAGCCAAGCAGCGCCGACTTGGGGTTGTGAGGCCACCGTTCAGATTGGCCAGCCCTTGCAGGTTGCTGACTATAGCCAGCAGCAGCCCGTCAAGCAAGCCGCCAAGCAGCTCACCCACGACCTGAGCTATGCGCTGAACGAGCTGGCCGAGTCGCCCTTGGCATTCGCTGCGCTCTAGATATTTTCAGAGCTGCGCTTCTAGATGTTTTCAGAGCTGCGCTCTAGAGTCGGCAAATGCACCGTCAGCACCGTCCAGCCCGCCTGACTATCGGCTTCAATCCAGCCGTGCAGCGTCTCGACGAGCTTTTTGATCAGCGCTAGCCCCAGTCCCGTGCCGCCCTGCTGCCAAGGGTCGCTCTTGGGGATGCGGTAAAACTTCTCAAACATGCGCGGAATTTCGCTGGCCGGGATTTCAGCTTGGTTGCTAATTTTGAACGTCGTGACGGGCAGACGCTCTTGCGCCAGATTTAGCTTGAACTGACGCGGGTCAGCATCGGGGCTGTAGCCGACCTCTAGCCGAATCGCTCCATCTGGCGAGGTGTATTTGCAGGCGTTGTTTAAAAGCTCGGCCAAGATGCGCTCTAGGCTCTTGCGGTCTGAGCTAACGGCAGGCGTTTCCGGCGGAATTTCAATGCTGAGGTGCTGCTGCCGACTCTGCGCTCGTGAGGTAAATGGAGCCATAATGCTGGGAATCCAGTCCTGAAGCCGAATTGGCTCCGGCGAGATCCGATAGGAGTCGTTTTCTAAGCGCTGTAGGTCAAGCAGGTCGTTGATTAGCTCAGTCTCGCGGCTGCATTCAGCCTCCAAAATCTCCAGATAGCGCTGCTGGCGTTCGGGGCTGGGGGCGGTTTTCAGCATATGAATCGCCATTTTGATATTTGAGAGCGGCGTGCGTAGCTCATGCGACACCGTACTCAAAAAATCATCCTTGAGCTGGTTGAGATGCTCCAGCACCGCCACCTCAGCCTGCACCTCAGCATAGAGACGGGCTTGGCGAATCGCAATCGAGCATTGGTTGGCCACCTGCTTCACCAGCCGGATATCCTGGTCGCTAAAGGCATGATCCTTGTGGTGCAGCACCCAAAGATCGCCGATCACGCCCTGATCGTCCAAAATCGGGCAGGCCAGTGCCGAAACCATGCCGCGCTCTGGGTTGGGACTGAGCGAGCAGAACTGAAAGCATTCCCCCTTCAAAAGCTGGCTGTACAGCTCCTGCGTCGTAGAAAACTTGGCGACCCGGCCCTGGTAGGGCGAGAGGAAGTCAGTGTACTCATAGCAGGTGGTGGAGGTGCCCTGCTCTAGGTCATAGAGTGAGGCGTTGCAGCCCCGCACCTTCATCACAATCGCCAGCTCACGAATCGCGGCCTGCAAGATTAGATCCACATCTAGGCTGTCGCGCACCCGGTCGGTGATCCGCTTTAGGGATGCCTCAAACTCATAGGCCTGCTGAAGCTGCGTCGTGCGCGCTTGCACCTCGCTCTCTAGGTGATCGTTGAGATGCTGGATTTCACGGTGCAGCTCGGAGTTGTGGATCGCAATGGCCAGTTGCGGGGTCAGCTGTTCGAGCAGGTTGATTTCGTCGGGCTGCCACTGACGCAGGCTGTCTTGATGCACTGAGAGCACGCCCCAAAGCTGCTCGTCTCGCATAATCGGCACAGCCATCCTGGCCTGAGCCGAAAGCTGCTTATGGCCAGCCCGCAGCGGCTGATCCAGGCTGCGAGAGACTTCGTTGCGTCCCTGCCGGTACAGGCTGAGGCGGGAGGCATTCCACAGCTGGCGCAGCTCTAGTCCTAGATTGGAGCAGTGGTGGGCAGCTTCGGCAACTGCAATCACACTGCCGTCTGGGTAGCAGCGCTCGACTAAAACCTGATCGGCTCGCAAAAACTGCCGGATCTCAGCCACCGCGATGCTGAGCATAAACACCAGATCAGCCGATTGAAAGACCTGGATTGCAATTCTGTTAATCAGCCGCTCTCGCTCTAGCTGATGCCGCAGCTCAGTCTCAGTTGTCTCGCCCGCAGTCTGTCTACCCCCAGGTTTGTCCACAGTCTGTTTGTCCACAGCCTGTTTGCCCCCGGCCTGTCTGCCCACAGTCTGCTTGCCTGTCTCACCGGACAAATATCTCGGCGCATAGCCTCTCTCTGGAGCCTGATGCCGCAGTGAGAGATTAAATTCGCGAGATTTGCAACGCAGCGCTTGATCCGGTTCAGGGGAGTTCATGCGGGTAAAAAAACGAATGCTAAATTGGGGAACAAGACAATCGACGGGAGCTGAAATGATGCCGGAACTAGGGCCAGAGCTGAGCCTTAAAGAGTCTCAAAGCTTCAGTCTGGAACTTTATGATTGCTTTTATGATTGCTCTATAGTCTAAGCAGCAACTCGATAATCTGTCAGCTAAGAGAAGCACAGTTTACCGCTTCAGGTCTGATCTAGAAAACCGTAGTCCGGTTCGTCATCGGGTTCGCCGAGGCAGCGTTGCTCAACCACCTGCCAAAATCGGCTGAAGATCGAGGCGAACCCCAGGGCGGGGCGTGAGCAGCTGGGTGGTGAGCTGCCGTTGAGCCAGGGTTTGGCGTAGCTCTTCTGGACTGCCCTGGGACTGCAATACCGAAACTAGCAGGCCGCTAAACGCTACGTCGCCGCCTGCCGCTGAAGGCAGCATCACCTTGGGCTGGAGCCACTGCACGACTTCGGGAGCGCTGGTGCGGCCTTTGACGAGCGCTCCCAGCAGCGGAATCGCTAAATCCACCACAGGCGCAATTATGACATCAACCGGGGCGCTAGCTTTGAGATCCGGCGAATGGTTGCCGTGCGGCTCGTAGTAGAGCTGAACACCAGTCGCTAGATCTTTCAGCAGATAGCCATTTTCAACCAGCAGTGGCCCAATCGGCGAACCCGGTACAGCCTGAATCTGCAAGCGATCATGCAGCCTGTAGCACTCTCCATGTGCCAACGCCGTCACCTGGCTGTAGCCCAAACCTGTCACGACCCTAGCGGCATTGGGCGAGCCGACAACCGGCAGATTGTGATCGAGCGCTCTGAGCGTTTCGGGATGGGCATGATCTTCTAGCCCCTGAGACAGCAACAGCAGATCAATATCTGGAGGAATCGGGCGGGGCTGCTGATGTTCGCCTTTAATTAACCAGGGCAAATTGTTGAACACCAGCGATCCGATCAGCCAAGGATCGAGTAATATTCGCTGGTCGGCCATTTCGATCAGCCAGGAGTTGTTGTCGAACCAGGTCAGATACATGGTACTTAATTATGGGATCAAAGAACAGTGGGGCGCGATCCGTATTGTAGCGAAGGCCAAAGTTCCAGCAAAGCTGACTTGCCGTGCTATCAAGATACTGAGTTATAATGCAGACCTCGCTTCTTGAATCTTTACAATAAATTTACTGACAAATCGAGTCTGGGGGGTGACACCCTCCAGTAGATTAATGGCATAATGTGTTACGTAGATGCACCCTGATGGTTGGGAGAGTTCGCAAATGGCTCTCCCTTTTTTAGTGCTGATTTGGGCTTTGCTCAAAATCAGCACTAATCTGTAAACTTGAAGGGAACTCTCCGCTGGCTACATGTCAAACTGTTTTTTTGGCCTGCCCTACGAACCCGCTTTCGAGCAGTTGGGTGAAGAATATTACAGCGTTGTTGCCGCCGCCGAATTTCCGCAGCATAGCCTCCGGTTCCGTAATGACCGCCTGCTGCCGCAGCTTGGGCTAGAGCCAAAGCAGGTGAGCGACGAGGATTTTATTGCAGCCTTCGGGCGATTTGAGCTGCCGCTGCCGCCCCTAGCAATGGCCTACCACGGCTATCAGTTTGGCGAATATAACCCCAATCTGGGCGACGGACGCGGCTTTTTGGCAGGGCAGATCCGAGGGCAAGACGGCGAACTCTACGACTTTGGCACCAAAGGCTCTGGCGGCACGCCCTACTCGCGCACCGCCGACGGCAGACTGACGCTCAAGGGCGGCATCCGCGAAGTGCTGGCCGCAGAGATGCTGCATCAGCTCGGCGTGAAAACCTCGCGCTGCATCAGCTTAATTGAAACGGGCGAACAGCTCTGGCGAGGCGATGAGCCTTCTCCAACGCGATCCTCGGTGATGGTACGCTGGTCACGCTCGCATATTCGGTTTGGCACGTTTGAGCGGCTGCATTACTTGGGACGCAAAGATTTGATCCAGAAGCTGCTGGATCACGTCATCCAGATTTACTATCCGCATCTGCTCCAGCAAGCAGATGCTTATTTGCGGTTCTACAGCGAGCTGGTGGCGCGAGTCGCAGAGCTGGCAGCACAGTGGATGACAGCGGGCTTCTGTCATGCGGTAATCAACACCGACAATATGTCGATTACGGGCGAGAGCTTCGACTATGGCCCCTTTGCCTTCATCACAACACTCGACCCGCAGTTTACCGCCGCTTACTTCGACTATGGCGGGCGCTACTGCTATGCCAATCAGCCCGCCGCCTGCTTCTGGAATCTGCAAAAGCTCCAGGCTCCGCTGAAGGCGCTGCTTGATCCGTTCGCAATGGATCAGGCGTTGGACGTATTTGAGGAGCATTATCAGCGATTCTATCGGCAGCAAATGCTCCGCAAGCTGGGCTTTGAGGTTGATTCTGAAATAAGCTCTAAAGCAAGCGGAGCGCAGATCTCAGCAGAGGTGGCTGACGAATTGCTGAAGCGAACGCTGCAATTTCTGTGGAACAGCAAGATTAGCTATCACGATTTTTTCAAGGCGCTCCGCTTGCAGTTTGAGGCGGGCTGGCGCGAGGCGGTGCGGTTTAGCTTTGAGCCGCCCAGCTCAGAAACCCTAAACCCAGAATCCTTGACCAGCTTTGAGCCGTGGCGCGAGTTTTATCAGCAGGTCTTGGCAAGTCTGCCTGAGTCAGAACTCCCGACGGTCGCGCAGAAGCTACGACAGCATAACCCGCTGACTGTCATTATCCGGCCTGAAATTGAGGCCGTCTGGGAGCCGATCGCTCAGCAAGATGACTGGCTGCCGTTTTACGCGCTGCTAGAGCGGATTTGGGCAGCCGTCGAGCATTTGGAGAAGTGAGGTATGCCGCCGAACTGGACTATCAAGGTGGTGCAATGGCTTGGTTCGGAGAAAACGCGGCGGGTGCAGTCGAAACTTCACTAGTTGCCGCAAGCTGCTGAAGCTGATCCACCAGATCCTGCATGTACTGTTCGCTGGTGTGATTTTTCAGCAGAAAGTCGTAGCCAGCCTGCGCCAGCGTTTCGGCTTGCTCAGGATTGTTGAGCAGCCTTAAGATAGCCTGCTGCATGCCAGCTGCGTCCTCAGGAGCGACCCCGATCACAATGCCCGCATCGATCAGGCGCGAGGCTAAACCGGGCGTGCGCGTTATCACGACTGGACGGCGACAGGCCATCGCTTCCATCAGGGAAGTCAGTCCGGCTGAGTAGGTGTTGTAGAGCAGGCTGACGACGACGATATCCGCATTGCGGTAAAGCTGCCGAAACTGCTGCCATTCCTGCGGATGCGGTGTCATGTTGGAGGGCATCACATCTGGAAAGGCAACTCGCGTTTTTTTCGAGGCATTCGGGGAAACAGCGCAGATTTTTACGTCTAGATCCAGGTTTTGGGTTGCTGCGGCCAATGTTTTGTAGTCGCGCTGCTCAAAGCCTGTGCAGGCGATAATTGGCCGCGATTTTTCGACTGCCGCTCCGGGATAGAAAAACTGCACGTCGGTTTGCTCACGCAGCACAAAAACCTGGCGATCGGGGACATGCAGCTTGCGGCAGAGCGTTTCGGCCTTAGCTTGCGTGTTGGTCAAAAATAGATCGATAGACTGGGCAAGCCCCAAGTTTTGGATCGTATTTTTGACCCGAATTCGACTCGGCTCCATCACCTGCATAGCCAGCTTGCAGCGGTTGCGGTTGAATCGATTGAGGATAGCTAACGGAATCCCAATATCTTCACCCGTACAAAATACCGTATTGTCAGAGTCGAGCTGTTGGCTGAGCAGCCTGGAAAGCGCCCAGTGCTGAGGCTGACTAATCAGCTTGGCAGTCAGTCGGTCGATGGGCTTGACGCGCTCTAGCTCCGGCTGATGGACGGTGGCTTGGAGGATCTGGCTCAACTCCCACATCGTATGTCGGGGACTTGTACCAGCTTGAGCGTTTTTGTGAAACTGCTCTAGGTCAAATGGACGGCTTAAGGCAATGTGATATTTCACGATTTAACAGCTCGCTTATATAGATAGAGTGGGTGTAATTCAGGCAATCTGTGGGGCTACAGTTGTGAGAGATACAGTAGTCAGAATGCCTTCTACGGCAGAAGACCCAACGACTCAACTTATGCAAACCTAACTTGGACAGACCTAAACTTATGCAGACCCATTACAGAGATAGGCAGATGCAGCTCGATAAACGCCCGTACTATCAACAAACAGAAAATTGCAGCCCAAAAAGACTGACAAAAAAGTAAAAGAAAGCAACAGTTAACGAAAAAAAGAGATTTTTGGCTATCTTTTATACACATATCTAGGCACACAAACTAAACGTTAGTTTACACATTGGTTCCCAGGACGGAGATAACGCCTAAATAGATAAACCTACAGAAAGATCGACAAAATCATCCCGCTATCAGGATAATTTGCTAAATGCTACCGAATGCTAAGGTGAATGAAGCAACCTGTTGCAATCGGCTCACTGCCGCTAGAAAGGCTTAAACTTAAACTCTGTAGATCTGATTCGAGAACAGCCAGCTCATCAGGCGAATTGAGTGAGCTATCTCCCCAAACTAACACTGCCACCTGCGCTTTTCCGCAGGCGCTACGCTCATTTCACAAAAACTTTAATCTTGCACTGATCTGCATCACAGTTTTAGGGGATGGTTCTAAGTCATGTCGGCAGACGGCTCGAATGCAGATTACCCGAATTGAGTTGCTTGTCGGGTGAGCGCCGCTACTGCCCCAACTCTTGCGAACGACGGCAGGCAGCTCGAATCGCTTCAATCAGCGCAGAGCGCACGCCAGCCTGTTCAAGCTGAGCAATACCCGCAATTGTCGTGCCCCCCGGACTCGTCACCTGGTCTTTGAGCTGAGCTGGATGGAGATTCTGAGCTTGCAGCAGTTCAGCCGTACCCCGCAGAGTTTGCACCGCGAGCTGGGTAGCAATCGGTCTAGGCAGGCCAACCGCTACGCCGCCGTCGATCATTGCTTCAACAATCACCGCTAGATAGCCAGGGCCAGAACCTGAGAGTCCGGTCACCGCATCTAGCAATGACTCTGGCACCTCGACCACTTCGCCAACCGCTGCAAAAATCTGTCGAGCCAGCGCCAAATGCTCGTGCTGCGCCTGACTGCCCGCCGCGATGGCCGTGATTCCTGCCCCGACCGTTGCGGGCGTGTTCGGCATAGAGCGCACGACGGGCTGCCCCGGAAAAGCCGCTTCCAGCCGACGCAGCGGCAGGCCAGCCAAAATAGACAGGACGAGCTGACCTACGCGGGGACTGAGCGGCTGCGTCACAACTTCAAACAGCTGAGGCTTGATCGCCAGCAGCAGGATCGGCGTTTCACTGGCCGCCTGATTGTCGGGAGTCACTAAAATTTTATATCGCTCAGCCAAAACCTCTCGCCGCTGCGCCTGCGGTTCGCTGACGATTACCTGCTCAGGACGGTAGATCTCCTGAGCAAGAAGGCGGGACAATAGGGCTTCCCCCATTACCCCGCCACCAATCATGCCAAGTTGAATGGACAAGTAATCTTAGACTCCAAGCAAGTGATTGAATAGCTTAACCAGCAGGAACTATGTTCTGCCTATCGCCATAAAGTTATCACAAAACTGTCGGCTCTCTTGTAGAACCCTAGGCCATCCGCACCTGATCATTCGTCCAGCTTGAGGTGTTCATAGGACGACGCATCGGCATACCCTGCGGAGCAGCAGCATCGTTGCCGTTCAGCAACTGAGTGCTGACCTGAACGCAGTTGGGGGTGAATAGAAAAATGCTTTCGCCAATCCGCTCTTGATGTCCGTCGATGGCGTAGGTGCCACCTGCAACAAAGTCAACAGCGCGCTGGGCTTGATCTGGATCCATGATCGTCAGGTTCAGGACTACCGACTTGCGCTCACGCAGGGCGCGAATGGCTTGAGGCATCTCCTCAAATGTCCGAGGCTCCATCACCATCACTTCCGACATACCGTTCACAGCACCCGGCATTCCGATCACATTGCTGATCGTTGAACCTACCGAACCAATAGACGAACCAATATTTGAATCTGTAGACATCATTGCTCTCTCCCGAACGCGGCGTCTGCGTGGCTCTTCTTCTTGAACAGGCTGAGGATATTCTTCTTGATAAAGATTACGATACTCTTCACCATCTACTTCTTCATAGTCATATTCATAATCAACAGGCTCGTTCATGCCGACAAAATCCCTCAACTTTGAAAAGATGCTATTCACTCTATTCACGCTCCATCACAACTAAGGTTAACTAGAAAACTAAACCAGCTTAAGCACCAAACGCCTTGTACAGTCGAACCTTTGAAACCAGACGTCTAGCGGCTCGAGAGATGGTCTTAACCTCAACTCTTCTCAGCAATGCCTTGTGCGTAATCATTAAATCACAGGATCTTAAAAATGGGTGACATATCCTGTATCTAATTCACTGCGCCAGTCAATTCAGAATTGAGTCAATAGTATACATCTCTACCCCCTAAAATCAACAGCAATCTAAAACGTAACTTTAAGGCTCGAACGTCACTACTGAAGGTTACTTGAGTACTGAACGTCACTTAAGGTTCTACCTCATTAAGCTCTTGTAAACATCTTCAAGCTCACTCCACAAATTCAGTAAGTTTATTCTGGAAAAAATATTGAATCACAAAAATACCTCAAGAAAAAGCAATCGTGCGGTTTATGTCAAAATGTAACTCTTTTGAATTAAAACTAGAAATTGAGTGACAAACATCAACAATTAAATCGGCGTTTGATTACTATAAGCCATCTGTCCTGAATATGAAATTAGCCAAATCTTCAGTAATTCTTAAGATAATTACATTCTGCCAGATAATTTTTAGCAGCCAGCAAACAGGTTAAAAGCAGGCTCATTTGGCAAGCCCGAATCAATTCAGTCTGATTTACAGACGAACAAACGAACTGGCCGACGCTAGCTTTCCCATCCATGCAGCAGTCTCAGGGATAGCCTGAAACGTCTGACAATGACTAGAAATGACTAGATTAGTGAGCTAGATTGGTTGGTATTCTACATGTAGCGTGTCAAATGCACAGTCAGACTGCTTTACGCTACGAATAGAGTCAACCGACCTACCTTGCAAGCAACCATACTTTAGCAGAGATTTCGATTTTGATCACAGCCATGCCAAATTTCTTTTGGCTCAGTAATTCACTCCCCGCTTTGAACAGAGCCAGACATGAAATGACATAGAAATGTTGCTTTGTTTGAATTTTCAACAGCTCTTTGATTAACGGTTTCAGCAGACTGCTGAACGGCTGAACCTGCTAGCCGCTACAAACTGAGCGAGCTGCGGTTGCCAAATAGCACGCGCCCTAGCCGAATCATCGTTGCACCAGACTGGATCGCCAGCGGGTAGTCGCCAGACATGCCCATAGAGAGTTCGCTGATCGTCAGGCTGGACTGCTGCTGAATCTGCTGGGCGAGAGCGCGGGTTTGCTCAAAGATGGCCGCTGTCTCGGCAGGCGGCAACCCGTTGGGCGGAATAGTCATCAAGCCGACGATATTCAGCGCTTGACATTGCTCCAGATCTGGGAGGGCAGCCAGCAGCTCGGCAGCCGTCCAGCCAAATTTGTCGGGGTCAGGCCGCAGCTTCACCTGCAAGCAAAGCTGGGGCTTTTGCTGCTGCGGCGCGGCCAGCTGATTCAGCCGCTGTGCCAGCTTGAGGCTATCCAGCGAATGAATCCACTGGAATCGCTCTAGGGCTTTGCTGGCTTTATTGGTTTGCAAATGGCCGATCAGATGCCAGTTCACATCTGTCCAGTCGGAAAGTTCGGCCTGTTTGGCGGCAGCTTCCTGAATGCGGCTTTCAGCAAAATCGCGGAGGCCAAGCGCATAGGCTAATCGGATGAGTTCAACAGACACCTGTTTGGTCACGGCAATCAGCCGAACCGTAGAGGGCAGCGTTTGGCGAATTTGCGCTAGACGCTGTTCAAGGGATTCGCGCTCCGACTGACTCACCAAGTTACTCACAAGTTACCCACCCAACTGCTCACTGAAACGTTTGCTTATGGATAGCCTGAAGCTGGCTGTATTCCTGAGCCTGCCCAGCCCGACGCAGCTCTCTCAAGCGCCCCTCCACCAGCAGACGTGAATCTAAGCGCCCAATCGGCTCAAACCGGAACCCAGATGCTTCGCCACTGACCAAGAAAAACAGCCGCTGCGCGTAGAGGGTGGCAAACAGCTCACGATGTTCGTCTAGCAGACAGACTCGAAACAGCAAGCCTAGATGCGGGTGATTTAAGTAGTTTTCGGTACCCATTCAATTCCAAGCTGCATGACAAGTCAGAGGAGAGTAAAAATTTTAGTTGAATCTAGCTGGTTGAATCTGGCTAATCAAATCTAGATAGTTAAACCTGACGATCTGTTGCAGTATTCCCTGTCTCAACCCAGTGATCCAAATACAGTGATCTAAATCTAGCGATTCAAACCCATCAAACAGCAGGTTTCTATCTTTACCCCCTTGTCTAGTCTATAGAAGAACTGTGACGCATTGCTACAAAAAATTACGCTGGGGCAGAAGCTGCGGTCAGCTAAACGCCCCCAAGCATGACCCGCGTCACCCAAAATAAGCCAATGCCCATCATAGCCAGCCAGTCCCAGACCCGCAGCTTGAACTGATGCCAGCGCACCTGATGCCGATTAGGAGCTGTGAAGCCACGAACCTGCATGGCGCTAGCAATCTGCTCGGCGCGCACCAGCAGATTGTCAACTAGCTTTTCGGCCACGGTTGCCCAGACTTGCAGCGCGTTTTGAAAGCCCAGCTTTTTCCAGTTGATCGCTCGCGTGCGGACTGAGCGCACTAGGTTTTGCACTTCTTCTAGCACCAGCGGAATGAACCGCAGCGAGAGCGTCAGGGTCAAGACAGTCTCGGTAATCGGCAAATTGAAGCGGCGCAGCGGGTGCAGCAGACTCTCTAGCCCAGCCGTAATTTCTTCAGGAGCTGTGGTGAGCAGATAGAGATTGGTGCTGTAAATTAGCGTGAACATCAGCGTCGCCACCCGAATTGCCAGCTCCAGCGACCGACGTGTGACGTGCAGAATGCCGCGATCGAACAGCACATAGCGATAGGGCGTAGGCTGGGGCAGGACTGGAGCGGGCGGCGTGACAGATGGCGTAATAGCAGGCGCGACAGATGGCGCAGCAGATAGCCTAGCAGACGGCGGCACAGCAGGCGAAAAGGCTTCAGGCGCTAGCTCGTTGGCTGGCAGGCGCGGCTGGCTGGGCGCTTTCAAGCCATCGGGCGCTAGTAGCGTAATCAAAAATAGCAGCAGGCTAAACAGCAGCACCAGCCCAATTTGCTGTCGCCAAACGCGAAATGGCAGCCGACTTAGCAGGGTCAGCAGCAGCAGCCCGCCCACCAGCGACAGTCGCCAAACTGGGTTGGCCGCAATGGGGGACAGCATCAAGCTCAGCAGCCAGACAAGCTTCACTCGCGCATCAATCCGGTGCAGCCACGTGAGCGGCTGTTCTAGATAGAGGCCAATGGGCAGAGAGCGCAGTAGATCCATGAATTACCGAAATTGGAGCAGCACTGAAGCACACCTAAGAGTACAGCGCTCAGCCCTTGACACGGGTGGCTCGGTTGGCGCTTTGCTCCAGTTCGCGCACCTTTTTGCCGCGCCAAAACAGCCGAATCGGCGTGCCCTGGAACCCTAGCTGCTGCCGAAACTGCCGCTCAATATAGCGCCGATAGTTGTCGTTGAAGAGCTTCGGGTCGTTCACAAACAGCGTCACGGTTGGCGGTCGGCTGGTGACCTGAGTGCCGTAATAGATGCGCCCCTGTCGCCCCTGTCGCGTGGTGGGTGGACTGTGCCACTTCGCCGCCTCTTCTAGCGCTTCGTTGATCACAGAAGTGCTGACTCGGCGAACATGCTGTGCAGCAGCGCGATCGACGAGATCCAAAATTTTCTCTACCCGCTGTCCGGTTTCGGCACTGACGTAGATCGTCTCAGCCCATTCGGTGAAATGCAGCCGCTCCTTGAGATGGCTCTCATATTCATAAATGGTGTGGGAGTCTTTTTCCACCGCATCCCACTTGTTTACCACAATCACGCAGGCGCGTCCGTCTTCAGCGATGCGTCCAGCCAGCTTTTGGTCTTGTTCAGTGATGCCGTCTAGCGCGTCGATGACGAGCAAAACCACATCCGCTCGCCGAATTGCTTTGAAGGCACGGTTGATCCCAAAAAACTCTGGGCCATATTCCACCTGCTTTTTCTTGCGAATGCCTGCCGTATCCACCAGTCGGTAGCGCTGGCCATTGCGCTCCACGCTCATGTCAATCGCATCGCGGGTTGTACCCGAAATCGGGCTGACGATGGCGCGCTGCTCGCCCACAAAGGCATTCAGCAAGCTAGATTTGCCAACGTTGGGGCGACCGACAATCGCCACCCGGATTTCGGCAACATCTTCCAGTACATCAGTCGGTGGCAGGTGTTCGACTGCCTTATCTAGCAGCTCGCCAGTGCCGTTGCCATGAATACCAGAAACCGCATAGGGTTCGCCTAAACCCAAACTCCAGAACTCGGCGGCCATGCTCAAGCCTTGCTCCGGCGATTCGCATTTGTTGACGGCCAGCAATACTGGCAGGCTTTGCTGTCTCAGCCAAGTAGCGATCGTTTCGTCGGCTGCGGTAATTCCAGCCATGCCGTCTACCACCATCACTGCCAGACTTGCCTCGGCTAAAGCCAGCATCACCTGCTCTCGAATCAGCGGCAAAAATTCGGTTTCGTCATCAAATACTAGGCCGCCTGTATCCACCACGAGATAGTCGCGGTCTTGCCAGAACGCGGGACGATAGGTGCGGTCGCGCGTTACCCCCGGCTCGTCATGTACGATCGCGTCCATCACGCCAGAGAGCCGATTCACGAGGGTCGATTTCCCTACATTTGGGCGTCCAACTACAGCAACAATAGGTAAAGGCATGGAGAATGAGGGAAAGAGCGAGTCGTGAATTGTACCAAGAGACAAAATGCAGGCAAAATGTCAATTAGCCCCTCACCATTGTGGCGTAAAACCCTTGAAGTTGGGGAAGCTCTGCATTTTGGGCTGAATCTAAGCTAAATCTAGGCTGCTATTTGGCTCTATTTCACCTCCCGCATCGCGGCCTGAGCCTCTCGCCGCAGGCCAGCAGCAATCCGAAACAGCTCTTGCCCTGTATGCAGATAGTGCTCGTCATAGCAGCTGACAAAGCGCTCCAATTCGTCGATGCCGTCGCCAACTTGATTCAAGCAGTAGTAGAGCTGCGCCGCAACGCTAGCCACGTTAGAGGGGTTCGGTAAGGAGCTAAACAGCTTTTGCGCCCGCTGTAAGTCACTCCGGCAGTCGTCGAGGTAGGTCTGGAATCCGGCCAGCAGCTCGTCATCAAACGGATCGGCGGCTAGCTCGTTCAGCTGAGATTTTAGCGGCTTCAAAATTTGAGCGATCGTCCGGATGATCGGCTGATAGATTTGATTTGTCCAGCGGCGCAGATGTTCGTCGCTCTCTCGCCCGGTCTGCCGCTGCCGATATTGTTTTTGGGCGGTGCTGGCTCGCTGCTGCCGCTGAGCCGATGGGGCAGCTTGGCCAGCCGCGACTCGGCCATAGCTCAACGTCTGGTCATAAAACCGCCGCTGGCTCGGATCGCCCAGCACTTCGTAGGCAGCGTTGATCTGCGTAATCTGCTCGTGACTATCTGCCTCCGGATTGCGGTCAGGGTGATGCCGTTTGGCTAGCCGTCGATAGGCTTGCTTGATTTCAAACTGGCTAGCCTTAGAGCTGATTTCGAGGATTTCGTAGTGGTTGGAAGAGTTTGCCATAGATCTATTCTTCTATAGATCTATTCTATCGGCATCTGGCTTGGCGTTCAGCCATAATAAACACCTG
Source organism: Pegethrix bostrychoides GSE-TBD4-15B (assembly GCA_019359155.1). GTDB lineage: Bacteria > Cyanobacteriota > Cyanobacteriia > Elainellales > Elainellaceae > Elainella > Elainella bostrychoides. The sequence continues at coordinate 44,818 of JAHHHV010000019.1, forward strand.
CTAATTCAGCACCAGCGGCGCGGTCAGCTCTGGATCTTGAAACAGCGGCGTGCTCAGGTAGCGTTCGCCAAAGCTGGGCTGAATGATCACAATCAGCTTGCCAGCATTTTCGGGTCGCCGCCCCACCTGAATCGCTGCGGCCATCGCGGCTCCGCTGGAAATGCCTGAGAGCAAGCCTTCCTCGCGCGCCAGCCTGCGCCCGTAAGTAATCGCCTCGTCGTCCGCCACCGTGATCACTTCGTCAATTAGATCGGTTCGCAGCACCTGCGGCACAAAGCCCGCGCCAATTCCCTGAATTTTATGTGGCCCAGGTTTGCCGCCAGAGAGCACGGGGCTGCTGGCTGGCTCAACGGCAATGGCTCGAAACTCTGGCTTTTTGGCCTTGATCACCTCAGCAATCCCAGTGATGGTGCCGCCCGTGCCCACACCCGCAATCACAATATCCACCTGCCCGTCGGTATCTTCCCAGATTTCTAAGGCTGTGGTGCGGCGATGCACGTCGGGATTGGCCGGGTTATTGAACTGCTGCAACATATAGGCGTGAGGGACAGAATTCACGATCTGCTGTGCCCGCTGGATGCAGCCTGACATTCCCTCAATGCCAGGAGTTAGCTCTAGCTCGGCTCCATAGGCGCGCAGCATCGCCCGCCGCTCCGAACTCATGGTTTCCGGCATCGTCAGAATCAGCCGATAGCCTTTGGCCGCCGCCGTCATCGCCAGCGCAATCCCCGTATTGCCAGAGGTTGGCTCTACCAGCACTGTCTGACCGGGCTGAATTAAGCCATCACGCTCGGCAGCCTCAATCATATTCACGCCAATCCGGTCTTTGACTGAGGCCGAGGGATTCATGCTCTCCAGCTTGGCGACAATCTGCGCCACAGCGCCTTCAGCCTGCGGAATGCGATTCAGCCGAACGAGCGGAGTACGGCCTACGAGTTCAGTTACGTTTTGAGCAATACGCATAATGATTTAGGGTTGGATAGAAAGAGTAGGATTAGATATAGTACATCAGATCTAGCTGCTGCCGACTGTTGCGCTTTTCGGTCAGATCTTGCAGCGTATATTTTTGCAAGACCGCATCTGCAGCATCTCCAGCCTCCTGCCAAGCTTCTCGAATCACCATCCCTTCCAAGGTTTTGGCACTCCGGTGGGTTTCAACCTGCTGGGAGTCAGTGCCTTCAATACTCTCCACCACTTCGAGCAGGGTAATTTTCCAGGGTTCGCGAGCCAGCACGTAGCCGCCCTTAGCGCCGCGCTGACTCCGCACGAGTCCTGAACGGCGCAACGTTGCCAAAAGCTGCTCTAGGTAGCGATCGGGGATGCTTTGGATCGCGGCAATCTGACGAATTTGCAGCGGCTCATTCTGGCTATGGCGATCGGCAAGCTCTAGCAGCGCCAAGAGCGCATATTCACTTTTACAAGAAAGATCCACGGAGGAGAAGCATCTACGGCTCCTCCATTATATCCCGGTTCTCCACTGGGGTTTGTATAGTTTTGGGTATAGAAAAAGGCTTGGGTAAGATCCTACCCAAGCCTTCTATCAAACTAAATCAGGCCAAACTAGATCAAGCTAGTCAGCAATTAGAACTTGAAGGTGGTACGGAGTGCGCCCACAAACGTATCCTGGTTGTCGTTGTCGTTACCGGGATCTTGAATGTAGACGATACCTGGCGTGATCGAGATGTTGTCGTTGATCCGGAACAGGTAGAAGGCCTCAGCCAACAGAGAAGCATCCTGGCGAGTCCCACCTGCGCTCAAGCCCAAGTCTCCAGCCAGCGAACCATCCACACCCGCAACGCGGGGCGGAACGCCAACCACGAAGCCCAGCAGGTTACCATCACCTAGCAAGTCGCGGAATGCCAGCGTTCCATGGTAGCTCCAGACGCGGTAGTCGCCTTCGCCCACAACCCGCACCGGCATGTACATCGCGCCGCCACCAAGCTCTGCAAAGCCTAGCTTGAAGTTAATCTGCGCGCCGTAGATATTTGCAACCGCTGCGTTATCGACGAACAAACCCCCATCAAAGCCACCCAAGCTGTAACCGTTATCGGTAGTAAAACCGTCTGGGTCGTAGCTGTTGGAGTACGTGAAGGCTGCATCCACAAAGTCGGTCAAGAGGCTGAGCTGAGCAATACCGCCATAGCCGCCATTGAACAGACCGTTCTTCTCGCTCGGATCGCCTGCATTGCTAGCTGCATAGCCAACGTCCAAGCTCACAGGACCAAAGCCAAAGATTGCGCCTAAACCCGTACCGCCAGGGATGAAGTTGTACTGCGGCGGCGTACCCAAACCATCGGTCAAGGAACCGCTACCGGAGCTATCAAACGGGCTGACGGTGGTTGCCACAAAGTCAGAGTCACCAATGCTGTTCGCACCGACAATGATCTGAGCAGGGCCGACTGGGAAGGTATAGAGCAGATCGTCCAACACAACCGAGTCGCTGCCGCCACCCCACTGCCAGCCCGTGTTGCCAGCAAAGGAGTCAAAGTCACCAAAGTCACGGGCTTGCAGACGTGCTCTCAGCAAGTCTTCGCCGGTAAAGCTGGTGTCAAAGTTGAGTCGAACGCGATAGCCAGCAATCGTCTGGTCGTCGGTGTTGCCGTCGTCCTCTCCATCGTTGTTTGTGCCGCCGCTGATGGGGACACCCACTGCAAAGATGGTCTCACCGCTGAGCTTGGTGGTGGTAGAGAACTGGTTGGCTTCGAGTTCAGAGGTGCGAGCTTCCAGTGCATCTACTCGACCACGCAGAGCCGCTAGCTCAGCTGCAAACTCTTCCTGCAAGCGCTGCAAGGTAGCCAAGTCTTCTTTAGTAGCCAAATCTGCCGTGCTGGCCGCAATCAGCTCGCTGATCCGATCCAAGCAGGCATTCATCCCTGCCGCAAATTCAAAGCGGGTCATGGCACGCTGACCTTTGTAGGTGCCGTCGGGATAACCCGCGATACAGCCGTAGCGCTCTACCAAGGACTGCAACGCCTGGTACGCCCAGTCAGTCGGCTGCACATCGGAAAGCTGCGTGATGGAAGTAACCTGAGAGAGCGAGTTGCCGTTGCCTTCGCTGCTATACTGAGCGACTTGATCCAGAGAAGATACGGAAGTCACAGGCTCAGCCGCTTGAGCCACCTGAACAGGCACCGCCGGGACAGGAGCCAGCTCAGCAGTCATATCAATAGCTGTATCTTGAGCCGCGGGAGCAATCTCAACAGGCTCAGCAACTGGAGCGATGGATTCAGCCGCAGGAGTCAGCTCAGCCGCTGCCGCCACAACCGGAGGCTGTTCGCTAATCAGAGCTGCCGCAGAAGACTGTACCTCTGCTGTGGATTTGCCCCCAGCAGGCGCAACTTCCGCAGCCATTGCAGAAGCAGAAATAACTAGAGCCGCACCCACGAGGGCAGGTGTAGCTAATACCGAGTTCAGCAGAACCTTGGATAGCATATTTGAGTCCTCACACCTAACTTAAAATGGACTTGTAGAGTCTTACAGTAGCATTGTAATCACGAGATTTTGGATTAATCAAGATGCGATTAATAAAAATCTCGCAGTAATGCCTATGCAGCTGATATTTAGTCAGCCATTAGCTTAACGTTAGACTGCCCAATTTCATAGACTCCGCTGTGACAGATCCCAGATTTTTGTCTTTCTGGCACGCTTGTCTTTCTGCCGCCCAATGGCTCTGTCGCCAATCTGGTTGCTCTATTCTCGGTTTTCCGCTCTGTTTTCCATCTATTTAAAACTATCCGCTCCCGCTAAAAGCATACTAGGTAAACCTGTATACTCAGGAGCGGGAGCGGTCTAGGGGGTCTTCAGAATTGGGACTTGACTGCCGGAAGGAAAATTAGGCTGTCCTAAGTCACTGCTTCAGAAGCACGGGTTCTCAATCAGAGTTTAGTTCAACAACTAAAGAACGGCTCCGGCGCACAGCCAGCTTAGCCCAACCTGACGACCCACGGATTTACTACTGTCTTGCACGGGCATCACCTCCTAGATTACAAAGGGACAATCGAAGTCTTGAAAGTCGAACCGGGTCGTACTACAAGCTTCTCTCTGTAAGGTAACACAAGAATTTTGGTTTTGAGGAAAATTTCTGAGCCATAAAAAACCCCCGCAGCTGCGGGGGAAATCTCTAAGCCAATAGATTAGGTGAAAGAAGCTCGAAATCCTTCTGGGAAATCCCTGAGATCCCTACAGATAATAGATATCTCTTAGAGAGCGTTGCCGCGTGGCAGCACTTCTTCGGGGAATACAAGGTGTTCATGGGGCTGGTCAGCTGGCGCAAGCCAAGCACGGATGCCCTCGTTCAGCAGAATGTTCTTCGTATAGAACGTCTCAAACTCTGGATCCTCTGCCGCTCTTATCT
>JAHHHV010000020.1 GCA_019359155.1 Pegethrix bostrychoides GSE-TBD4-15B
ATGAGCTTGAAAGGCTTGGGTTTCTTCAGGAGTCATGACGAGCAGTAGTTACAGCCTGTTTATTCTCCTTGATCTAGCAAAATATATTGCTAAGTATTATTACTCATTACCCTAATGGGATGCTCCCTACTTCTGCACCTAAGGCTTTGGCAATTTGAACCGCAAATGTACCCACGCCACCTGACGCTCCGTTAATTAAAACTTTCTGTCCAGCCTTGAGTTTGCCTTGATCTCGTAAAGCTTGCAGAGCAGTCATTCCCGCCAGCGGCACCACCGCTGCCTCTAGATGACTCATGTTCGTAGGTTTGTGAGTCGCTATCCTTGCTGAAACCGCCGCATACTCAGCATAGGCTCCGCCTGTCGCTTGATCCAGCCGCGCATAAACCATATCACCCGGCTTAAAGCGGGTTACATCATCGCCCACTTCGATTACTTCTCCTGACAGGTCAAACCCTAAAATGATCGGAAATTTGCTGCCCGTCAAAAGCTTTAGCATTCCTTTGCGGATTTTCCAGTCAATTGGATTAACGCTGGTAGCATGAACTTTAACCAACATCTGATCAGGCTTGATCGACGGCTTTTCAACCTCTCCATAGTGCAAAGCATCAGCGGAGCCATAGTGATTAATTACAGTAGCTTTCACAATTTTACCTCTTTCATATTTCATATCCTAATTTGATACGATGTCCGTCCTGACTCATCTTATACAGAAATTAATGGCGCTTTTCGGGTTCATACAAGTTCCCTCTAAAGTATTCACAGTCCAGGTATTTCGACGCTCTCAAGCGCTATTCGTAGGTAGAGTTGCAGGAACAAACCATGGGTGCTGCTGGTGGTACGCAACCCCAGCAGCACGTCGCGAACGAACCTAAAGTTTACTGCTTAGGCGTGGAGTAAAGCTTAGGATTGGGAATTGGAGCCTCTGGCATATCACTCTGCGGCTCTGGATTTTCCAAATATTTAAATTCGCCTTTACCATCAGGTGCTGGCCCCTTGGCCCATCGCCCCTGCTGACTTTCGGTTCCTTCTGATAGGTTCCAGAACGTGTAGGACGCATCTTGCTTTTCCTGCGACTGAGGGAATCGGCTAGGAACCGGCAAGCTTTCTAATCCATCAGCCTTGAGTTCTTCGATGGCCGCCAACCACTGGTTTTGGTGCATGGTATCACGGGCAATCATATAGCTCAACGTATCTTTCACGCCTGGATCAGTTGACATCTCATATAGGCGTACAGCCTGTAGACGACCCTGGGCTTCAGCCTGCACGTTTGAGAAAAAGTCAGCCATCAGGTTTCCAGAGGCCACGATATAGTTACCGTTCCAGGGATACCCCACGCTGTCAGCAGGCAGCGCACCGCCCCCGCTCACCACCCCATGCTTAGGGTTCATGCTTGCCATAATGATGTCTTCAGTGTTCATGCCGCCCATCACCCCTTCAACGATAGGATCTAGAGCAGATTTTTCTTGAACATCTGAGGGAGCTTTGTCAACTAAATGAGCAATCAGATTGGCCAGCATTTCAACGTGACCAATTTCCTCAGTACCAATGTCCATCATCATGTCTTTGTACTTGGCAGGACCACGGCAGTTCCAGCCCTGAAATAGGTACTGCATCATCACAGACATTTCGCCAAAGGGGCCGCCAATTAGCTCTTGCAGCTGTTTGGCATAAACTGGATCCGGCTTTTCCGGTTTAGTGAAATATTGCAGACGTTTCTTGTGGTAAAACATGGAAATTTCCTTGTGAGTAGCATAGTCGAAACAATCAATTTTTGCTTTGACTTAACGCTTATGTTCACGATATAAAAACAGTTCCTCATCTCTCAAAAGTTTAATCAGGCGGCGTTTTCAGCAATCTACTTCTGGGGCTATAGGTTAGCTGATACTGTAGGCTGATACTGGTAGTTTGAAGCATCGTTGCTCAGCATGATTCACCAAATTGAATCTCACTACAGAGCCATGCAGCAGCAAAATCGCTCAGAGAGCTGAGTCTTGGCTTTAAGCTTTGATCACAGATATAGCTACAGCTATGCTCCAAGACAGATTCCCAGCTTTTTGAAGCTTTTCTCAGATTTTTCTCACTCTTCAGCATGAGGAGCAGAACACAATATGCGACTACAGTGCAAACTGTAGACAAATAGTTCGATCTAATCGGAGGTCATCATTATGGAAAACCTAGAAGATGCCATTGTAGCTGCAAAAGATCAGCTTCCCAACGTCACGCCTATGCCTCCTGCCTTCCAAACTGAGGCCAGTGCTTTTGAATTAAAGTCACGTCTTCAGTGGGGCGAACCCGGCCTGACAATTCTCGATGTTCGCAGTCACGATCTATTTAACGAATCCCGGATTCAGGGCGCAATGAATATGCCCGTGGATCAGCTTCCTGGCATGGCGGAATCCAGTCTACAGCCTCAGCGCGATATCTACGTCTATGGGGGTAGCGAAGCAGAGACGACGCAGGCTGTGAATCTGCTGCGGGAAGCTGGATTCCGGCGGGTCGCGCATCTACGGGGCGGCATCCAAGCTTGGCAAGAAGTCGAGGGTCAGGTCGAAGGCGTAATTGAAGTACCTGAGCCAGGGGAATATAACGTGATGGCTCGCATGGCAGCCTTTGGCCGCGAGAAATCAAAAGAGAAAAGCGTTAACTAATTGGCGGTTAGGTATGGCCTTGGAACGAGGCAATAGATAGGTCGTACCTACTCTGTCACCTACTCTACAGACTCACATCAGCAGCTATCTCAACAGTTATCTGACAACAAAAGGAATGGAGCTATGAACAGTTTAATTGCTGCATTTAAAGACGCATTCAGTCAGTTACGCAAAACCTATTTAGATCAGGTTATGGCGACTGTACTGGCGGGCTGTTTGCTGTTAACAACAGGCGTAAATGCTGCCCCTAGCTCGCAGGAGCTAGGCAAGGCCGTGCGCCAGCGGGTTGAGCAGACAGACCAAACGGAGCGACCCAAAACAACAGGAGATTTTCTCAACGAAGCGCGGGGTGACGTGCCACTGGACGTGCGGGTTGAGAACATCACGCGAGACTCCATTGAAGCATTCAAAAAATTGGGCGAAGAATATACGCCTGATCTAGGGCAAGCCGCTCGCGATCTCAAGGATGAGGCAGGCAGCATTACCAAGTAGCTAGCGGTAATCTGCCTTCAATAACTCGTATCGATGGCGCGAACAGCTTTTGTTTGCGCTTTTTTGCTTATGATTAGCAAAAAGCTAATTGGACAGACCTGTGATTGATCTCAGTGAAAAAGTTGTGCTGGTAACCGGCAGCTCGCAGGGCATTGGGGCGGCAATCGCACTGACGCTAGCGCAGGCTGGGGCGCGGGTCATCTTGCACTATGGACAGAGTCAAGACAAAGCTGCTGAGATAGCTCAGCAGACCAATGGATATTTAGTGCAGGCCGACTTGAGCCAGCCTGGAGCCGCTCAAATCCTCTGGCAAAAAGCGCAGGCTTGGCAAGGCAACATTGATGTGATTGTGAACAATGCGGCGATCATGCCAGCGGCTGGCGTAGAAGACGAGTGGGAAGTCTGGACAGCCACTTGGCAGACTACCTTGCAGGTCAATTTAGTTGCCGTAGCCGATCTCTGCCGTTGTGCAATCAGCCATTTTCAAAGCCGTCAGGGCGGCACTATTATCAACATTGCCAGCCGCGCGGCGTTTCGAGGCGACGGGCCAGAGTATATGCACTACGCAGCTTCCAAAGGTGGCGTAATCAGCTTAACTCGCTCCATTGCTCGCAGCTTTGCCTCAGATCAGATTCTGGCCTATGCGGTTGCGCCGGGATTCGTCTTAACCGAACGCACTGCCGCTGTTATGCAAGAAAAAGGCGCAGACTCTGTGACAAGCGATATTCCGATGGGGCAGCCTGTGCCACCGCAAGAAGTAGCCAATATAGTAGCTTTTTTAGCTTCTGGACTCGCGCCTCACGCCACAGGCAGCACCTTTGATATCAACGGCGCTTCATACCTGCGCTGATTTAGCGCACAGCTGCATGTAAAACTGCATAGCATCGCTGGGTACCTAGCTATGAACCTTTAGGCAGACATCGCAGTGGCGAAAGCTGGAATGTCTTAGCGCTCCCTTTCGCCATTTTTTACGAAATCCTGGCTGCGGCAGTTGAAGCACCGTACAGGAGACCAGGGCAACTCACTCACACTCATTGGGCAAAGATTATGAACAGCATCTATGGCGCTCGTCACAGCCTTCGATTTCCAGGGCTGATTCAGGGGGCAGCAGTCGCACTTTTCAGCCTGACTGCGCCAGCACTATCCATCGAGTCTCCGGCCAGCAGTTCAGCCAGCAGCCCCGCCGAAATTAGCAGCGAAGCCTGCCTAGATGCGGTCTATCAAGCTAACCAGGCCGATCAAACGCCTGACGCTGCTGTTGAGATCTGTCAGCAGGCCATTGATCAGTCTCAGGCCGCAGACAATCGCTGGCTAGAAGCCTACAGTCGCGGCAATTTAGGCAGTCTCTACTTGCAGCAGTCTGAGCCACAGCAGGCAATTCCACAGTTTGAACAGGTGCTGGCATTGGCGCAGCAAATTGCGGATCCGGCGCTTGAAGTCAAAGCGCTTGTGGCGCTCGGTGCAGCCGTCGCCCAGCTTCAGCAGCCCCAGGCTGCCCTAGAGTTTTATCAGCAAGCGCTCACCGTAGCTGAAGCCGCCGACCCAACTAGCCGTTCGATTGTGCTCTACAACCAAGGGCTGATGTATGACAGGCTTGGTCAAACTCAGCAGGCAGTCACGGCCTATCAACAGGCCGAACAGCTAGCCACGGCCAGCGGCGATATTATTCTAGCGGGCTATGCAGCTCAGAAGCTGGCGGCAGCACCCCTGGGAGCCTTGCCCTAGAGCACTGCTGAGTGCTAAAGCTGACCCGGTTCAGGCAGCAGGTTTGCCACGATTTCAAAGTCCCCTGCCCGTCAGGTTTCAGAATATAGGCAACCCCCTTTTGGGCATGACGGAAGTACATCACGTAGCCGCCCGACTTGAGAGCGCTCAGCAAAGCTGCTACGCCTGTCCAGACTTTTAATTCTACTCTTCACGGTAATTACCTCTTGAGCCAGATTGCTCGTGAGGATGACAAGGCGTTGCCTACCGATTGCAGCAACGCTTTTATCAGCTTTTAGCTTAAAAGTAAAGATTTGCATTAAATTAATGAGATTAGGATGGGGCATGACACGCTAATTAGATACTGGCACTAGATACTGGCAGTTTCATGTTGAGAGGTGAGAGCTGTTGTGATTCTATGTATTGAGAAGATTTTGCCGCCTGCCGATCTAGAGATAGTGCTCTCAAAGCTAGAGACGGCTGAATTTATCGACGGCAAAGTGACTGCGGGCTGGCACGCTCGTCTGGTCAAGCAGAATACCCAACTCCCCAAATCCCCTGCGCTGACCGCTATCCGGGAGATGATTAGCGTCGCCCTTCAGCGTCATGCTTTGTTCCAGATGGCTGTGCACCCCAAGCTGATTCGCCCAGTCACCGTCAGCCGCTACCAAGTTGGCATGGCTTACGGAAGTCACGTTGACAATGCCGTCATGCATGATCCTGTGATGCGCTCAGATATCTCGATGACGCTGTTTTTGAGCGACCCAGCCACCTATGAAGGCGGAGAGCTGATCATCGAAAGTAGCCAGGGAGAGACATCTTTTAAGCTACCCGCTGGAGCGGCGGTCATCTATCCTTCTTCAAGCATCCACCGGGTCGAGGAAGTCACTCAGGGCTTGCGTTTGGCCGCAGTCACCTGGATTCAGAGCTGGGTGCGCGATCCCAGTCAGCGAGAGATCTTGTTTGATCTCGATACAGTCCGTCAAACGCTATTTGAGACTTCTGGCAAAACGCCTGCCTTCGATTTGATTGCCAAGAGCCATGCCAATCTGCTGCGTCAGTGGCTGGAGTTTTGAGGCCATGGCCTGATGGCAATAGTCGAGAAACTCGATAAAAATTTGCGGTCACTCTGGCGCGATTTGCGTTGCCGTCCAGTTTAATGATATAGATTATCAATAGAACTGAAATCTAAGATAGACCCACCATGAGTAAGATGAGTCGCCGCACCTTTATCGGTGCTGCTAGCGCTGCTGTTGCAGTTGGAGTCGGCGGAATTGGACGTGCCCAGAGCGGTGGCCAAGTCGTTAACCTGTACTCGGCGCGTCACTATGACGCAGACAGCGAAATCTATCAGGCCTTCGCTGACGAAACCGGAATTCGGGTGAATCTGATTGAAGCTGAGGCCGATCCGCTGATTGAGCGGATCAACAGCGAGGGAGTCAATAGCCCTGCTGACGTGCTGGTGACGGTAGATGCAGGGCGGCTGTGGCGAGCGGAGCAAGCGGGACTGTTTGCGCCTGCCAATTCCACATTGCTCAGCACAGCCATTCCCGCAAATCTGCGCCATCCGGACGGGCTATGGTTTGGCTTTTCTAAGCGGGCGCGGGTGATTATGTATGACAAATCTAAGGTCAACCCATCTCAGCTTTCCACCTACGAAGATCTGGCCGATCCGAAATGGCGCGGTCAGGTTTTGGTGCGTTCCTCAACCAATATCTACAATCAGTCGCTAGTCGGCTCTATTTTGGCAGCGAACGGCGAGCCAACAACCGAAAGCTGGGCAGAAGGTCTGGTGGCCAATTTTGCTCGTCCGCCGGAAGGGAACGACACCGCGCAAATTCAAGCCTGTGCATCTGGCCTGGGCAGTCTGGCAATTGTCAACACCTACTATCTGATGCGGATGGCCTCCTCAGATAAGCCAGAAGATCGGGCGGTGGCTGAGAAAATTGGCGTATTCTTCCCGAATCAGCGAGATCGCGGGACGCATGTGAATATCAGCGGCGGCGGCTTGGTCAAGACAGCTCCCAACAGAGAAAACGCGATTAAATTCCTGGAGTTTTTAGCCAGCCCTCGCGCTCAGGAGATTTTTGCGAAGAGCAATTACGAATATCCTGTGGTGTCGGGTGTGCCCGTCGCGCCAGTTCTGGCGAGCTACGGGTCGTTCAAAGAAGACTCGCTGAATGCTGCCGTGTTTGGTAGAAACGGCGAGGAGGCGCTGCAAATTGCCGATCGCGCTGGCTGGAAATAGGATGAGCTTGAGGTCTTGCGCGGGTCGAGCTATCCACTTGACAGAGCGCAAGACCTATTTGAAACGATGATTTCGCTAATATTGAGTGAATGATTGAATGATTTTAGAAACAGCGATTTATGTTGTGTCTCAACTAGATTGATCACGGCTTGACGCTGCCGTCGGGCATCAGCGCATCTTTGAGAATGGCTCCCTGCAAATTGGCTTTTTCCAGCTTTGCAGCGCTCAAATCTGCACCCGTTAAGTCGGCGCTGCTCAAATCTGCGCCCGTCAGGTCTGCACCTCTGAGATAAGCGCCCTGCAAGTTGGCATTCTGTAGATTCGCGCCTTGCAGATTAGACAAGCTCATCCCGGCTTTGCTCAAATTGGCCTTGCTGAGATTGGCTCCGCTCAAATTAACGCTGTCTAGCAGCCCGCCGCTCAAATCGGACTGACTCAAGTTGGCGTTGCTCAAATCCGAGCCATTGAGCTGCGCCTGCTGCAAATCTGTTTGGCTGAGGTCGCTGCCTTTTAGGTCGCAGCTAACGCATTTTTTGTCTTGGATGGCCTGCTGACGCGGCTCTGGTTTAGCGCAGCTTGCCAGCATTAGCAGTAAGACTACACCAAACCGTAATTTAACGCTGTTTTTGATCATATTCATTAGTTATTCTCCTCTGTTCTAGTACGAGAAATCTGGCGGCTGAGCAGGATCACGGGAATAATCCCAACTGCCACAATCGCCAAGGCGGGCGCGGCAGCTTCCCCCAAACGCTCATCGGAGGCCAGCCGATAAACTTCTACAGCCAGCGTGTCAAAGTTAAACGGACGCATAATTAGCGTGGCGGGCAGCTCTTTCATCACGTCCACAAACACCAAAATCGCGGCTGTGAGTAAACCGCTGCTGATTAACGGCGCGTGAATTTTGAGCAGGGTGCGGGTGGAACTACAGCCCAGCGAACGAGCCGCCTCATCCAGATTTGGCTTAATCCGGCTGAGGCTCGATTCTACCGTATTGTGCGACACCGCCAAAAACCGAACGAGATAGGCAAAAACCAGCGCCGTAATCGTACCGCTGAGCAGGAGTCCGGTCGAAATGCCAAAGCTAGAGCGCATCCCGGCATCGAGCGCGTTGTCAATCGCGCCGAGCGGAAACAAAATCCCCACCGCAATCACCGCACCGGGCACGGCATAGCCAACCGAGGCCGTTCTGACTGCAAGCTGCATCGCCAAACTGGGGCGCAATCGCAGGCCGTAGGCCATCACAACGGCAATGCTCACCGCCACCCCAGCAGCGACCGTCGCCAAGATCAAGCTGTGGCGCGATAGCTCCCAAAACCGCTGGCTGAAGCTCTGCGTCACGTCAGCTGTCGCCATCATCAGCAAGCGCCCCGCCGGAATCAGAAAGCCGAGCACAATTGGCAGCAGGCAGCAGAGGCAGGCTAAACTCGCTCTCCAGCCGCGCAGCTCAAACGCCGCCGCCCGCTGATAGCGTCCGGTCTGGTAATATTGCGTTTGCCGCCGCGACCCGCGCTCCAGCCCCAGCAACAGCAGCACAAACAGCAGCAGCACCGCTGAAAGCTGCGAGGCCGCAATTCGCTCGCCCATGCCAAACCAAGTCCGGTAGATGCCGACGCTAAAGGTATTCACGGCAAAATACTGCACGGTGCCGAAGTCATTCAGCGTTTCCATGAGCACCAGCGCCAGTCCGGCCACGATTGCCGGTCGAGCCAACGGCAGCGCCACTCGCCCAAAGCTCTTCCAGGGATTGCAGCCCAGCGAGCGGCTAGCTTCCAGGGTACAGACCGACTGCTCTAGAAACGCCACACGCGCCAGCAGATAGATGTAGGGATAGAGCACCAGGCTAATCACGACAATCGCTCCACCCATCGAGCGAATCGCCGGAAACCAGTAGTCGTTGACGCTGCTCCAGCCAAAGATCAATCTCAGCCTCGTCTGGACTGGCCCGTAGAACTCCAATAGCTCGGTGTAGACATAGGCCAGAATATAGGCGGGCGCGGCCAACGGCAGCAGTAGTCCCCACTCAAACAGCGGCTGTCCTGGAAATCGGCAGGCCGTCACCAGCCAAGCTGTGCCCACGCCAATTACGGCGCTGCAAAGCCCAACTCCCAGCATCAGCCCCAGTGAGCTAGCCACATAGTCTGGCAGCACCGTGGTCAGCAAATGCTGCCAAACCGCTCCAGAATCGACAAAGACGCTGCTGAACACCACCAAAATTGGGGCCAGGATGAGTAGAGCAATCGCCAGCACCAGCAGCGTCCAGCTATCGATAGCAACTTGGCGGGGGAACAAGCGAAAGCGTCGAGCGTTAAAACCAGTCATCGGAGCAGGGGGTGAATTGGCGTAGAATCATTCAATCTTATTCTTAATGAGAACTATTTGCAGTGTGCTTTAGACTATATAAAAATAAAAGCTACAAAAAAAGCTACAACCTGTAAAAGCAACTCCCAGCCACCGCTTAACCACCCAATTCCATGCCTTCCCCAATTCTTCAGCTCAACCAGGTCACCCGTCAGTTTTCGCGGCTAGCTCAGCCTGCGGTCTGTGCAGTCTCCTGTTCGTTGCAGTCAGGCGATTTGCTGGCACTGCTGGGGCCGTCCGGCTGCGGCAAGACTACGCTGCTGCGGCTGATTGCCGGATTTGAGCAGCCGCAAGATGGCAGCATCGAGATTGCCGAACGGCAAGTGGCGGGGGATGGTGTTTGGGTGCCGCCAGAGCAGCGGGGCGTGGGCATGGTATTCCAAGACTACGCGCTGTTTCCGCATCTCACCGTGCGCCAAAACGTGATGTTTGGTCTTAATGACCGCCTAGAGCGGGGCAAGCTAGAGCGGAGCAAGCTAGAGCGGAGCAAGCGGCTGAAAGAGGTGCTGGCGCTGGTGCGGCTAGAAGGACTCGAAGATCGCTTTCCACATCAGCTTTCGGGCGGGCAGCAGCAGCGGGTGGCGCTGGCACGGGCGTTGGCTCCGAGTTCGGCGCTGATTTTGCTGGACGAGCCGCTGAGTAATCTCGACTTACAGGTGCGGCTGCGGCTGCGCCAAGAGCTGCGCCAAATCTTGAAGGCGGCAGGCGCATCTGCCATTTTTGTAACGCATGACCAGGAAGAAGCGCTGTCGATTGCCGATCAGGTGGCAGTGATGTGTCAGGGTCGCCTGGAGCAAGTTGGCACCCCCGAACAGCTCTATCAGCGTCCGGCCTCGCGGTTTGTGGCTGAGTTTGTGACGCAGGCGAACCTGATTGCGGCAGAGCGCCGGGGCGAATTCTGGCAAACCGAACTTGGCGACATTCCTGTCACGCAGACTGAATCAGCCAACTGCAATCAGGCCGACCTGCTGGTGCGTCAAGAAAATCTGATTCTGAGTACCGATGCCAGCAGCCCGATTGTGATTCGAGACCGCCAGTTCTTGGGGCGCGAATATTGCTACAGCCTCGAACTGCCCAGCGGTCAAAGCCTGCAAGCGCGCAGCCCCATCGGCACCCACTTAGCTGTGGGGACATTTGTACAGGTGGCAGTTGCCGCGCCCCAACTCCAGCTCTATCCGCGCTAGCCCCAGGCGCTCAGCCATCGCTAGACGGGCGGCAAGCTCTGCCACCAGATCAAGACCGTGCCCGTCTGATCAGCGGTCGGCACAAAATTGAGGTAGCCAATCCAGGCTTTCTGGCTGACTTCATAGAGGCTACCGCCGCCATAGCTGCCCAGCTCAGATAGCCCAAACTGATTGTTTTGCAGAGTATTGCTGAAGCTGTTCACCAGTTGATCGGGGGCGACACCGGGCACCAGACGCATCTGGCTAATTTCAGGACGAGCCTGAGTTCCTGACACAAACAGGCTGGGATACGGCAGCTGAGCGGTATTGGCCGGACTGCCAACGGGCGTGAGCAGGGAGGCTAGCTTGGCTTCAACGGCATCAACCTGCTGCAAGTCGCTGAGCAGAATCGGTTCGGCAGAGAGCAGGTAAACCGTGGAGCCGACTCCAGCCGACAGGACGCTGAGATAGCGGGTCGCGCCATCTTGAGCGATCAGTCGATAGATCTTCTGCCCCGTGTCCTCCAAATCGCTCTGCTCATCCACCTGATAGCCCTGAGCCGTCATTTGCTCAACCAGCGTCTGGGCCGCATTCCGAAACGGAGTGCCGTCATCAATTTGCCGACAGCTGCTTGAGCCAAAACAGCCCGCCGTCGCCCCGGCCAAGTCCGGAAAATCTGCGAACGGCACGTCGAGATTGGCGGCAGGCAAGGTGGCGGCAGGCGGCGCAGAAGCGGGCGGCGCAGGAGCAGGCGGCGCGGGCGCAGGACGGACGGAGGCCGGAGGCGCTGTCTGGGTTTGCTGAGGGAGCTTGGGCGGCGCTGCCTGAAGCGCGGCAGGTCGAGGGGAAGGCAGTTTTTGGGGAGCTTGGGGCGTTGCTTGGGGCGTTACTTGGGGCGTTGCTTGGGGGCTAGGGCTGGGCAGTTGGGTAAGACGGGTTTCAATGTCGGTATCAGCTGGATCGGGCGAGGCAGTCTCAGGTTCGTACTTGAACTGAGGCAGGGGCAAAAACAGCACCAGCATATGCAGTCCAACCGCTAAGAGCAGCGCTGGGTGAAGCAGCCATCGCAAGGGGAATTTGCGCGGCTTATGCGTTTGACTCAACGGTTCGTTTAGCACAGGGTTGAAATAGCCTATTGCATTTTTCTTGCAGGAGTGGCCTTCTGAGAGTAGCTTATTCTCGCATGATTGCAAACCCCAGAAATTGC
This sequence comes from Pegethrix bostrychoides GSE-TBD4-15B, assembly GCA_019359155.1. Classification (GTDB taxonomy): domain Bacteria; phylum Cyanobacteriota; class Cyanobacteriia; order Elainellales; family Elainellaceae; genus Elainella; species Elainella bostrychoides. Next base: position 11,821 of record JAHHHV010000020.1, read on the forward strand.
CGCAGCTTCAGTCCCAGCCACTGCCACTCCGCTAGCTTGCAGCAAATGCACGGCAAAAAAAGAGGCGCCAGCCCAGCGCAGATGAGCTAAGCGCATCAAGAATCAAGCCGACCAGTCAAGCCGACCAGCTAACCCAACAGGCTAACCTGCTGCCTGCGCGTCAGGCAAAGAGCAATGCCTTTTTCGTAGTAGGCGGCTTCGTTAATGAACACGGGATAGAGGGTTTCGCCTGCATAGGGAATTGTGATGCCGTCAAAGGTGAGAAACAGCGGATCTCCAGCCTGTAGCGGCTGGTAGTCGCGGGACTGGAGCGCTGGGTGAATCATGGCCGCTAGCTCTCCCTGCTCAGTTTTGGGGTAGTCGAGGATTGCGGTGCATTCGTAGAGTGTCAGGCTGTCCGGCACAGGCAGCGTTTGACGGCAATTCTGGGCTTCGAGATAGTCGAGGATGCTGTAAACTAACGCCTGCGTCTGTTCAAATAGAGCAGCATCCAGCACGCCCTGGGCAATTGGCCCCACTTCGACGGCACAGCCCAACTCACTCATAGAGCGCAGAAATGCCTTTTGGCTATCCATCCAGGAGTAGATCTGGACGGCTGGGTGAATCGCACTCAGATAGGCTGCTAGATGGAGGTTGAACGGATGGCGATTCGTCAGGATGATGGTCAGCCCCATGTTTGAGGTGGTGCTGTGTAAATCAACAATAAAATCGGCCTTCTGAGCGCCGCTGCCGAGCTGCTGATAGATTGCTTTAGCCTGACTGTCTTCGTAGCTCACAGCCTCAGCATCTTGCAAATTATCGAGCGAAAAGCAGCGGTTTAGATCGCGCTCGACGTAGCGCTGACCAGCAGCAAAGGCCAGCGGATTGGCGAGCAGCACCGTTGTCTCGAAGCTGGAGCGCTGTACGAGCTGCGGCGCTGCGGCAAACTTCTTGACTAGGTAGGCTCCGATGAGTTCGTTGCCATGCGTCCCACCCACAACTGCCGCTCGCCGGATCTGTAGCTCAGGATTTTGCACTTTAATTTTCCGGGCTTTTATGTTCTAGGCTTAAGTTTTTAAGCACATCTGCTGCATGACTCAAAGTTCAGCGTTGCGCTCCAGCTCTAAAATAGTTTGGAGCTTGGTCTGGGACTGCTGAGCGTTGGTTTTCACCTCGTTGAAAGAGGCTTTGGTTTCGGCATAGCTAATCAACAGCCGCGACTTTTTCTTCAGGTCGCCGACCTGTTCTTCACTTAGATCGACAGCCGGGTCAAAAATGGCCTCTAGATCCTTGAGCACAGATTTTGCCTCCTGCCGATCTTGCTCTAGCTTGACGCGCATTACACCAAAGCTGACAATGGCCTGCACCAGCGTCTTCACCTCTTCGACGGTGTTGTTTGGCTCATGGGTCAAGGCTGGCACCTGCTCGGTGACGACAATCAGATCGTCATGTCCCGCCCCGTCGGCTAGCTTGGTTCGCAAGTCCTCGTCTTCGTTGACCTTATCAATCAGCTGGTCGAGCGCCTGCTGACGCTGCTTGCGGGAGTCACGACCTGGCACCTCTAGAATAATTTCGGGAGCCTGTTTTAATGCGTAAGAAACCATAAAAATTCTGCCTCTGAGCTAGAGCTAGACTGGGATTTAGCTAGACTGTAATTTAGACTGCGATGAAACTGTAATTAAACTGTGATCCAGTGAGATTGCAACCAAGGCATAAATTATACGCTTTATCTCAGCGTCCCGGCTCAAATGCTTGAATCTCAGGTAAGCGGCACAGGCAACACAGCAACTAGACCCGACCTGAGCGCGGCAGGGCGCTGCTTATACGGAACGTTGCCTGTCTCTTGAGACATATACTGCTGGCTAAACTGCTGCAATTCTGGCACGGATTGCGATCTCAGCTCACTGAAGATAAACGTTAGCTTCTGGGCAGCGGCAAAAGCGACCACGCAAGAGCGACTGCAAACCCCCATGCAGCGAACGGGCTGGATCTGAATCTGCGGCTCAGCTGCAAGGCTCTCACTAAGCTGATTGAACAGATGCTGACCGTCGCTCAGATCAGCACTAGCAGAACCATTACTGGATATATTTCCAGAGCCAGCAGGCAGACGGCAAAGTGTACAGACAAACAGTGTATGTTGCATCATGGTTACGAGAATTTAATTATTTTAAGCTCAACTTGTCAACGCACGAGACATCGAATCAAGTCTCACGAAGTCTCATCAAGCGGTAGTAGCTGAGCCTGCTGTGAAACGAGCAGAAGCACTTCAGCTCCAACCAGTTGAAACTAGCCAAAATCGACCAAAACCAGCCCAAAAATCCAGGCATTTTCATCCGTACCTCGCAGATGTGCAACAGCTAAAACAGCGCTAAGCGCAATCGGCGGGCATTCTGACTCAGAGTGATTGGCCAAAGCCTCATACTCAACACAGCTGCGGGACAGCGCCGGACTCACACCGGACTTTCCCCTTTACATCTGATGGCTGATTCCACCAGAACCGACTAGCGCTACGATAGCACAATTGAGTTTTACTCTAAGTTAATCCACTAGATGAGGCGACCTGATGTTTTTACCGCCTGGATTTCACGAACGCTCTATCACAACTTCGTTGGGCAAGATGGTTTACTACACTGCTCAGGGCGAGCCTTGGGAGAGTCCAGCAGCAGCTTCGCAGGAAACGCTGGTGTTTCTGCACGGGTTTGGGGGCGGATCTTCGGCCTATGAATGGTCAAAAGTCTATCCAGCACTCGCCGCTGAGTATCAGATTCTGGCACCGGACTTAATTGGCTGGGGCCGCTCTGAGCATCCGGCGCGCAGCTATCAGGCTGAGGACTATATCGGCATCATCACAGAATTTATGGAGCAAACCTGTAGCAAAGCTACGACGGTGATTGCTTCGGCGCTGACGGCAGCCTTCACGATTCGAGCCGCCATCAACCGACCGGAGCTATTTAAGTCGCTGATTCTGACGACCGCCGCCGGACTAGCCGAGTTTGGCCAAGACTACCGACGCAGCGGCTTTGCTCAATTTGCCCAGTCTGTGAACGTACCGTTTCTAAATCAGCTGCTGTACGGTGCGGGAGTTGCCAACAGCCTGGGCGTACGGGGCTTTTTGGAGCAGCGCCAGTTTGCCCAAGCAGATCGGGTCTACCCTGAGATTGTCGAGGCGTATGTTCAGTCGGCTCAGCAGAAAAACGCTGAATATGCGGCGCTGTCTTTTGTGCGCGGCGATCTATGTTTTGATCTATCGCAATATATTACGCAGCTCACGGTTCCAACTGCCCTGATTTGGGGCAAAGGATCTGAGTTTACCAGTCCAGAAATCGGGCGGCGGCTGATGGAGATGAACCCGCAGGCAATTCGCTGCTTTTATCAGCTAGACGAGTTTGGATTTACGCCACAGCTAGAAATGCCTGCGGTAACGCTGGGGCTAATTCGCAAGTTTTTGCCAATGCTCGAAAAGCAGGTTGTAGTTAATCCGTAGAACTTGGCTAAACTTGGCTCTGAACTTGGCTATGGGTTGTGCAATAGGCAGTCGCTGCCAATGCGAAACCAGCGATAGCCATAGCCACTCAGCGCAATTTCGCTAGCCGTATCTTGAACTAGTTCGTAGGCTTGATCCTCAAATACTTCGGTGAGCGGTTGCGGCTGCGCTTGGGACTCAAGCGAAAATTTAAGCGAAATGGAGCAGGCTGTTTTGGAGAGATTATGTACTGCTATAACGCTGCCTCTTTTTCCCTGGCAGCAGTGAGCCAATACGCTCGGATGATTGGTTTCGATAATTTGCCAGGTTCCCCAGCCAAATTCTGGGCATTCTTTACGCATCCGAATCGCGCGCTCCATCCAGTTCAGCAGCGAGTCTGGGTTACGACGTTGATTGATTACATTGAGATGCTGATAGTCAAACGGCGCTTGGGTAATTACAGGCCGAACTAGTGGTTGAGAGGCAGCGGAGAAGCCAGCATTTTCTGCTGCCGACCACTGCATTGGCGTTCGCGTCGCATTACGCTCTGCCAGCGAGAGATCTTCGCCCATGCCAATCTCTTCGCCATAAAACAGCACAGGCGTTCCGGGCAGCGTGAACATTAAACTATAGGCCAGCCGAACTCGCCGAGAGTCACCTTGAACCATTGGGGGAAACCGGCGACGAATGCCACGATCATAGATCCACATATCTTCTTCAGGCGCAAACTGAACGCGAACCTCTGCCTGCTCAGCATCGCTCAGCTTATCCAGCGATAGCTCGTCATGATTGCGAATAAAATGCGCCCACTGTCCCGTTTCAGGAATTGCGGGGGAGGCGGTTAGTCCAGCAATGATTGGCGCAGCTTGTTCTCGCACAAAGGCCAGCATCATCTGCTGGTTAACGACAAAGTTAAATAGCATCTGCATCTTGTCGCCATCGCCAAAATAATCAGGCACTTTGTCCATCGTCACGTTCGCTTCGGCCAAGAGGATTGCATCACCGCGCCGCCAAGATAGGAAGCTGCGGATTTCCTTCAGGTAGAGATAGGGATCTTTAACGTGAGCATCTTCTTCGATCCCCCTCAACTCAATCAAAAACGGTACAGCATCAATGCGGAATCCAGAGATTCCTAACTCAAGCCAGAACCCCATAATCTTGCAGATCTCTTCACGGACTGCGAGATTGGCAATATTTAGATCTGCCTGATGCTCATAAAATCGATGAAAATAGTAAGCTTTGGCCTCTTCGCTGTAGGTCCAAGTGCTTTCCTGTACGCCCGGGAAGATGATTCCCTCTTCGGCATCTGCTGGTTTTGTTTCTGACCAGACATAGTAGTCGCGGTACTGAGAGTGCCTGTCTTTGCAAGCCGCTTGGAACCAGGGATGATCAATAGACGTATGATTTACTACTAAGTCGATAATCACCCGCATTCCGCGGTCGTTGGCCTGTCGCGCAAACTCAACAAAATCACCCAGCGTCCCCAATCGCGGGTCAACACTGTAGTAGTCGGTGATATCGTAGCCGTTATCGCGATTGGGCGTGGGGTAGAACGGCATGAGCCAGATGCAGGTGATCCCCAAGCCAGCAATATAGTCTAGCCGCCGCGTGAGTCCTTCAAAGTCGCCAACGCCGTCACCATTGGAGTCCATGTAGGTTTCGACATCCAGACAGTAGATGACAGCGTTCTTATACCATAGGTTCAGCATGTTCTCACGCAGATAATTGAATAGGCCAGCAATCGGTTCGTTATCCCTCGCTAGGAATCGGCTAGGCGTTGGTCGGCTCGCTATAGCCCTGTAGGTTCTCAGGTTCAAACTGGCGCAGGATCGAGGTGGCGCGGTGCGTTAGTTCTTCACTTCCCTTAACTACAAGCAAGTACTTGCCTGCATTTAGTCGGTTACGGTAGGGCAGAGCGTCTCCGCTGCCTGCTGTTAGCCCCACACCGCCGCCAACTAGATATGCACCTAGTCCGCCGGATGCAGCCCCTAGCAGTCCTCCAATGATGTGGTTGCCGACGGGTGGAATTGCCGCTGAAATCTCAATGCCGCTGAGCAGGTTGAACGCAAATCCTGCCGCAAAGCCAAATGGCACAGTCCAGTAGGCTAAATCAGCTGCACCTCTGCGAGCCTGCTGATTTGGATCAATTAGTCCATATTCATCAGCACTCTTGTAGCCACTACCCAGAATGTCAATCTGACTATCTGCCAAGCCTGCCTGTTCTAGAGCTGAGTAGGCTGCTTCAGCCTGAACTCGATTTGATAAGACTGCAATCAAATAATTCATAGTAGTTTTACCTTATTCTTGGCTTTATCTGATTCGCGGCCACTTAATTCTCGGCTGATATGATTTAATTCAACTCACAGGTATCAACGAAGTTAATTGCGGATATTGCAAAAAGATAAAAATCAGAATGCCTTGAGCTGTCGCCAATCAAAGCCGCCGAACTATCGTCTGAGTTGATCCCTTAAATCAGCATAACGCTCCCATCCATACAATACGAAATCGACTGCTAGAATCACCTCTACCCAAAGCATGAGACTGAAGCTGCCAGCGCTATATGTAAATCATGCAAATCTCAGCTCTGGATCGCTGACTGCATCTGACTATATCTAAAGCGAGATACGGGTTGAATCAATGCTCTGTTAGGATGCAAAAAATTAAGATGCAAAAAATCTGGAGAAAAAGAGAAACATGACGACTACTGTAGATCATGCTGCACATGAAGCAAGCTTGCAAAAGCTGCGGGAAATGGTTAAGGAAATAGACTTCTGTATGCTGACAACCGTTAGAGCTGATGGTGGCCTGCATAGCCGCCCTATGTCGGTCAACGGTGAAATTGAGCAGAACGGCGACCTTTGGTTCTTTACCTATGCTGATTCTCCAAAAGTCGCAGAAGTAGACCATGTAGAGCAGGTTAACGTTAGCTTTTCTGCACCTGGAAAGCAGCAGTATATTTCGATGTCGGGCAAGGCGCATCTTGTGCGAGATCGAGCTAAAATGCAGCAGCTTTGGAAGCCCGAACTAAAAGCTTGGTTTCCGAAAGAGCTAGATGAACCCGAAATCGCCTTGCTGAAAGTATCAGTTGAAACCGCTGAATACTGGGATTCGCCAGCGGGCTGGGTCGCCAAAACGCTGGGCTTCGTCAAGGCAGCTGCAACAGGCGAGCAGGCAAGCAGCGGCGAAAACGAGAAGCTTAACCTGAAGTGAGCGAAAGTCCAATTTATTCATAAATCTACGGCCAAATCTGCCCTTGAACCTGCTCTAAACTCAGGGCAACCGCCTCCATATGATAGAAAAAGCTCAGGAAGCGACGCAGTTCGACGGGCGAACTAGCCAGCTGCATTTGAAGCTGATCGAGTCGGGCACTGGCGCTGACCAACAGCGGCTTTAGCTCAACTGCAATATTGGCATTGGGCTGTGGCACTGCCTCAGACATGACTTGCAGCTTCAGCATTGTGGCATCTGCTAGCTGATCTAGCTCTGCTAATCGAAGCTGCGGCTCCGCAGATCCCGCTTGAGCGATCTGATCCATAGCCTGGACATGATCCCAAATCTGGTGCAGCGTCATGTCCCAACTCGCAGCCAGCCGCAGCATCTGGTGTTGTTCCAGCAGGGCCTCTTGCCAGAGCGGTTCAATATGGCGAATCAGTTTCACAATTCGGATATTGCAATCTATCGCAGCGAGTGCTTGGTAGTCTCCGACAAGATAGCCTTGAATGCTCAGATAGTAAAACTGACGCAGTTCCAGCAGCATTTGGCACAGATCTTGGCGCAGGCTGGCTTTGGCTTGAGAAGGCCAGAGCAGGTCATCGACTAAGTTACCAACAATGATGCCGATTGACAGGGCGACAAACTGACTGGCTGCGACTCTCCAAGGCTGGTCGTTACTATGGAGCGTCAGAGAGATGGCCGCCACATATCCAGCGGCTCCCTTGATTCCCGGCAAGCCTAGCCAATGACTGACAAATACCGCGCCGCTAACCGACAGAAACAGCGCGGTTACGGAACCGCCTAGCAGCTGATAGCATCCAGCTCCAATCAAAGTGCCAATCAGCGTCCCCTTGATTCGATTGAGGCTGGTTTGAATGGTCGAGCCGCGTGTCTGCCCCATCACTAAGACAGGAGCAATCGAGGCGGAAAATGCGTAGCCTAAGTTGAGAAATTGCACCAGCAACGTAGCTACGCTGGATGCTATCCCCAGCTTTAGCGCCACCTTTCCCCAAGCCTGTAGCTCTGGTCTCAGCGGTATCTTTAGCGACATTCTATTCAGGCTAGTAGCCGAACTTTTGCCAGAGACTCTGAGCAAATCGAGTTGCGTCATTCAGCAGCTCAGCGGGCGTGATGCCAAAGACAAACTGCACCACGATTGCCACAATTGCCAGCGTGATGATCGAACCAATCACTGTCCGCAGAATCCGAAACAGAAAGCTGAAAATTACCATTGAGGTGACCAGTGCCGCTACCAGCAGCAGCCAGTCTGAAGCTTTATCAAGCGAGATTCCGTCCATTTGTATAATTCCAGTTTAGGGAGGTGGTATTGAGAGTTGATTGAGAGCTGTAAGTGAGGATTGACGTGAGCCTGCTGAACTGAACCTGCTGAACTGAGCCAGCGTTCTTAGAATAGCGCTGAAGCCCGTTCAAGTGTTCATCCGCTCGTAAATGGCAGACGTAGAAGGGGAATAGCGCGTTAGATAGGTGAAGATCCAGAACTTGATGCAGGAATCAATAATTACCGGCACGGTTGCAATAAAGGTCTTGATTGCCGCTTGATTTTCGGGTAGGCCAAAATGCTGCGCCAAGCTCTCTAGGATTACGTCCCAGCCTTCAGCCGAGTGAAAGCCGACGAACATATCGGTGACCAAAATAAACAAAAAGACTTTGCTAGCATCGTTGAGGCTGAGGAAGGCGCGGTTCGAGAATCCTTGAATTGCCGAGACTCGATTCCGGTTGAAGACCACCAGCCCCAGAAAAGTTAGGAGCGCAACGCTGTCAGCAATCACGTTTCGCAGTCCGTATAGCTGTTTGCGCCTTGCCTCTTTCCACAGCTCAAGCGCCTTCTCTTGCAGCGCCTGCTGTTCTAGATCGGCCTGCACGTCGATCCAGCCAGAGCCAACGACTAGACTGCTGAATTGACCGGGCTGCATACTCAGCATATCTTTGAGCATTGCGGCTGAGTTCCTTCCAAAGATCGCCTTAGCAATCACCTCTTCAGATTCAGAAGATTCTTGTGGAGATTTCTCCTGCTCTTCTTCAATCACAGCTTTCGCCAGCAGTCGCTTGATCTCCAGCTCTTCTCGGTAGTCTTTAAATTCTTCTAGGAACTCCTGTTCCACTTCCCGGCTCAGCTCAACTTTTGAAGGATTGCGGTCAAAGTATCTCCCGAAAACTGGCCCTAGAATCAGATGCTTAGTGACGGTCTGCACCAGTAGCGGCACCAGCAGCAGAATCAGCAGCCAGCGCACTGCCATTCGGTTTTGCGAGCGCCGCACCCGCAGCTCCTGAATCACTTCCTGCTCATACTGCGGGGTGAACTCTTTACTAATCGTCTTTGCGCCTCCAAACAGTCGCATACTGCTAGGCGCTCTTGATTTAACCGACTTGGACTGACTGACCACAGTTTTAATGGGGCGAGCTGCATCAGGCTGTGTCGGCGAGGCTGGGGCGGGCACCAACTCCACTTTTGTCGAGGTCGTTTCCTGCTCTGAGCCTAAGCCAGCTCCGGCTGGATTGATGATTGCATTTAGATTGGACGATGGAAGCTGACTATCTTGAACCTGACTGGTTTCAGGCGGCAGCGATCCAAACAGGCTTTCAATCTGGCGATACTTGCTGACCACCGACTCGATAAAGGCGAGCTTTTCGATGACAGCCTGTTCGGGTTGCAGTGACTCAGGTGGTACTGACTCAGGCGGTATTGATCCAGGCGGCAGCCCCGGATCTCGTGAGTCATGCAGCGCCTCCTGGTTGACCAAAAAACCTGAGAGCCGAAACTTGAACAAGCTAGAGCGAATCCGCAGCAGCTCTCGATCCAGCTGGGTGCGAAAATAGTCGGTGACCGTTTTGCCGACTTCGGGCTGCACCATAATCGGCTGACTGCCAAAATGCTGCTCCTCGATTGCTTTAATGGTCAGCGCCCCTTGATAGGCTGTTTCCAGTGAATCTAGGGCGGATTGACCAATCCAGCGGTTAACTTGACTCAGGCTCCAGGGTTTCATAACCGTGTCGTGTTGCGGGTAAGGCGTAAGGGGATGAGAGCTTTTACATTGTGGCTCTGGGGCTTGGGCATTTGGGGCTTGAGCGAAAGCACCTCAGGCAGTCCGGCAGAGTCATCCGCAGTAAACAAGATTTTCAGGTAAACTGCTGTCAAAGAAATCACCTAATGTCAATCTGCTCAAACTACCGTATTCATGGCATTTTGTCGAAACTGTTCTAGCAAGACGATTCTATTGGGATCATTGAGGCTGCACCCAGATTAGCCTATAGCATTCAGGCTTAATTCTTCAAGCTGGGCTGCTCCAGTGCGTCTGCGCTCAGCGGTTCAAACTGGAGCAGCCCATAAACATCTGCATTGTCAGCGGGCTGAGCCTGAGCGTGAGAGGCTAGATTTTGCCGAAATGTTGGTAAATCAAGCGCGAGCACCTCAGCAGCAGGCTCAATGTAGAGCGCACCTCCCTTGCCCTGTCCGGCTTGAGTCGCTATTGCCTGATTCTCCTCAAACTGGACATCTTGCAGCACCAAATACCCAGAGCGGATATAGACTGCGCCGCCGCTGGCGTTGGCGGCGAGTCTGCTGCCCGCCAGCCGCATCTGTCCCTGACTGCCGGGATAGCCCAGATTGCTGCCAAAGCTGCCCTCACCGCCTGCCCCGCCTGCTCCACCTACTCCACCCGCCGCGCTCAGCGACTGCGCCTTGCCGCCCTTGCCGCCGTTGCCCGCGTTGCCAATGCCGCCAAAGCCGCTGCCGCCGCTAAAAACCGCCGTGCCAATCCCGCCCTGGTCGTCCCAGACGTTGAGGTTCCGAAACAGGCCAATCCCGCCATCGCCGCCGTCGCCGCCGTCGCCACCATCACCCCCATCTTGGCCTCCTTCGCCGCCCTCGCCGCCGTTGCCTGCATTGCCAAGGCCGCCGATGCCACCGCCACCTGCGAAGGCAATGCTGCCGATGCCGCCAATGCCGATGCCGCTCACGCCAGCCACTGCGCCCCGATTGGCTCGATAGCGCGTCTGGCTGCTGTCAATCTGCACCCCGTCGGCTTCCAGGTCGAGCTGATCCAGGCTTGGAAAACTGATACCGTTGATGCCGACGATGCCGCCCCGGTTGACATCAAAATTGGTTTTGTCGGCCTGAATTCGGGCTTGCAGATCCTGCCCGCTGCGCTGCGGCTGCTCTGGCAGCGTGCCGCCAACCGCCCGATTATGCTGAAACCGCAGATGCTCTAGTCTGACTTGACCGCCGTTGATCAGCAGTCCTGCTCCCTCAGCCGCTCCCTCAGCTGCCCCCTCAGCCTCAGCGGTGCCCAGAGCCAAGCCGTCGGTAATGACTAGGTGTTGCAGCGTGACGTGACCGCGCTCAATGGTGAGGATGCGATGGGCATTTTCGCCGCTGATGCTGCTGCCCGTTGGAGCACCCGCCAAGGTTATATCGCTACTCAGGCTGGGCAGACTGCTGCGGAGCCGAATCGGCTGCTGAATTTGTCCCAAATCGATTAGGTTAGCATTCGGGTTGAGGTTGGCTTGTTCAATCGCCCAGCGCAACGAGCCTTCGCCCGCATCTGCCGCAGTCGTGACCTGGATGACCTGCTGCTGCTGAGGCTGCTGCTTGGGCTGAGCTGCCAGTGGGGCGGCAGTCGCAGGCGGGCTAGCGATTACTAAACAGACCGCGAAACAGACCGCTAAGCAAACTGCTAAATACCCTGCTAAATGCACTGCCAACTCAGCCCTCAAACAGCCGATGACTCGGCGGAACAGCGGCTCTGACAATCTAGAATGCTGCGCCATTTGTAACGATGCTGTTTAAAGCTCTCAAGCAACCAAAATAGTGTCATTAAAGCAGATTGTCTCTCAAAAAAGATATAGCTTGACGGAGATTCTGCCGTCTTGGTTTTCTGCCTTGGTTTTCTGCCTTGGTTTTCTGCCTTAGTTTTTCTGCATCGGTGGCTGAGCTGCGAGCTAGGCCAGCGGTTCGGCCTTGGGCTGTTCGTTGAGGATGTGCGACGGTAAGAATTCTGGTTGCAGGCGCTCAAAGAGCCAGAGCAGACCTATACAGCCCGCAGCGCTCGCCGCGATCCCTAGCCAGAAGAGATGTGCCCAAGCTGCCGACTGATCCATCGCCCAGCCGCCCAGAATCGGGCCAATGAAATAGCCAACTGTCCAGGCCTGCGAGCTGACAGCCATATAGGAGCCGCGCAGCGATTCGGGTGCGAGATCGGAGACAATCGCCACTGAAAACGGCTTGTAGGCCACCGAAGCTACCGACAGCAAGCAGAGTCCTAGAATTGCCCAAGCAAACTGAGCGCTGGCAAAACTACCTGCCGCCCAGAGCAAACAGAATCCTGCTGCCCAGAGCAGAATCGCCCCCATTAAAACGCGAGTCCGCCGAAACTGTCCCAGCGCCTGCGCCAGCGGCAGCTGCACAACTGCTCCCAGACCGACATAGCACCAGGTAAAAAGATTGGCCGTACTGCCAAGCGAAACACCAGGCAGCTCATCTGCACCCGCGACATAGTTGGTGAAATAGAGCGGAATGGTGCTGGTGACAAGCGCCACGTAGGTTGCGTAGAAAATATTGGCTCCCACAAACAGCAGCAGCGCCCGGTCTTGCAGCGCCACCCAAAAGCCGCGCTTAGCTCCCAGTTCGCTAAGCTGATCAGATTGCTCAGGCGCAGATTGCTTAGGCTCAACTCCTGGCTCAACTCCTGGTTCAGCTGCTGGTTCAGCTCTTGGGGGCGCTGGCATTGCCCGCCAAATTAAAATCGCAAACAGCCCAAAAACCAGGCCGCAAAAGCCGAAAACCTGCTGCGGGGTCTCTTCCACCAGCGCCAGCACCAAACCGCCCCCCAAGACGCCAATTCCCACGCCCAAATACTCCATCACGCCCATCAGCGCAAAAGCCTGCGGACGCTCTGCGGGAGTTGCGGCATCCATGACCGCTGCGCTGGAAGCCGTCCAGTAAAAGCCGAGGCTGATACCCAGCAGCAGGCTAGCGCAGGTGAGCGTCAGCAGACTGTCGCTGATGATCAAAATTAGCGTCACCAAAATGCCCAGCACAGCCGAAATTTCCAGCGCGCTCTTGCGGCCAAACCGAGAGTCAGCAATTGCGCCCCCCAGAAAATGCCCCAGGATTTCGGTGACAGCAGATAGCCCAACGCTCAAGCCAACTGAGGTCGCAGATAACCCCACTTGGTTCACAAACAAGATCGGAATATAAAAATTAATCAGCCCGTAGCCGACCTGACAGAGCAATCGCCCTGCCGCCTGCACCCAGACCTGTGGATTCAGGGCGCGCAAAGTCATGACTAGCTCATCCATTGGCTTTCACGGCCTGATGAAAAATAAACACCATCACGCCAAACGCCGCAATCAGGATGGCTGTGCCCAGCAGATTGGTGCGTCGAGACTGGTTTTGATAGACGGGATAGAGCCAGAAGCTAAACAGATTCGTGATCTGAGGCATGACGAGATAGGTCAAGGCCGACGAGGTAATTAAATTATTCACCAGCATAGCGCTGGCTGGCGGCCAGTTTGTCATGAAGCCAAGGGTTGAAAACAAAATCATCTGGGTCATCACCAATGGATAGAGTCCCAAAACGACCGATAGCACCTGCTTCCACCTGGCCGGCCCTAAGCCTATCTGTTCACCTTTCTGCTGAGAAAACCAGCCTTCTAGACCTGTTGTGAACGATTTATATTTGTAGTCTATAAAAATATCCTGGCCTGACTCCAGCATCTCTAGTCGCTGTTTCGAGGCGAGCCAATCCTTGAGATGATTAACAGTATCAAAATGTATGATTGAATACTTTTTAATTACATCATCTACGCATTCTAGCGGCGGACAGCTATCCACTCGTAAAAAGCCTGACTGCTGTTCTACAGTTCGCATCATCACCTTATACCAGCGGTTAAAAGAATCCATCTTTGCGGCTGGTACGATATGTTCTAAAACCAGGCTAGAATAAAATACCGAATCGTCAATTTGGGCAGGCATAGCACTAGATTCTGGTGGTGAGCATTTGGGTGGTGAGCATCTGGGGCATGAGCCAATCAGCTGAATTCAAAGTCCCCTGCATTCTACCCATAATTTTCCTGTGAGCTTGTCTCAAATTTGACCCAAATCAGCTCCAAATCAGCCTAGATATCCGCAGCGATTTGCCTATGTCGATGCCACCCTTAGCCAACTCCAATCCAGACTTTGAAACTGACGCAATCCTTGACGGCATGCTTGACGACTTCGGGGCTGAACCGATGGCGCTCCGCAATTTGAATCGACGTTTGGGCATTATCGACCACAAATGTTCGGCGCTGCTAGAACTCTCCTCGGTGGTGCTGGCGCTGAACATTATTCCAGCCGTCAGCGGTAACTTGACGCCAGTTGGCAGCCTGCTGAGCGCGGTGATTTCGGTGGCGTTTTTGATTAGCAGCCTGCTGTCGCTGTTTGTGCTCTGGGTAGACTGGAATGCGGACGAGCAGACGCTGCAATTTCGGACTCGCATCTACCGCATCTGCATCTTTTTGACCGCGATTGGCCTAACTGCAATTGCGGCACTGATGTTGACCTCGCTCAAATTCGTCTAGCTGTCATTGAACTGCACTTAAGACAGGCTCGGCAATCTGCCTCTAGACAGGTGCCAGGAAGAGACATATTATTGATACTGTAATCTAAGGCACAGAAAAAGATTCGTACATGTAGACAACTTCACTTGTCTGTATGGTGACAGGTTTAGAAGTGCCTCCTGCAATTCCAATTGAGGAGGTATAATCCATGTTTTCTTTTAACCCCGACCATGGCACGACTGCCCAACGGCTCTACTGTGAGCTAGAGCAGCTTCCCCCTTCTGCCATCTCAAATCCCTCATCTTTCAACTTTGGCTTGGGCTTCGCCTGGAAGCTGCTGCTGCAAGCGCTAGTCGAAGAGTTAGTCGAAGAGCAGCAGGTTGAGTATCTAGAGCGCTGTTTAACCGCAGACGCAGACGCGACAAATGGACTCAAGCGGTTCCTGACGCTGATTGCCTAGGCGAAGCATTGCATAAGCGAAGCTTGCTTGAGCAGATTTCAGAGCGGAGGAAACCTGCTATCAGCTGCTCCTATGCTCTGCTACTCTGCTGTTGATGAGTCAGTCGGCTCTCTTTGTCTAGAATGAAAGCAGTACAATGCCGGACTTTTGGCTCAACCTGCAATGACGACTCAGATTTCACCTGCCGAATCGCCAACCTGGCAGATCAAGTTGCTCTATGACGGAGCCTGTCCCCTCTGCCTACGAGAGGTTAAGTTCTTGACGCGACGCGACGCGGGTCGAGGTCGGGTCGCTTTCGTCGATGTCGCCGCTCCAGACTATGAGCCTGAAGCCAACGGCGGCATCGATTTTGAAACCGCGATGGGGCGCATCCACGCCATTTTGCCAGACGGCACAATTCTTAAAAACGTCGAGGTCTTTCGCCAAATCTACGAAATCTTAGATATGGGCTGGATCTATGCCGTCACCAAGCTGCCTGTGATTGGCGCAGTGGCAAATGCGCTCTACGGCTTTTGGGCAGATCGCAGGCTGTGGTTCACCCGTCGCCCTGATTTGGCAACGCTAGTAGCTGCTCGGCAGATGCAGGATGGCTGCGCTGTGGCCGGACGCTGCCGACTGGAAGAAAATCTGTAAATCAGCTTGTCTAGCTTGGCGGTTCTGCGATTGACAGCTATGTCTGAGGATAGAAGTCTAGATAAAATTAGCAAAAAGCTAGACTGGGCTAAGCCTAGTCTAACTTCAGTAAATTTTGGTTTGCAGATTTTGGCCTACAAATTCTGGCCTACAAATTCTGGTTTAGAGATTTCACCTGAGTCGCCAAGCCCAGTGCCCGCAACAGCCGCACCATCAGCCAGACCCCGTCAATTTCCCACCAGCGCGAGCCAAACTGAGCGGAATTGGGAAAGGCATGATGATTGTTGTGCCAGCCTTCGCCAAAGGTGAGCAGCGACACCCACCAGCAGTTGGTCGAACGGTTGGGATTATTGTGGCTGCGGTAGCCGAAATTATGGCAAACGCTGTTGACAAAGCAGGTGGAATGAAAGCCGACAAACAGCCGCGCAAAAATCCCCCAGACCAAGAACGGCATCCCACCCAAGGCATAGAGCAAAATGGCCAGCCCAATCTGCATCTCCAGGTAATAGCGATGGCAGAAATTGTAAACCGGATCGCTGGCAATATCTTTGGTGTAGCGGCCTAGCTCAGCGCTGTTGGGCACTTCATGCATCAGCCAGCTAATGTGACACCACCAAAATCCCTGCGTTGAGTCATGCGGATCACCCGACTGGTCGGTATGCAAATGGTGCAGACGATGGTAACCGACCCAGCCCTTAACGCCCCCCTGACAGGCCAGCGTCCCGCAAACAATCAGGCTGTATTCGAGCCATTTCGGCACTTTGAAGGTGCGATGGGCTGCCAGTCGATGAAACCCTAGCGAGACACCCAAGCCGATGGTCAGACAATGCAGCAGCAGCGCCACCGCCACCGCCGACCAGCTAAAGTAAATTGGTAAAAACACCAGCAAAGCAGCCAGATGTAGCCCCAGCGTGAACAGAATCACCGGCCAGCGGGGCAGAGGTGAAGCAGAGTGTGAAGTCATGAATTAGTCTTGGCCTTTCTCTAGAATTTATGCAGAATTGATCTGAAACAGACGCGAAACTGTTAGTCCGACTGCTGATCGGAACGTGAGGGTAAACAGGACGCGAATTCATCCCAACGGTAGCGCACTTGTTTATAGCAGTCACGGGGCCAAATGGCTAGATCTTGCAGCAAACTCAGGTTGAATTCGCCGTTACCATAGACTAGCAAAAGCAGCGACCGCTCTGGATCGTAGGTGGATATAGCCTCTAGCAAGTCGGGCAGCAGGGCGAGCTGAATCTGATCGGCTAGTCTGGGCAAATCTGCGTGATTTGCATCAGCCAGGAAATCAGCCAAATGGCCCTGTGACACCTGAGATTCTGGCACAAAGCGTAGCTCAAGCGACGCACTATTCACCGTCCAGTCCATGGGCTCTGGCAGAGGAGCCGTGAGCTGACAGAGTACGAGTCCGCGCCCTAGCTCCAGATAGCCATTCCAAGCACTATAGCCAATGGCCAGCAGATTATGGTGAATCAGCTGGGTCTGCCAGTCGCGAGGGGGCTGAATCAAATTGTCAATCCAGATGGGCCTCATCGTGCTCCTGCACCCGCAGTCGCCGCACCCAGAATGCTAGACTCCATCTGGGCTTGATCGAGCTGATGACCAATCAAGACCAGTCGGGTTTGCTTTAGCTCTGCGGCTGACCAAGGGCGATCGTAAAACGAGTCGAACCGCTGCCCCACGCCTTGCAGCACCAGCCGCATTGCCTTACCGGGCACGGCCACAAACCCCTTGACGCGATAGATTTCCTGTTGCTGCACCAGCAGTTTGAGCAGCCCAATTAGCCTCTCAGGTTCAAACATCTGCTCGGTGATAATTTGAACGGCGTTGATATCGTCATCGTGATCATGTTCGGCTTCATGATCGTGATGACTGGGGCGACTATCAAGATGATCTTCAACGGCGGCGTTGAAGCCGAGCAGCACGTCTGGATGGACAGCGCCTTGGTGGCAGGAGAGAATCTTCACGCCGTCTGTCACCTGCTGCTGAAGCCAGGTTTGGACTTTGGTTTGGCTGGCGGCATCGAGCTGGTCTACTTTAGTGAGCAATACCAGATCCGCACAGGCTAGCTGATCCTCAAACAGCTCTTCAATTGGAGTTTCATGCTCTAGACTCTCGTCCGCCTGCCGCTGGGCTTCGAGGGCTGCAAGATCGCCCACTACCTGTCCAGCCGCCAGCGCTTCTCCATCGACTACGGTGATCACGCCGTCTACGGTGGCAGCATTGCGGATTTCTGGCCAGCGAAATGCCTGTACCAGCGGCTTTGGCAGGGCGAGGCCAGAAGTTTCAATCAAGATGCAGTCGAGCTGGTCGCGTCGCGTCAGCAGTTCCTGCATGGTCGGCAAAAATTCTTCCTGCACGGTGCAGCAGAGACAGCCATTGGTGAGTTCGACAATGTTGCTATTGAAGTTGGAGGTGAAGTTGGAGGCAGCGCTATCCTCAGCGCCCGCTTCATCATCGCAAACCTGACAGGCCCGTAGCAAATCGCCATCAATGCCAATCTCTCCAAATTCGTTGACCAAAACCGCGATCCGACGGCCCTGATTATTTTGCAGCAAATGGCGCAATACCGTTGTCTTGCCTGCCCCCAGAAAGCCTGTAACTACCGTAACTGGAATTTTATGCATAGAATATTGTGAATTTAACGAGTGCAACGAAGAGTGCAGTGAACTAGCGCCAGTAGGCACAGCAAAGCCTACTACAGCATGTGCGGGAATTAGCTCCTGTCCATCGCTCACTACCTAGACTTAACCAGAGAGACGTCCCAGAGCTGTTCAGGAGCATTGTTTTAGTTCTGTCGAGCACATTGAGCAAGCTTTCCTCTGAGCTTGATCCTGGGCTTGATCCTGGGCTGAATCCTAAAGCTGACCACAAGTCTGTATCTCAAATCTGTACCTCGCAGATATTACAGTGTGAACTGAGAGCGCGCTTGGCGCATCAATCGGCAGGCATTTGGCGGGCATTCTGACTTGAAGCTTGAGTGCTGAAGCAGACCAAAATCGCTTTGCCTTGACAACTCTACCTTCACTACAGCTGCGGGACAGCGCCGGATTTTCACCGAACTTTCCCCGTTTCCTCCAACGGCTGTTCCCCGTTGGAACCAATTGCTGGAATCACTACATCCCGAAATCACTATATCACTGAAGCCGAGGACTGAGCGGCAAACTGAAAGCCCGGTAATTTATCTTAAAGCTCTGGTGATCTCCAAAAAAGCGACAGGTTCTCAGCCTGTAATACGTTCAGGCTGGCTGTTTGTTGCAGCTGGCCTAAATCTGCTTGACCGACTTGCAGATTATTCAAATCCAGCAATCCGATGTAAAGTTTAGGTGTTTCAGTCTGTAATGAAATCTTTGAAAGGTGTGGAGAGTGTTTGGAATGGTCAATACATCTTGGGAGCGATTGCTGTTTGGCTTATGGGCAGTCTGCGGCACAAGCCTGGTTTGCCTGCCGACGCTAGCTGCTCCTGATCCAGCAGTCAGCGGTGACCGGCCAGAACTGCCAGCCTCAAGCCACTCAGCCTCAGATTTGGGTCAGCCAGCTCCTCTCTTCAGCCGTTCAGACTTTCACCCAGCCGAGAACATTGCTGAGCCAGCAGCCCCTAGCCCATTACCGACGCTCACAGCATCACCCCTCCCAGAACTGAGCCAGCTCGCGCAGTCGGCTAGTCACGCACCCGATGCACCCGATGCACCCGATGCAAGGGTGCGCGCGACATCTCCTAACGCGATATCTCCTGATCTATCCACTCCTGATCTATCCACTGACCTGATTCCGCCCCTCGTTCCGACAGCCGCCGAGCGAGACAGCCTGCCGCACTCCAGCCGCACCATGTCGCAGGTAACCTCTGCTTCAGAGCTAGCCGACGTGCAGCCCACCGACTGGGCTTATCGGGCGGTGCAGTCGCTCGTCGAGCGCTATGGCTGCATTGTAGGCTACCCAGACGGCACCTTTAAGGGGCAGCGTGCCCTAAGCCGATTTGAATTTGCGGCGGGCTTAAACGCCTGTCTCGATCGGATCAGCGAGCTGATTGCGGCCAGCACGGAAAGCTTGGCGACAACAGAAGATTTGGCCGCGATTTCGCGCCTGCAAGATGAATTTGCGACGGAGATCGCCCTGATGCGCGGCAGGCTAGATGGATTAGAGGCCCGACTCGCCGAAATTGATGCCAACCAGTTTTCCACCACCACCATCCTCAGAGGCAGCGCCGTGTTTTCCGTCGCAGATGTGTTTGGGGACGGCGACCAAAATCAGACCGTGTTTCAGCACCGCCAAAACCTCAGCCTGATCACCAGCTTTACGGGGCAAGATGTCCTGCTGCTCAGCCTCTATGCGGGCAATGCACCGCTGGGCAGCCTGGATGCAGATCCGCCCTATACCGGCACGTTTGACCTAGCGGGGACAGAACTCAGCGCGAATATTGGCGGTGCTGATCGCAGCATCAAGGCTTCTACCTCAGAGGGGACGCTCTCCTCGGCCTTTGCCGGACAGACGGGAGACGCGCTGCAAGCGCTGACGCTGGGCTATAGCTTCCCGGTGGGTGACTCGGTTAGCGTTGCGCTAGCTCATTCGCTGGCTCCGTTTCAGCTTTACGCTCCCACGCTCAACCCATATCTTGACGATCAGGAAGGCGGCACGGGCGCAATCAGTATTTTTGGGGAATATAACCCCATCTATGCGCTGGCAGGTGGCGGCACGGGTATTATCGTCAACTTTACGCCGTTTGGCGATACCGTGAAGCTGACGGCGGGCTATCTGGCCGACGGACTGGCAGTGGGCGATCCGAGTCCAGGGTCAGGCTTGTTTAATGGCGGCTACGGGGCACTGGGGCAGCTGACGGTGAACATCAGCAAAAACTTTTCGATTGCCGGGGTTTATGTCAACGAATATTCGCCCTCGGGTCGGTTTGGCTTTAACTACAACGGGCTGGGCGTGACGGGTACGGCAGTTGCCAATACGCTGGGCGGTCAGGATATTTTTAACAGTCGGATTGCCGGACAGCAGATTGCCGCCCTCGATCCGTCGCCTGTGGTCACCAATGCCTACGGCGCGCAGTTTAACTGGCAGCCCAGCTCACGATTTTCGATTAGCGGCTGGTTTAGCACTTTTTATTCACGGCTAATTGGCAAAGGCGATGGCAATATCCTCACCTATGCGCTCACCTTTGCATTCCCAGATTTGGGTCGTCAGGGTAATCTGCTGGGGCTTGTGGTGGGAGCTGAACCCTACTTAACCGCAGTGGGCGGCGATCCGCAAGACTTTGATGTGGATGTGCCGCTGCATATTGAAGCCTTCTATCGCTATCGGATCAACGACAATATTTTTGTCACGCCGGGTGTGATCTGGCTGACGGCTCCTAACCAGAGCAACGACAATCCAGATTCGATCCTGGCAACGCTCCGTACCACTTTCTTGTTTTGATCTTTTAATCTTATCGCTCACATCAGGAGTAGTCTCTTGGCGACCTTGCAAATCACTAGCTTCCCAGCCCAGGTTGGCGTTGAAGAATATCTCAGCATCAGCGGCACGGCTCAAGACTTGGCGAGACAGCCGCTGACGCTGGTGATTGACAATCAGTATCGGATGGGCGCGGGCGCGGTGCCAGACAACGGTCTTTGGAGCTTCCGGTTCCGGTTTACTAGCTCAGGGCGGCGCAGCCTCGCGGTGCTGGCGACTGATGACAGAGGTCAGACGGTTTCTAGCCAGACGATTGTGATTTCGGTCGTCAATGCTTCCCTGCCGCTGCTCCAGGTTACCTCCTATCCCTATCAGGTACAGCAGGCGGAAGCCTGCATCATCAACGGCATTGCCAGAGAGCTAGATGGCCGACCGCTGACGCTGACGGTTGACGATCGCTATCAGTCGTCGGTGGGCAATATCCCGGCGGGCGGCAGCTGGAGCATTCGGTTTCGATTCAACAGCACTGGCAGCCGCAAGCTGGTGTTTTCGGCCACGAACGCTCAGGGCAGCCTGTTCAGTAGCCCACCGATCACAATGCTGGTGCTCGATGATTTGCCGCCCAACCTGACGATTGTTGCACCGCCGCAGGTGGCAGTCCGTCAGGAATTTTCAATTTCGGGAACGGCAGACGGCGTGATTGGTCAACCCGTGACGCTGACGATTGACAATCAGCTTCGCGCCAACGCCGGAACTGTCGCGGCCAACGGCACCTGGCAGACGCAGTTTCAGTTTTTGCAGGCTGGCAGTCGGCGCTTGACGGCTTCGCTGGAGAGTCTCGCTAGTCCAGTCCGCAGCGAAACGCTCACCATCGCCGTTGTCGCCGCTTCGCCCCGCCTCACAATTACGCCGCCGACGCAGCCCATCTATGCAGGCAGCGGCTTTGTGCTGGCGGGCGGTGCCAAAAATTTTGCAGATGGCGAACAGCTGGTGCTGCGCGTCGACGGTCAGTATATTTTGGCTCGGCCTATCGTTCAAAATCAGCGCTGGCAGGCAGCCCTCTTTTTTAATCAGGCTGGCAAACGCCGGGTAGAGCTAATTTCTTCAGATCAAGAGCAGGAGGAAATTCAGCTGACCGTGCTGCCCACGCCGTCAGCACTAAAACTCTTTGCGCGGTCAATCTGGACGCCAACGCTCACGCCTGAGGGTATTCCAGATCTGCTCAACCCAAAGCGAATCACGCTGCACCATACGGTGATCGCCAATCTCTCGACGAGCGCCACACAGCAGCAGGAAATTCAGCGGATGCGAACCGTTTTGAATATTCATCTCAACAGCAGCGGCTATTCAGATATTGGCTATCACTATATCGTTATGCCGAGCGGTCGGGTCTATGAAGCACGCTCTAGCCGAAAACGCGGCGCACATGATTTGGTAAACGACGGAATTGGCGTTGCAGTAGACGGTGATTTTCAAGGTTCGCTGCGGATTGGTGTACAGCAGTATGATGCGGTCGTAGAAACCTGCATTATGCTCTGCAAGCGGATGGGAATCACCGATCCGATCACGCCCGTCAGCACAACGACGGCTGACTTTGGCACCCGACAGCTCTCGCGGATCTGCGGCCACCAAGATCGAGTCGCCACAGGCTGTCCCGGCACGGTTTACAGTCGGCTTTCCGAGATCCGGCGGGATGTGAAGCAGGAGCTATAGTACAGATGTAGCGGCTATAGTTGTAGAGATATTCTCCCCCCCGCTCAACAATGAAGCTGCGTCTGACCAGGCTGATTTGGCTAGGACTCTGTATCTTGACTGCCGTTTTGATCAGCGCCATGCCAATCAGCGCCGTCAATCGCTCTATTCTTAGCCCGATTCTTAGCTCTATTGACAGCTCTCTTGCCAGCAGCAAAGCGCTTTTTCAAATCGCGTTGCTGCGCCCCAAGCAGGAACCTCTACCTACGACCGTTCGAGATCCTGCGGCCTATGGATCTGGCATCAGTCGAACTTTGAGGATGCTCTCTAGCAGCACGCCTGTCTCTGCCAACACCGTCCGCATTCTGTTCTACGGTCAGTCTATTACTGGGCAAGACTGGTGGCTGGAGCTAGTGCAGCGACTCAGGGCGCAGTTTCCTGATGCTCATCTAGTCGTCGAGAACCGGGCGATTGGGGGGTTTGCCAGTCCCTTACTCGTTCGCACTGCCGAGCAAGATCTATATCCCTTCTATCCAGATCTCGTGATCTTTCACGTCTATGGCGACGAGCAAAACTACGAAGCCATTATTGCCAATCTGCGTCGCCGCACGACGGCAGAGATTGTGCTGGCCTCAGATCATGTGACTTGGCTGCCCAGCTTCAGCGCTGCGGATGATCCAGAACAGCTCAGAGTCTACGAGTGGTTCAATCAGCATACTGCATGGCTGGAAACTATCGCCCAGCAGTACGGCTGCGAGCTGGTTGATATTCGCACGGCTTGGGAGCAACATCTCAAAGCTCAGCGTCTCTCTCCCCAGGATCTGCTGCGCGATCAGGTTCACCTCAACGCTGAGGGCAATCACCTGATGGCTACGCTCATGGCCAGCCATTTGCTACATCCGGCAGCGGCTCAAAACAGCCAAATTGATCAGCGCGTGAGCGACTACCCAGGCTCCGAGCTGAACTGGCAGCAGGGTCATCTCTCGCTGGAGTTTACGGGCAATCGTGTGGCGCTGGTGGCCACGCCACTGCCAGCCGACTTAATCCACAGCTCAACCATTTTGATTGACGGTCAGCCGCCTTCCCAATTCCCCGAACTCTATGCCCTCACCCGTGCGAGCAGCGCGCCTGGAGTTGGCTGGCCGAGCCTCCTACAGATTCGCTCTGCGAGTCCGCTGCTGCTGGAAGACTGGCAGCTAACGATTCGGCAGGTGAGTGCCAAAATGGATCAATTTCAGTTTGACCTCTCTGGGTCGCAGACTGGATTTGACGGCAGTGGTGACAGCCAGCATCCATTCATTTCCAATTCACAGCGCATCCTGATTCAGCCGCAAGACTGGTGGCTAGAGCAGTCCTATCTGTTCACCCAGCAGCCTGTGCCTCTAGGCTTTCAGATTCGCTGGCGCGTGGAGCCGCTCTTTACAGATCTCTACAGGTCGCCTGCTATCCCGACGCGCACAGGTGCATCGATCGACCTGCTGGCACAAAATTTGAGCAACGGTCAACATCGGCTGGAAATTATCTCTAAGAGCGGTGAGGCAATCCCCATCGAGACAATTCGAGTTTATCATCCGCTGCCTTAGCTGACCCTGGACCCTAGCCGACTGCATATGCTGAAAAATCCTGCTGCTATGCAATAGCGTCACCTGAAGGAACCTGCAATTGCAGCCTTAGGTTTGACTGAACTTCAGGTTTAGCATCAGGAGAACGATATGGCAGACCGAAGACCGGGCGGCGCGTTATCGACCCGTCCACTTCATTTTATTTGGCTCTGTGACTGTTCGGGTTCCATGGCCGTAGACGGTAAAATTCAGTCTTTGAATAACGCTATTCAGCAGGCGCTGCCGCTGATGCGGAAAGCCGCAGAAGACAATCCCAATGCCCAAGTGCTGGTGCGGGCGCTGCGATTTTCTGACGGGGCGCAGTGGCATGTCTCACAGCCCACGCCCGTCGAGCAGTTTCACTGGACAGATCTCCATGCAGACGGCGTGACCGACATGGGTAAAGCGCTGTCGATGGTGGCTGAGCAGATGCAGATTCCGCCAATGAGCGACCGAGCGCTGCCGCCCGTTTTGGTCATGATTACCGACGGTCAGCCAACCGATGACTTCAACAGAGGGCTGCGTGAGCTGATGGCTCAGCCTTGGGGCAAAAAGGCGGTGCGGATTGCAATTGCAGTCGGTCAACAGGCAGACTACGAGATTCTGCAAAAGTTTATTGGCAATATTGAGCTGAAGCCGCTATCGGCCAATAATCCAGATGCGCTAGTGAATCGAATTAAGTGGGTTTCGACTGCCGTGTTGAAGGCAGCTTCTGCCCCCGCGAGTCAGGCGCAGCGGCTGGACGACGGGCAGCGAGATAGCGCTAGCAACGTGCCGATCCCAGCAGTGCCGCCAGAGAAGACGGCAATCGACCCTGTGAACGATGTTTGGTAGGAACGATGTTTGGTAGGAGGGCAAGCAACCATGGTTCAGCTTTCGAGAATTCAGCCTATGCAGCAGCATGATGCCGAGTGGCACTGTGTCGGTCAGACTAGCCGGGGTGCATCGCATCAGCGCCACCAGACGCCAAATCAAGATGCCATTCGCTGGTTTCCTGGCTATCCCAAACTGGGCAGAGGCACTCCGCTGATTTTGGCAGTTTCAGACGGGCATGGCAGCCCCAAAAGTTTTCGCAGCGATCTGGGTGCGCAGTTTGCCGTGCGGCTCGCTGAAAAAATTCTGAAGGAAGCTTTGGCAATTCCGCAGCTTCAGTCTTCAGAAATACAGACTGCTGATTTCGACGCGCTGTTAGAGCCGCTCCAGCTACCCCAGCGTTTGGTGCGAACTTGGAGTGAGGTCGTGAGTCGGCACTGGCAGCAACATCCAGTCACGTCAGCGGAATGGGCTGAGCTGGCTAAGCAGCAGGTTTCTCGACAGGCAATTGAGACAGATCCGGCAGTGGTCTATGGGGCAACGCTGCTGGTCGTAGCGGTGACAGACTGGTTTATCTTATATATGCAGCTGGGAGACGGCGATATTCTAGCAGTAGATAGTCAGGGTGAAGTATCACGTCCGTTGCGGCGTGACGATAGACTGATTGCCAATGAGACAACATCACTCTGCACATCTGAAGGCTGGAGAGAATTCCAGATAAAGCTTGTGCCGCTCGCGCAGCAGTCGCCGGAGCTAATTTTGGTAGCAACTGACGGCTACGCCAACTCATATCCGACTGAGGCAGAGTTTATCAAAATTGGGCCAGACTACCTCAACCTGATTCAACAGCAGCAGCTCGCGCACGTAGTTGAACATTTGCCAGAATTTTTAGCGGAAACTTCGCGTGAAGGCAGCGGTGATGATATTACGATTGGTCTAATTTACCGCAGCTCACAGCCAACTGCTCCAGTCCAGCCGCCTGAAAAACCCGAAAAATCTGAGGAGCCTGAGAAACCCGAAATGCGCCGATCTAACGCCTTAGGACTGACAACGCTAGCGCTAACTCTGCTGAGCTTTGGCTGTAACGGCTGGCTGTGGAATCACTGGAAACAAACCAACAGCAAGCTCATAGAGCTACAAAAAACAGTTGAGGCGCTTCAGCCAAAGCCCAGCGAATTTAATCAGAATCAGCCTGCGGAGAATCAGCCTGCGGAGAATCAGCCATCACCAACATCTGTCTATAGAGATGAACGATGAACAATCTACCCCGACAGCAGCTCTGTACATTAGTAGCTCGCTATGGCAAAACAATCTGCGATGATCCCTATCGCTGTAAGGGCCTGCTGCATGACTTTTGCGGCCAGTTTAAGGGAGAGATTTCTGTGCTGATGAGCGCGCTGGAAGAAGGTGTCACCCAGGCGCTCTCTGTGCCGCAAAACCCGATAGCCGCCAGAATGCAGCTAGAGCGTCAAATTCACCGATTGCAGGAAGAGCGGGGTCTGGCGGAAGATGCGGCTCGCTGGGCTGTGGAGTCTTGGGCAATCGCGCTGGGTATTGATATCGGCACAGAAGAAACGCTGAGAACGGCACCTGCTCATACGGCCTTGGATGCTGCTGCGACTGCTTCGACGGTGGCTTCGACGGTGGCTTCGACGGTGGCTTCCGCTCAGCCGCCGCGATCAGCTGGCGCAAATTCTGCTGCGCTAAATCCTGCCTCGACGGCTCGCCCCTGGCTCTGGGTGGGGGTTGCGAGTCTTGCCGTACTGGGAATTGCCTCAAGCTTTGTGACCGAACCTGATGTACCAGAGCCTACGCCAGTCGCTGCCTCTGCACCTTCTCTGCCTTCTCCTGTGCCTCTGCCCCAGCTCAGGCCTGAATTGGTCTGTCAAGAGCCACAGCCAGCGACCCTGCCGCAAAAGCCCGACTTTGCATATCCTAACGGCAGCAAATTCTATGGTGAATTGAAGGGCAACGGAACTCCGGCAGATGGTCGAGCAACTATTTTGTTTCCAAACGGCAATCGGTATGACGGAGAATTTCAAAACGGCCAGCGCAACGGCTGTGGCACATTCAAATACTCAGGATTTGGAGTCTATATGGGTGAATTTGAGAACGATAAGCTGAGCGGCATCGGAGAGCTGAAGCTACAAAACGGCAACCGCTATCGAGGTAATTTCAGTCAAAACAAATGTCAAGGAGAGGGCGTATTCCTCTATGCCGACGGTCGTGCGGTAACTGGCAGCTGGAACGCAGGTAACTACAGGGGTTCCGCAGATGGCTCACCCTCCTGCAATTCGCTGTAGCTAATTGATCATCTAGAAACGCTACCTGCTTGGCTGACAAGCCTGAGTTTAGCCCGGTTGAATCGGGGATTCAATCAGCCGCTTGTCAGTCAACCAGGTCTAGCTTCTAAGAATTTTACTGAGAAGCTAGATCGAGCACGGTTACAACTAGATAGTTTTACACCTAATAAGGAGTTGCAAATGAATCGGAAATTCTTTCCCGCCAAGCTGCTATTTGTGCCGGCGACGACGCTATTGCTCACGGGTCTTAGCATCATGCCAGCCCAGCTCTTGCAGTCTGCGCTAGCCCAGCCAGTCACGCCAGCAACGCCCGGCCCTGCATCTGTTACGCCTCTACCTGTTACTCCTGCGCCTGTTACTCCTGCACCCGTTGAGCCTGCGGCTGTTACTCCTGCACCTGTTGAGCCTGCGCCCAACGTCATCTCCGAGCCAGTAACACCAAATCCTGGTAGTGGCAGTGGCGGCACTGTTGTCACTGATCCCGAATTGCAGCAGCCTACAACAATTCCAGCCGCCTATCCGGTGAGATGGTAGGCCAGTTTTAGCGCTCTAACCTGCTAATCTTCCCCTGTTTCTAGTGACCATTTAGCAGCAGGGGAAGCTAATCCAAACGGCTTCTCCAGATCACTGGTGCGTTCTCTGTCTAATTCTGGCCTTAGTTTAAGCCTATGTCTCGCTCACAGATCCGGCTAGCGTTGTTGACCAGTCTTGTCCTGATCGGGCTTCAGTCAAGTCTGATCATTCAGACAGCGGCGGCTCTGCCTGAGATTACGCCCAAGATTACGACCAGAATTACGCCTGATCTGCCTAACCTGCGGCCTAGCTGGCCCGAACCCGCAGTGCGGCTCTTGTTGAAGCTGAGCGAGCGGCGGGTTTATCTCTACCAGGGTGAGCAACTGCTGGCCGACTATCCGGTGGCGGTGGGTAAACCGCACTGGGAAACCCCGACGGGTAATTTCCAAGTGATGGTGATGCAGGAACATCCAGCTTGGCAAACCCCCTCTTTTGTACCTGCTTCAGAGCAAGGTATTGTGCCCGCAGGAGATGCCAATAATCCAATGGGTGAACGACTCATTTTATTTTGGACAGATGGCAAAGATTATATTGGCTTTCACGGCACAAATCAGCCAGATTTGATTGGTCAAGCCGTTTCGCATGGCTGTGTGCGAATGCGAAATCAAGATATCCGCAAACTATACGAATCGGTTTCAATCGGTACGCCTGTTGTTGTAGAGCCTTAAGATATGACCGTACAACCTCGATATTCAGCACAGCTCAAAGCCCATGCCTTGCAGCCCGCCTGTCATAATTTAGCCACCCACAGATCAACCGTGATTGGCCGAGATCCAGACTGCCAGATTGCGCTTGATGCCGAGCAGTATCAGGATATTTCGCGTCGCCATGCTGAAATTCATCCGCCCACCGGCCAGTCTCTCAGCTGGCAGATCTGCGATTTGGGCAGCGTCAACGGCACATACCTCAACGGGCAGCGCCTCCAAAACTGTCAGGTACTGCAAAATGGCGACCGAATTTTGCTGGGCGCAACCGGCGTAGATCTGCTGTTTGAGTGCCGCCCCGCTCAGCCGACAGCAGGCGAATCGCTGGCTGCAACGGTCTATGACGGTGCGCCGCCCAGAGCTAATTCTGGAATGGCCCATTCTGCACCCGCTCAGACCGGAACAGCGCCCTGGAAGGTGATTTGCTGGGTCTTGGCCGCACTGTTTGGCCTGACGCTGCTTAATTCAATTCAGTCTCGGCCGTCTCAGAGAGCGGCAAATGACAATCCGCCTGTCTCACAAGCCTCGCCAGATGCTTCACCGCCTGCCCCGCCTGCCTCGCCTGCGCCTGCCTCGCCTGCCTCACCAAGCGCCCCGCCTGCCAGTGCCGGATCGGGCTTAGATGCGATGAAGCCTTATTTTGAGCTAGGTGAGCCTGAGGTGAAGGAGAATGCCACGATCCGCGACGTAGCGACAGGCAAGACGGTCAAAGCCGATGTTTTGGTGATGGAAGTCACGGCCAAATCTAGTTTTAGCCATCGTGACGTGCAGTTTGTGGCTCGTTTTTTGGATGCTGAAGGTCAAGAGATCAGTCCGCCCAGTGAAGTATTTTACGATCCGCTGCCGGAGCGCTGGAGAGCTGGCACCGAGAGTCAAGCTGTTTTTGCACTGCCTGACAATCGACAAGGTATTCAGAACATTGTCGTTACGTCTGTTTAGCAGATTTTCATCATACGTTCTAACATATTCTTCAATCTCATGAATCTATCTCCACAACCCAGCCTGCGACAGATTTCGGTCAGCCCCAACGGTCAGGCAATTTGGCATCAGCTCTCAGGTGATCGGCCAACCGTAATTGGCTCAGATCCAAATGGACAGATTGTTTTAGATGCCCAGCAATATCCCGGCGTGTCACGTCAGCATGTAGAGATTCGAGCAGTGCAGGCTCCGAACGGCCAAATGAGCTGGCAAATTCGCGATTTGGGTAGCACAAATGGCACCTGCATTAACCGCCAGCCCCTACAGGGAACGCAAATTCTCCAGCCCGGTGACTCAATTCAGGTTGGCAAGCGCGGTCTAGAGTTTCAGTTTGAAAATCGCGTCAAGTTGCCCCAACTATCCCAAAAGTCACCTCAGCCCACGCAGATTGCCCAGCCTGCCCCGGCCACTCCGCTCCCCCCAACCCTTTACCGTCCCGCCGCCCCGACTCTAGCTCCCCAGCCTCCAGCTCCCCAGCCTCCAGCCCGCCCCGGAACCAATCGCGTTCCAGCCCGTGCTCCCCTAGCCGATGATGAGCTACGGCTGAGTCAAATGCTGCCAATTATGGGAGCCAAGCAGGATCTGCTCAAAAAAGGATTCTTGATCCCAGGCGTGATCACGATTTTGCTGGTAGCGGGTTTATTTGCCAGCAACGGTAGGCCAGTGCTGTTTAACGGTCTGCTCAGCCTTTATCTTGGCGTAGCCGCCTATTATTTTATCTATCGACTCAGCGGTAAACCCAAGCCTTGGTGGCTGCTATTTGGCTCAGCGCTGATGACGATGCTAATCCTTAAAAGTCCAATCCTAGACCTGTTCATGTTTGTATTCCGCAAGCTGCTGCCCGGTGGAATTGAGCAAACTGATTTTATGACGGCTCTGATTGGCAATTTTTTTGGAGCAGGCATGATGGAAGAGTTGCTGAAGGTGCTGCCAGTATTTTTGGCGCTCTGGATTGGACGGCAGCTCCGCTCACCTGCTGCAGAGCGATTGGGAGTCTGGGAGCCGCTAGATGGCATCTTGATTGCGACGGCTTCGGCAGTTGGCTTCACGCTGTTAGAAACAATGGGGCAATATGTGCCCGGTGCAGTAGAAACCGTTTCAGAGGCAGCAGGGCGTGGTGCAGGAGAGCTGTTAGGGCTACAGCTCTTGATTCCTCGGATTTTGGGATCGGTGGCTGGACATTTGGCCTACAGCGGCTACTTTGGCTATTTTATTGGCCTCAGCGTCTTAAAGCCCTCTAAGCGCTGGACAATTCTGACCATTGGCTACATTACCTCAGCCGCACTGCATGCCTTCTGGAATGCCTCTGGCGAACTGGGAGAGCTGGTAGCGACCGTCCTGGGCGCGAGTGACTGGCTACAGCAGCTCGTGGGGGTTGGCGTGACGACGTTGATAGGTTCAGTAGCCTATTTATTTTTGATGGCGGCCATCCTGAAAGCGCGGCAGCTTTCGCCCAATCGCTCCCAGAATTTTGCAACGCAGGTGAATTTTTCGAGACTGCCATAGAGAACTTAGCGTGCTAATTTGATATGCTCATTTAAGGTAAGCCAAGATGAACAGTATGATGAACGATATACCTCGCCAAAAGCTACGCGAGATTATTTCGCAGCAAGGCACTGCCGTCTGTGAGCAGCCGCATCGCTTAAAAGCACTCCTGCATGACCAGTGCGGCGCTTATCGTAAAGAAATTGCGGTGCTGATTACAGCGCTAGAAGCACGAATTCCCCAAGATCTGCTCTCCTCACAAAACAGCCTGCCTGCGGGTCTGCTGCTGGCACGTCTGATTAAACGCCTTCAGGATAATTTTGGTCTGTCGAGCGATGCGGCTCACTGGGCAGTCGAATCTTGGGCGCTAGCGCTGGGAACGATTGCGTCAGCTAGTTCACCGTCAGATCAAATCAGGCCGAGCCAAGAGCAGCCCCGATCCCGGCAGTCAAACGAGCTGCAAGCAACGGTGATTACGCCATCTGCTACGCAGGTTCAGCCTGTTGGTAATCCAGCTCGCTCGCCAGATCACCTATCAGATCACCTATCAGATCACCTGCCAAATCATCTGCTGCCTGCCGCCTATGCCAGCTTTGGCTCACGCACTGCCGCTTTGCTAATTGACGGAGTGATTCTCTATATTTTAGGGTTTCTCAGCGGATTTCTACTGGCAGTTTTCTACGCTCTGCTGACTGAAAGCACTGAAGGAGTGGAGCCGCTGGCCTATCTACTTGGCATCGTGCTCAACTGGCTCTATTTTGCGCTGCAAGAGAGTTCTGTTAAGCAAGCGACGATAGGTAAACGCGCCATGAATATCTACGTTACCGATCTCAACGGCAGTCGGCTGTCTCTTAGCCAAGCCACGAGCCGTCATTTTAGCAAAATTCTCTCTGCTGTTCTCTGTATTGGATTTATCATGGCAGCCTTCACGCAGAGGAAGCAGGCACTGCATGATCTCATCGCAAAGACATTGGTGGTTCAATGCCGTTCGCACTCCAGCGTTTCCAGTCAGTTCTAAGCAATCTATTTCAGCTTCTCGACCTATGAATGAACTTTTGCAACCGGGGCAAACCGTCTACACGCAGTTTTCGCATCTGCCCTGCTTGGTAGAGCAATGTCTCGGCAGTGGCGGACAGGGTGAAGTTTATCAGGCCAGTCTAGGCGGGCAGTCTGTGGCGCTGAAGTGGTATTTTCCGCATTACCAGATCCATGATCCAGGACTGCGAACCAGGCTGGAAGAGGCGATTAAAACAGGCTTTCCCAGCGAGCGATTTCTCTGGCCGCTAGAGCTAGTACTCTCGCCTGATTTGGACGGATTCGGCTATGTGATGCCGCTGCGTCACGCTGGTTCTGTTGGGATTGTGGCGCTGATGAAAGGGCAGGTTTCGCCGTCGTTTCGGGCACTGGCAACGGCAGGATTTGAGCTGGCCGACAGTTTTTTTCAGCTCCATGCGCGCGGATTTTGCTATCGCGATATTTCGTTTGGCAACATTTTTTTTGAGCCAGAAACTGGCCATATCTTAATCTGCGATAACGATAACGTGGGGATTAATAATGCCGAGCTGACTGGCGTGTTGGGTACGCCTCGGTTCATGGCTCCAGAAATTGTGCGCGGCGCAGCCAAGCCCAGTACCCAGACCGATCTGTTTTCACTGGCGGTGCTGTTGTTTTACCTGTTTTTGGTGCATCATCCGCTAGAAGGGCAGCAGGAGGCCGAAATCCGCTGTTTTGATCTGCCCGCCATGACTCGCATCTATGGCACAGATGCCACCTTTATTTTTGATCCAGACAACACAGCTAATCGTCCGATTCCTGGCTATCAAGACAATCCTCTCATCTTCTGGCCAATTTATCCAGAGTTTTTACGCGATCTGTTCATCAAATCATTCACCAGCGGCATCCATAACCCGACCAATGGCCGGATTCAGGAAACCGAATGGCGTTCGGCGATGGTGCGCCTCCGCGACGCGATCTTCTACTGTGCTAGCTGTGGAGCTGAGAATTTCTACGATCCTCAGTCTGCCTCAACCACCTGCTGGGACTGCCAAGCTCAGCTGCATCTACCGCCCAGCCTGCATCTGCCTCAAGCGGTCGTGATGCTCAACCACAACACGCATCTCTATCCCCATCATCTAGATGCTCATCAGCGCTATAACTTTTCGCAGCCAGCAGCCAGCGTGGTGCAAAATCCGGCGCATCCGCAGATCTGGGGGCTTAAAAACTGCTCAGATCAGATTTGGGCCATCACGACAGCCGAGGGGATGCTCAGAGAGGTTGCACCGGGGCGCAGTATTACCATCGCGGTCGGCACTAAAATTAACTTCGGCAAGCAGACGGGCGAAATCCGGCTGAGCAATCGGCTATAGCCCGTTGCCAATAGCCCGTTGCCAATCAAGGCGATTTGAAAGCAGCCCCATCTGTGATTAAAATATGGAGTATGCTAAGACTCAGTGAAATCAAGCTGCCGCTAGATCACTCGGACGACGACCTGCGGGCGGCCATTCTCAAAAAGCTGCAAATCTCGTCCGCAGATCTGCGGGACTATACCATCTTTAAGCGCAGCCACGATGCCCGCAAGCGCGGTGAGATTGCCCTAGTCTATATTTTGGATGTTGAGGTGGCGCAAGCCGCCCAGCTGCTCCAGCGATTTAGAAAAGATCCGCATGTGGTCGTCACGCCGGATATGAGCTATCACTGCGTGGCGCAAGCGCCCAGCGGCCTGAATGTCCGCCCGATTGTGATTGGCACAGGGCCTTGCGGCATGTTTGCGGGGCTGATGCTGGCACGCATGGGATTTCGCCCAATTTTGCTAGAGCGCGGCAAGTCAGTCCGGGAGCGCACGGCGGACACCTTTGGCTTCTGGCGCCAAAAAACCGCGTTTAATCCGGAATCCAACGCCCAGTTTGGCGAAGGCGGCGCGGGTACGTTTTCAGACGGCAAGCTTTACAGCCAGGTGAGTGACCCCAAATACTATGGGCGCAAGGTGCTGAACGAGCTGGTGAATGCAGGCGCTTCGCCAGAAATCCTCTACGTCAACAAGCCGCATATTGGCACGTTTAAGCTAGTGGGCGTGGTGGAGAAAATGCGCGCCACGATTGAGTCTTTGGGTGGCGAGATCCGGTTTCAGAGTCGGGTCGTCGATCTAGAAATTGAGCAGGGGCAGGTGCGAGGCGTGAGGCTGGAAACAGGTGAGCAGATTACCAGCGATCATGTCGTGCTGGCGGTGGGGCATAGCGCTCGAGATACCTTTGAGATGCTGCTGGATCGCGGCGTGTATATTGAGCCAAAACCGTTTTCGATTGGCTTTCGGATCGAGCATCCGCAGCATTTGATTGACCAGGCGCGGTTTGGCGCACAGGCCGGACATCGGATTTTGGGCGCAGCTGACTACAAGCTGGTGCATCATGCTCAAAACGGGCGCTCGGTCTATAGCTTCTGCATGTGTCCGGGCGGGCTTGTGGTAGCGGCTACCTCAGAGCTAGGTCGCGTCGTCACCAACGGCATGAGTCAATATTCTCGCAATGAGCGCAACGCCAACAGCGGCATCGTCGTTGGGATCACGCCTGACGACTATCCAGGCGGCCCACTAGCGGGCGTTGATTTTCAACGTCAGCTTGAGGCACGTGCCTTTGAGCTGGGAGGCCATAACTACGCAGCTCCAGCACAGCTCGTGGGAGACTTCATCGCCAACCGTCCGTCTCAGGCCTGCGGTGCGGTGCGTCCGTCCTATGAACCCGGCGTGAAGCTGGGCGACCTCAGCTCTAGCCTGCCCGACTATGCAATTGCCGCAATCCGCGAGGCGCTGCCTGCTTTCGATCGCAAAATTAAGGGATTTGCCATGGCGGACGCAGTGCTGACGGGCGTGGAAACTCGCACCTCCTCGCCGATTCGGATCAAGCGCCGCGAGGACGGCCAGAGCGTCAATATTAACGGTCTCTATCCGGCAGGGGAAGGCGCGGGCTATGCGGGCGGCATTCTCTCCGCAGGCATTGACGGCATTAAAGTGGCTGAAGCGGTCGCCCGCAAGATCCTGCATTCTGCTGAAGTGGAGCGCAGCGTAGTCTAGCCAAAACCATAGATGCGATGCAGCGCTACAATTTAGTGGCCGAATGTTGCGGAAGCCAAATCAGCTCATGCTCCAACTTTACTACTGGACGACACCCAACGGACACAAGGTAACGATCTGCCTTGAAGAACTGGGACTGCCCTACGAGATCCTACCGATCAATATTGGCAAAGGGGAACAGTTTCAGCCAGAGTTTTTGAAAATTGCGCCCAACAACCGCATCCCGGCTTTGGTTGATCCAGAGCCAGCTGATGGTGCTGCGCCGATCTCAATTTTTGAGTCGGGAGCCATTCTGCTCTACCTGGCAGAAAAAACTGGGCAATTGATTCCAGCCGATGCGCGAGGCCGAGCAGACGTACTGCAATGGCTGTTTTGGCAGATGGGCGGACTAGGGCCGATGGCTGGCCAAAACCACCATTTCACACAGTACGCGCCCGAACAAATCCCCTATGCCATTAACCGCTACGTGAACGAAACAGGCCGACTCTACGCAGTGCTCAACCAGCAGCTCGCCGAACGCGCATTTATAGCGGGCGAATACTCAATTGCTGATATTGCCAGCTACCCCTGGATTGTGCCGCACGAACGGCAGAGGCAAAATCTGGAAGATTTCCCGCATCTGCGGCGGTGGTTTGAGGCGATTCAGGCCAGACCCGCAACCGTTCGCGCCTACGAAAAAGCCGCAGCCTTCACAGGACAGACCGTTAGCCCTGAGCAGTCTCGCGATCTGCTGTTCAATCAATCGGCTGGCACAGTTCAGCGCTAGCCAATTCAGCAGAGGTCAATTAGACTCGAAGGCCAATCCGATGCCCCAGCGCAACCGCTCAGAGCAGCTGATGCAGCAGCTCCAAACCTGGCCAGATGCCGAACTAAGCGAGCTAGTCGCCATGCTTCAGGGACTGCTAGAAGCACGCCAGTCTGCTGCTGCGACTGCTGTGACTGCCGAGACTGCACCAGCGACAGGTGTTGCAGCTCACCCAGCTGACGACCCGCAACTCGGCGGCTTACCACCGTTGGGGAAGCATGGCGGGCGCGGCCATATTGAGCTGAAGCTAATTCCCGATGCCAAGACGGGGAAAACCTACGGCCCTTACCGCTATCTGCGATATTGGGGGATGACGCGCACAGGCCGCATGGGGCTAAAAAGCCTGTATCTGGGTAAGGCAGAGCCGCCCTAGATCAATTCCATCCAGCGTTGATCTAGGGTAAGTGCGATGCGGGTATTCTCGAGCAGATAGTCAATCGGCAGCTACTATAGGCTGCTCTATAGTCGACTGCCGATCCAGCTTGTGATACTGATTAACAACCGTAGAGCGGAACTGCTCCCCTGTACCTTTAATCGTTTCAAGCCCTCGGTGCCAAGCCCACTCAGACAAAGCGAGCAGACAGCCGACCTGATCGCTGAGGGAGATTTGATAGCCAAAGATTGCTTGTAAATAAAGTTTCCACTTCAGCAAGCCCGTAGTGGAAGCGACAAGGCTTGCCCGCTTGACGTTGGGGTCGTACCACTTGAGGCGAGAAACCTTGTCAGTCTGAGAACGACAGAAACATTTGCCGTGATCTCGGCGCTGGAACAGATATTCTTCCACATAGCCGACATCTCCTTGCAGCACCATTTCTGCCAGGAAATTGCGGTCTGAGCCAGCGTAGTTGCCATGCATATGAGTCTTGGCAATGCAGCTTGCCCGCATCACGCCAAAAAATTCGCTGAAGTAACCTGCCCAAAGAATCCGACGGAAGCGATCACAAACGGACGAACTCTTGAGCCGCAACTGATCGTCATAGGTGCCAATCTGCTGACCTTCCTCATCAATCACCTGCGACCGGGAGTGAACAATCACAATCTCTGGATGCTGGTCTAAGAGTTCAATACAGTTGCGGAGATAGTCCGGCTCCAGCACATCATCATGCGCCACCCACTTATTAACCCGGCAATAGAAGAGAAGGCATACTATAAATAGAAGTAATAGGGCGTGAAATATGGAGAACCAGGATGCTCGTGACCTCACTCAAGCCGTCCAACAATTTCTGCGGCAGCAAGCGATTC